>NZ_JBVIBD010000012.1:0-304465 GCF_055573595.1 Streptomyces sp. NPDC030165 | reverse complement strand
GGGACCGCCGAGCCCATGGCTCTCCCCGTCCGCCTGGACCTCGCCGCGCTGCGCACACAGGGCGACCCCCAGCCCCTGCTGCGCACCCTCATCCGTACCTCAGGCCGACGCGCCGCTGCGGCTCCCACGGAAAGCGATGCCGCGGCCGCCTTCGCTCAGCGCCTGACCGGCCTGTCGGCGGCAGAGGGACGCGAAGTCGTACTCGATGCCGTACGTGGCCAGGTCGCGGTCGTGCTCGGCCACGCCGGGGCCAGGGAAATCGACGAGGACCGCGCCTTCCTGGACCTCGGCTTCGACTCCCTGACCGCGGTCGAGCTCCGCAACCACCTGAGCGCTCTGACGGGTATCCGCCTGCCGGCGACCCTGCTCTTCGACTATCCGACGCCGGCGGAACTCGTCGACCACCTCCATGCCCGGACCGCGCCCGAGTCGTCCTTCGGCCCGGAGGCACTCCTCGGTGAACTCGAAAAGCTGGAGAAGTCCTTCGGCGGGCTCGACATCACGGAGGAGATCCACGAGCAGATAGCCGGCCGGCTGGAGGTGCTCAAGGCGAAGTGGAACGCTCTGCGGGACGTGACCGCGGCAGCCGAGCACGACGAGTCCCGGTCGGACGAGGACTTCGACTTCGAGTCCGCCTCCGACGAGGAGGTCTTCGACCTCCTCGACAACGAACTGGGCCTGTCCTGAACCGGCGGCGGGCCGCCGCCCGGTAGCAACAAGAAGCTCCCTCCCGGCGATGTGCCGGGAGGGAGCATTCTTTCCGCGGACTGTCAGGGCCTTTCGGCGGGCGGACCAGGCTGCGGCCGGCCGTCAGTCGGTGAGCAGCGCCTTCCGCAGCCCCTCCAGGTCCTGCTCGCTCAGGCCCAGTCCGTTGCGCAGGTAGGCGTCGAACGTGCCGAAGCGGGCTCTGACCTCGTGGAAGGCCGTGTCCAGGTATGAGGCCCTGGTGTCCAGGAGCGGCTTGAGGCGGGCGGCGGCCCCGGGCGGCTGCTGGGCGAGTTTGGCGGCGTTGACAGCAGCCAGGTAGTCGTTGCTGGCCAGGTAGTCGCGCATGACCGTGCGGCGGTCCACGCCGAGGGCCGTGAGCAGGGCGGCACTGGCCCAGCCCGTACGATCCTTGCCCGACGAGCAGTGGTAGGCCAGTCCGTGGGAGCCGGGGTCGGCCGCGTAGGTGAACAGTGAGCGGTACGCCGTAAGTGCGGAGGGTTTGGAGACGGCCCAGCGGTAACCGGCGAGCTGCGTCCGCACGGACTCCTGCGGAGTGGCGGGCAGTTCGGCCGAGGTGTCCTCGCCGATGACGTCGGCGACGACGTAGCGCGCGCCCGAAGGTATGCGGTCCGGGGCTTGGGCGCGCTCGCGCGGCATGCGCAGGTCGACGTCCGTGCGGATTCCCAGGCGCTGGAGCTTGGCCAGGTCGGCGTCGGTGAGCGCGTGCAGTTCGTCGGAGCGGTACAGCACACCCATCTTCACCCACCGGCCGTCGGCGGTACGGTAGCCGCCCGCGTCGCGGAAGTTGGCTGCACCCTCCAGGTGGAGCGAGCGGTCGGCGAGGGTGAGCGGGTCGCCCTGGTCGGGTACGAGACGGAACCACTGGCGGTCGGCGGCGGGCAGCCCCCGTACGGTGACGGTGGCCTCGGCCCCGCCGCGCGCCACGGCCCTGCCGCCGGTGTGGACGGTCACCGAGCCGACGCCTGGCGCCCTCCAGGACACGGTGAACGAGCCGTCCTTCCGCCGGGTCACCGTGGCGTCGGTGAAGGGAATCCCGTGCGCGGCGCGTGCCGCCTGCGGCGCGTACTGGCCCGCTCCGGCAGGCGCGCCGAGGGCCTCGGCCGGGGCGGGGGAGGCGGTGACACCCACCGCCGACACGGTGGCCACGAATGACACGGCGATACGGCGGGCGGTCAGTACTGCCGCCGTGGAATGGGAGTTCATGGCGGGACCGTACGGCCTGAAATTGCTCGAAATAACCTAGAGATGACGAGTGCCGCCTGCCGCACGGTGCCCCGGCAGCGGATACGGGGCGATGCCCCGGCCGGCGGGCAGCCTCTGGCATTTACCCCAGTCTTTCTTGAACAGGATGGTGGCGCGCGGCGGCTCGGACCGGTGGACACGGCCCGTGGTCCCCACCGGGACGGCGTCGCGAAACAGCCCTGCGGGGGAAGAATCCTGTCGGCGAAGGTCGGGTACTACCAGCGTGTTCGAGAACCAGCAGAACCAGCATCTGTCACGGCGCCGTCTGCTCGGACTGGCCGCCCTCAGCGGCGCCGCCGTAGCTGGAATGACCACGATCTCCGCCGCTCCGCGCGCCGCGGCCGCCGGCCAGGGCGGCCCGCAGGCCGCCAGCGGCTCGTTCGTACCGGCCGTGGTGATCGGTACGGGATACGGCGCCGCGGTGTCCGCGCTGCGGCTCGGCGAGGCCGGCGTCCCCACGCTCATGCTCGAAATGGGCCGGCTGTGGAACGAGCCCGCCGACGACGGCAACGTCTTCTGCGGCATGCTCAAGCCCGACCGCCGCTCCAGCTGGTTCAAGACACGCACCGAGGCCCCGCTCGGCTCGTTCCTGTGGCTGGACGTGATCAACCGGAACATCGACCCGTACGCGGGCGTGCTGGACAAGGTGCACTTCGACGAGATGTCGGTGTACGTGGGGCGGGGAGTGGGCGGCGGGTCGCTGGTCAACGGCGGCATGGCGGTCGTGCCGAAGCGCTCGTACTTCGAGGAGGTCCTCCCGCGGGTGGACGCCGCCGAGATGTACGACCGGTACTTCCCGCGCGCCAACTCCATGCTCAAGGTGAACCACATCGACAAGGGCTGGTTCGAGGAGACGGAGTGGTACAAGTACGCGCGGGTCTCGCGCGACCAGGCAGCCAAGGCGGGCCTGGGCACCACCTTCGTTCCCAACGTCTACGACTTCGGCCACATGCGGCGCGAGGCGGCCGGTGAGGCGCCCAAGTCCGCGCTGGCGGGCGAGGTCATCTACGGCAACAACCACGGCAAGCAGAGCCTGGACAAGACCTACCTGGCGGCCGCGCTCGGCACCGGCAAGGTCACCATCGAGACCCTGCACCAGGTCAAGGCGATCCGCCGGCAGCCGGACGGCAGCTACGTACTGTCCGTGGACCAGATCGACTCCGACGGCAGGACCGTCGCCCACAAGGAGATCGGCTGCCGCCACCTGTTCCTCGGCGCCGGCAGCCTCGGCTCCACCGAACTGCTGGTGCGCGCCCGGGACACCGGAACGCTGCCCGACCTCAACGCCGAGGTCGGCGCGGGCTGGGGCCCCAACGGCAACATCATGACCGGCCGGGCCAACCACGTCTGGAACCCCACCGGGGCCCACCAGTCGTCGATCCCCGCCCTGGGCATCGACGACTGGGACAACCCCGCCGCCCCGGTCTTCGCGGAGATCGCGCCGATGCCGGCCGGCCTGGAGACCTGGGTCAGCCTCTACCTGGCGATCACCAAGAACCCCGAGCGCGGCACTTTCGTCTACGACAAGGCGAGCGACCGGGCCGTGCTGCGCTGGACCCGGGACCAGAACACGCCCGCGGTCAACGCGGCGAAGTCGCTGTTCGACCGGATCAACAAGGCCAACACGACGATGTACCGCTACGACCTGTTCGGATCCCAGCTGAAGAGCTTCTCCGACGACTTCAGCTACCACCCGCTCGGTGGCTGCGTCCTGGGCAAGGCCACCGACCTCTACGGCCGGGTCGCCGGCTACCGCAACCTCTATGTCACGGACGGCGCGCTCGTACCCGGATCCATCGGCGTCAACCCCTTCGTGACCATCACGGCGCTGGCCGAGCGGAACATCGAGCGGATCATCGCGGAGGACGTCAGGGCCGCGCGCCGGTGACACCGTACGGACCGCTGTACCCGCTGGTCCGGGCCCTCCCTCGCACGGAGGGCCGGTTCGGTCCTGCCCCGGAAGCCGCGCCACGGGCTCTCCAGGGATTTTCCGGTGGGGGACGTGAGAGCACAGAGCGCGCGGCCGGTAGCCCGCATGCCGGTGCGCTTGCCGACCCCGTCCGTCATTGCTGAAAGGAAAACAATGGATTCCGCCCGACGGCCGATCCTCTTCGTCAGTCTTCCGGAGAGCGGGCTGGCCAATCCGCTGCTCGTACTCGCCGAGGAACTCTCCCGCCGGAATGTTCCGGATCTCTGGTTCGCCACCGACGAGCCGCGGCGCGGGGACGTGAAGAAGACCGGGGTGGGGTCCCCCGTGGAGTTCGCCTCGACGGGTGAGGTGGTCACCGAGCTGTCGGCGGTGACCTGGGACGACGCGGTCTACCGCGAGGTCACTCAGTCCTCGCGGTTCAAGGCGCACCGCGCGGTGGTGCGACACTCCTACAAGCCCGGACGGCACGAGGAGAAGTTCCACAAGCTGGCGGCCGTCGTCGACGAGGTGAAGCCGGCGCTGATGGTCATCGACTGCATCAGCGCGTTCGCGATCGAGCTGGCGATCTCCCGCAAGATCCCCTTCGTGCTGAGTGTCCCGTTCGTGCCGAGCAACGTGCTGACCGCGTTCGTGCCCTTCACCAAGGGCTACACCCCGCGGGGCTTCCCGGTGCCGCACACGGGCCTGCCCTATCCGATGACGTTCCCGCAGCGCATGAGCAACGCGCTGTTCAAGTGGCGGAACCTGGCGATGTTCCTCACGCCCGAGATGAGCAAGGTGGTGGCGGAGGAGAACCGGCGGCGCAAGGCACACGGCATCGGGAAGCTCAGTCTGATGACGCGAATCGACCGCGCCGACCTGGTGCTGTGCAACTCGATCGCCGAGCTGGACTACCCCTTCGACATTCCGGAGAAGATACGGCTGGTCGGTGCGATGGTGCCGCCGCTGCCGGAGGCGTCACAGGACGACGATGTGTCGCGATGGCTGGACGAGCAGTCCTCGGTCATCTACGCGGGCTTCGGGACGATCACCCGGCTCACCCAGGAGCAGGTCGACGCCATGGTGGAGGTCACCCGCCGGCTCGAAGGGCGGCACCAGGTGCTGTGGAAGCTGCCCTCGGAACAGCAGCACATGCTGCCACCGAAGGAGTCGCTGCCGGCGAACCTCCGTGTCGAGAGCTGGGTTCCGTCGCAGTTGGACGTGCTGGCCCATCCGAACGTGAAGGTGTTCTTCACCCACGGCGGCGGCAACGGCTTCAACGAGGGCGTGTACTTCGGCAAGCCGCTCGTGGTGCGGCCGCTGTGGGTGGACTGCTACGACCAGGCCGCGCGCGGCCGGGACTTCGGCATCAGCCTGACCCTGGACCGGCCGCGGGACATGGACGTCGACGACGTGATCGACAAGCTCACGCGGGTGCTGGAGACCCCTTCCTTCCGTGAGAACGCGGAGCGGCTCGGTGCCCTGCAACGTGCGGCGGGCGGCCGGGAGACCGCTGCCGAGCTGGTCCTCGGACATCCGGCCCTGGCATAAGGCCGCACGAGCACACACGTACTTACGAGGACTACCAGGAAGACGAGGAAGAGGCAGCGGATGTCGTTCAAATACCCCGTGTCCAGGCCGCACCTGGACGGCAGAGAGCTGGAGTATCTGACCGGTGCCGTCACTGACGGCTGGATATCGTCCCAGGGCCCGATGGTCCAGCGTTTCGAACGCGCCTTCGCGGACTACAACGACGTCGCGCACGGCGTGTCCTGTTCCTCCGGGACGGCGGCCCTGACGCTGGCCCTGCGGGCCCTGGGCATCGGCCCCGGTGACGAGGTGATCGTCCCGGAGTTCACCATGATCGCCTCGGCGTGGGCGGTCACCTACACCGGCGCGACGCCCGTGTTCGTCGACTGCGGGGACGACCTCAACATCGATGTCACCCGCATCGAGGAGAAGATCACCGCCCGGACGAAGGCCGTCATGCCCGTCCACGTCTACGGCCGCCGCTGCGACATGGACGCGATCATGGACATCGCGTACCAGTACAACCTGCGGGTCGTGGAGGACAGCGCCGAGGCCCACGGCATCCGCCCGGTCGGTGACATCGCGTGCTACTCGCTGTTCGCCAACAAGATCATTACGGCGGGGGAGGGCGGCATCTGCCTCACCGACGACCCCCGGCTGGCCGGACAGCTGGCACACCTGCGGGCCATGGCCTTCACCAAGGACCACAGTTTCCTGCACAAGAAGGTCGCCTACAACTTCCGCATGACAGCCATGCAGGCCGCCGTGGCACTCGCCCAGACCGAGCGCCTGGACGACATCCTCGAAACCCGCCGCGAGATCGAGCGGCGCTACGACGAGGGACTCGCCGGCATTCCCGGCATCACGCTGATGCCGCCGCGTGACGTGCTGTGGATGTACGACCTGCGGGCCGAACGCCGCGAGGAACTGCGCGAGTTCCTGGCCGGGGAGTCCGTCGAGACCCGGCTGTTCTTCAAGCCGATGAGCCGGCAGCCCATGTACTTCCACCCCGACTGGCCCACGCTCAAGGCGAACACGTTCGCCGAGGACGGCCTCTACCTGCCCACGCACACCGGACTGACCGCCACCGACCAGGAATTCGTGATCGACCGGGTCCGCGCGTTCTACGGCGCCGGCTGACCGGGCCGTTCGAAAGGGGACACCCACCCATGACGCACACCGACCCGGCCCCGCCGCGGACCTGCCCGGTCTCGGCACAGACAGCCGCCACAGATGTGGCCGACCCCGCCGAGCCCGGCACGGAACCGCTGGTCGTCGAGTTCCCCGCGCGCGAGCCCGGCGTGCCGTTCCCGCCGCCCGACTACGCCGGCTACCGCGACCGCAAGGGGCTGGTCCTCTCGCACCTGTCCGACGGCAAACGCGTGTGGCTGGTCACCCGGCACGAGGACGTACGCGCCGTACTGACCAACCCGGGCATCAGCTCCAACCCCCAGCACGAGGGATTCCCCAACGTGGGGGAGACCCTGGGCGTGCCCAAACAGGACCAGATCCCGGGCTGGTTCGTGGGCATGGACTCACCCGATCACGACCGGTTCCGCAAGGCCCTCATCCCGGAGTTCACCGTCCGGCGCGTCCGCGCGATGAAGCCCGCGATCGAGCGCACGGTGGACGCGCAGCTGGACGCCATGCTGGCCGCGGGCAACACCGCCGACCTGGTCGCCGACTTCGCCCTGCCCATCCCCTCCCTGGTGATCTCCTCGCTGCTCGGCGTGCCGCCCGCCGACCGCGAGTTCTTCGAATCCAGGACCCGCATCCTGGTGGCCCTCCGCTCCTCCACCGACGAGGACCGCATGGCCGCCGCCAAGGACCTCCTGCGCTACATCAACCGACTGGTGGAGATCAAGCAGAAGTGGGGCGGCGACGACCTCGTCACCCGGCTGCTGGCCACCGGCACCATCGCCCCCCACGAAATGTCCGGCGTGCTGATGCTGCTGCTCATCGCCGGCCACGAGACCACGGCCAACAACATCGCGCTCGGCGTGGTCACCCTGCTGGCCAACCCGCAGTGGATCGGCGACGAGCGGGCGGTGGAGGAGACGCTGCGCTTCCACTCGGTCGCCGACCTGGTGTCCCTGCGCGTAGCGGTCCAGGACGTGGAGATCGCCGGACAGCTCGTCAGGGCGGGGGAGGGCATCGTGCCGCTGGTCGCCGCTGCCAACCACGACGAGAACGTCTTCGCGTGCCCCGACCGGTTCGACCCCTCCCGCTCCGCCCGCCACCACGTGGCCTTCGGCTACGGCGTGCACCAGTGCCTGGGGCAGAACCTGGTGCGGGTCGAGATGGAGGTCGCGTACCGCAAGCTCTTCGAACGCATCCCGGGCCTCGAACTCGCCGTGCCCGCCGACGGCTTGGACATCAAGTACGACGGCGTGCTCCACGGCCTGAAAGAGCTGCCGGTCCGCTGGTAGCCGGAGTCCGGCCCCGTCCGCCCGGCGGCGCGCCACCGGCCGCCGGGCGGCCACTTCCACCGCAGGAGAGACGAACGACATGCGTATCACCGTAGATCCCGACCGCTGTGTGGGGGCCGGCCAGTGCGTGCTGAACGCACCCGCGGTCTTCGACCAGGACGACGACGGGCTGGTCACCCTCCTCACCGAGCCCGGCCCCGACCAGGAGTCCACGGCCCGCCTGGCGGGCGCCCTGTGCCCGTCCCGGGCGATCACCGTGCACGAGGGCTGAGCCCTGACCGGGGCAGGAGCCCGTGTCCGTACCCCGCCCCGTCCCACGACTGACGAGAGTGCTTGAGAGCGATCCGGGAGTAATGGTGCCCGTCCCCACAGATGACTACGCGATGAAGCCGCCCACCGACACGGCGGAGCCACCGGGCGGCCGCACACTGCCCGATGTGTTCGAGGCCGCCGTGGAGACCGCCCCCGACGCGGTGGCCCTCGTCGACGGGGACCGCTCGTGGACGTGGGCGCGGTGGCGGTCGGACGTCGACGCCCTGGCGCGTGGCCTCCAGGAATCGGGGGTCGCGCCCGGCGACGTGGTCGCTGCCCGGCTGCCGAACTGCTGGGAGTACGTCACCCTGCACCTGGCTGCCGCGGCCGTCGGAGCTGTCCTGCTGCCCGTCCACCAGGGCACCACGACCCAGGAGCTCCAAGCACTGCTGACCCGGGCGGAACCCGTTCTGCTCGTCCTGTCGGACTCCGGAAGTGAGAGTGGGGCGACGGCCCGTTCGCTCCTGGAGAGCGTGCCGTCGCTGCGCAGCGTACTGCTGGCCGGAACACCGGCAGAGGAGCGCGAGGAGCCGGGGATCAGGTCGCTGGACGGGCTCCTGGCGGCCTGGGCGGGCAGCGTACCCCAGCCGGTCGACGTCACTCCCGACATGCCGCTCGCCCTGATCCCCTCGTCCGGGACGACCTCGGCGCGGCCCAAGCTCTGCGTGCACAGCCACGACGGCCTGCTGGCGAACACCGCAGCCGTCACCGCCGAGGCCGCCGACGCCTTCACCGGTACGGTCCTCACGGCCTGCCCGATGACGCATCTGTTCGGCCTCCAGGCGATGCACGCGGCGCTGTCCGCCGCCTGCGGGCAGGTCCTGCTCACCGGCTGGGACGTGGACCGGTTCCTGGAACTGGCGCGGCAGCACGACCCCCGCGTCGTCTTCGCCGTCCCCGCACAACTGCGAGACGCCGTCGAGCGGCTGGCCAGGACGGACAAGCCGGCGGGGTTCGCGCCGTACCAGGTGCGCACGGCGGGAGCCGACGTCGCCCCCGCGCTCGCCGCCCGGGTCCGCGACATCCTCGACTGCGAACTGGTCGTGGTGTGGGGAATGACCGAAATCGGCATCGGCACCCGCACCCGGGCCGGCGACCCCGACGGCAGTGTGGGGAAGCCGGTCACCGGCGTGGCCGTACGGGTCGTCGACGAGGACGGCGAGTTGTGCGCGGCGGGGGAGCGGGGCGAACTCCAGTACCGGGGGCCGAGCCTGTTCCGCGGCTACTTCCGCGAGCCGGAGCTGACGCGTTCGGCCCTCACCGAGGACGGCTGGCTGCGCACCGGCGATCTCGCGGCCATCGGCGCGGACGGTGTGGTGGTGCTGCACGGCCGGGCGGCCGAGCAGATCAACACGGGCGGCCGGACGTTCTCCGGCACCGAGGTCGAGGCCCTGCTCGCGGGCCTCACCGGCCTGGGGCCGCTGGCCGTGGCCGGCGCACCGGACGACCGGCTCGGGGAGTACCCGTGCCTGGTCGTCACCGGCCACGCGGACCGCACGATCGGCCTGCGCGAGGTGACCGCCTTCCTGCGCCGGCAGGGTCTCGCCGACCACAAGATCCCCCTCGAACTGGTCACCGTGCCCGGGCTTCCCCTCTCCGCCGCCGGGAAACCCGACCGCAGGGCGATCAAGCGGCTGCTCACCGGCCTCGCCGCGGTGACCGTTCCGGCCCGTCCCGGCGCGGTCCCCCCGGACACGGCCGAGGAGGCGCTGGACCTCGTACGCGACTGCGTCGGCCAGATACTCGGCCACGACGGCACGGCCGTCCCCTTCTCCTCCGACACGGACTTCCGCCGACTGGGGCTCGACTCCGTCCGAGCGGTCCGGCTGCGGAATCTGCTACGCGAGGAGACCGGCCTGCCCCTCCCGGTCACCCTGGCCTTCGATCACCCCACTCCCCAGTCCGTCGCGCGCGTACTGGCCGAGCAGGAGGAGCCGTCTCCGGAGGAGCCGTGCCGGATTCCGGCGGACGGCGCCGACCCGGTGGCGATCGTCGGCATGGCCTGCCGGCTGCCGGGCGGCGCAGATTCCCCCGAAGCCCTGTGGGACCTGCTCACCGACGGGACCGACGCGATGACCGGCTTCCCGGACGACCGCGGCTGGGACCTCGACCGGCTCTTCGACGAGGACCCCGACCGCCCGGGCACCTCCTACGCGCGCGAAGGCGGATTCCTGCACGACGCGGGCGACTTCGACGCGGGCTTCTTCGGCCTGTCCGACCAGGAGGCGACGGCGACCGACCCGCAACAGCGACTGCTCCTGGAAGCGGCCTGGGAGACCTTCGAGCGGGCAGGCATCGACCCGGCATCCCTCAAGGGAACTCGTACGGGCGTGTACACGGGGGCGATGGACCGCGGCTACGCGGCCACCGCATCCGCCGCGCCCAGCGCGTGGGAGAGCATGCTCATCACCGGAACCGCCGGCAGCGCGGTCTCCGGACGCATCGCCTACACCTACGGGCTCGAAGGCCCCGCGCTGACGGTCGACACCGCCTCCTCGTCCTCCCTCGTCGCCCTGCACCTGGCCTGCCGGTCCCTGCGATCGGGCGAGACCGACCTGGCACTGGCCGGCGGCGTCACCGTCATGGCGACGCCGGCGCCCTTCGCGCACTTCTCCCGGCTGCGCGCGCTGTCCCCCGACTCCCGGGCCATGGCGTACGCCGACGCCGCGAACGGCTCCGCGTGGTCGGAGGGCGCGGGACTGCTGCTGTTGGAACGGCTGAGCGACGCCCGGCGCAACGGACACCCCGTCCTCGCGCTCATACGGGGCTCCGCCGTGAACCAGGACGGCGCCTCCAACGGGCTCACCGCGCCTAGCGGTCCCGCACAGCAGCACGTCATCCGCCAGGCCCTGACCGACGCCGGGCTGACACCGCGGGACGTGGACGCCGTGGAAGGCCACGGCACCGGCACCCCGCTCGGCGACCCCATCGAGGCCCAGGCCCTGCTGGCCACGTACGGCCAGGAGCGGCCCGAAGGCCGGCCGTTGTGGCTGGGCTCGGTGAAGTCGAACATCGGGCACACGCAGGCCGCCGCCGGGGTCGCCGGAGTCATCAAGACGGTGCTCGCGCTGCGCCACGACGTCCTGCCCGGCACGCTCCACGTGGACGCCCCCTCGGCCAAGGTGGACTGGACCGCCGGATCGGTACGGCTGCTGACCGAGTCCCGGCCCTGGCCACGGGAGAACGGACGCGCGCGACGGGCAGGGGTGTCATCCTTCGGGCTCACCGGGACCAACGCCCACGTGATCCTGGAGGAAGCACCGGACGGGAAGACGGCAGAAGCGGGAGTTGTGGCCTGGGAGGCACCCGGGACGGCCGGGACCACGGAACCGGCCGACGACACGGCCGTGCCCTGGGTGCTGTCCGCCCGCAGCAGGACAGCGCTGCGCGCACAGGCACATCGCCTGAACGAGCATGTGGCCGCCCACCCCGGCCTGCGCGCCCAGGATGTCGCCCACGCCCTGGCCACCACCCGTACCCTGCACCGGCACCGGGCCGTCATCAGCGGACCCGACCGCGCACAACTACTGGCCGCCGCGGCGCAGTTCGGAAACGGCGAGCGGTCCGCAGGCGTCACCCTGCACGATGCCACGCCGGGCGGGTTGGCCTTCGTCTTCTCCGGCCAGGGCAGCCAGCGCAACGGTATGGGCCGCGCGGCAGCCGAGGCGTTCCCCGTCTTCGGGCAGGCGCTCCGGGAGGCGTGCGCCACCCTGGATCCCCTTTTGCCGCGGCCGCTGACCTCGGTGATGTGGGCCGACCCCGGCTCCGAGGAGGCAGCCCTCCTCGACGACACCACCTACACGCAGCCCGCGCTGTTCGCCGTACAGATCGCCCTGTACCGGCTGTTCGCGTCCTGGGGCGTGATCCCGGACCACCTGGTGGGGCACTCGGTCGGCGAGATCGCCGCCGCACAGGTGACGGGCGTGCTCTCTCTCCAGGACGCGTGCACCCTGGTGGCGGCCCGGAGCAGACTGATGGGCGCGCTGCCGCCCGGCGGTGCGATGGTGGCCGTACGCATCACGGAGGCCGAGGTGACCCCGTGGCTGACGGAGCTGACGGACACGGTGTCGATCGCGGCCGTCAACGGTCCGCACTCCCTCGTCCTCTCGGGCGCCGAGGCCCCGCTCGCCACCCTCACGGACCAACTCGCCGCCGCCGGCCACAAGACCCGCAGGCTCCTGGTGAGCACCGCCCCCCACTCGCCGCTGATGGACCCCGTGCTGGACGAGTTCCGCGCGGTCGTCCGCACCCTGTCCTACGCCGCGCCCACCATCCCCCTCGTCTCCACCGTCACCGGCCGCCCGCTCACCGGCGAGGAGGCGCGCGATCCGGAGCACTGGGTACGGCACGTACGGCAGTCCGTACGCTTCAAGGACGCGATCGGCCGGGTGCTGGACGAACGCGGCACCGGCTTCCTGGAACTGGGCGCCGAGCCGGTGCTCACCCCGATGATCGACGAATGCCTGGAGACTGCGGACCCGCGGCCCGGGGCCGTGGTGATCCCCGGTCTGCGTGCCGGAACCCCGGATCGGGACGCCCTCCTCACCGCAGTCGCCCGGGTGCACGCCCATGGCACCCCCGTCGACTGGAACGTGGTGCTTCCCGGGGCCCGCCCCGCGGCCCTGCCGACGTACGCGTTCCAGCGGCGGCGGTTCTGGCCGGCACCGACCCCGACAGGCGCGGCCGCCCCCGGTGGTTCCGCGAAGCCCGCGAACACCCCGGGCACGGCGGTCACCGCGACCGTACAACCCGCCGCCGACGAGGGCGGAGCCCTGAGCGCCCGCCTCTCCGGCCTCGAAGACACCGAACGACAGACATACCTACTGGCCCTGGTCCTCGCCGAGACCTCGGCCGTACTCGGCGGGCAGGAACTGCGCGACGAGAAAGGCAGCCACACGTTCAAGGAACTGGGCGTCAACTCGGTGAACGCCGTCGAACTGCGCAACCGCCTCATCGAGGCCACGGACCTGCGGCTCCCCGCCACGCTCGTGTACGACCACCCCACGCCACACGCTGTCGTCCGCCTCGTACGCGAACGACTGGCGCGCCAGGCCACCCCCGCACGCGACGTGGCCTCTGTCGTGGCCGAGCTGGAGTCCCTGCTCGCAGCCGGTGCGGAGATCTCCGAGGAGACGGCCGCACGCTTGAAAGCGGCGACCACAGGACGCGGCGGCGGTACGGACGCCGACTCCGGCGCGGCTCTGGACCTCACGTCGGCCAGCGACGAGGAACTCTTCCGGCTGATGGACGGGGAACGCTGACGCGGGGTGCGGATGCTCTCCCGAGCACCCGCACCCATCCGCCCGGCTCGTCTCCGTCAAGGCCGTTGCCCTCGACGGCCGACGAGGTTCAGGGCCTGACCATGCCCGGCGCCTACAAACGCTCCAATGCGGCCTGGTTCCGGCAGAAATAACCCGCTGCCGGAACGGGCACAGCCACGCACCGCGAACAGCGACCCCTCTCCGGAGTGGGGTATGCGTTCGATTCCGAATACGTGGCGGTTTTGTCTGTCTGATCGCCCACTGTGTCCTCCTGGGCGGCGTCCTTGCGGCTCTTCGCAAGATGGCCCGTACGAGTAACACGCAGGCCGTAGATGGTGATCCCTCTGAGGGGTTCACCGGACAACAGAAGTGGACCATCGGTTTCAGCGCCACGACGGTCATCATCACTCTCGCCGTTCTGGTGCCTCTGACGTTACAGACCGAAGCTGCGTTGGACCAGGCCCGGTCGTCGGCCATCCAGTCGGCATCTGTGCGACTCGACGGAATATACAACCAAATGCTGGAGTGGGAAAAATTCTTGGCGCAACCGGAAAACGCCAGGCTTCTGCGCAACCTTGATGAAGGGGTGGAGCCGCAGGACCTGAAATCCTCGGATGAGAGGCGGCAGCTGGTCGTCGCCTTGTCAAGGTTGGTCGACTTTGCCGATTACGTTTTCGCGGTACTTCCGGACCTGCCCGAGCAACGGGTGAGCGGGGAATGGGCGAGGACGGGCGACCACAGTCCAGCACTGTTGATGTCAGCCGAGTCCGGCAAGGTCGTCGGAATCCCCGACCTTGGCCCCTTGGGCGAAGGCTGCGATCTCCTCGCCGGTGTAGACCAACGCTGCCCCAGCCCCCCTCGTGCCGGGAATTGCGTACCGCCACCCCGCCGTCGGCGAGAACACCAGCTCAACGCAATTCCCGTTGGGATTGCCACGAGAGCTCTCGCGCCATACCGCGCCTTCCATGGCACCGATGCAATTGCAGATGTACTTGCAGCGCAAGGCGGCCGACGAGGATATTAGCCCTCGCCTACCGGGCGGCCCAGCCCCCGACTTGTCTCATGGCGGAGATCGTGATGACCACACATCCGGCACCGTCCGTGCGTCTTCCACCGGGAAGCGGGTGAGGAACGGACGGGCGCCGGCCTCGGCCTCTTCGCGGTGTGTGCGCTGAGCGGCGCCCACAGCACCGTCGCCGACACCTCCCCCTCAGGCTCCCAAGGCCAGGGCGCCGATCACCGGCGCCGCGAATATGAGCGGGGCCGGGATGTGCGCGTACCGGTGCGCCCGGATGAGGGTGATCACGGCCCCGGCAAAATACAGAGCCAGCCCGATTCCCGCCATGACGCCGATGACCGGTATGAACAGGCCGACCAGCAGGCCCGCGGCGCCCGCGGCCTTGGCCGCACCGAGCCAGGTCCACCACGAGCGGGGAACGCCGTAGTCGGTCAATGAGCGTTCGGCCCAGGTGGTGTTCAAGAGACTGACGGTGGCGGAGAAGCCCGCCATGGCGGCGGCGAGCAAGGTGGCGGTGAAGTGGGCAGCGGACATCAGGAGTGCTCCTCGTACTGTGCCTGCCGGGGCATCACGCTCCGGCAGGGTGTGGTGAGTTCGTCGCCGCGTGGACGAAACGCAGGCGCAGGAATGTGACTCGAACGAGCGTTCGGGGTGCGGCTTCGTCATCGCGTGGCTGTGCCGTGCTGCGCGGGGCTGCTGGCCATGGCCGCCTACTGTCCGGCGATGACGGCCCGCGGCACCTACCCGCGCGGAACACGGTGGAATCCGGGAGTGGGGTACCGGCAGCCACATGGCCCGGAGGCTTGGCGGTCGTACTCTCGGGCGCCTCACGACCCTACGAAAATCGGGGCGATGCCCGTCCCAGGTGATGTCATCACAGCTTGGTATTGCGGACTGGAGATCAGTCGGCAACTGGGCGGCCAGATCATTGGCCTCATCCGGAGTGATGCGCTCGGCAAGTGTCTCCAGCACTGCGCGCGTGATCGGTGGTGGAGTGGCGGGGCCGGTCATCCCCGGGTCCTTCTGTTGGCCGCCGTGCCTGCGGCCCGGTGCAGGGGCCGCAGGCAGTGTGCGCAGCTGCAACCGGATTCACCGGCAGGAAAGAAAGTGGAAGGCAGACGCCATCAGGATCACCCGGGTGGGAAGGTCGGCCCGGGTACTGCAGGCCCCGGAACGGAAGGTGGCCTTACGGCCACAGATCCGCGATCTCTGCATGCACCCTCTCCCCTCGGGGTGGTTCGGCTTGAGAAGTCCGGCCCCGCAGTAGGCCGGCAGATGGGGTTTCCGTCCTCGGGGCCCTGGTGCCGTGGGCACCAGGGCCTCTCGGCGTGTTCTCCGACAGATGGAGGTGCCGGTGACCACAGAGGATGCGCTCGGCTGTCTCGATGACGATGGCTCCCCCGCCTACGCGATGGCTGTCCGCCGAGATACTCGGCACCACGCCGGTGTCCTGCGCGCCATCGGCGACACCCGTCTGATCACACCGCCGCGCTCGCCGGGCGGACACCGGCACTCCTCCCTCTACCAGCTCCAGATCGCCGCCTGCGCCCGCAACCTTGTCGACCAGGTCAACCCCGTCGAGGCTGCCTGCCGCATGGTCAGCGGCATGAGCTACTCTTCGTGTCGACCGAGGGCGGTCGAAACATCACCTGGGGCCCAGGAACCCTCCGTTGAGTGAGAGCGGCTCGTGAGTGCGAGCACCGACACGCCGTCGGGATTCGATGCAAGCGTCGCCGACCGCTCGCCGGCCTGCGCCATCTGCCGATCTGCACGCGTCGGCAGGTGGAAATGCGGGCCTGCTACGTCACACCGCTTCTCACGTGAAGACTCACACCGCTTCTTACGTGAAGACGAGGTATTTTTCCGGGAGTCATCGGGGCGACGACCTAGTTACCTGTGTCATCAGGCCGTCTACCGGACCGGTCTGACCTGCGGTTGTGTAGCCTTCCGCATCTCTGACCTGCGCAGATCGGTCTTTCAGTGCCTTTCGGTGTTGTGCCGCCTCGACCCACACGCGCGGGCGTCCAGGCAGGGGGAGTTCCTGCCGTGAGTGGAGTTGCTGTAGAAGGTGAGGTAGGCAGCCTGGTCTATTGCGATCACGCGGCAGATGTTGGGCAGGTCGAAGCTGCGGAGCGCCAAGTCCCGGTGTGTTTCGGGCATATGGGCCAGGCAATCCATGGTTGCTCGGACCTGACGCCTGAGCAGTCCGGGGTGAAGCGGGATCGAATCGGCACATGTCGTGCGAGCGCCGGACAAGCCAGGAGCCCCTTTGGGTACGAGGGTCGGGCAGCAGGACCTGGACGCTCTCCGGAGGCAGCTCGCCCGACCATACAGGCGGAGACCAGCCACCACAGAGGGCGTGAGCCGGGTAGGAGGCCTAGGACGAGCACGATCGCGCCGGCTGCCGGAGAACTGAGTATCCCGAACGGAAATTCAGTCATGCGTGTTCGCTGCGCGGCGCTGGGCGCGCTGCGTAGCCGGTCGCGGGTGGCGACCGGCATGTGGGAAGCGTTCCGGTCAGGCTCGGCTCACCGAACTGTTCCGGTTGTCGCAGGTCAACCGTGTCTCGTCCGGCCCGTCGGTGGGCCGTTCGGCCCACGGACGCGGTGGAGGCGGGTTTCGAGCCGCTCGGTGGGACGTACACTCGGCCCATGGGACGCACCGATAACATGAGGGAGAGCCTGCCGCAGGCCCCCTCCGTGGTGCGCTTGAACGCTGCGGGTCCGGAGGGTGCCGGGCCGTATGCGGCGGTCGATGTCGGGGTGCCTGAAACCGGCCGCCTTGCGTTGCACGGCCACGGCCACGGCTAGCGACGCGTAACGCGCCCCTGGCGCCCTGTTGTTCCGAAGAGCGCCGCGGGGCTTGCTCTGCCGCGTCGGCCTGCCGCTCGCGTCCGGCTCTCTCCGGACGTGCCTCGGTCGCGTGTTCTGCCGCCACCCGTTCCACGTCATCACCGCAGTCTCGGCGTTCCGCCGGTGCTGTCGCCCGGCTACGGCCGCACGACCGGGTCTGGCCACCTTCGAAGGGTTCATTGTGAAGCTGAGCGAGTTGCTGGCCGGGCAGGACTACCAGGTTCTCCGTGGTGATCCGGACAGGACCTGGATCACCGCGGGTGTGGCCTTCGACGCCGACCGGGTCACGCCGGGCTCACTGTTCATCGCGGTTCCCGGCCACCGTGGGGGCGGGCCCTGTGCCGTGGCGCCGGCCCTCGCCCGTGGCGCTGCGGCAGTGCTCGTGGACGGCAGCGCTCCGGCCGTACCGGAGTCGGTGTGGGCCGGGGCGGCGGAGGTGTGCGCCGTGCGGGTTGCGGACAGCCGCGTGGTGGCGGCGATTGCCGCCTCCCGTTACTTCGGGGAGCCGGGGCGGCAGATGGACATGGTGGCGATCACCGGCACCAACGGGAAGACCTCGGTGTCGTACATGGTCGAGTCGGTGCTGCGGATCTCCGAGGGCGCCAGGGTGGGCGTCATCGGGACGGCCGGAAGCCGGATCGGCGACGAGCTGATCCCGATGCCGCGGTCGGTGCTGACCACACCCGAGTCGCCGGATCTGCAGTACCTGCTGGGGTGCATGCGGGACGCCGGGGCCGGCAGTGTGGTGCTGGAGGCCACGTCCATGGGCCTGCTCACGCACCGGGTGGACCGTACGTTCATCGATGTCGGGGTCTTCACCAACCTGACACAGGATCACCTGGACGATCACGGGACGATGGAGAACTACCGGGACGCCAAGCTGCGTCTGTTCCAGGGCCTGTGCCGGCGCGCGGTGGTCAACGCCGACGACGCCGTGGGTGCCCGGATCCAGCTGATGATGCCCGGCGCGGTGACCACGTACGCTCTTGACGTGCAGGCGGACTATCAGGCGACCGACCTGGTCGCGGACGCCTTGGGAACGCGGTTCATCCTGCACCACGACGGCCGCAAGTACCCGGCCGCCATCCCGGTTCCGGGCCGGTTCGCGGTGGCCAACGCGCTTGCCACCGTGGCGGCCTGCCACATTCTGGGGCACGACCTGGACGCGCTGGTGGCCGCGCTCGAACGGGCGCCCGCTGTCCCCGGCCGCTTCGAACGTTTTCAGACGCCGCGCGGCACCCTGGTGATCGTGGACTACGCCCACTCACCGGACTCCCTGAACAAGGTCCTGGCCACCATCCGCGGCTTCGCCTCCGGCCGGGTCGTCACCGTCTTCGGCTGCGGCGGGGACCGGGACACCACCAAGCGGGCGTCGATGGGAAGGATCGCCGGGACCCACTCCGACCTGTGCGTCCTCACCTCGGACAACCCGCGCAACGAAGACCCCCAGGCCATACTGGACCAGATCGCCCCCGGCCTCACAGAGACCGGCACCCCCTTCGAACGGTTCACCGACCGCCGCCGGGCGATCGCCTTCGCCCTGGCCGCGGCGGGCCCGGACGACATCGTCCTGATCGCCGGAAAGGGCAGCGAGCCGTACCAGATCGTCGGTGACGAACTGTTCCCCTTCAGCGACATGGCCACCGTGCACGAACTCGCGGAGGCATGACGTCCAGTTCCACCCTGGCGCGGCAGGGCCGCGGTCGGTGAGCGAGGGCCGGGCCCTTGACGTCAACCGGTGGTCGTGGGGTGGACGGGAAACGTCTGGGGCCGGGCAGGCAAGGAGTGGGTGAGCGCGGTGTCGAGCAGGCGGCGCAGGCGAGCGGTGGTGGGGGCGACGGCGGTGGCGAGCAGAGCCGGCCCGCCGACGAGGGGTGTGAGGACGGCTTGGCCCCGGGCCGGGCCGTCTCCTTCGTGGCCGGGGTGGACTTCGTTGATCAGGACCTGCTTGCGATCGGTGTCCAGGTCGGGGGCGACGGTGAGGAGTTGGCCGGTGGCGCGGTGTCCAGCGAGCACGGCGGGACCGTCCCAGGCGGAGGCTGGGCCGCCGTAGTCGGTGTGCTGGTCGAGAAGGGTGCGTCCGGCGCGCAGCACGGTGAGCCGGGTGGTGCTGGTCGACAACGTGCCCTTGGTCCGCGGCCGACGAGGCCGGCCCCTTCGCAGGCCGCGGTCCCTGTACGCCGACCGCGGCTACGACCACGAGGTCTACCGCCGCCTGCGCCAGCGGAACATCGTCCCCAGGATTGCTCATCGCGGGCAGCCGCACGGCTCGGGGCCGGGCCGTGCGCGCCGGGTCGCCGAAGCCGCCATCGCCCACCTCCACGGCCCCCGCCGGCTCCGCATCCGCTGGGAAGCACGCGACGACATGCACAACGCGTTCCTCCAGCTCGCTCACTGCATGGTGCTCGCCCGCAGACTCCCAGCTTCCTGAAAGGATTCCTGAGCGTCCTGCCTGCCGCGGGTCACTCGTCGCGTAGCTGCATCAGCATCAACGCGGCGGCGACGCCGGGCGCGTTCTGGGCCAGCGGCAGCGGCAGCATCTGGTCGGCGCGGGCCAGGCGTCGCTCCACGGTGTTCCGGTGGGTGTACAAACGCTCGGCTGTGCTCGACGCGTTGAACCGCTCGCCTACATAGGTGAGCACGGTCTCCCGCAGTTGGGTGTCCGCGGTCGCGAGTTCGCCCAGCGTGTCGGTGACGAACTGCTCAGCCTGCGCCAGGTCGGCCGTCAGGACGGATACCAGCTGCACGTCCTCGTACCGGATGACCGACCGGGTCGATCCCAGTCGGGCCAGAAGCCGTTGTGCGGCGGCGGCATCCAGGTGACTGCGGCGGAATCCCTGGAGGTCCCTGGCCGGTCGGCCCAGAGTCATTCGCACGCCTGGCAGGTCGACCAGTTCGTGCTTGAGGACCGTAACGGGAGGGGTCCGGCCGGTGGGCATCCAGAGCCACAGAGCGGCTGTGCTCGCGACGAGCGTCAGTCGGTGGCCGACCCCGCAAGCGCGCGTCACCCGTTCGGCCGCGAGCTCCAAGTGGTGAGCGCGTTCGATGCTGTCGGCCCACACGATCGCCGCGACATGGTCGCCGGTCAGGGCATACCCGAGTTGCTCCTCCGCCCTCGTACGGCTGATCGGGGCGTCTTCGAGCAGCAGCTGGACGGTCGTCTGGCGCTTGGCCTGGGCACCGCGGACAAGGTTTTGGCGTTCCTCGTCGATGTGGGCGGACAGCGCGGTGATCGAGTCGTCGGTGAAGGTGGCGATCGAGTACACCGACACCTCCACCAGTTCGCGAAGATCGTCCGGTTCCTCGGTCGCCGCGAAGCAGGCGTGGATCCACAGGTGCCACACGGCCCGCTGCACGGCACGCCAGGATTCGAGATCGTTGATGTCCATGCCCCGCCGGAACAGATCGCGGGCAAAGGCCAGGATCTCCGGTTCGACACAGGGCGGCACGCGTCGGCCTGGGCGGTGCATATTCGCGGTGAGCCAGTGCACGAGATTGGCCTTGTTCATTCGCCGGTCGCTCTCGGCGAGCACCGGATCGTCGGCGATCGGCCGGTACTGGGTGCTTCGTTGCGAGGCTGCCAGCAGTTCGTCGACGATCTGCGGCCACGACTGCAGCAGCCGCTCGGCGACCGTGCGTATCAGCGTGCTCACCCGGTCCCGCGGCGGGGGCCACAGTTCCTCGAGCTCCTGCCTTCCTCCCGCTGATCCGGACTGGTCCATAGGTGCATGGTGCACTATCGCCCTCGGGCTCGGTGTCAGGGGTTGCGGCCGGCTCGATTCGCCCGAGTCGGGGTGCTCGTCGCCGGGCCGGGGTGTGCGGCGACGCGTTCGCGTCCAGGCGGCCGGTGGGCCTGTCTACGCGGTCGCGATGTGGGCGGCTCGCCGAGGCCGCCGAGGAGCAGGACCGCCGGCGCACCGGGGCGGCCGTCAAGGCGGTAGCAGAGCCGTGTGCCGTTCGGCAGCCGGACGAACTGATCAGGTGCCGACGCGGTGGCTTGGCTCATCGCGGACACGGGCCTCCTCCTCTACGCGCCCATGTGCGGTGCAGTGGCGGCCGGTTCGCGGCCCGTCCAGTCGGTGCGGGAAGTGAAGTGCAGGTTCTCGTCGAAGAGCGGGCCGCGCAGCAGCTTGGCGTCTTCCGGGTAGGACATCGCCATCTGCCAGGGCTGCTTTGTCCCCTGCCGCGGGAGGATGTTGCTCGCGCGCTGCGCGTATCCGGCGCTGATGTCCATGACGGGCCGGGTCTGCATGCCGGGCCCGGCCACGGCGACCGCTGTGTCGTAGCCGAATGCATCCATGTGCTTGAGCAGGCCGCAGAAGTAGCGGCAGACCAGGCTGATCTTCAAGGTCCATGACGAGGTCGTGTACCCGACGGCCAGGACCCAGTTGGGAACTCCCGACAGCAGCGTGCCCCGATAGGTGATGGCCTGGGAGGGGTCGATGAGCTCGCCGTCCTTGTAGAGACTGATCCCGCCGAGCAAGCGCAGGTTCAAGCCGGTCGCCGTGACAATGACGTCGGCCTCCAGCTCACGTCCGGATTCCAGCAGGATTCCCTTCTCGGTGAAGCGGACGATTCTGTCGGTGACCACGGAAGCCCGATCACCGCTGAGCGCCTTGAAGAAGTCCCCGTCCGGTGCCAGACAAAGGCGCTGGTCCCAGGGCTTGTACGGAGGGTTGAAATGCGTGTCCACGTCGAAGTCCTTCGGAAGCGCCCGCTTGTTGACGTAGCGGATCAGTGCCCGGCCAGCCCGAGGGAACGTGCGGAGACCGACCACGATTCCCTGGTCCATCCAGATGTTCTTGAACCGGGCCAACGCGTATCCCCGCTGCTCACCGAATAACCTGGTCAGCAGCAGTGCCAGAGAGTCCACCCGCGGAGCCGGCAGTACGTAGGTGGGGGTGCGCTGCAGCATCGTCACGTGCGCGGCCGCCCCCGGTCCCGTCGCCATCGACGGGACCATCGTGATCGCCGTCGCGCCGCTCCCGATCACGACCACTTTCTTGCCCGCGTAGTCATAGCCCTCGGGCCAGTGCTGCGGATGCAGGATGTCACCGGCGAAGTCCTCGCGGCCCTCGAAGTGAGGTGTGTATCCCTCGTCGTAGCGGTAATAGCCCGTGCCGGCGAAGACCCAGTTCGTCTTGAACTCCTTGCGGGTCGGCTCCTCGCCGGTGGTCCCGTCGACCTCGACGGCCAGCGTCCATGCCGCCTCCGTGCTGGACCAGTGCGCGGAGACGACCCGGTGCCGGAGCCGGATCAGCCGGTCGAGCCGGTTCTCCTCGACGGTCTCGCGCAGGTAGTCACGGATGAGCGGGGCGTCGGCGATGGCAGCCCTGTCCCGCCATGCCTTGAACTCGTATCCGAAAGTGTGCAGATCAGAATCCGACCGGATACCGGGGTACCGGAACAGGTCCCAGGTACCCCCGATGTCGTCCCGGCCCTCCAGTACTGCCACCTTCTTCTCGGAAAACAACTCGGTCACATAGCGGGCCGCACCGATGCCGGAGATCCCGGCGCCGATGATCACGATGTCGAATTCCTCGACCGCGCTCTTCGATTTCCTCATCACATTCACCCCTTGTCCGGCCGGCTTTTGCGATGCGGCCCACCCTGCCCTCCGTGACCAGCCGCCCTCTACACCGTGGTGCGCCAGTCTGCGGCCGCCCATGGTGCACCTTGCACACTTGCCGCTCGCCGGGCCTCGGCGGCTGCCCGTTCACCCGCGCTCACCGCGCCGTCGATGTAGCCCTGGTTGAGGACGGCGGTCTCCGTACCGGCCCAGTGGATTCGCCCGACCGGCCGGCGATCGGCGTCCGTGTACTGGGTGATCACGCCGGGGGGACGTGAGCTGACGCATCCGCTGATCCAGGGCTCGTGCGTCCAGTCCTTTTCGAGGTACTGGACGGGACGGGCAGCCAGGGGGCCGAACAGTGTGCTCAGGTCGGCCAGGAACGCCGCGCGGCGAGCGTCGGGGTCATCAAGGATCTCGTCCGTCCAGTGCAGGCCGTAGCCGGCCCCGGCCGTGCCCACGAAGGTGAGCAGGATTCCGACGCTGCCGTCGGGCGGCGAGTTGTCCACAACATAGTTCGCGACCGGAAGGTCGGTGATCGCCTGGCCGTTGAATCCCCGCTCCCGCCAGAACGGCCTGTCATAAACCGCGAAAATCTTGCTTTCGGTGCCGTTGCACCACCGCCGCTGGAGCATGGCCCGGCGCGTGGGCAGGTCGGGCGAGAAGCGGATGCGGTTCGTGTCGGACGGGGCCATGGCGACGATGACGCGGTCGGCCCGGACATCGATCTTCTCGGACCTCACGAGCACGCCCTGTCCGTCCTGGCTGATCTCCGACACCGGGGAGCTGAGGACGACCCGCTCCCCAAGGTCCTCAGCCATGCGCAAGGAGATCAGCTGGGTGCCCCCCGTGACCCGGGACTCCTGGGCTCCGCCCGTGACATTGAGCAGGTGCCCGATCCCACCGCACCCCGCGATACGGATCAGCTGGACCAGCAGCGACGTGCTGTGGAGGTCCTCACCGTCGGTGACGCTGAACCCGATCGTCAGCAGCAAACGGACCTCGTCGGTCAGGACGTTGCTGTCGAGCCAGCGGCCGAGCGTGGTGCTGTCCCACTCGCGGGCCTTCTCGGCGGTCCACGGCGCATCCAGCGGTACCGTCCTCGCCATGCGCTCCAGGCGCGTCTGCACCTGAGCGTAGTCGGCGAGGGCGGCCGGGCTGAACGGCGGGATCGTTCCCTCGTAGAGCTTGCTCCTCCCCTTCCGGAGGTAGATCGACTTCCCATCGACGTAGGTCTTGAAGGTCTTGAGCCCCAGCTCGTCCAGGAGGGCCAGGACGCGGTCCTGCCCGGGACCGACCCACTGCCCGCCGCCTTCGGTGATCACATCGTCGCCGACCTCAAGGTTGACGGTACGCCCGCCGACCCGGTCGTTCGCTTCGATGACGATCACCGAGTGGCCGGCCTGGGTCAGTCGACGGGCCGCTGTAAGGCCCGAGACGCCGGCGCCGATGATGACGACGTCCGTGCTCTGGGGTGTGTCTGGGTGTTCCATGACGTTCCTCCCGGCGCGATTCGGTGGTGCACAGTGCAGCCTGCGGGCTTGGGAGACCGCGTCTCTACGCCGGTCTGCTCCAACTTGCAGGCGCGGGGTGTGCAGACTGCACAGCGAGCCCCGGAAGACCGATCCCCGCACCGGTACGCGCCGGGTCGTCTCGATCGACGAGCTCTGCGACCTGCTATGCCCCGCCGTCAGGCGTACCGGCCTCGGTCGCTGGCGCACCGTTTTCCAGGTGCGCCTGTTCGCCCGCGTCGGCTGGGAAGACACGCTCGCTGAGCTGGCCGACAAGGCCGGGCAGGAGTTCCTGTTCCGCCCCGGCCACCGTGATCCGCCGCCGGAGAACCTGATTGCCACGGCACTCGACTGATGCCCCGGCGCGGATCCCGGATTCGAAGGTCTTCCAGATGGCCGCGCTGCTGGACCGCTCCGGCGTCCTGGGGCTGCTTGAGGCGGAGCTGGCCGGGCGGCCCGGCCCCGAGGGGCTGCCTACCAGGACGGTGCCGGCCGGGCCGCTGCTTGGCCAGCCACTACACCGGCAAGGCCATCCTGGCCGAAGCCTGGCGCATCCTCACCTTCATCCTCCCGCCCAACGCCGGGCGGCGGCTCGGTGTCACCCAGGCCGCCTTCTGGGCCCTCTCGCGCCGCCTCTACCGGGCCTTCGACCGTGCCACCTCCGCCCTCGATCCGGCCCGCTGCGACCGCCGACGCCGCCTGCCGCTGGAGGCGGCGGCCCGCTCCGCGGCGGCCTGGGAGGACGACGACCCCGAACACCTGCGCAAGAAGGCCGTGCTCCGAGCCGTACGGCTGCCCGCGGTGAGCGATCTTCGGAACGATGCTCCGCTGCCGCAGGCGGCGGCGGTAGACCTCGTGGTCATAGCCGCGGTCGGCATAGGGGCTCCGGGGCTTGCGCCGCGGCCGGCCGGCGCGCTCGGTCCTGTGATGTGCCCTTCGAGCTCCATCGCACAGCGGCTCTCATGCCGGTGTGTCAGGGGCGCCCGCGGACATGGTGAACCAGATGGTCTTGCCGTCCTCGGTGGGGCGGCTGCCCCAGGAGTCGGCGAGCGCGTCGACGAGCGTCAGACCGCGCCCGGACTCGTCGACGGTGCGGGCCGTCCGCTGGTGCGGCAGGTGCGTGCTGTGGTCGGTTGCCTCGACGGTGATTTCGCGGGCGTTGCGGCACAGCCGCAGTCCGATGGGCCCCCTGGCGTGGCAGACGACGTTGGTGAGGAGCTCGGAGGTCAGCAGCCGCGCGTCGTCGGTCAGGTGGGGGCAGTCGCAGGCGGCCAGGAACTCGGTGACGAAGGCACGCCCCTCGGCCACCGCCGCGGGAACGGCCTCCAGGGCGCGGCTGGCCGTGGCGAGCGGGGCGGACGGCAGGCGGGCCAGGAGCAGGGTGACGTCGTCGTACGGTCCGCCGTTGCCCGGCAGCAGCTCGGCCAGCGCGTGGTCGGCCGCCTGTTCAAGGTCGGGCCCGGTCGCGAACGCGGCGTCCAGCGTCGCGGCGAGGGCGTCGACCTGGACGTCGATGTCACAGCCCGGCGTTTCGATCAGGCCGTCGGTGTAGAGCACGAGGGTGGCGCCGGGCGGGAGGGAGACGGTGACTTCCTCGTGGGGGACGTCGCCCACGCCGAGGGGGACGCTCACCGGCACCGGGAGGATGCGGGTACCGGAGTCCGGTGTGGCCAGCAGTGGGGGCAGGTGCCCGGCGGAGCAGATCGTGGCCGTGCCCGCGTCCGGATCGATCTCCAGGTAGCAGCAGGTGATGAACTGGTCGGGCAGGTCGGCGACGGTCGCTTCCAGGGTGTGCATCAGCCGCCGCGGCGACAAGCCGCTCTTGGCCAGGGCGTGCGCGGCCGAGCGCAGTTGCCCCATGACGACGGCCGCGTCCAGGCCGCGGCCCATGACGTCGCCGATCAGCGCGCCGACGCGGCCGGCGCCCAGCGGTACCAGGTCGAACCAGTCGCCGCCGACCCCTGGCCCCTGGGTGGCGGGCAGGTAGCGGTGGGCGGTGGGCACCGTGGGAATCTCGGGCGGGATGCCCATGAGGCTGCGCTGCAGGGTCATGGCAATGTGACGTTGCTGTTCGTAGAGCGCGGTGATTTCGGCCTCGGCCCGCTTCTGCGCGCTCACGTCCCGTACGATCGCGGAGGCTCCGACGACCTTCCCGTCGGGGGCCCGGGTCGGCCACAGGGTGACGTCCACGTCGAGCCGTACGCCGGTGCTGGTGACCCGGATGGTTTCGAAGTGCTCGATCTTCTCGCCGCGGCTGAGCCGGCCCAGCAGTTCGTCGATCTCGCCCTTGCGCTCGTGTGGTGCGAGCATCGAGACGTGGGAGCCGACCGCTTGTTGCGGGGTGTAGCCGTACAGCCGCTGGGCCGCCGCGTTCCAGTAGGTGATCCGCCCGTCCAGGGTCTTGGCCAGGATCGCGTCGTGCGAGGATTCGACCAGGGCCGCCAGTTCGTTGACCTGTGCCGCTGCCGCCTCGCTGTCGGTGCCGTCCCAGACGGCGGTGGCCACCAGGGGGCAGTCCGTATGCCCCGTGGAGGGGGTGCCGGACTCGACGGGCTGGCACAGCACCAGGGCCAGGTCTTGGGTGAGCCGTCCGGCGTGCTGGAACAGCCGCGTGTACAGGGAGCGGAGCGCTTCCTCCGGAGAGGATTCACTCAGGACGGCGGCTGCTTCGTCCAGCAAGGGGAAGACCGTGCCCTGAGCGTTGCGGGCCCCGGTCAGGCCGCCGGTGTAGAACAGCAGCCGGTCCCCTGACCGCAAGGGGAAACGCTGCTGAAGCGGTTGCGGCCCCCGGCCCAACGGGGATGTCGCCTCGGCGGGTTCGAGGAGTTCGACGTGCCGGCCCGAGCAGCGCAGGGGTGGGGGGTGGCCGCAGTTGACGATGCGTACCTCGCCGGGCGCGAACTCGGCGAACACCGTCGTGACGGAGCCGCCTGCCCCGAACGTCGGGGCGAGGCGTGTTTCCAGGTCGGAGGCGAGTCGTGGCAGTTCTGCCGTGGTGCAGGCCATTTCGCGGAAGCCGGCGACGGCGGCCGCGCTCAGCCGGACCGTGTCCGCAGCGGGCCCGCGGACGTCGCCGACCAGGACCCGCAGGCCGAACGGGGTGCGCGCGACATCGTGCAACTCCCCGCCGGTCCGCGGCTCGTCAGTGGCACTGCGGTAGCGGATGCACGCGTGCGCGTCGTCCGGGGCCGGGGAGGCGGGGAGCGAAATCGCGGCCTGGATGTCCCTGGGGGTGGTCAAGGAGGGGACCGGGGAGCGCAGGGCGGCCTCCAGGGAGGCGCGTTTCCCCGCTCCGTACGCGGTCAGTCCGCATCCCAGCAGCAACCCGCACCACCGTACGCCGAACGCGGGCGTCAGCAGGGCGCCGCCCAGCAGGCCCGTCACCACGGCGGCCAGCGCGGCCCAGCAGCCCACCAGCAGGGTGCGGCGTACGTCGAGGCGGGTGCAGGCAAGCAGCGGGCCGATGATCAGGAGCGCGATGAGCTGCGGATCGGGACCGGTCAGTACATCCAGCGCGGCGATCGACAAGCAGGTGCCCAGCGATACAGCGAAGAGGGGAGGCGGAGCAGGCCGCTCCGCCGCACGGACGGTAGTCATGTCGTGCTTCCTTTCGGGCCCGCCGCGGTGTCGGTGGGCTCGTCCCACTGGATTCGGTCACACACTGGAGCATTCCGGTCCGAGCAAACTACGGTCCTCCCTTCCGTCCTGGCCCGTCCTGATCACAACTCGACCTAACGTGCCCGGAATCGCCCGGGTACGGATGGAGTCCGGCCGTTGCCCGGGCGGTGGCGTCCTGTTGGTACCGGCTTCTGCGCCCACTAGGAGACGTGGGGGAGCGGACTGGGCCGGTGGCCCACCTCCCCTCTGCGTGACACGTCTTGCGCTCCTTCCGGGGCCGCCGCCATCTTGGCTCCTGCCCCACCCGTATCCGCGCAGCACTCTGCGCACCATGATTCACCCCATGCGGTGGCGCGTACCCCGTACGGCCGGTGGTACGGACACGCGGCGCGCGCGCCGGAGCACGCAAGCCCTCATCCGAGTCGAACCGGCGTCACGCACGTGCACAGCGGCCGGCTCGTCGAGAAGAACGGCGCCGACTTCGCGCTCCGCGGCGTCGATCACTCCCATGCCTGGCACGCCGGCCGGACCGGCCGGCCCCCGTCCGGGAAGCGATCCGGGTTCCCCGGCTGGGGCGCGGCCGGCCTCGCCGGCGACTGGGCCGGGTGCGGACCGTCAAGTCGTACGATTCCCGCAGTAACCGGGCTCACCTGCGAAGTCGCGGCGTCACGGCAACCATCCCGGCCCCCGCAGACCGCGTCCGCAACTGCCAGGCGGTCGGCTCGCAAGGCGGCCGACCGCCGAAGTTCGCCAGGACCGGCTACCGCGAGCGGACCTGACGGGTCTCGGCTATGAGGACCAGCCCGGCTTCGCGGCACTCTGAGGTGGTGGGCCACGTTGCCCTTCTTCGCGTCGAACTGCGCCGCGAGCCGGCTGGTGGTGGCAAGCCGTTGGCCCAAAGCGAAGAGCAACCGCTGACGCAATGGGCCGACGGGTCAGGTGCCGCGAGCGACGGGCCCGTTGCTGCTTGTCGTGCGGCGCCGGCGGCGCATCACGATGACCGCCACGACGGCCGCGCCGAGCAGTGCCATGGCGAGGAGGCCGCCGTACGGTACGGTGCCGAGCAATCCGTAGTCGCGCCACAGCCACAGCGACGTGGCCGTGAATACTCCCGCGGTCGTCGAGCGCGCGCTCGGCCCGCCCCGTGCCAGCGCGGCGAACAGGAAGACCGTCAATACGGCCAACGGCGCCAGGATCTCCGTCATCCACAGCGTCTGCGTGGTCCACGTCGTCTCCCCGGCGGAGCCTTTGAACCAGGCGAGCGTATGGGTGAGGAAACTGGTCCACGGCCACGGCCGCGATCACTGCCCGGTCGCCGGCACGGACCGGTGGCAGGTCCGCCGGGCAGCACAGCAGGATCAAGACGATCAGTACGGGATGGAGGATGTCCGAAGTGGCGGCCAGCGGGCGGTCCAGGTACTGATGGTAGATGAGGTAGTCCGCCTCGAACACCCACTTGGTCACCGGCGGGGCCACCACACCGAAGACAGCGAGCAGCCTCGCCGGCGCCCACCGTCCTGCGGCCCCGCACAGCACCGCCAGCGCACAGGCCAACGTGACACACTCATTGACGACCCACCCACCAGGTCTGCCGTCTGCCCTCCGTCCGCCCATATCTGCGCGGTCCACTCGTCGGTCCACGACGTGCTGTTCACCAGCACACCGAACAGAGCGGGGGCGCACACGACAGCCAGGACGTAGGGCGCGGCGGCGGCCAGGAAACGCCCGGGGCCGTCCGCGGAGGTCAGGCACAGGTGCACCCGCAGCGCGTGCCGGACCACATCGGCGGCCTCTCGCAAGCGCACCAGGCGCCCGGCGCCCCGGATCACGTCGGCATGGATGGCGGCGATCTCCGGCCCGTGCTCGCGGTGCTATGACGCCGGGTACAGACGCAAAAGCCGTGAGGAGGGGGCCTGTTCGGGTTCCTCGGTCACGCGCTGGCTCCCTTCGGGCCGGTCCGGTGGACCGCGAGCCGGCGCTCGGCCTCGACGGCAGTCGCGCGCAGGCGCTCGGCCTCGGCGGACAGCGTGGCGCGCCCCTCCGGTGTCAGGGCGTAGGTGCGACGGGCCCGCCCGCTGACGGTCTCCTCGCTGTGGACCTGAATCTGTCCGTCTTCGAGCAGGCGTTGCAGGGCGCTGTAAAGGGTGCCGGTCCGCAGCGTCACGCGCCCGTCCGAGATCTTCTTGACCTCCTGGGTGATCGCGTAGCCGTGACGGGGCTGGTCCGCCACCGCGCACAAGATCAGTGAGGTCGGCTCCTGCAGAGATCGTCTCTTCATGCCCCCACCATAGGTAGCACAACAATATATGTCGATCAGCTACCTATGATCGTGGGCATTCGTCGGTCAGTTCAGCGTGTGCTGCTTCTTCTTGCCCGACACGAACGCTCGCGTGGCCCGCGGTCGGCCGCGAGCCGGCGGACCTGCACCTCGGTGACGTCCAGCCGCAGTACGACACCCTCGGCCCGGGCGTCGGCCAACACGTGCTCGGCTGTCCGAAGCCGCAGGTTCAAACCCGAAGCGCGCTTGCTGCTCGCTTGGGAGATGTCGGGAGTGGGGCGTATTTCGACTCGCCGCTCAGCTGCGCGCTTCCAGGGCGCGCAGGGGCGGGCGATGAGTGGCAACTACCTGACGACGTTTCCGGCCGGCCCGTACCGGCAGCCCAGTGGCACGACAGCGTAGAAGTCGTTCACTGCGGCGCCGGCTCCATGGTGGGCAAGGGATTCATTCCGTTGGCCTCTCCTGGCCTGGACCAACGGGAACGGGGGCGCCAGCCGTGCGCAGCACCATGGCGCATCCCATGCCTCACCGGGGCCCCTGTGGGGCGACGGTCTGCTACTACAGGCGCGAGTCGATCCAATCGCGCACGTCACGACGGAAGAGCAGCATGGCGGCTACGGGCATGCCCAGGACGACCAGCACCAGTAGGCTCAAGGCGACGAACGCCGACCTGGCGTAGGCGGGAAGCGTCGCCAGCACGAATGCCAGCAGGAAGACGGGGACGAAGACGCCCTGGATGCGGGCCATCATGATGACGTAGGGCCCGCCGCGCCACACCCGGTACCCGCACGTGGCCACGACGGCCACCCACAACCACATCGGCCAGGCCGCGGACAGGAAGTCGAGGACGCTGTCGTGGCCTGTGGTGGAGAAATCACTGGGCGCGTCGGTGCTGACATCCACGGGAGTGCCGGAAGAGCCGGCGAAGGCCTTGGTGACGGCGGCGTTGACAGCTTTGGCGAGGAGGGCGGCGAGGGCGGGCAACGCAAGGGGGATCAGCCAGAACGCGGCGATCAGCGGCATACTGAGCTTCACCGCCCACGGGCGCGGCGTCGTGGGCGTGACCCGTGCCGGCACGCCGGCCCGCTGGTAGACCGTCCGCAGTGCGCGTGGCAGCGCCCTCTGTGTGCGACGCGCGAGCCCGATCAGCGGGAACCTGCCGTCCAGCATCTCCCAGTGTGGTGTCCAGTCACCGTCGAACCAGATCGCGGCACGGACGTAGCGCCCCCGCAGGAGACGGTGTCGCATCCGCGCCGGCGGGTGGTGCGGCAGCCCGTTGGGGAAACGGCCTCCCAACGCCTCCCGGAACCGGCCGTATTGTTTACGGTCACGACTGACGACGAGGATCAGGCGGGTGGGATCGTCGCGGCCCACCACCTGATCGACCTCCCAGGCAAGACTCCGGCCCGCCCCGGCGACCAGCAGGACCAGCGCGGCACGATCGAGCGCGGCGAGTACTTCGGCCCGCCATGTCTCGTCCGAGGCGTAACTGCGCTCGGCGCCGAGCCTCGGCAGCCGGTCGGACGGGCGCCCGAGCGCGACCATCCGCCCGAACGGTGCGACCGCACGGCCGACTTGGTCCTCCTCGGTGCGCAGATGGGCGGGCGTCGGCAGCAATGACGAGAACAGCAGAAGAAACCACCGCAGTGCGGCCACCCGGGAAAACCCGGTGTCGTCGGAGAACGCCCGGAGGAACAACACGACCCGCTCGTCGGCGGGGAGTCCCTGAAGGCTGGTCAGGACGGGCGTCAGATGCTGCCGTCCCCGCAGTACCCCCCATGCCCCGGCCACCACCAGGGCCGCCCCGGCCGCCAGCAGCCCCCAGCCTCCCCAGGCCGTTGCGCTCCCGTAGCGGATGCCCAGGCACCCACTGCCCAGCGTCAGCGCGACCCAGCCCAGGGTGCTCAACCTGCGCCCCAGTAACGGAGATTGCTCGATCACGGCCGCCTGACGGGGCGGACGGCTTGTCCGGGACGGCTTCGTACCTTCAGTGCGGCGTAATTCCGGCATCTCATTCCATACGGGTCGGTCGGTGCGCGCTGTCCTTTTGACGGTAGTGCTGAGAAGATCCGCCTGTGGGGACATCAGGGGACGCAACCGTGCAGTGGTTATGGGACCGCCAAAGCTCATGGTCGCAGGCGGCCGACCACGCCAAGCGCGCGATCGGGCGGGCCAGGACCGTCGCCCTCGTGCTGGGCGTGACGGGGGCCTGTGCCGGCACCGCTGCTGCGCAGATCATGGCGTGGAGCGACGAAGCAGGGAAGGCCCTGGCGTTCCTGACGGCCCTCGCGGTGGCGCTCGTGCCGCTGGCCACCAAGAGGGCAGGCCCCCAACAGGTGCGCGACTGGACCAGGTTGCGCTCCGTCAGCGAGGAACTCAAGAGCGAGATCTACGCGTACCTCGCCCGCGTCGCCCCCTACCGGGACGCGGACGCCCCCCAGGTACTCCTGGACCGCACCGAGCGGGTCATCACGGAAGCCTCCGACCTGGTTGCCCGCACCCTCCCCTGCACCCCGCGCCGGCGCGCGCTGCCCGCCGTCACCGATATCGTGTCCTACCTGGAGCTGCGGGTCGTCGGCCAGGTCGAGGGCTACTACCGGCCCCGGGCCGCGCACATGAGCCGACGGAACGCCCAGGTTCGACGGGTGGAACTGGCGTTGGCCGCCACCGCCGCGGTACTGGGCGCGATATCCGGCGTCTTCGGGCAGGACTGGACCACCGCGTGGGTCGCGACGGTCACCACCGTTGCCGCCGCGGTCACCGCGCACGCGGCGGCCTCCCGATACGCCTACCAGGAGGTCGAGTTCTCCCGTACCGCCGCGGAACTGGAGAGCCTGACGGCCCGCCGCGCCGAGGCACCCGACGCCGCCACCGACGACGCCTTCGTCGAGCAGTGCGAACGGGTCATCTCCGCACAGAACGAGGGGTGGATGGCCAAGTGGTTCAGCGAGTAGGCCACTGCGGGGGCCACTGCCCGGAATGCCCGTCACCGGCACGGGTGCGGCTCTGCCCCGACGCGCGGTGCCGGGCTGGGTGAGCCGGGTTCCGGCCGGGCCGGCTTCTGCCCGTACAGCGGCAACCGACGGACACCAGCCGGTGGGCTGGTCGAGCATGCAGTCCTCCGGGCCGCCCCGGTCACAGGACCAACCGTCGGCGGCCGCAGAGGTCGGGCAGCTGCGGCGGCCCATGAACGTGTTCCTTTCAGGGGTGGTTGTCGCCAGTGGTGGGAGGAATCGTCGATTCTGTGGACGGCTTGCGTGGGAAGCAGGTTGGTGTTCGTGATGGGTGACGATCCTGGTCAGGGTCAACGACATGGGCCGGCACACGCTGGAGCCGCAGGGGTACGTGATAACCGCGGAGGAAGTCCAGGCGGGTCAAGACCGACTGCTCGCGCCCCTCGCCGAGGCGGGCGCGGAGCTGATCCTCATCGAGCCGTTCCTCCTGCCGGGCTCTCTGAAGTGCGACCGGGCCGCCGTCTCGACGCGGTGGATCAGGTGGGCGATCAGCATGGTGAGTTGGGGCCACAGCGCGCGGGGAAGGTCGTGGCCCATGCCGTCGATGATGGCGAGCTCGGCGCCAGGGACGGCTGCGGCGGTGGCTCGTCCGCCGCTCATGTCGATCATCACGTCGTCGGTGCCGTGGATGACGAGCGCGGGAAGTCGTACGGACCGCAGCTGTGCCGTGCGGTCCCCGGAGGCCATGGCCGCGGCGAAGTGGCGCACCATGCCCGCGGGGTCGTGACGCCGGTCGTAAGCACGTTCGGCCCGCTCGGTCACTGCGGCCTCGTCGAACGCGAAGTCCGGGGACGCCACGGCTCGCAGGGCCCGGAGCTGCCAGGCGATGAAGCTCTGGCGGTCCTGTGGGGGCGTCCCCAGCACCGCGAGCGCGGTGGAGTCGGGCCGGCCCACCGTACGGTCACCGGTGCTCGACATCATCGACGTCAGTGAGCGGACACGCTCGGCGTGCTCGATGGCCACGGTCTGGGCGATCATGCCGCCCAGCGACGCGCCCACCAGATGGACGCTGTCCAGGTTCAGTACGTCGAGCAGGCCGATGATGTCGTCGGCCATGTCCGACAACGTGTAGGGCGGCGAGGGAAAGCCGCCGTCCAGTGTGGTCTGCAGGTCGGGTACCGGCAGGTCGGGAAGGTGCGACGACCGGCCGGCGTCCCGGTTGTCGAACCGGATGACTCGCAGGCCGCAGCGGACCAGTTCAGCGCAGAACTCCTCGGGCCAGGCGATCATCTGCGCACCGCCGCCCATCACCAACAATACGGGCGGGGCATGGTCGTCGCCGAAGCATTCGTACGCCACCCTTATCCGCGACGGGCCGACATTCAGAGCTTGTCGTTCAGCCATTGCCGGACCACCCCGATCGGAAGAAGCTGGACGACCGTAAAGATACTGACGTTTCCTGTGGTCGCGTTATCGAACATGGAGGATGTACCGCTACGAGAAGTCCGGCTCCTGGGTGCGTACGGGGACGGTGCCGCCGGTGGCGGGACTCGTGTCGGCCTGGTGCGGTGGCCCGCTGTGGACGGGTGGCCCGTGGGTGCCGTGGTCGGCACTTCGGTGTCGTCCTCGGGTGCATGAGTCTGAAGAGGGCAGTGCTCGGTAATGACGATCCAAAGGGGACTTTGAGGCTCCGGAGGTCACATCTCGCGGAGGGAAGATGGCCGAATCACGACACCGGCCCATCAGGGCTGGTCACGAAATGGAATATCGGACACCAGTGCGCCGACTCGACAACTCTTTGTCCCGAAGGGGCTTTTAGCCAAGCCTAAACGTGGGATGCTCTTAGTGAGGGCGCGTCCGCCAGGACGCCTCAGCGACTGGGGGTTGCAATGGCCGGGACAGGCATAACCGCAGGCACTTTACTCGCTCGCCAAGCCACGGCCTCGCTCGTAGGACTTCTCGCCGAGCGCAACTTGAGCCGCAAGGATCTCGCCAGGCGCATGGGCGTGACTCCGGGAAGGGTCAGTCAGATCCTGTCGGGCGACGAGAACCTCACACTGCACTCCCTCGCTCACATCGCCGAGGCGCTGAGTGCCCACGTCGAGGTCCAGTTCTACGATCCGCCGCACGCCACCCAGTCGGACGCCGGTGAGCGTCACGTCCCGGAGGGCGGGCCGGCCCGCCCGTACGTCCCCACCCCGCGCTAGCTCACCGCGGGCGGCTGCCGACGCGAGTCGTCACGGAGGAGGATCGACGCCGGCGCGCGGCATCGAGGCCATGCCGTTCACCAGCGTGGGACTGCTTGTCCTTGATGGCCTCGATCTTGCGGTCGGCCGCACGGTTGCCGGACTTGTAGGCGATGCCGAGCAGGAAGCAGCAATGCTGCTCGGCGCCGGCCCGGGTGCTGCGCATCTTCCTCTCCGTCGCCGTGGAGTCCTCACCTGCGGCCATATTCAGTTTCTGTGCGTTGCGTTCCTGTGTGGTCCATGCCCGCACTGCGGCCTGAGCTTCTTTGTGCGTAGTGATGATCGCCCGCTTCGTCGCGTTGGTGCGCTGTTTCGTTCTTCCGGGGATCTCGGCCCGTTGCAGCAGGTGGTTCTTGACATCCTCGATGAAGCCTTCGAGCTCGAAGCTGTCGCAGAATCCTTCGGCCAGGTGCAGGCTCCAGTCGGCTTCGTCGCTCTTAACCTGTTCGGCCAGGCGTTCCAGCAGCACCGAGTTGTACAGGGTGAGGACTTTCAAGACGATGTCGGTGGACTGCTTCGGCTGTTCACGGCCGGTGCGGAACACGACCGCCACCCCTGCGGCCGCCCCGACGATCGCCGGGGGAACGCTCGACGCGTACGGAACGAGCAGGGTGCTCGCCAGTCCGGCCACGGATGCCGTCCAGAGGACGAAAATGACGAAGCGGCCGCGTGATGCCGCGGTCGCCAGTATGCGTCCCTCCCCGCGGAAGCGGATCAAGAGCGCTACCCACGTCACGACCGCGCAGGCGGCTACCGGAAGCCACCACTCTGTACCTGTCACATCGTCCCCCACTGTGAACCTGCCACCGCTCGGCAGTGAGCACCGGCCGGACCGGCAGCGCACGACCGGTCCCTGTCAGCCCGCCCCGCAATGTCAAAGATGCTCCCATCGGAATACGGGGCGCGTGTAGCTGTCCGTCCTGCGCCGGGAGCCGACGGGCCGTATCTCGCCATTTCGATGTTCCGCCGAATCTGCCGGGGCAGGTCTGTGATGGCGAATGACAATGCAACAGGTTCGCAGTAAGGACTTCAGCGACCTGGCCACTCATGATTTCCCGGTCAGCCCGTGCGGGATCGTTAATTCGTGCCGGATGCTTCACTTCGACCATTTCGATTTGTACGAGGAGAGGTGGGTGCGCGTCAGGGTTGCCGAGGGAAGTGCGGGGGAGAAGCCGGTGGCCACTGCGAGAACTCGGCGTATCGACGGCTCCGCGGGCGCGGCCGGTGGTGGTGCAGGAGCACCACTCCTTCGCCGCCGACGACCGGCGGCTGGTGATGGCCGGGCCGGGCCGCCGCCGGGCCGTACGGGTCATGCGCAAGCACCGCCTGGCAGAGTGCCTGCTGGCGGACGTGATCGGCCTTCGGTGGGCGGGAACGGAGCGGGAGTGACCGGCGGGAGGGGAGTGCGCGTGCCCGGCGCCGAGCAGGCGACGATTCCCCGCGGGCTCAGTGACCACATCTTCGTGGAGATCCCTGGTGGCGTACCGCAAGGAGACGAACTCCGATGATCCGTATGCTGCTGCGCGTCCTCGGCCACGAGTACGCCCGGCCGACGCTCCGCACCGTGGCCCTGATGACGGCGGCCGCGGTTGCCGAGGGCCTGTCCTACGCCCTGCTGGTTCCCGTACTGCGGGCCCTGTTCGGTGGCGCGCCCGCGGACGCCTGGCCCTGGCTGCTCGCGTTCGGTACCGCGGTCGCGGTCTACGCCGTACTGCGGTACGTCAGCGACCGGTCCGGTTTCCACGTCGGGACCGCGCTCCTGCGCGGCACGTACCACCGGCTCGGCAATCACCTGGCCCGGCTGCCCCTCGGCTGGTACGGCGCCGGCCGCGTCGGGGAGGTGTCCGTCCTCGCCGGCCGCGGTGTCCTGCAAGCGATGAGCGTGGTAGCGCACCTGCTGGCACCGCTCATCTCCGCCTGTGTGACTCCACTGACGATCGTCGCCGTGATGCTCGCCCTCGACTGGCGCATGGGACTGGCCGCGGCGGCTGCCGCACCGGTCGTGGCGGCGCTCCAGATCCGTACGGGACGCTCGCGATGGCCGCCGGGGATGCGGAGCGCGCCGCACGCGACCACGAGGCCACCGGGCGGGTGATCGAATACCTTCGCGCCCAGCCGGTGCTGCGTGCCGGCGGCCGGACCGCCGAACGCTTCCGACTGCTCGACGACTCGCTGCGGGAAGTCCAGCGCGCCGCCCGCGGGTCCACGCTGTCGGCGCTGCCCGGAGCACTGGGGCTGACGCTCACGGTGCAGGTGGTGTTCACCGTACTGCTGGCTCTGGGCGCCCACCTCGTGCTCGGCGGGGACATCGGCGTGGCGGAGGTTCTGACGATCCTGGTGCCGGCCGCCCGCAGCGCGGACCCGCTGCTGTCGTTGACGGACATCGGAGGCAAGCTCCGCGGTGCCCGTTCCGTGATGGCGAGCCTCGACGCGATCTTGCGCACCGAGCCGCTCCCGGAGCCTGCCGAACCGGTCCGGCCGGTGGATCACGGCTTGGAGTTCGCGTCCGCCACCTTCCGGCGCGGCGACCGCACGGTGATCGACGACGTGTCGTTGTCCGTGCCGGCGGGGCAGCGGCTCGTCGTGGTCGGACCGTCGGGCGCGGGCAAGAGCACCTTGCTGCAACTGCTGGCCCCGTTCCACGACGTGGACGCGGGCGCGGTGCGCGTGGGAGGCGTGGACGTACGCGCCGTCAGCACGGAGGTGTTGACGGTGTAGATCGCCATCGTCTTCCAGGCCGTCTGTCTCTTCGACGGTACGATCGAGGAGAACGTACGGCTCGGCCGCCCCGACGCCACCGAAGCCGAGGTGCGGGCGGCGGCCACCGCGGCGCGGCCGGACGAAGTGGTCGAGCGGCTGCCCGGCGGATGGGCGACGCACGTGGGCGAGGGCGGCGCGCTGCTGTCAGGCGGTGAACGCCAGAGTGTCTCGATCGCGCGAGCGCTGCCGTCGTGCTGCTGGACGAGGTGACCTCCGCACTGGACCCGGTGAACGAGGCGGCCGCCCACGAAGGCATCGAACGCCTGATGGCGGGCCGGACGGTCGTGATGGTCGCGCACCGGATGCATACCGTCCGGCGCGCCGACCGCGTCGTCTTCCTGGACGGCGGCCGGATCACGGAGGACGGCAGCCACGACGCACTGCTGCGACGCGGGGGCCGCTACGCCCACTTCTGGAGCATCTCCCGCACACCGGCGGCGAGTGCGTGAGCCGGTCCTCACCGCCCGCCTGCGTGAGGTGGACGCCCCTTTGCATACGCGAACCGGTCATCCGCTACGGCAGCACGTCCGCCAGTTCCTCCTGGTAGGGGAACGACCCGGGTGCATACCCGCACCACGGCTCCTCGGCGTACGGGTCGCCGGTGACGGCGTGAGCGCGGGAGCGCGAGCCGCCGCACACGTGGCGGAACTCGCACCGGCCGCACCGGCCGCACCGGCCGCCCAGGCGGTCTGCGTCGCGAAGACCGGTGAAGAGGTCCGACTCGCGGTAGATCCGCGTGAGCGGGCGGGTGCGGACGTTGCCCGCGGACAGCGGGAGGAAGCCGCTGGGGTGCACGGTGCCGGAGGGGGAGACGGTGGCCTTTACCCCCGTACACGTGCCGTAAACGATCAGTTCCAGCAGATCGGAGCGCTGGAAGGGGTCGCCTCCGGTGATGACGAACAGCGGAGCGGGCCGGCCGAAGTCGGCGACCTGGTCGATCAGGCCCTTGGCGGCCCGGGGGTCCAGCTCGTGGGGGTCTCGGCCGGGGACCGCGGTCGCCCGGCAGTGCAGACAGGCCAGGGGCAGGCGCGGGTCGATTCCCAGATGACGATGAACGGCTTGTCCGCCACCGCCTGGTGCTGCCGGCGGACCGGGGGGCGCCGGTCACCGGGGGAGGGAGGAGGGGAGGGGGAACAGAACGGGGCTGCCGGCCGGCCGCCGGGTGTGGTCGCGCATGAGAGGTGCCTCCGATTCGGTCTCCTTCAGCATGCGGTCGAGGTGGCGCCCGCCGGGGGCGTACGGCCCTGGCGGCGGGTCGTTGGTCCCGCGTGGCCGAAAACATTCGGGGCCCTGTGGCCCGGCGCTGCGGGACACTTCGCCCACCGTTCCCCGTACGAGGGCGATTTAACGTTCGGATTCATGGAGAACGAACAGATCAGCGGCCCGACGGCGGCTGATGACGAACGCGGCTGGCCGCTGGCCGGCCGGCGGCTGCTCAACCGCCACGAGGTGAGCGAGGACGGGCGTGCCGTGTTCGGCACGGGGGATCCCCGGTGGGAGGGTTTCTACCGCGACCGCTGGGCCCACGACAAGGTCGTACGCTCCACCCACGGCGTCAACTGCACCGGGTCCTGCTCCTGGATGGTCTACGTCAAGGACGGGATCATCACCTGGGAACACCAGGCCACCGACTACCCGTCGATCGGTTCCGACTGCCCCGAGTACGAGCCGCGGGGCTGCCCGCGCGGCGCGTCGTTCTCCTGGTACACCTACTCGCCCAGCCGGGTCCGCTACCCGTACGTCCGCGGCACGCTGCTGAAGATGTGGCGGGAGGCGCGCCGTCGGCTCGGCGATCCGGTGGCCGCCTGGGCGGAGATCACCGGTGATCCGGCCAAGGCCCGCTCGTACAAGAAGGCCAGGGGCAAGGGCGGGCTGGTGCGCGCCGACTGGGACGAGGTGGCCGAGCTGGTCGCCGCCGCCCAGGTGCACACCGTCAAGACCTACGGTCCGGATCGGGTGGCCGGGTTCTCCCCGATTCCTGCGATGTCGATGGCGTCCTTCGCCGCCGGCGCGCGGTTCATGTCACTGATCGGTGGCACGCTGCTGTCCTTCTACGACTGGTACGCGGACCTGCCCGTCGCCTCGCCGCAGGTCTTCGGCGACCAGACGGACGTACCGGAGGCCGCCGACTGGTGGAACGCCGGGTACCTGATCATGTGGGGGTCCAACATCCCGGTCACCCGGACCCCGGACGCCCACTTCCTGACCGAGACCCGCTACAACGGCACCAAGGTCGTCGCCGTCAGCCCCGACTACGCCGACAACGTCAAGCACGCCGACGAGTGGCTGGCCCCGCACCCGGGGACGGACGGCGCCCTGGCGATGGCGATGGGCCACGTCATCCTGCGCGAGTTCCTCGTGGACCGCGCCACGCCCTACTTCGAGGACTATCTGCGCCGGTTCACCGACGCGCCGTTCCTGGTGACGCTGCGGGAGCGGGACGGTGATCTGGTGCCGGACCGCTTCCTGACCGCGGCCGACCTCGGCGACACCGATGAGAACGCGCGGTTCAAGACCGTCCTGGTGGACCGTGGCAACGGCGACCCGGTGGTACCCAACGGGTCGCTCGGCTTCCGGTGGGGCGAGGAGGGCAAGGGGCGCTGGAACCTGGAACTGGGCGACACCGAGCCGGAGTTGAGTCTGCTGGAGGGGGCGGAGGAGACCGCCGCCGTGGCGCTGCCGCGCTTCGACGAGGGCGCCACCGAGGGCGGCGACGTGATGGTGCGCGGCATCCCGGTCCGCCGGATCGGCGGCCGGCGGGTGACCACCGTCTTCGACCTGATGCTGGCCCAGTACGGCGTGCGCCGTCCCGGACTGCCCGGTACGTGGCCGGCCTCGTACGAGGACGCCTCCCAGCCGTACACCCCGGCCTGGCAGGAGACCGTCACCTCGGTCCCCGCCGCGCAGGCGGCCCGTATCGCGCGGGAGTTCGCGCGCAACGCCGAGCGCACCGAGGGCCGCTCCATGATCGCCATGGGGGCCGGCACCAACCACTGGTTCCACTCCGACACCATCTACCGCGCCTTCCTGGCCCTGACCACCATGACGGGCTGCCAGGGCGTCAACGGCGGCGGCTGGGCCCATTACGTCGGCCAGGAGAAGGTCCGCCCGGTCACCGGCCTCCAGCACCTCGCGTTCGCCTTCGACTGGCAGCGGCCCACCCGCCACATGGCCGGCACCTCCTACTGGTACCTGGCCACCGACCAGTGGCGCTACGAGGCCTTCGGCCCGGACGAACTGGCCTCCCCGCTGGGCGAGGGGCGGTTCGCCGGGCGCGCCACCGCCGACTGTCTGGCCCAGGCCGTCCGCATGGGCTGGACCCCAGGACACCCCGGCTTCAACCGCAACCCGCTGGACCTGGCCGACGAGGCGGCCGCCGCGGGCCGCCCGGTGGCCGAGCACATCGTGGAGGGGCTGACGTCCGGCGCGCTGCGCTTCGCCGCCGAGGACCCGGACGACCCGGCCAACTTCCCGCGCGTCCTGACCGTGTGGCGGGCCAACCTGCTGGGCTCCTCCGGCAAGGGCAACGAGTACTTCCTGCGCCACCTCCTGGGCACCGACGCGGCCGTCCGCTCCGAAGAGACACCGCCCGGCAAGCGGCCCCGGGACGTCGCCTGGCACGAGGAGGCCCCCGAGGGCAAGCTCGACCTGCTCGTCGCCATGGACTTCCGTATGACCTCGACCGGCCTGTTCGCCGATGTGGTGCTGCCGGCCGCCACCTGGTACGAGAAGGACGACCTGTCCAGCACCGACATGCACCCCTTCGTCCATGCCTTCACCCCGGCCATCGCGCCGCCCTGGCAGGCACGGACCGACTACGACGCCTTCCTGACCATCGCCGACCGCTTCAGCGAACTGGCCGAGGACCACCTCGGCACCCGTACGGACGTCCTGGCCGTACCCCTCCAGCACGACACCCCCGACGAACTGGCCCAGCCCGGCGGCATCGTCGCCGACTGGAAGGCCGGCGAGTGCGCGCCGGTCCCCGGACGCACCATGCCCAAGCTGGTGACCGTCGAGCGGGACTACGCGGCGGTGGCGGACAAGATGCGCGCCGTCGGCCCTCTCCTCGACCGGCTCGGGACCACCACCAAAGGCGTCACCGTCCACCCCGACCAGGAGCTGGAGCGGCTGCGGCGGACGAACGGGGTCCGGCGCGGCGGCGCGGCGGACGGGCGCCCCTCGCTGGCCACCGCGACGGACATGTGCGAGGCGATCCTCGCCCTGTCCGGCACCACCAACGGGCGCCTGGCCACCGAGGGCTTCAAGGCACTGGAGGAACGGACCGGCACCGGCCTGGCGCACCTGTCGGCCGAGCGGGAGGCGGAGCGGATCACCTTCGCCGACACCCGCGTCCAGCCCCGCTCGGTGATCACGTCCTACGAGTGGTCCGGCAGCGAGACCGGCGGCCGCCGCTACTCCCCGTTCGTCATCAACGTCGAGCACCGCAAGCCCTGGCACACCCTCACCGGCCGTCAGCACTTCTTCGTCGACCACGACTGGATGACCGAACTCGGCGAGCAACTGCCGGTCTTCCGGCCCCCGTTGAACGCCGCCCGGCACTACGGGAACGAGCACCTGGGCGAGGACGGCCGCGCCGAGGTCACGGTCCGCTACCTCACCCCGCACTCCAAGTGGTCCATCCACTCCGAGTACCAGGACAACGCCTACATGCTCGCCCTCTCCCGCGGCGGGCCGGTCATCTGGATGAGCACCGCCGACGCCGGAAAGATCGGCGTCAAGGACAACGAGTGGATCGAGGCGTACAACCGCAACGGCGTCGTCGCGGCCCGCGCGGTGGTCACCCACCGGATGCCCGAGGGCACGGTGTATATGTACCACGCCAAGGACCGGACCGTGAACGTCCCGAAGACCGAAATCAGCGGCAAGCGCGGCGGGATGCACAACTCCCTGACCCGGCTGCTGCTCAAGCCGTCACATCTGGCCGGCGGCTACGCCCAGTTCACCTACGCCTTCAATTACTACGGCCCCACCGGCAACCAGCGCGACGAGGTCACCGTCATCCGCCGCCGCGGCCAGGATGTGGAGTACTGACATGCGCGTCATGGCCCAAGTGGCGATGGTGATGAACCTCGACAAGTGCATCGGCTGCCACACCTGCTCGGTCACCTGCAAGCAGACGTGGACCAACCGCACCGGCGTGGAGTACGCCTGGTTCAACAACGTCGAGACCAAACCCGGCGTCGGCTATCCGCGCCGCTACGAGGACCAGCGGCAGTGGAAGGGCGGCTGGGAACTGGACCGGCGCGGGCGCCTCGTACTGCGCTCCGGCGGCCGCCTCAAGCGCCTGGCCTCCCTGTTCTCCAACCCGGACCTGCCGGCCATCGAGGACTACTACGAACCGGTCACCTACGACTACGACAACCTCGTCAGCGCCCCCGCAGGCCAGGACGTGCCCGTCGCCCGCCCCCGCTCGGTGCTCACCGGCAGGCCCACCTCCATCACCTGGGGCGCCAACTGGGAGGACGGCCTGGGCGGCGCGGCCGAGACGGCGGCCGGCGACCCCAACCTGAGCGGGAGCCTGGCCCAGCGGGTGAAGTTCGAGTTCGAGCAGACCTTCCTGTTCCACCTGCCGCGGCTGTGCGAACACTGCCTCAATCCGGCCTGCCTCTCCGCCTGCCCGTCCGGGGCGATGTACAAGCGGGCCGAGGACGGCATCGTCCTGGTCGACCAGGACCGCTGCCGCGGCTGGCGGATGTGCGTCACCGCCTGCCCGTACAAGAAGGTCTACGTCAACCATGCCACCGGCAAGGCCGAGAAGTGCACCTTCTGCTTCCCGCGCATCGAAGCCGGACAGCCCACCGTCTGTTCCGAGACCTGCGTCGGCCGCCTGCGCTACCTCGGCCTGGTCCTCTACGACGCCGACCGCGTAGGCGAGGCCGCCGCCGTACCGGACGAGCAGGATCTGCTCGACGCCCAGCGCAGTGTCTTCCTCGACCCCGCCGACCCCGAGGTCCGCGCGGCCGCCCGGGTGTCCGGCATCCCCGAGGACTGGATCGACGCCGCGCGCCGCTCACCCGTACACGCCCTGATCAGCGAGTATCAGGTGGCCCTGCCGCTGCACCCGGAGTACCGCACCCTGCCCATGGTCTGGTACGTGCCGCCGCTGTCCCCGGTCCTGGACGCCGTCGGCGAGGCGGGCGGCAACGCCGAGGACCCCGACCACGTCTTCGCCGCCGTCACCCGCCTGCGCATCCCGCTGGACTACCTGGCCAACCTCTTCGCTGCCGGAGACACCGATGTCGTCGCCGGGGTGCTGATGAAACTGACCGCGCTGCGCAGCCACATGCGGCAGCGCACCCTCGGCGAGCAGGCCGACGAGAGCGCCCTCAAGGCCGTCGGTCTCACGTCCGCGCAGGCCGAGGACCTGCACCGGCTGCTGGCCGTCGCCAAGTACACCGACCGGTACGTCGTCCCCGCCGCGCACCGGGAGGACGCCGCCGCACTCAGCGCGATGGAGGACCGCTGCCCCGTGGAGAGCACCGGCGACAGCCCGTCCGGCACGGGCTCGGGCCGCAAGGTCATGCTCGGCCTTCCCGCCCTGCGGCGCCGGACCGCCGTCTCAGGCAACCCGGCAGGAGAGACCGTATGAGCGCCCTGCGCGCCCGCATCCGCCCGGCGGCCGGGCGCCGCGCACGTCCCGGCCCCGAAGACACCGCAGAGCGCGGGTTCGTACTTCGGCTGCTGTCGCTCCTGTTGCAGTATCCGGACGCGGAACTGGCGGCCGAGCGGCCCGCGTTGACCGCAGCCGTGAACGCGCTGCCGCCCTCGCCCGCCGCCGAGGAACTGGCCTCCTTCACCGCCTGGTTCGCGGACCAGCCGGCCGAGGCGCTGGAGAGCCACTACGTAGAGGTCTTCGACCTGCGCCGTAAAAGCAGCCTCTACCTCACGTACTACCTGCACGGCGACACCCGCCGGCGGGGCATGGCCCTGCTCACCCTCGCCCAGACCTACCGGGCCGCCGGCTGGAGCGCCGACAGCGGCGAACTCCCCGACCACCTGCCCGTCGTCCTGGAATTCGCCGCACTGGCCGGGCCGCGCACCGGAGAAGCGCCGCTGCGCCGGCACCGGCGCGGCCTGCAACTCATCCACCACGCCCTGTCGGACGTGGGGTCCCCGTACGCCGGACCGCTGTCGGCGCTGCTGTCCCTGCTTCCGCCCGCCGGCACCGCCGACCTGGAGGCGGTGGCCAGGCTGGCAGCCGAAGGACCGCCCGCCGAGGACGTCGGCCTCGATCCGTACAGCGGCAACGGCTTCGCCCCGCCCGGCACGTTCGTACCGCCCCCGCCGGCCCGGCCGACCCTGATGCCCCCTCTGACCGGCCCCATGGATTCGGAGACCCGCCGATGAGCGCCTCCAGCAGCCCCCTCACCGCGACGAACGGCACCGGCCTGCTGCTGTGGGTCGCCATCCCCTACGCCTGCCTGGCCGTCTTCGTCGTCGGGCACGTCTGGCGCTACCGCAAGGACCAGTTCGGCTGGACCAGCCGCACCAGCCAACTGCTGGAACACCGCTGGCTGCGCTGGGGCAGCCCGCTGTTCCACTTCGGCGCGTTCGCCGTGATCGCCGGACACGTCGTGGGCCTGGCCGTCCCCGCCTCCTGGACCACGGCGGTGGGCATCGGCGAGCACGCATACCACACCATGGCGGTCGCCCTCGGCTCCGTGGCCGGCGCGGCCATGGTGGTGGGCCTGGGCATGCTCAGCGCCCGGCGCCTGCTCGCCCCGCGCATCCGCACCCGGACCAGCCCCAGCGACAAATTGCTCTTCCCGCTGCTGGCCGCGACCGTGCTGCTGGGCATCGCCGCCACCGTCGTCCACAACATCGCCGGCGGCGGGTACGACTACCGCGCCACCGTATCGGTCTGGTTCCGCGGACTGTTCCTGCTGCAACCGCAGCCCGAGGCCGTCTCCGGCGCGCCCCTGCTGTTCCAGCTGCACGCCCTGACCGCGTGCCTGCTCTTCGCGGCCTGGCCCTTCACCCGCCTCGTCCACGTGTGGAGCGCCCCCGTCGGCTACCTGCGCCGCCCGTACCTGGTCTACCGGCGCAAGACAGCCGCTCCGGCGTCCGGCAGGCACCCCGCCGCCCCCGCTCGCGACCGGCGCGACCTGATCGGGTCCCGGGCGCCCCGGTAGCCCCGGCTCCGCACGCGCGGGGCGAATGGCCCGTCCTCGGGTGGGCGGGTCCGATGAACCTGAAAGACGGGAGCCGCGTGACGGCCGCGGGACGCGGGTCCCGCACCCGGGCGGCTTCCGGAACGACGCGAACGAGAGGTACACGATGTGCCCGCTTGAGGAAACCGTCGGCGCCGCACCAGCGAAGGCAGCAGGCCGTACCTCCCCGGCCGGCCGCCCCTGGCTGATGCTCACGCTGGCCACGCTGGGATTCGCCGTCAACTTCTGGGCGTGGGCGCTGCTGAGCCCGCTGGGGCCGCGCTTCAAGGAGACCCTGGCGCTCAGCTCGTTCGAGCAGTCCCTGCTGGTGGCCGTGCCGGTCGTGGTGGGGTCGCTGGGACGGATCCCGGTGGGGGCGCTGACCGACCGGTTCGGCGGCCGGGTGATGTTCCCGCTGGTGTCCGCCGCGACGATCGTGCCCGTGCTCTACCTGGGCCTGTTCGGGCACTCCTCGCTGGCCGCCCTGCTGGTCGGCGGATTCTTCCTGGGCATCGGGGGCACGGCCTTCGCCGTCGGTGTGCCGTTCGTCAGCGGCTGGTTCCCGCCGGAGCGGCGCGGGCTGGCGATCGGCGTCTTCGGCGCCGGCATGGGCGGCACCGCCGTCAGCGCGCTGACCACCGTCAAGCTGGTCGACGCGCACGGCATGGCCAACCCGTTCCTGATCACCGCGGCGGCGCTCGCGGTCTACGCCCTGCTGGCCGCCGTACTGCTGCGGGACGCGCCCGGCCGCACCGTGCCGGGCGAACCGCTGGCCCGCCGCCTGGCCGACACCGTAGGCCTGCCCGTCACCTGGCAGGCATCCGCCCTGTACGCCGTGACGTTCGGCGGCTATGTCGCCTTCTCGGTCTACCTGCCGACCTACCTGAAGACCGGTTACGGACTGGGCCAGGCCGACGCCGCCGACCGGATGGCCGGCTTCGTCCTGCTGGCGGTGGCCATGCGCCCGGTCGGCGGCTGGCTGTCGGACCGGATCGGCTCGGCCCGCATCCTCACCGCAACCCTGGCCATCGTCGTCGTGGGCGCCGCCGTACAGTCGACGACCCCGCCGCTCGCCCCGCTGGGCACCCTCGCCTTCCTGGCCATGGCCGCCGCGCTCGGCGCGGGCAGCGGCGCCACCTTCGCCCTGGTGGCCCTCCTGGCACCGGCGAGCAAAGTCGGCTCGGTCACCGGCGTGGTCGGAGCCGCAGGCGGCCTGGGCGGATTCATCCCCCCGCTGGTCATGGGCGGGATCCTCAGCGCCTCGGGGAGCTACGCCCTGGGCCTGCTCCTGCTGGCCCTGGTCTCGGCCGTCGCCCTGGCGTTCGCCGTCACCCGCGTCCGGCGGGCCGCCGCCCAGGCCGGCACCGCGTGAGCGGGCCGACGCCACGCCACCTCGTCGGCGGAACCGGGCCGGTCAACCTCCGGCGGCCCCACGCGGAACCCCTGAAACACTCTCAGAAAGGCAGTGCACCCCGATGAACGCATCCGTCGTCCCGCACCCCCGGCCCGCCTCCACACCGCCTGGCCCGGAGGAGACGCGGCCGCACGTCGTGGTGGTCGGCGGCGGCATCGCCGGACTGGCCGCGGCCGCCCGCCTCAGCGGCGCGGCCGGCGGCACCGGGTGCGGGGGCCGGGTGACGCTGCTGGAGTCCGCCGGCCGGCTCGGCGGCAAACTCCTGAGCGCGGAGGTGGGCGGTGTCCCCGTGGACCTGGGGGCCGAGGCGGTCTTCGTCCGGCAGCCGTCCGCCGTGGAACTGGCCCGGGAAGCGGGGCTGGAGGACGAGCTGGAGCCACCGGTCACGACGGAGGCTTCCCTGTGGACCCGAGGCGCGCTGCGCCCCCTGCCCCAGGGGCACATGATGGGCATTCCCACGGACCTCGAAGCCCTGGCCGCTTGCGGGGTGCTGTCCCCCGACGGCCTTGCGCGCGCCCGCCAGGAACCGTGCCTTCCGCGCACGGAAGTCGGCGACGACATCGCCGTAGGCCGGTACGTGGCTGCCCGGCTGGGCCGAGAAGTGGTCGACCGCCTCGTGGAACCCCTGCTCGGCGGCGTGTACGCGGGGCACGCCGACCGCATCTCCCTGCGCGCCGCCCTGCCGCACCTGCTCCCCGTCGCCCGCGAGGAGCGGTCCCTGCTCGACGGCATCCGCCGCATGCGCGAACCGGAGCCCGGCGATGCAGGACCCCGGTCACCGAGCCGCCGCGTCGCCCTGCCCCCGTTCCGGAGCGTACGGGGCGGCCTGGGACGCCTGCCCCTGGCCGTCGCCCGGGCCTGCCGGTCCGCGGGCGTGGACATCCGTACCGCCACCGCGGCCCGTACGCTGCGCCGTACCGCGCACGGATGGCGGCTGACGGCACGGGACGCCGGTGGCGAACAGCGGCTCGAAGCGGACGCGGTCGTGCTCGCCGTGCCGGCGCCCGCTGCCGCGCGGCTGCTGGCCGACGAGGTGCCGGCCGCGGCCGCCGCACTGCGCACCGTCGAGTACGCGGACACGGCCCTGGTCACCCTGGTCTACGACCGGGCGGACCTGCCGGACGGCCTGCGGGGCAGCGGCTTCCTGGTCCCTCCGGTGGACGGCCGCCTCATCAAGGCGTCCACGTTCCTCAGCAACAAGTGGGCGTGGCAGGGCGCACCGGACAAGGCCGTGGTGCGCACATCGGTCGGCCGGTACGGGGAGGACACCGCCCTGCGCCTCGACGACGAGGAAATGGTGGCCCGTTCGCGCGCCGAGCTGCACGAGGCGACCGGCCTGGCGGCCGTTCCGTGCGACACGGCCGTCACCCGCTGGGCCACCGGCCTGCCGCAGTACACCGTCAGCCACGTCGCCCGGGCGGCCCGCGTGCTGGAGCACGTCGAAGGGCTCGGCACGCTGGCGGTCTGCGGAGCCGCGTACGACGGTGTCGGCATCACCGGCTGCGTCGAGGGCGGCCGGCGGGCGGCCGAGGCGATCACGACGGCGCTCAGCGCTCGCCCTCGCTGACCGGCAGGCGCTCCGCTGCTGATGAGGTGCCCGTCATTCGCGTGGACAGCGCTCCAGAGCCGTTCGCGATGAACCGATCACGATACGAACGGGCCTGCGTGCCCGGAAGCGGAGCGGCGCGGTGAGTACCGGAACCCGGCCGGAGCAGCACCCCGGCACGGACGGCACGCCGGCCGAGGGCCCGGCCGCGACGGTGGACGCCAACATCGCCGGCGCGGGATACGACTACCGCACCACGCTCTCCCCCTGGTTCCGGCCGGTCCTCTCCTTGCGGCCCGATCCGGCGCTGATGAGCGGCGTGCCGCTGCTGTACCAGCTCCACGCGCTCAGCGCGCCGGCCCTGTTCGCGGTCTGGCCGTTCACCCGGCTCGTCCCCCATGCTCACCGCGCCGCTGGGATACCTCACCCGCCCGTACGCCGTCCACCGCAGCCGCGACGCGCGTCTGGGCGCTTGCCCTCCCCGGCCGGGGGGCGCACCCGGTGATCGTGGTCGCGCGGGCATCCGGCCCGGACCGCTGTCCGGATGCGGCGCGAAGAAGGGCCGTCCGGCCCTGGCTCTTCGGCCCTGGCGTGCGGCAGGCTGCACCTGGCGCCGCCTGTGGGGGCGGGCCGGATCAGGAACATCGGAGCTGTGTGATGACGGAAAACCCGGCCGACGCCCGGACGCAGGCACCGGTCAGCGTCTTCCTGCTCGACGACCACGAGGTGGTACGCCGCGGCGTGCACGACCTCCTGGACGCCGAACCGGATCTGACCGTGGTGGGGGAGGCGAACACCGCCGAGCAGGCGCTGGTGCGCGTCCCCGCCCTCCGCCCGCGGGTGGCGATCCTGGATGTCAGGCTGCCCGACGGCGACGGGGTGAGCGTCTGCCGCGAGCTGCGCTCACGCATGCCGGACCTGGTGTGTCTGATGCTGACCTCGTTCGACGACGAGGAGGCGCTGCTGGATGCGATCATGGCCGGGGCGGCCGGTTACGTGCTCAAGCAGATCACCGGTACCGACCTGGTCAACGCCGTACGGACGGTCGCCTCGGGCCAGTCGCTGCTCGACGCCGGTGCCACTGCCCGCGTCATGGCCCGGCTGCGGGGCGAGCACCGGCGCGAGGAACCGCAGCCGGCCGGCCTGCCGGGGCTGAGCGACCGGGAGCGGGAGATCCTGGTGCTGGTGGGCGAGGGGCTGACCAACCGGGAGATCGGCAAGCGGCTCTTCCTCGCGGAGAAGACGGTCAAGAACAACATCTCCCGCCTGCTGGCCAAGCTCGGCGTGGAACGCCGGGTCCAGGCCGCGGTCATCGCCGCCCAGGCGCTCGCGGCCGGCCAAGACCCCCGCACGGGCCCGGCCTCCGCGACGCCGCGCTGAAGCGGCCATCGGCGCCCGGCGCGTGACCCGACGAGGCCCGGCTCCCCGGCCGTACGGCGTGGCGCCGGGCGCGGCCGGGCCGGCCCGTCACTCCCACGTACGCCGTAAGGACTCGCCGTGCGGTGCGCTCCCTTCGCCCGCGCGCGGGACCAGGCGGCTGACCACGCCCACCACACCGTCCACCCGCCAGGTCAGGCCGATCGCGGCCGGGATGTCCTCCTCGTGCACGAGCGTCCCCACCAGGGTCACCAGGCCGTCCCGTACCGAGACCCGCACCTCGTCCGGCGGCACCTCCAGGGCGCGGCCCAGCACCTCGCCGACCACCTCCGCGCGGATCTGCTCGTCCGGCCGCAGGAAGACCCGCAGCAGGTCGCGGCGGGTGGTGATGCCGATGAGGCGGTCCTCCTCGTCCACGACGGGCAGCCGGTCGACGTGCCGGCGCTGCATGATGCGCGCGGCGTCAACGACGCGGTGCTCCGGGTGCACGGTGACCGCCGGTGTCGTCATCACCTCGCCCGCGGTCGTAGCGCAGGCGGCACGCCTGCCGGTGCCGGCCGGACGGTGCCTTACCGGACGCGGCAGGCCGGCGGCAGCCGGCCTGCCGACCGTCCGGCCGCCGGGGGGCGCCGGCAGGTCCGTCCGGGACACGACCCCCATGACCTTGCCGTCACCGTCCACCACCGGCAGGCCGCTGATCCGGTGGACGTCGAGCAGCCGGGCCAGCTCCCTGGCCGGGGTGTCCGGGCGGGCCTGTACGACCTCCCACGTCATCACCTCGGCCACGGTGTGGTTCTGCACGGCGATACCTCCCTCCGTCGGTGCCTCACGGGCCCGGCCTCCGGGCCGCCCGCTTTCTCCCCGCCGATCAAGTCTTGCCGAGGGCGGGGCCGGCGAGCAGGGTCCATCCGCCTTCGTACGAGGGCCACTCGCCCCCGGTACGGCACCTCTCCGGCACGGCACGCGCACGGTACGGACGGGCGCGGGCGGCCCCGGCGGTCCGAACCCGCTGATCGAACAGAGATACGCTGACCAGGTACGGCGGGCGACCGAAGAAGGAGGACCGGTGGGCACGCAGGAGCCGTTGTCGCGGATGCCGCAGATGCGACTGGACGAGTTGCTGGAGGAACTGCAGGCACGCATCGACGCCGCGCGCGGCACCCGGGACCGGGTGCACAGCCTCCTGGAGGCCGTGGTCTCGGTGGGGCGGGAACTGGCCCTGCCCCAAGTGCTCCGGCGCATCGTCGAAGCCGCCGCGCTGCTGGTCGACGCGGAGTACGCGGCACTGGGCGTGATCGGCCCGGACGGCAAGCGGCTCTCGCAGTTCCTCACCGTCGGCCTCACCCCCGAGGAAGTCGCTGCGATCGGGCCGCTGCCGGCCGGCCACGGCCTGCTGGGCGAACTGATCCGCAACCCCGAACCGTTGCGGCTCACCGACCTCGGCGCCCACCCGTCGTCCTACGGATTTCCCGCCCACCACCCGCCGATGCGCACCTTCCTGGGCGTGCCGATCCGGGTGCGCGACGAGGTCTTCGGCAACCTCTACCTCACCGACAAGCGCGGCGGGCACGACTTCGACGCGGAGGACGAGTCGGTCATCGCCACCCTGTCGGTCGCCGCCGGCGTGGCGATCGACAACGCCCGGCTCTACGAGGGGTCCCAGCGCCAGCAGCGCTGGCTGAAGGCGGGCGCGGAGATCACCAACAGCCTGTTCTCCGGCATGCCGCGCCTGGAGGTCCTGGAGCTGATCGCCCGCCGGGCGCAGGAGATCACCCGGGCCCGGCTCGCGGACGTCTGTGTCCCCATGCGCGACACCGGCGACCTGGTCGTCGAGCTGGCGCTCGGCGGGCACGGCGAGAAGCGCCGCGGGCTGGTGGTACCGGTCGACGGCACGCTGTCCGGCGCCGCCCTCACCGCGGGGGGACCGGTCACCACGACCGGCCTGGCCGGCGACGACCGTTACGCCGCAGAACCCTGGCGGTTCGACGGCCTGGGGCCCGCGGTGGCCGTGCCGTTGGACAGCGAGGGCGGCAGCGCCCGGGGTGTGCTCCTGCTGGCGCGCGCCGAGGGCGAGGCGGTGTTCACCGAAGGGGAGCTGGAACCGCTGCACGCGTTCGCCGGGCAGGCGGCCCTCGCCCTGGAACTCGCCGAGCGCCGGCGCGATGCCGAACAGCTCGCTCTGCTGGAGGACCGCGACCGTATCGCCCGCGACCTGCACGACCTGGCCATCCAGCGGCTGTTCGCCACCGGCATGACGCTGCAGAGCGCCGCCCGGCTGGTCGAGCACGCCGGCGCGGCGGAGCGGGTCACCCGGGCGGTGGGCGACCTGGACGAGACCATCAAGATCATCCGCTCGACGATCTTCGGTCTCCGGATCAGGGAGGAGGACAACGGACCGAGCCTGCGGGCCCGCGTGGCGCGTGCCGTGGGGGAGGCCGGCACGGCGCTGGGCTTCCCGCCCCGCCTGAGCATGGAGGGCCTCCTGGACACGGACGTACCGGCCCAGGTCGCCGACCACGTCGTGGCGGCCCTCACCGAACTCCTGAGCAACGCGGCCCGGCACGCCCACGCGACCCGGGTCGAGGTGGCCCTCCAGGCCACCGGCGACGAGGTCGTACTGACCGTGACGGACAACGGCAGAGGCATCCCGGCCACCGGCCGGCGCAGCGGCCTGGGCAACCTGGCCGAACGCGCGGACAGGGTGAACGGCACGATGGAGATCCGCACACCCACCGGCGGCGGAAGCCAGGTGGTGTGGCGCGCTCCGCTGTCCGCGAAGACGTGACGGACAGCCGACCGCACCCTCGTCCTGAAGAGCTCACCCCTGGAGTGCCTTCGCGGTGCGCAGTGCCAGAAGGTGGCGGGCCAGGGCGAGTGCGGTGAGCAGGGCGACGAGTGCGCACACTCCTCGCCAGCAGGCCTGGCTCCATACGCGTACGCCGAGCCAGGAACCCGCGCTGCCGCCCAGGTAGGCGCAGGTCATGTGGGCGGTGTTGAGCCTGCTGCGGGCGTCGGCGCGTACGGCGTAGACGCGGACCTGGTTGGCGACCATACCGGACTGCATCGTGATGTCGAGGAGCAGTGTGCCGAGGACGAGGGCGGCCAGGCCGGGCGCGCCGCCCCGGGCGCCGGCGGCGAGGACGGCGGCCGAGGCGAGAACGCCGAGCAGGCAGACGAGGTTCACCGGGTCGGGGCCGTGACGGTCCACCAGGCGGCCGGCGAGCGGGGTGCAGAGCATGGTGGCCGCGCCGACCAGAGCGATCAATCCCACCGCCTGGGCGCCCAGCCCGTAGGCGGGCCCGGCGAGCAGGAGCGCCAGACAGGTCCAGACCGCGGAGAAGCCGGCGAAGACGCTTGCCTGGTAGAAGCGCGAGCGGCGCAGGTCCGGTTCGGCGCGTAGCAGGCGCAGCGGCTCGGACAGGAGGACTGTGTACCGCCGGCGGGACGACGGGGTCGTCCTCGGCACCGCGAACGCCAGGACGGTGGCGAGGAGCAGCGCCAGGACCGCGGCGACCAGATAGGGGGCCCTCCAGCCCAGCCACTCGCCGAGCGTCCCGCTGAAGGTCCGGGCCAGCAGCATGCCGCCGGTCGATCCGCTCAGCAGGGTGCCGAGGACCGCTCCTCGGCGGTCGGCGCCCACGAGACCGGCCGCCAGGGGGCCGACGATCTGCGCGCCCACCGTGGTCAGACCGACGAGGGTGCCGGCGGCGATGAGGGGCGGCAGAGCCGGTGCGCAACCGGCGGCGAGCAGCGCCAGGCCCGTCAGGGCGAGCAGGGCGACGAGGAAGGAGCGGTGCGGCAGCCGGTCACCGAGCGGTACGAGCAGGACCATCCCGGCCGTGTAGCCGATCTGGGTGGCGGTCACCACCACAGCGGCCGCATCGGGTGACACGTGCAGCCCGGTGGCGACAAGCGGACCGATGGCCTGCGGGAAGTAGATGTTGCCGACCGCCACGGCACAAGTGACAGCCATGATCAGGAGCGTTCGGCGGTTCATTCTCCGGTCCACCGGCCTGACGGGGAGGTGGTCCCTACGACCGCCGCTGCGCCGGTGCCGCACGCCGTCCCGGCATCAAACGCTCTACTGCGCCCTTGAGTTGTGAGTGCCATGCGCGGAATTCCACGGCATCGACGCCGCAACGCCAATCGATGTAGCGTATGGCTTAATGATCAGTTTTGTGCTCGGTGTAGAGGACCTCGCGGACACCCGTTTCGCCCTGTCGCCCCTGCACGAGACCCTGTTCAGCCTGCGGGTGCTGCAGGATCCGGGCCTGTCCGCGCTGCACCTGCCCTGGCGCAGGTCCGTACTCGGCAAGCTGGGCGCGCTCGACACCGGTCTGCTGATGTCCCTGGTCGCGCAGCGGCGTACTCTCCCCGACTTCCTGACACCGAATCCCACGAGCTTCGCGCCGGCCTTCCACGAAGAACTCTCCGTCGTCCGCCAGGTGCCTCCCGCCAGGGTCCGCCACGACCTGCTGCTCGCGCACGACCCCGACCCTCTTCCCGAGGCTCTTCGCGACGCCACCCGAACCGACGACGCACCTGTCGCCGGACTCCGCGATGCTCTCTGCGATCTCCTGCGGCAGTACTGGAAGGTGGCCATCGAGTCGCTGTGGCCGCAGATGCGACTGGTGCTGGAAGCCGACATGACCTACCGCGCCCGTCAGCTCGCCCTGGGAGGCGCCCGGCTGCTCTTCGCCGACATGCACCCGAACCTGCGCTGGCAGGACGGCGAGCTGCACGTCCACAAGATGATCAGTCGGCACCGGGTCGCGGTGTCCGGGCGGGGACTGCTGCTCCTCCCGTCCGTGTTCGCCCACAAGCCCGCGCCTCCCGTCAGCCCGGACGAGGCGCCGAGCCTGGTCTATCCCAGCCGGGGCGTGGCCACGCTGTGGAGCCCGGAGGTACCGGCCGTCGATACGGCCGCCCTGGCATCCCTGCTCGGCGCCGCCCGGGCGAGACTGCTCAGCCTCCTCGAAGAGCCGTTGCCGACCGTGGAACTCGCCCGCCGCCTCAGGGTCACCTCGAGCGCTGTCTCCCAGCACCTGCGCGTCCTGCACGCCACCGGACTGGTCACCAGGACACGCGACGGACGGCATGTGCTGTACCGGAGAAGCGCCCTCGGCGACCGGCTCACGGCCGCCGCCGGAGCGCCGGCACAGGACCGGTGAGGGACGGCGGCAACCGAGTACGGGCCCCACCCGTCGCCGGAACCGTTGAGCCTGTTCTTCATCTCTCGTCTGTCACTGAGGGGAGTGAGGGCAAGGTCCAGAAGGCGTCGAGCCTGCTGATGGCCTTTCGGAGCTCTCGGGCTCCGTGATGGGGCAGGGCTTGCAGCACGATGCCGAGGAGTTCTCGGGCTTCGAGCGGGTTTCCACAGCAGTGCCAGTGAAGGTCGGACCACTTGTCGTCGTGCCGGAGATGGTCGAAGTCGTGCCACAGCTCTCGCTTCGGGCGGTGGACGTAGTTCTTCCACAGGCGTACGGCCTTGCCGACGTCTCCCGGTTCCAGGTGGTTCCGGGTGCGCTCAAGGCGGCCTGTCTCAGCCAGTGCTCGCGAGGAGAGACCCTTTATGACCGTGGTGGTGCCCTGTGTCCGGCGCCGACGCGGGAGGTCGGCCCGGATGCGTCCTGGCCGTTTACGCGGCATGGATCTTTCGGTTGATCGTCATGCCGTACATGGTGCCACCACCTCGAACAGGTTCCGACTTGGGGCAAATTGCCGCAGGCTGCGGTAGTCGGGGTGGTCCTCGCGCGATCGTGTTCCGTGTGATGCGTGAGTTCTCGTCCGAGGCCCAGGCGTGGGACCGGGTGCACCCGGCTGACCCGACCCACCGCCCGGCCTGGCTCGACCACTCCGGCGAACCGCCTGCCACCGAGGGCACTTCGATCCGGCTGGAGGTCGAGCACCTGTCGAAAGAACGGGACGCGCCGCCGGTGTGGTTGTGGTCCTCCCGCACCGGCGCCACAGCCGCCGAGGTGGACCGCTGGTGGCAAGGCCATCTCCGCAGTTTCGATCTTGAGCGGGTGCATCAACCGCTTGGACCAGTGACGCGGCCTCGCCATTCGGTGCGACAAGACCCCGACCAGCCTTCAGAAGAGGCTCATGAAAGTCGCCGGGAGCCACCGGGAGCCACCGGGAACCGAGACCTCACCGCCCCTCGCCGCCCGCGGCGCACACCACGACCGCGGGCTGCGCCACCAGCCGGAAACCGGTGACCAGGTCCGGCTGGATGCGCAGGACGCCGTTCGTGGTCTGCGCCACCCAGGGCCGCAGCAGGTCCTCGTAGCGGGCCACCTGTGCCGGTTCGGCCACCAGCCGGGCGTATCCGGTGACGATGACGCTCCAGCCCAGGTGGGTGAGCGGATCGATGGCGTCGGCCTCGTACGCGACCACGAGGCCCGCCTCGCCCGCGGGCGGCGCGATCGAGGTGAGGGTCGCCCCGTCGTTGAGCCGGACGACGATGTCCTCCCCGTCGAGGAGATGGTTGACGGGGCGGATGGCGGGCAGGGCGTTCTGGGTGAACACGAGCCGGCCGAGCGGGACGCTGCCCAGCAGCCGCAGCGCTTCGGCCCGGGGCAGCTGCTGCATCTCCCGGGGAGCCACCGGCTCACGGCGTTCCTCGACCTGCTGTGCGTCTTCGTGGTTCATGCTGCACACTCTCTGCTCCGGCGGCGCTCGTCCGGGCACTCGTTGCCTGACTGCCAGCCTCTCCGAGGCAGACTTCCGGGGACAGGGCCGAACGGACCCTGATGAGGGCCGTGTCGTCGAAGTCCGTGTCTGCTGTCGTGTCTGCTGTGTCTGCTGTGTCTGCTGTGTCGGGGGTCCGCGCGTCCGGCCGGGATGCGTGCGGGTGCGCAGGCTTTACGGGTGGGGCACCACGGCCACCGGGCACGGCGCGTGGTGCAGCGCCGCGTGCGCCACCGCGCCGATCTTCCTCAGGTCGTGGCGGCCCGGGCTGCGGCGGCCCACGACCAGGAGGCGGGCGCGGGCGCTGCCGGCCAGCAGGACCTGCCCCGCGCCGCCCATCTCGACGTGTTCGACGACCTCCACCTGGGGGAAGCGTTCCCGCCACGGCCGTACGACGTCGGCCAGCCGTTTGCGCTCCAGCGGCTCCAGGCCGCCGGCGTCGTCGGCCGCCCGCATGGCTTCGCCGCCCCACACCAGTACCGGCGGGATGTTCCAGGCCCGTACCGCCCGCAGGCTCGCCCCCTGGGCCGCGGCCGCCGCGAAGGCGAATTCCAGGACCGGGTCGCTCTCCAGAGCGTCCTGCACCCCTACCACCACTTCGTCCCGCGGCTGCCCCGCCTCGTCGGGACGCGGGCCGCGCACGAGGACCACGGGGGTGGCCGTCTGCCGCAGCACCTGCAGGCCCACGGAGCCGAGCAGGTAGCCGACCAGCGTGCCGTGCCCGCGTGAGCCCAGGACCAGCAGGTCTGCCGCGGCGGCCTCGGTGAGCAGGGCCGCAATGGTCTCGGCCGCCAGGATCTCCCGGGTGACGGGCAGCTCGGGGAAGTTCTCGGCCACCCGGTCCGCGGCCTCCCGCAGCACGTCCGCGGCCCAGCGGCGCTGCACCTCCTCGTCCGCCGCGACCGGTACGTCCAAGGGACGCCATATCCACGCGTGCACCAGCCGCAGGCGCGCTCCGCGGCGTACGGCCTCGGCGGCTGCCCAGTCGGCCGCGGCGAGGCTGTGATCGGTTCCGTCCAGGCCGACGGTGATGATCCCGGGCATACGAGCCTCCTGAGGCAGGAACGGGAGTACGTCCGATCCCCACTCTCCGGGCACGACGGGCACCGTGGGGACGGCCCCAAGGTCCCGCGCCGGGGGACCAACGGCCTTCCGGCACCTGGCCCGCCACCCACCGAGGAGCCTTCGGCCTCCGGGCCGGGATCAACGCCGACTTCGGCTGCACCAAGTCCTGGCCCCCCCGCCCGCCACTTGCGGGTCACCGGCCCCCACCGGGTCGGAGACGGCGTCGGCGCGCGGAACTTTCGAGGGGGCCGGCCTGACGGCGGTGTGCGAGCCGACGCTTCGTCAGCCGAAGCGCACGCTGGAGAAGGCCGCGTTGCGCGGTGCCTGCTTCCCCGGCGCGAGCGGGGTGGCCCGCCCCTTGCACTTCCTTCCGGAATAGAGGACGGCCGGCGTCTTCGTCGCGTTGTGGGCGCCGCGCGCATGCTGTCCCATTGTCAAGCACCGGCCGTTCGGCGGGTTGTCGACAACGTACGACTTGCCCTTCGGCCCCAGCCAGATGAATGACCCCTTCGCGGCGGATGCCTCGCCCGTGGAGAGGGTCGCGGCGAAGGTGAGCCCCGCGAGGGCTACGACGACTGGACGGAAGACACGCATCGTTCATCCTTTTCTGAGACGGCTGAACGGCCGGACAGGACCGTTACGCAGTCAACGACGCTCGGCTTTGTGCGACACGTCCGGTAGGCCTCATCGGATCACCGGGCAAGAGCATCACCGGGCAACAGCACCATTCTCCGCCGTGGAAAGCCGGGCGCATTCGTCGAACCGGGCGAGAACAAGGCGGGCCAGGGCGGCCTGGGCCCCGAGCGGGCGGGCGGCGCACATGCACCCCGCCCGGTCGGTCTCCACGGCGAGGCGGTCGGAGAAGCGGCCGGTGGCCATCAGGTAGGGGAGGACCGCGATACGGGTACGGCCCTCGGCCCTCAGGTCCTGTGCCGTACGGGCCACGGTCCGGTCCTCCTCCGGGCCGCCGCACAGCAGGGCCGGACGTACCGGAACGGGGCCGCCTCGCCGGGCGTACAGGCTGGTGCTCAGGGCCCGGGCAGCGGCGTGACAGCTGTCGTTGCCACCCGGCCGCCGTGAGCCCGCGGCGGCCAGGACGACGGCGTCCGCCGGGGAACCGGCGTGCGACTCGGCCTCCTGGAGACGGTGCACGAGGGCTTCGGTCAGCAGCGGGTGCGGCGCCAGCGGTTTCGCGGCGCGCGCGGGCCCGAGCAGTGCGGGAAGGTCCACGGTGAAATGAAAGCCCGCTCCCAGCAACAGGGGCACCACAATCGCGGGTGCGCCTTTCAGGGCGGCCACGGCTTCGTCGACCGTGGGGCGGTGAATGTCGAAGAACGCGGTTTCCACCCGCAGAGCGGGACGCAATGCGCGCACTCGCGCCAGCAACCGGTTCGTCTCCGTTTGTGCCCGGGCCTCGCGACTGCCGTGTGCGGCAGCAATCAATACAGGGGAAAGGGAGGCCATGCGGTCACGCTAATGGCGTCCTGTCGCCGCGATAAGGCACTGCTGGTCCCGGTTGCCCAAGGACGACCGGCCCCGATCAAGAGGCCGTTCGGCGCGGGGTGCAGGCGCGGGGCGGGCATAGCCTGAAAGCGCTGCGGTCTGAGAAGGCGCGGGCTCCGGGCGGCAGTCGTGAAAAACGGAAATACGCGTCCCGTCGCCAAGCAGCTGGCAGGAGTGCTCTCATGGTGTCATCCACCGACCGGCCCACCCTGGTTCTCGTCGGTCACGGCATGGTCGGCCAACGGCTGCTGGAAGAGCTGGCCGTACGGGACGCGCTGGCCGGCCCGGACGGCACAGGCGGAGCCGGAAGCCCGGACGGCATGGGCGACGGCAGGCGGTGGCGCGTCGTGGTCCTCGCCGAGGAAGAGCGCCGCGCCTACGACCGCGTCCACCTGTCCTCGCTGTTCACCGGCACCACCCCGGAAGAACTGAACCTCGCCGAACCCGACTTCTTCGAACAGCACGACATCACGCTGCGCCTCGGTGACCCCGCCACCGCCGTCGACACCGCCACCCGTACGGTGACCACGCGCAGGGGCGCGGCGTGGCACTACGACGCGCTGGTGCTGGCCACCGGCTCGTACGCCTTCATCCCCCCGGTGCCCGGCCGGGACGCGCCCGGATGCTTCGTCTACCGCACCGTCGAGGACGTCCGCGCCATCCGGGAGGCGGCGCGCGGTGCCCGTACCGCGGCCGTCGTCGGCGGCGGGCTGCTGGGCCTGGAGGCGGTGGGTGCCCTGTGCTCACTCGGCCTGGAGACCAGCGTGGTGGAGGCCGCGCCCCGGCTGATGCCCGGTCAGGTGGACACGGGCGGCGCCGACGTCCTGGCCCGCACCGTCGAGGCGATGGGTGTGCATGTGCACACGGACACGGCGATCACCGAGGTGTGGACCGGCGCGGACGGACGGGTGCGCGGCCTGTCGCTGTCCGACGGCGGAAGCGTCCAGGCCGACCTCATCGTCTTCTCCGTGGGCGTCCGGCCCCGCGACGAACTCGCCAGGACGGCCGACCTCGACGTCGCGGACCGCGGCGGAATCGTCATCGACACCCGCTGCCGCACCTCCGCGCCGGAGGTCTACGCGCTCGGTGAGTGCGCCCGTGCCGCCGACGGCAAGGTGTACGGGCTCGTCGCGCCCGGCTACCGGATGGCGGAAGCCCTGGCGGACACCCTGACCGGCGGGGAAGGCAGCTTCACCGGCGCCGACACCTCCACCAAACTCAAGCTGCTGGGCGCGGACGTCGCCTCCTTCGGCGACCCCTTCGCCCCGGACGCCGGCGACTCGGTGCTCTGGGCCGACTCCGGTTCCGGGGTCTACAAGAAGCTGGTGCTCGGCCCGGACGGGAAGCTGATGGGCGGCATCCTGGTCGGGGACGCGGACGCGTACGGCACCCTGCGCCCCCTCGTGGGAGCCCAGCTGCCCGGCCCCGCCGCCTCCTTCCTGCTGCCCGCCGACGAGACGGGCCCGGTGGACACCACCGCGGTGCTGCCCGACGACGCGGTGATCTGCTCGTGCAACGGTGTCACCAAGAAGGCGCTGCGCGACGCCGTCCGGGGCGGTGCGCACGACCTGGCCGCGGTGAAGAAGTCCACCGGCGCCGGCACCCAGTGCGGCGGCTGTGTCGGCGCCGTGACGTCGGTCATGGAAGCGCAACTGGCGGCCGACGGCGTCGAGACGGGGCCCGGCGGGCTGTGCCCGGACTTCATGCGGACCCGCCGGGAGCTGTACGAGATCATCCGGGTGACCGGCATCGACAGCTTCTCGCGCCTGGCACGGGAGTACGGCGTTCCCGGCCCGGACGGCAAGCCGCCGCACGGCTGCGCGGTCTGCCGCCCGACCGTCGCCTCACTCCTCGCCACCCTCGGCCCGGATCTGGGACTGCACCACATCCTGGACGGCGAGCAGGCCGCGCTGCAGGACACCAACGACCTCTTCCTCGCCAACCTCCAGAAGGACGGCACCTACTCCGTGGTGCCCCGCCTGCCGGCCGGCGAGATCAGCCCGGACCACCTCGTCGTGCTCGGCGAGATCGCCCGCGAATTCGGCCTCTACACCAAGCTCACCGGCGGTCAGCGCATCGACCTGTTCGGGGCCACCGTGGACCAGCTCCCGGAGATCTGGCGCAGGCTGGTCGACGCCGGTCTCGAATCGGGCCACGCGTACGGCAAGTCCCTGCGCACCGCGAAATCCTGCGCCGGCTCCCGCTGGTGCCGTTTCGGGCAGCGCGATTCCGTCGGCATGGCCGTGGAGCTGGAACTGCGCTACCGCGGACTGCGGGCCCCGCACAAACTGAAGCTGGCCGCCTCCGGCTGCGTCCGCGAATGCGCCGAGGCGCAGAGCAAGGACGTCGGCGTCATCGCCACCGCGAAGGGCTGGAATCTCTATGTGGGCGGCAACGGCGGCGTCACACCCCGCCACGCGGACCTCCTGGCCCAGGACCTGAGCGACGAGGAACTGATCCGGGTCATCGACCGCTTCCTGATGTTCTACATCCGCACCGCGGACCGCCTGGAACGCACCGCGGCCTGGCTGGAACGCATCGACGGCGGTGTCGACCACGTCCGGGACGTGATCCTGCACGACTCCCTGGGACTGGCCGACGAACTGGAATCCCAGATGCAGCGGCACGTGAACGCCTACCGCGACGAGTGGCGGGCCGTCCTGGAGGACCCGGCCAAACTGCGCCGCTTCACCAGTTCCTTCCCCGCCCCCGCCGGCCCGGCCGTCCCCGGGCACGTCCAGGTCCGTACGGACGAGGGCGGCTGGCAGTCGGTCTGCCTGCTGGCGGAACTCGAACCGGGGCGCGGTGTGCCGGTCCGCGTCGGCGACGGGGGAGAACCGGTCGCGCTCTTCCGCTCGCCGGACGGCGAGGTCTTCGCCGTCTCCGACACCGACCCCGTCTCCCGGGCCGATGTCATCTCCCGCGGCATCTACGGGGCGGTCGACGGGGTGCCGGTGGTGACCTCGCCCATGTACAAGCAGCGCTTCGACCTGCGCACCGGCGCCTGCCTGGACGACGACGAGCAGCACCTGCCCGTGCGGGCGGTGCGGGTGCTCTGACCAGCGGGGGCGTGCTACATGCCGGGCGCCCGCGCCGCGGCCGTGCCGAACCACGCCTCCGCGAGCGAATGCAGCGTTCCTTCGGCAGGTACGCGCAGTTCGCGCAGGTACCAGGGAAGGTTGCTGTACACGTGCAGCAAGGTGTACGCGAGGAGTTCGCACGGCTCGAAGGTGTGACCGTACGCCCTGGTGAGCCGGGCCAGCAGGTCCGGCTCACCCCGGGTGACGAACAGACCGGCACCGACGAAGTCGTACGCACGGTCCCCGATCATGGCCGGCTCGAAGTCGAACAGCCCGGCCAGCCGCCACCCGTCGGGATCGACCAGGAAGTGCTGCCGCATGACCTCGGTGTGCAGCAGGGAACGGCGCGGGGCACGCGGCAGCGGGACCGCGGCGAGAAAGCCCGGGATCTGCTCCAGCCAGGCGTCCGGCAGCCCGTGGGAGCGCTGCTGATCCACCGCGGCGGCACGCCGGCGGTCCAGGAAGGCGCCCCAGTCCCCGGGCCCGAGGACGTCCGTGAGCGGATCGGGGCTGAGGGAGTGCAGTACCGCCAGGGTCCGACCGATCTCGGTGACGAGCCGTTCACGATGGTTCTGCGGCACGTGGTCCCAGACCTGTGCGAGGTTCTCGCCACGGAGCCTGGACATCAGGACGTACTGCCAGCCGTTCTCGTACGGACCGAAGGTGCGCACCAGCGGCGTCGGTACCGGCAGCCGCCCCTGGAGATGGGTGAGGACGCGGCCCTCGGCGACCCCGTCCTGGGCGGCGGCTCCGGGGAACAGCTTGAGTACGTGCTCCTCACCCACCGCGTAGACCGGCTGCGACCCGTCCGGGAAACGCGTCAGCGGTGTGCCGGCGAGACCGAGGCGCGCACAGAGGTCCGCCGCCGCGGGACGCATCACGCTCTCGTCGGGGACGATCGCGTCCCAGTCGTCGTCCGTTTCCACCGGTGGCAGCATGATCGGGACGGTAGGGCACCGGTGGGCCGGAGACAACGGGTTTCCCGTCCCCGCGCGGGTCCGCCGGTCACCCGTCCCCGCGGGACCCGTTGGGCCTCTCCACGATCTCGTACGCGAAGGCCAGGCCCGGTGCGTGCAGCAGCCCCGCCCCCGGATGCCGCCCGCCCGGGCCGGCCGCACCGAAACCCTCGTGCGGCAGGTGGGTGGTGCGGAACACCCCGATACTCTGACCGGTCGCCCCGGAAAGCAGCCTGGCGCCGGTGCTGATGAGGACGGCGACGGCTCCCACGCTGCCGGCCGCCGGTGTGTTTTCGTCCGCTGCGGCGAGCAGCGCGACGGCCCGGCCGGTCTCGCCCGCTCCCGTCTCCGCGGCCAGGAGCTGGGCGAGGGGCGGTTCGTCCCCGTCGTCCGGTGAGATCCAGACGGCCAGGTCGAGGAAGCCGCCGACCGGGCCGTCGTACAGCGGGAAGTGGTCCGCCGGCGGCTGCCCACCGTCGCGTGCCCGGATCGTGCGGCGGGTGGCCGCCCGGTACGGGACGCGCCCTGCGCCGGGCCGGGTGACGACGAGGGAGTCGATCCGTACCGAGGCCGTGCCCAGGGTGTGACCGCCGTGCAGCACCAGGTCCCGCAGGCTGACGGTGACATGGGCCGGTGGGGGAGCGACACCTTGTGGTGCCACCAGGCGGAAGGACAGGTCGGGCCGCTCGTCGACGGCGAACGGCGGTTCCTCGGCCGGACGGGACCCGGAATGCAGATGGAAATCGAAGCACCGCACCTCATAGCGCACCTGCTCCTGCCGGCCCGGCGGGCGGGCGTCGCGTACGCCGGTGGCGATGCCCGCCACCAGGCTCTGCAACTCCGAGCCGTACGGTTCGGAGCGCGGCGTGAGCACGCCGGACTGGGCGAGCAGGGACAGGTTCTGGGGCCGGTCGGTGACGATGCCGGCGAACGTCTCGGGGCGGGGCGGACCGGCCGGGAGCCCGTCCGGCCAGTACAGTTCGACGCCGGCGAGCGCGTGCGAGGCCGGGAGCCGGAACAGTTCGTAATGTCCGGCCGCCTCGATACCGATACCCGAGGGTTCCGCGGTGGAGAGCAGCGTGACGGCTCCGCGCAGCCCGATGTCGAAGACGGAGACGTAACGCTTGGCGCTGCTCCGGTTGCGCAGGCGTACGACCACTTCGTCGCCGCTGAAGAGGTGCGCGCCACTGCGGGCGAGCGGCTCTTCGCCGCCGTCCGGAAGCAGCCGGACGCAGGCGAATTCCACGTCGCCGTCGAGCCGCGCGGTGCCCGTTCCGGAGCCGAGGGTACGCAGGTGGGTGGCGCGGGCGAGCTGGTGGAGGCCGGCGGCCAGCAGGTCCGTGTCGCCGTCGGCGAAGACGTGCGGCCGGGCGAGCAGCGGTTCGCCGTACGTGTCCAGCAGGTGCAGGCCGTCGTCCAGCGCCACCGTGGCCATGACGGGCTCGCCGCCGCCGCTGACGCGCAGGAAGGGGGAGCGGCCCAGCTCCCGCGCCACCCGCTGGTACTGATGGTGGCCCGGTGGCACCACGGCGACGGGACGGCGGCCGAGGGCCACCCGCAAGGGCCGCGCCTCCAGACCCGTGAGTTCCCCGGCGGGGACCGGGGAATCCGGCCGCAGCCGCGCCCGCCCGTCCGCGATCAGGTCCACGGTGGCGGTGACCGGCGGCGCCGCGCGGTCGCTGCCCGGGGCCACGATCGCATAGCGGTCCTCTTCGCCGATGCCGAAGAGTTCCGCACCGTCCAGGAACATGGCCCCGCCCTCCAGACGCACCGGCAGGGCCCCGGCGGCGTTCTCCTCCCGCAGCTGGAACAGGAACCGGCGCGTCGGCCCTTCCGCGTCCGGCCGCTGTCCTGGCGCGAGTTCGGTGACGGCCGGGCGCAACAGAGCGATCAGCCGGTCCCAGGTCAGCGCCGCGCTGCCGGGCTGGCGCAGCAGGCGGGCGAGTGTGCCCGTCAGCGCGCCGTGCCACCCGTCGAAACCCTCCGCCGCCAGCTCGAACGCCGTCTCGTCGGGCGCGCAGGCCACCAGCCGTACCACCGAAGGATGCGACTCGGCGTGCGCGGCGCGGGTCGCGGGGGCGGCGCAGGTGGCCGTGCGCCACGCCGCCGCCACGGCTTCCCAGCCGGAGGCGCCGGGCGGCCAGGGGTCGGCCTTCGGGATCTGCGCCGGGTCTCTCGACATCCGGGCCGCGTGGCAGCAGTCGAGGATGGTCGTGACGTTCTGCGTCTTCTCGCCCAATTCCCATTGCAGACGGCTGAGTTCCTCGGCCAGCAGCCCGCGGAAGGCGCCCCCGGGGTGGCGGATGTCCGTCGGGCAGAGATACTGCATCCGGTCCGGAAGGTCCGTGTCCCGCGCCCACCCCGGTTTGTGCAGGCGGGCACCGTGCCCCGTGTAGTACACCACCGCCGTGTCACCCGTGGCGGTGGCGGCGGTGAGCGCCCGGTAGGCGTCGATGATGCCCTGGCGCGTCGCCGCCTCCTCGATGAGGACGGTCGTCTCGAATCCGAGCGGGCCCAGGACGCTGTCCATGAGGCGGACGTCCGCGTGGACGCCGCGCAGCACTCCGGTGCGGCAGCCGATGAGTAGTGCTCGCTTACGCATGTCCGTCCCCCGGGGGAGTCTCGTGAAGGCCGGTACGGTCTGTGCTGACGGGCTTGCGATCACCGGTGGCCCGGAGGCCGTCCGCGCCGCCGATGTGGATGAACGGGGCCCAGAGGTACGGGCCTTCGGGGCGCGCCGCGCGGACGGCCGCGGGCACGTGGGCGTCCCGTGGGCCGGGTGCCGCGGCCTCCGTGCCCGCCTGCTCCCGCAGGGACGCGTAGGCCCGCTGTCGTCCCGCCGCGTCCAGGGGACGGACCCGCCGCTGGGCGGCGGCCAGGGCGTCGGACACCCCGAGGCCGGACACCAGCCCCTCGTACAGGGCGGCCATCAGGAGACAGCCCGCCTCGTCCTCCACCGGCCACAGCGACACCACGACGTGCCGGGCCCCCGACGCGACCGCCGCCCGGGCCAGCCCGACGAGATCGCCGCCGGCCGTCGCGGTGCCGCGCCCGGTGTGGCACGCGGACAGGACCACGAGGCCGGCGTTGAGGTCGAGCCCCAGGAGGTCACCGACGGTCAGCCGGTCGTATCCCGAAAGGGCCACGAAGCTCCGGTTCGGGCCCTGTTCGTAGAGCACCCCGTGGGTCGCCAGATGCAGGACGGGACGCCCGGGAGCGGCTCCGGCCACGGCCTTCGCCGTCGCCGCCGACCGCATCAGCGGTTCCGTACCGAGCAGCCGCGCGACGGTCGCGGCCTCCGTCGCCGTACCCGGCAGACGCGGCAGGCCCCGGTCCGGGGCGTAATCCGGGTCTCCGACCACCAGTGCCCCGTCGAGCCGGGGCCGTCCACCGGCGCCCGCGCGGGTGAGCAGCCCGGCGGACGGCAGGTACGAGACGGTGAACCGCTCGCCCAGGAGCCCGCCGCGCACGGGCAGGGCGTGGAACGGCAGGAGCGACAGGGCGCCGTGCGGGACGACGAACAGCCGTCCGCAGGAGCCGAGCCGGCGCACGGCGGGGGCGAGGAGCAGTTCGCTCAGCGCGGCGGCGCCGCGTTCGTCGCGGCGGCCGGTGGCGCAGGCCGTGTGGAAGTGCCGGACGCCGCAGGCCAGGTCGCGGGCCCGGGCCGGAGCGCGGTGACAGCGGATGGTCTTGCGCTCGACGGTCCAGACGATCAGCTCGTCGTCGAGCGTCTCGTACAGGAGGAGCGCGCTGTCCGCCGGCAGCGCCCGCTGGATCTCCGCCACGCCGGCGTCCGGCAGCGCGAGCCGCCGGTGGGCGAGCAACTGCGGGGCGAACCGTGCCACCTCGGACTCCGCGCGGTCCAGGATGTCCTCGGCGGCGAGCACCTCGCGCCGCAGGGCGGCCGAGGACGGCGTACGCGCCGGATCGGCCGACACCTCGTCGACCAGTCCCTCGTACGTGGCCGCCCAGGCCGAACCCGCACGCAGCCAACGCCGGGCCGCTGCCGTCGGCGCACCGGTGGGCAGGGCGTCGAGGGCGCGCACGACACCCGCGGCGATGCCACGGCACCGGTCGGCCAGTTCGAACGCGGCGGCCAGTTCGGCCCGGGCCCGGTAGCCGGTCGTCCGCGCCGCCAGCCCGAGGTGGGCCAGGACCGCCGTGTGGTACATGCCGGCGACGAGCGGGTGGTCGGTGGCCGAGGAACGGAGGGTGTCGCGGACGAGCTGCGCCGTCCGGTGCTCGAACAGTTCCACCGCGCATCCGGCCGTCCGCGCCGCGGCCGCGTGATCCCCCAGCGCCTCGTACAGCTCGGCACGGCGCGCCGGGCCCTCCCACGGCCGCTCGGGCTTCCGGGACCGGCCGCAAGCGTCCGGGGCCGAGGCGTCCAGGGCGGCCTGTGCCCGCTGGGCGGCCCTCGGGTCCCGCACCGCCAGGAAGAGGCTCACCGCGTGGTCGGGGTGGAGTCCGCCCGCGTCGAAGAGCTGCCCGGCCAGGGCGCGGGCTTCGGGCTGCCGTCCGAGTTCGCCCAGCAGGACCGCGCGCAGCGCGGCGTCCCCCTGCTCCTCGGCCAGGGCCAGGGCGCGGAGCAGCAGAAGCCGGGCCTCGTCGCGGAAACCGGCCGACTCGGCACGCCGGCCGCGATAGCGCAGGAGCAGCGTCCGAGCCCGCCGGGCGCTCTCGCGTACCGCCTCGGCCACCTGACCGACGGCGTCCTGGAAAGGGCCGGCGAGCGTCGCGCCGACGGCCTCGATCTCGGCGAGCCGCGCGACGGCGATCGCCTTCAGCTCAGGGTCGGCGAGCGTTTCGGCGGCTTGGTCGAACCTCATCGCGAGCAGGGCGGCGCGCGACCAGCCGAGCACGCCGGCCGGGGCCCCGTGCAGCCCCGACACCGCCTGGGCGGTGTCGGCGGCGAGCAGCACCGCCGGGGCACGGCCATAGTGCGCCCCTCCGACGATGTCGATGTGGGCGGCGTCCACGATGTCGCGCTCCGAGGGCGCGTCCGTCCCGGCGGCGATCCGGCGCGCCAGGCGCAGCGCCCGGAGCGCGGGCAGCGTCGCGCCCTCCTCCCGCCAGGCCCGGCAGTGGGCGGCGACCAGCCTGAGCAGCCCGCGCGTGAAGCTGGTGCTTCCGTGCCGTACGGTCCAGCCGGTGACGGCGTCCAGTATGCCGTCCGGAACCTGAACGCCGTCTCCGAGACGGTCGAGCGTGTGATGGAACTCGACGAGCCGTGACAGGGCGCCGCCACCGGCGCGTCCGGCCCGTTGCCGCGCCTCCCCGACGAACCGGTCACGGGCCGCCGCATCACCGCGGCGGCGTGCCAGGTGCGCGCGCCTCAGCGCGATCTCGGCAGCGCCCAGCTCGGCGCCGAGACGTGCGTACAGCGCCTCGGCCCGTACGTAGCACGCCTCGGCGGCCGCGGGATCGCCTGCCGGGGACAGCGCGGCAGAACCAGGCGTCTCCACCAGGCGCAGCCCGAGCAACTCAGGATGGGATTCCGGCTCCAGAGCGAAATCGCCCTCGGCGAGGGCGAGGTGGGCGCCGGCCAGAGCGTCGCCCCGGACCAGCGGCCGGCAGGCTTCCAGGCGCGTCGCCGCTTCTTCCGTACGGCCTGCCCGGCGGGCCACGTCAGCCAGCGCCACCCGGTGGTACGCCAGCAGCGACGGCGTTCCCGACGCCTCGATGTCTGCGCTCAGTTGTTGCAGCAACTCCATGGCCTGCGCGGCGGATTGCGGGTCGCCTGCGATGCGGGAGTTGCCGGCGATGCCACGGGCCGACTGCAGCACGGGAACGAGACGTGCCGCGGCCAGGACGACCGGAGCCGCCTCGGGGGTGTCCGGCTCCGGTACCGTTCCGGCGGCGCTTCGCATCTCCTCCCACGCCATGACGGCCCCGCCCTGCCCCGGGAACCGGTTGAGGTCGAGCGTGCGGGCCGCGAGGCGCAGGGCGGCGGCCACCGCACCGGCCTCCCGTGAGCCGCCGATGCCGTCGAGCATCCGCAGCGCCCGCTTCGGCTCGCCCACCGCGAGCGCGCCTGCCGCCGCCACCAGCGGCGCCCCGCCGGCCGGGCCCTGAGGCAGGGGAGGGCCGGTGGCCAGCAGCAGAGCGATGATCTCGTTCGCCGGTGTCATGGAAGGCCTCCCGCCGGTGGTCCGGAACAGTGCGTGCAACGGCCGCAACGGGGCCGGAGCACCGTGACGTGTTCTCCCGCGCCACCGACGCGCACGCCGTCGCGCCCGACGCCCCACGAGGTGGCGGTCGGATGGCCCCGCAGCATCCGGCGGCACGCTCCGGACACGGCGTTTTCGGCCTGCCGCCCGTAAGCCGAGAGCCGCTCGTCCACCTGGAACCGCCGCGCCCGCTGGGCCTCCTGCCGCCGCAGCCGGCAGCGACCCGCCGAACGACGGGCCGCCCAGCCCCGGATGGGCCCAGTACAGCGGCCCGGGAGGTGGCGCATCCCGTCTCAGTGCGGGTTCGGGGAACCGTCTTCGGTGACGGGGGGCTCCGCCCCGGCGGGTGCGGGGCGTTCGCCTTCCAGGGGGCGGGCGCGCAGTTCGATCCAGGCGCCGGCCGTGAAGCCCTTCTCGGGCAGGTCGACCTGGACCTGGCGGAAGGCGCGCTCGTCCAGTCCGGGATAGGCGTGCGGCACCAGGTCGCGGTACAGGCTGTCGGACCAGGCCACCGCCAGGTCGGCGTGCGCGCTCTCGCGCAGCGCCGCGCGCAGCGGCCCCGCGTCCAGGACGCGGAACAGCTCCACCACCGCCGTACCGAGGAAGCCGCTCGCGCCCTCGCACGTCAGCCCCTGGTGCAGGCTGGCGCGCATCCGGGTCGGGCCGATGCCGACGGGGCGCTCCGGGTCGGTGTTGACGGCGTGCAGGGCCAGCGTGACGCCCCTGAGCAGCCCTGCGACGGCCGTCGGCTCGCTGATGCCGGTGGGCAGGACCAGGAGGTACCCGTCGCCGCTGACCTGGCGTCCGCACGCGTGCCAGTCGACCGAGGCGTGGGCGCAGGCGGCCCGCGCGGTGCGCCACAGGTCGCGCTGGACGCGCGCCATGTGGGTGTTGTGCCGACGGCTGTAGCGCTCCACGTCCAGGGCGAAGAAGAGGCGCCGGAGCCACCGCGCGTCCTCCGCGGCGCCCTCACCACGGTCACCTTCAGGGCCCCGGACGCGCGGCGCCGGACCGCCGGGCGCCTCCATCGGGTACGGGAGTCCGGGCAGCGGCGGGCGGGCCGCCCAGGCGTCCGCGACGTTCACGCGGAGCCCGAGGTTGCCTCGTGTGCCGGCCTTGCTGCCCACGACCCGGCCCAGGACCGTACGCCGCACGACGACGTCGCAGGTCAGGTGGCAGTACACGCCAGAGCGGCCGGGCGGCAGGCGCAGCAGTACCTGGCACCAGTGGCCGTCCGGGCGCAGACCCGCCGGCGGCGGGCGGAACTCCCAGCGCAGACGGTGGTGGCCGCGCCCGAAGACCGACACGCCGGTGCCGTCGGGCTGCACACTGCCGGGTGCGGGCTGCACCGCCAGCGCCTGCGCCCCGCTGTCCCCGAAGTCGAGGCCCACCTGGGTGGCCCCGTACGTACGGCCGCCGGTGAGCGGCGCCAGGTCGTACGGGAAGCAGAGCAGCAGGTCCACCGGCCCGGCGGTTCCCGGATCGCCGTGCAGGCGGTAGACGAGCGGGCGGTAGAACCTGACGGAGCTTTCGGGGCCTTCGGCCTCGGGCGCCTTGGTGCCCGGGACCGGTGGCTCCGTGTACAGGCCTGCCGTCGCGGCAACGTCGTCGGGCAGGACGAAGCCGGTGTCGGCGCGACCGTGCCGCCGGCCGCCGGGCGCCGCGCCGGAAGCCTGCCGGGCTCCCGGATGTGAGGCGTCCGGGCGGATGTCGGGGGCCAATGGCCTTCTCCTTTCGGTTCGGTGCTGTCCGGTGGCCCGGCTCACGGTGTGTCCCGGCCGGTCGCCGCGATCTTCCGCAGCGCGGGCAGGGAGCGCACGATGATCCGCCGCCGTCCGAACGTCAGGACACCGAGGCGGGACAGCTCGTGCAGCACGTGGTGGACCCGCCGTTCCCGGGCGCCGATCAGCTCGCCCCACTCCGCCTGGGTGAGCCCCGGCCTGACCAGCAGTCCGTCCGGTACGCGGATTCCGTACTGCTCCGCCAGGTCGAGGACGGCACTGGCCAGCCGGGCGATGACCGGGCCGTGCGCGAGCCGGGTGTGGCGGCGCACCGCCGTACGGCTGCGATGGGCGAGACTGCGGCCGAGCGCCAGCCCCGCCACCGGACTGTGGCTGATCCACCGCAGCCACTCGTCCTGCGCGATCCGCCGGACGGGCATCTGCTGCGCGGCGGTGACGGTCGCCGACCGGGGCCGGCCGTCGAACGCGGCGGACTCGCCGACCACGTCACCGGCGGCCCTGATGTCCATCAGCGCGGCCACACCGGAGCGTTCGGTCGTGGCGACCTTGGCGAAGCCGTCGAGCAGCAGCAGGACGAAGGTGTCCGCACCACCAGCCAAGATCATGATTTCGCCGCGGGCGTGGACCCGGGCGGTCCCGGCCCGTTCCAGGGCCAGTCGCGCGGGGCCGGGCGACTCGGGTTCGAGCTTGCGCAATTCGGCCAGCAGCGTGCCGTCGGCCCAGTCGTCCGCCGGTGCGGTGCGCACCCGCCGCTCGCGGTGCACCGCTGCCTCGTGATCCAGCATCCGTCCCCCCGCGGCGCCTTCGAGGGCGCCCGCCGCGCCTGCGCTGCCCACAGCATGTGCCGGTCCGAAGGGCGGGCGACAGGCTTCTTGCGACGGTGACCGCTCTTGGCCCCGAATTGAGTGCCCGGCCCTTGTATCACCGTCGTTCCGGCGCCGAACGGGACCGGTTCCTGACGGCGGCCTCGTCGGTGTCGGCTGTCGTCACACGGTGGCCGGGGGACGGCGCTTGGCCCGCAACTGCCGCATCAGCTCCATCAGGACCAGGAAGGCGGTCAGCGGCGGCGTGGCGGCGAAGAGCATGCCCACCGCGTCCTCGCCCTGACTGTCGACGGCCCACAGGCTCCAGGCCAGCGCGGCGAGGGTGCCGGCCAGCGCGATCACCCACGACGGGGTCTCCCGGCGCCCGTCGACGACGGCCGCGGCCACGCCCAGCCCGCCGCAGATGATCAGCCCCAGCACCAGCGCCGCGTAGGTCCACACGGGGGCGTTCAGGGCGCCGATCTCCGGTGTCCGCGACCGTAGCTGACGGTATGTCAGGAAGGTGCCGCCCATGTACAGGGTGATCAGTACCGCCAGACTCAGCACTCTCACGAGCTGTCCGAGTACGCCGCGTTCCTTGTCCGCCATCACGCCCCCCGAGGCAGAAGCCCGAATCAGGCCGGGCACCCAGCATGCCCGAGTGATGTCGGTCCCGGAACCGGAGTGAACCGGCACTCAGGGGCGGGTGCGGGAGCCGCAAGCCGGCCGGCCGGGATTTCCCGGACCAAGAAAACGATCACTATTCGGCACCTTTTAGTGCCCGAGGAAGGTGGTCCTGCATGTGCTCCATCACGGCGACACGTCCAAGCTGCCAGAGCCGGTGACCAGCGATTTTCGTGAGGGCGTGCGCCCTGTAGCGACCGAAGGCGCATCCGATGGCTGCTCGTCCGGCGCGGGGTATGCCCCGGGCGGAAGAACCGGCAGGTCCACCTCCAGCACCGTGGCCAGGGCAGGTTATCCGAAACCGCTGCCGCGGGAACGGGGTTTGCGGCGGATCGTGAGCCATCGCCGCATTTCACAGGAACACCCACGCTGTTCTGCCAGCGGTGAACCCCGGCCCGACCGGGCTCGACGATCACTAAAGTCCAGTCGCATGACGACGATTACAACGCGCACGGTCGAGTACCCGGCCGACGGTCTGACGATGATCGGGCACCTCGCACTCCCGGCCGGAGTCGATCGCCGGCCCGCGGTGCTGCTCGGGCCGGAGGGCACGGGGCTCAGCGACGTCGAGCGCCGCCGGGCCGATGCTCTCGCCGAGCTGGGATACGTAGCGCTGGCCTTCGACCTTCACGGCGGGCGCTATTTGGGTGACCCGGAGGAGATGCTGGCCCGTTGCATGCCGCTGCTCGCAGACCCCGACCGGATGCGGGGCATCGGTCATGCGGCGCTCGACGTGTTGCGCGCCGAGCCGCGGACCGACCCCGACCGGATCGCCGCCGTCGGCTACGGCACCGGGGGCGCCGTCGGGCTGGAACTCGGGCGCGACGGCGTCAACCTGCGCGCGATCGGGACAGTCAACGCGCTGACCACGGGCCGACCGGGTGAGGCGGCACGCATTCGCTGCCCGGTATGGGCCGGGGTCGGGTCGGAAGACCCGATCATGCCGCCCGCCCAACGGGACGCGTTCACCGCAGAGATGCAGGCCGCGGGCGTCGACTGGCGCCTCGTGGTCTACGGAGGGGCCCTGCACGCCTTCCACCACCCACCGGTCGACCACACCGTGCGTCCCGGCGTCGGCTACCACCCACGGCACGCACAGCGAGCCTGGCACGACGTCGTCGACCTGCTCGCCGAGTGCCTGACCGTAACGGAGTGATCTGGTCGACAACCGCGATTCCGGGCCGCGGACCAGGCCCGCCGACCGCCACCGGCTCCGGTGGTCTCACCCTCGACGCGGTCGGCGGCCGGCGGGATCGGCCTGCCGCCCGGGCCCGTGGGAAGGTGCAGGCAGCCGAACGAGATCAGGCGTATCGGGTGCATGCGGGGACTCTCCTGGGGGCGTGGGAGCGGCGGGTGGGTCGGTGAAGACGGGCATGCCGAGGTCGACCGGTTGGGGTCGGCCGTCGGCCGGGGCCCGGCTGAGGCTGTTGAGCCTGGCGGTGGCGGCGTCGAGACCGACCTGGAGTCCTTCGACTTCGCCGAGCCAGCCGTTGCCGCGAGCTTCGCGGGTGCGTTCGCGGAGGCTCTGGATGATCTCGATGAGGCGGGGCTTCTGACGGGGGCCATCTGGAGAACGGGGCAGCGGATGCACGCTTCTCTGAACAACGATCGTGTCTCCGCTCGGGAGGCTGCTGAGGGGAGGGGTTATTCACCCCTCCCCTTGTCTGTCAGTGGACACGGCGCTGCTTAAGCCAGTCGTCGTCGAGGATGATGAAGGCCCACTTCTCGTTCTCTGCCTCTTCGCGGCCCTCGTCGAGGATCGCGTTGAACTCCGCTACTTCGATGAGGTAGAGACGCACGTCCTCGTGCCGGATGGTGATCGTTGTTTCAACGAAGGAAGTGCTGCTCTGCCCGGTCCAGTCCGACGGGAACTCCACGAGCATGATGTGCGTGGTGCGGGTGGGATCGAACGGTCTCCATCGGTCGCGGCGGAGCTTGTGCGTGCAGCCGGGGTAGCGAACCTTCTCGCTCTTGGAAGCTGGCACGAGGAGCTTGGCGTCGACGAGTTGGTCGCCGTCGACGATGTCGTGCCCTCGCCGCCTCCCTCCGTGCAGGGTCGGATTCCCACCTTGCTCGTTGAGCCAATGAGCGACGACATGTTCGGCAGCGACGGCTCTGACGGGGCCGAACGCCGATGGCTCTATGTGGATGGTCACCGTTCTCTCCTCTGGCTACGGCAGCCTGGCTGACGGCGGCCGGAAAGTAGCATCGTCCTGCTCCTCGATCGCTTCCCGAGAAACAGCTGGTGATTACTGGGGCCGGACTCGCTCCGCCGCAGGTGTTAGTCCCTTTCGGAGCAACGGAGTTGGCGTGGCATGGAGGCGGGGCTGGTGACTATGGGGATGCCTAGGCCGACGACGCTCCGGCTGGCCGGCCATCGGTCGAGTTGGGCGAGTTTCCCTTCCGCTCCGGCAAGGCTCACCTGGAGCCCTTCCACCTCGCCGAGCCATCCTTCACGTTCGGCCTCGGCGATGCGGGCGATGAGGTTGTCGCGGATCTCGACGAGTCGTGCGCGTTGAGACGGGACAGGTCGCAGGAGCGAGCATCTGACACATGCGTCAGATGTCCCCTACTTCTCGTGGACCCGGCCCAGATGCCACGTCTCCAGGAGATCCACGCCAACCTCGTCGACCGCCTCCAGGAGGCCCGGGACCAGGGCTGTCTTGGCGAGGTCGCCGCCATCGAGACCACCATGGCCGCCGCCGCGCAGAAGCTGGAGGCCATGCGCGAGCATGCAACTCAGCCGTCCACGGTCCACCTCGGCATGCCCGACATCCGCCGCAACACCGGACGAAGCAGCGCCGATGCTGAGAGATCCTTCCCAGCGGATCCTAAGCTTCGCGGATGACCTACAAAGAGCTGCGCTGGGAACCGATAGCGGCGCTTCCAGAAGGCGAGCCCGAGACGTCCTTCGGCGGGCGATGGGAGGACCGGCTCTGGTTGAACGTTCCTGGCCCCTTCTACACCGGCATCGCCGACAACTGTTGGACGGGCCGGCTGCACGCACCGCGTCATGTGCTCTACGGCGGCGAGTACTTCGGTGAATATGTGTATCGCCAGCCGGCGACCAGGGCCGAGGTCCTGAACCTGGTGACAGCAGCCCAGGAAGATCCGTACCGCGGCTATGCCTGCGACGGCGATAGCCGATGGACACCCGATGCTGTTCGGGACTGGTGGCGCGACCGTGGGCGGGTCACCGAGTACCTGGAGTCCCTCCTGCCCAGATGGTCGTCCAGCGACAGGTCTGACGAGCGGGAAGCCGCAGAGGGGCTGAGGGACTTTGCCGCCTACATCGCTGAAGGGCTTGGCAGGGATCTCCGGAAGTACCTCTTCCGGCTTGAAGAGGGCTGCTACCCGATAACCTCCGGACCACTGCCTGAGCTCCGATAGGCAATGACGGCCATGGGGTGCTCGGTGCTCTCGCACCTGGACACCCGTGAAGTGGGCTCAGGTGCAAGGTGGCGCGACCTCGATGACCGTGGCCGTGCCACAGCGCGACACGCTCGGATGTTGCCGAGTATCAGTATTTCCGCCTACTACTTTCAGTAACTCGACCCCGATCCGTCCAACCAGGAAGCCAGTTGGTTTAGTTCGGATAAGCACGCATGTTCGTGCTGGCAGGGGGTTACCGTAAGGGCGCCCGCAGGTGCCGAGGGAGACCTTGTGGAGTTCGAAGTGCTGCGGGAAGTCGCGTCACTCCTGAGCAGTGGGCTCCCTGTAATCCTCCTGCGGACGCGCGGCGCGGCGGCGGTTGAGGAAGCCGCGGTAGGTCCTGATCAGGTCGTCCCGGAAGACGGCGAGATATGCCTGAGTGGTGGTCAGGGTCTTGTATCCGAGAATGCGGGCGGCGATGTGGACGGGCAGGCCGCCGGTGACGGCCTCGGTCGCGAACACCCTGCGGAAGTCGTGGGGCGTGTAGCGCAGTGGCTCGCCCGCCTGGTCTCCCGCAGGCTCGTGCATTCCAAGGTGCGGTCCAGGAGGCGCTTGACGGCGGCCTCGCTCGTGACCTGCGGCTGCCAGTAGGGGCGGCGCTGGAAGAGGTGCGGGAGCCCGCCTCATGCTCCGGGCCAGCGGCACCGGGTTGACCAGCGGGCCGCTGCCCGACTCGATCCCGAACTCGTAGAAGCTGCGGAGCACCGCATTGCTGTGGCGGATGGTGCGCGGCTTGTAGAGGTCGTCCAGGTACGGCTCCTTCGTGATCATGTTCGTCGTCCCGGCGGTCACCGCCGAGTGCGTCCGTGCCGATGTCCGCGGCTTCGTCGCGATACGCAGCCACAGCACGCAGTCACGGACTTCGGCGGACGTCGCTCGGTCCCACTCGACCTGGACCACCCGAAGCCACCGCCACCAGCGCAACAGGTCGAAGACATAGCTGCGGACGCTGCCCGGCCGGTTGTCCCGAGCGACGAAGTCGATCAGGAACCTTCGGATCGGCTCCACCGCTCTGCCCACCTCATCGAAGACCAGCCAGGGAACCGCCCCTGCGCCTTCGGCCACCCGTCCCCAACGCGGCAGGCAGACCGACTGGATGTCACGAGATGCTGCGTCCGACTTCGTTGCGATCCTTCGTCACGCGGATGCGCAACCGTCACGCGGATGCGCAACGAGTAACGGCTAGACCAGGTAGATGATGCGCACATCAGCGGCGTGTCGCCCCGTAGTCCGGTCAACGCCTTGGTGGCGCGCAGTGCGGCAGCCAGCCGGCGGGCCGAGCGCACGGCATCGGTGCGGTGGGCGGGGTCAGTGGAGACGGACGGGATGCGTACCCACTCGGCCAGGCCCGCCGGCATCTCGTCCTGGAGGCCGAGCAGCTCCCCGCACAGGACGTGGCCGGGTGCGCTCATACGGTGGCCTCCCGCTGTGCCGAGACGCCGGTACGGGGGTGGGGCTGGCCCCACCCACCTGTACGTCCAGGCCCGTACCCCACCGCTCACGTGCTCCGTAGCGTCGGCATCACGATACGACGGAGGAAGACATGACGAACATCAGCGACACCACGACCGGGACAGCACACCTCGGCGGGCCCAGTGCCCGGCGCGCCTTCGACGCGGTGGGCAAGTGCGTCAAGCTGTACGGGATTCTCTGCGCCCTCGCCCTTCTGGCGGTGGCCGCGGTGGCGGCCGGCGGCCACACGGTGACCACGTTCATGTGGGTCAGGGCCGCGATTCTGCTCGCGATCGCCCCGGTGCTCCACCGGCTGACCGCCCGCGCCGCCCAGGGATCGCGACGGCACTTCGAGCGCGTGTGCACTCTCACCGGCGTCATGCCGGTCGCGATCATCGCCGTCGACGCGATTCCCGGTGTCTGCCCGCTGTGGTACGCGGTGCTGCAGGGCGTGTGCTCCGTGCCCCTGATCCGGGCCGCGTTCCTCACCCGGGGACCCGCCCTGCGCGGCGCGTTTCCGAAGCGCCGCCCGGACAGCCGGTCCTGACCACGTCCGTGCTCCGGTTCAGAAGTCGCCGTGCATGATCTGGATCAGGTTGCCGCAGGTGTCGTCCAGCACGGCGGTGGTGACGTCGCCCATCTCCGTCGGCTCCTGCGTGAACTCCACCCCGAGCTTGCGCAGCCGCTCGTACTCCGCCCGCACGTCGTCCACGGCGAATGCGGTGGCCGGAATGCCGTCCTGGACCAGTGCCGTCTTGTACGGCTGCACCGCGGGGTGGCCGGAGGGCTCCAGCACCAGTTCGGTCCCGTCGGGGTTCTCCGGCGAGACCACGGTCAGCCACCGGGCCTCGCCCATGGGGATGTCGTACTTCTTCTCAAAACCCAGCACGTCGGTGTAGAAGCGCAGGGCCTTTTCCTGGTCGTCGACGAAGACGCTGGTCAGGTGGATCCTCATGGGGTGCTCTCCGGAGGGGCGGGACTGAGCCATCGGGTCACGATGCGCTCCAGGGGTTCGGTGTTCAGGTCGTGGAACTTGTAACGGCCCTGGCGCCGCGCAAGGACCAGCCCCGCGGATTCGAGTACGGCCAGGTGCTGGCTGATCGCCTGGCGGGACAGCCCCAGGCCGTGCTTGGTCGTCAGCCGGGCGCATATCTCGAACAGGGTCTGGCCGTCCCGGTCCACCAGCTCATCGAGGATGCGCCGGCGGGTGGGATCGGCCAGTGCCTTGAAGACATCCTCTGCCATGTCCCCACCATAGGCAAGTAGCGGCTTGCCTAACAAGTCGGGTGTCCCGGTGCCGACGGCGCCCGTCTCCCCGGCCGGCCGGCGGAAATGACCAAGGAGCCGGGGGAGAGCTAACCTGCCGCTCGTGACCAGGGTGCACCAGCTCGCCGGCGCGGCCGGCTCGGCCGTGGCGGAGGCGACGACCGCGGCGTACTACGCGTCGATCGCCCAGACCGAGGAGGCCCACGACGGCACCGTGCGGCATCGGCTGCGCCCGGAGGTGGGGGACGGCACGATCGAGGTGACCCCGCTGCGGAGCGGGTTCCACATCGTCCGGTACGACGTCGCGTTCGCCGGCCGGCACCAGGTCGGGTTCACGTTCCCGGGCGGCCACTTCGAGCTGGAGCACTGCGTGGACGGGCGCATGCACATCAGCGAGACCGGCGCCGGGGCCGGTGACCTGCGCGCCCGCTCCGTGGCGCTGAGCCCCCGAGGGGCCACCGACGGCGTCGTCACGCACGGGGACGGCGAGCGGTACCGGGCGGTGTCGGTCACCGGGACCTGGACCGGGCTGGAGTCCTACCTCGGCGGTCTCGGCGCGGGTGACCTGCCGCCCACCGGGCCGGAGAGCGTCGCACGCGAGCGGTACCTGGGCCGGTCAGACGCGTTGCGTCCGGTGGCCGGCCCGCTGGAGGAGATCTTCCTGCACCGGCGCCCGTCCCCGGGACGCCTGCTGTTCCTGGAATCGCGGCTCGTGGCGGCGCTGGCCGCGCTGATCGACGGGCTCACGGCCACCGGGGCGCCCGCGGACGCCCCGGACCCCGCCGGCCTGGCCCTGGACGACCACGAGGCGGCCGCGCTGCGCCGCGTACCCGGCCTGTTGTGGCAGGAGCGGCACGCACCACCGACGCTCGCCGCTCTGGCCCGGGCGTCGTCGATGTCGGTACGGCGCCTGACCACCGGATTCCGCGCGCTGTACGGGACGTCGGTGATGGAGTACCACCGAAGTCGCTGCCTCGACCGGGCCGCGGCCCTGCTGGTCGAGACCGACTGGCCGGTCGCCCGGATCGCTCACGAGGTCGGCTACGCCTCGGCCGGCAACTTCGGCTACGCCTTCCGGCGTGACCGGGGCACGTCCCCCGCCCGGTTCAGGCGGGCGCACACCTGACGGCGCCCGTCGGGCCGGCACCGCGCTCCACATTCGCGGGCCCGGCTCTCCACACCGCGGTACGTCTCCGCTTCCGACGATGGGGCCTCACGCAGGCAACCCCCGGAGGGAGAGCGATGACCGTCAGCATCGATTCCGCGCCAGATCGGACCGCCGGAACAGGACTATTGATCATGGTCTTGGGCGGGCTGTCGGCGGTGTCACCGTTCGCCATCGACATGTACGCGCCCGGCTTCCCGGAGATCGTCACCTCTTTCGGTACCTCGAAGCCGGCCGTCCAGCTCTCCCTGACGGCCTGCCTCGCCGGGCTCGCCGTAGGCCAGGTCGTCCTCGGCCCGGTCAGCGACGCGATGGGGCGGCGACGGCTGCTCCTGACCGGTTCCGGCCTGTTCAGCGTGCTGTCCCTGGTCTGCGCGTGCGCCCCGTCCATCGCTGTGTTCGACGTGGCCCGGCTGCTGCAGGGCATCGCCGGCAGCGCGGGCATCGTCATCGGACGGGCGGTCGTCAGCGACCGGTTCACCGGCACCGACGCGGCCCGCCGGCTCACCACACTGAGCGTCATCGGGTCGACCGCGCCCGTCCTGGCGCCGGTGGCCGGCGGCCTCCTCCTCGGCGTCGGCTCATGGCGTCTGGTGTTCGTGGCGCTGGCCGTGACCGGGCTGCTGTTGCTCACCGCGATCTGGGCGTGGGTCCCCGAGTCGCTGCCCGTCGAGCGGCGCCGGACCGGCGGACTGCCCGCCGTACTGGCGGCGATGGGCGGACTGCTCCGGCGCCGGGAGATGACCGGCTACCTCCTGGTCATGGGCTGCGGCCTGGCCGCCCTGTTCGCCTACATCACCGGCTCGCCCTTCGTCTTCGAGAACGTCTACGGCCTGTCGCCCACCGGATACGGCCTCGTCTTCGCCACGAACGCCGTCGGCACCGTCGTCGCCGGAACCGTCTTCGGCCGGCTCGCCGGGCGCGTACGTCTCAACTCCCTGCTCACCGCCGGCGTGGTCATCACCGTGCTCGCCCTGGCCACGCTGGTGACGCTGCTCGCCGTCGGCATCAGCACGTTCCCCACCACCTGGGCCTGCCTGTTCGGCCTGACGACCGGGTTCGGGCTGTTGCTGCCCGCGTCCACCACCATCATCCTCGCGGTCGGCGGCGACGCCCCCGGCGCCGCTTCCGGAATGCTCGGGGGCGCCCAGTTCGTACTCGGCGCCGCGGCCGCGCCCCTGCCCGGCGTACTGGGGAACACCACCGCCATGTCGACGGCCGCCGTGGTCCTGGGCTGCGTCCTGCTGTCCGCGACTGCCCTGGTCACCCTCGCCCGCCCTTGGCAGGGCCACGGTGAGCCGGCCGGCTGCCCCTGAGCGGACGAGCCTGACCGAAGCGGTACCGGAGCGCGGACGAGGCCCCGGCCGATGCTTGCGCCGGGGCAGCCCGTCCGGTGCTCCGCGCTCGCGGCAGGCGTCACCGCGGCCGCCCTCAGCCTCGACACCCTCTACACCGGTACACCGGCCCGGTCGCCGCCTCCTTGGGAAGCGTGAGCCGTGCCGGGGTGCCGCCTCGCTCCGGTCATGGTGATGCCTCCGGTGCGGCTGATGGCAACACTGGTCCCATGGACCAGAAACGGAAGATCGTGGAATTGCTCGACGGTACACTAGGCCCGCAAGTCCTCGGCACCTACCTCCACGGTTCCTTCGTGCTCGGTGGGGGCCTCCGGCCCGCCAGCGACCTGGACATCCTCGCCGTCTCCCGGCAGCGCATGAACGACCGGCAACGGCAGGCCCTCCTCGACGGGGTGCGTGCCGTCTCCGGATTCACGGGCGGGAGACGCCCGGTCGAACTCACCGTCGTCGTCCAGGACGAGGTGCGTCCGTGGCGCTTTCCACCGACCGGCGACTTCCTCTACGGCGAATGGCTGCGCGACGCGTTCGCGGCCGGTGGGGCCCCGCAGCCGGAACCGATGCCGGACCTGGCGCTGCTCGTCACCATGACGCTGGCAGGCGATCACCCGCTCGCCGGGCCGCCTCCGGCGCAGGTTCTCGGCCCCGTCCCGTGGACGGACGTGGTACGGGCGAGTGTGGACGGCATCCCCGGCCTGCTGGACGAGGTGGACAGCGACACCCGCAACGTCCTGCTCACCCTCGCGCGCATCTGGACCACCCTCGCCACCGGTGGGATCAGGCCGAAGGACGCCGCCGCCGACTGGGCCCTCGGCCGTCTCCCGCGCCGGCACCGACCGGTCCTGGAGCACGCCAAGGAGCTGTACCTGAAATGCAGTTACTCCGAGGAAAGCTGGAGCGATGAGCTGAGGGCCGGAGTGCGTCCGCACGTGGACCACGTGCTCACCGAGATCGGACGACTGGCCCCCTGGCTGAGACGCGTGTCGCGTACCGCCTCCTGAAGCCGCTCGCCGACATGGCGGATCAGGTGCTCCAGGTCCGCGCAGTACACCGAAGGGTGGTCGAAACCCGCCCGGTGCAGGTAGCGGTCGGTGTACCTGCCGCCCCCGCAGACGCCGACGAGCGGCGACAGCCCCACCGTCTCGGACCTGCTCGCCGCCCCGAGCAGCAACGCCACGATCTCCCCGAACAGGCGGACCGGTACGGCCCGGCGGCGTGTCCCACCACAGGTCGAAGACGCGGACCAGCCATTCCCCGTACGGAACGGGGCGCACCGCCCGGCCCGCGGACTCGGCGGACGGCCCGATGCCGGGCGGCGGCTCGCTCCAGTTCCCGTACGGCAGCAGGAAGTCGAGGCTGGTGGGCTCCAGCGCGACCAGCGACCGGTAGGTCTCCTCAGGGTCGGTGGCCACGTCGATGGTGCACAGGATGCCCCCGTACGCGGCGGGCGCACCGGCCAGCAGACCGGCCGCCCGCCGTACCGCGGGCCACGAGGAGCGGCCCGCGTGGTCGACACGCCGGTGGTTGAGCCGGGCGCTGCCCCCGTCGAGACTCAGGCCGACGGTGATGCCCGCCGCGCTGAGCTGCTTCAGGGCGTCCGCGGTGAGCAGTGTGCCGTTGGTCTGGATGGAAACGGCGACGGCGCAGTCCCCAGGCACGGCGTCCCGGACGGCCCGCGCGTAACCGGTCAGCGCGGCCGGGCCGGCGAGCAGCGGCTCCCCGCCGTGCAGATCGACACGTACCGTCCGCAGCCCGTGCGTGGAGACGTGCTGGGCGATGCGTTCCGCGGTGCGGCGTACGGTGTCCTCGGCCACCCGGACCGGGCGCTCGCGCCAGCTCTGATCGGGGCCCTCGTACACGTAGCAGTAGGTACAGGCGAGATTGCACCTGCTGTGTACCTTGAGCACGAACTGCCGGAAGGGCGCGCACTGCCGGGTGGACAGGGGCTGCCGGGAGGGCGCGCCACCCCGGGCGGGAACGGGGCGGCCCGCTTCACTCATGCACGTCAGGGGGCGCGTCGTCGTAGAACGCGACGATGTCCGAGCTGCCCACGCGTTCGCGTACGCCGGGCAGCAGCGCGCTCAGCACCGGGTGTTCCGTACGGGCTGACAGCTCACCGAGCGGCAGGGCGGTGAAATCGGGCAGCCGCGCCTCACTCGGCTGTACGGGCAGGCAGGTCTCGGTCATGCCAGGGCCTCTCTCGCTCGCCGGTCCTTCCCAGGCTTCCACGGGGCCGCGGCGAATGCAGCGCATCGTTCCGGCCGACACCTGTCAGCGGAGTGACCCGGCAATGCCATCATGACGCCCGATGAACACGGACGAAGACGCGCTCCCAGAGGCCGGCCTGGTCAAGAGCGAACCCGCTGACGCCGGCTGGCCCGACATACCCGGCGACACCGCCCTCACGATCAAGGTTCCCGAAGCCGACCCGCTGGTCCGGGCCGGCTTTCCCGCCCACGTGACCGTTCTGTACCCGTTCCTGCACGAAAGCCGCATCGACGCCACGACGCACCGTGAACTGGTCGCCCTCTTCGCCGGGCACGACGCCTTCCCCCTGACCTTCGAGGCGTTCGGCCACTACCCCGGCGTGCTCTACCTCGACCCGTGGCCCCACGACCCCGTGACCGCGCTGACCAAGGAGCTCACCCGGCGCTGGCCGGAAGTCGTGCCCTACCGCGGGATATTCGGTACGGCGGGCCTCGCCCCGCACCTGACGATCGCGAACCACGAGGGCCCGGCGACCCAGCAGGCCGCGTACGACGCGGTGCAGGCCGAACTGGCCCCCTCGCTGCCGCTGTGCTGTTCCGTCGACACGGTCCAGCTCATCGCCTGGGACGGCCGGCGCTGGCAGGACCGGACGGCGTACCGCCTGGGCCCGCGCTCCTGAACGACGGGCCGGTGGCCTCACGGCCGGCTGCAGCCGCGTCGTCCGTACCGTGACGCTTGACCTTGTCGCAGCGTCAACGTTTCTACTGAAGGCATGCGCATCGGAGAGCTGGCCGGCATCGTCGGCATCACCACCCGTGCCGTACGGCACTACCACCGCACCGGGCTGCTGCCCGAACCGCCGCGACAGCCCAACGGCTACCGTGAGTACTCGCTGCGCGACGCCATCGAGCTGGCCCGGATCCGGCGGCTGACCGAGCTGGGCCTGAGCCTGGACGAGGTCAAGGACGTACTGGCGGACGACGCGGGCAAGGACCTCGTCGAAATCCTCACCGAGCTGGACGCCGACCTGGCGCGCCAGGAGGAGGCCATCCGGCAGCGCCGCGCCCGCCTGGCCGGGCTCTTCGAACAGGCCGAGCGGACCGGGCGGCTCCCGGACGAGGCCCCCGTCTCACCCGAGCTCGCGGCCGTCTTCGACGACATGGACCGCGCCTCGGCACTGCTCCCCGGACCGGAGTCGGCGATGGCGGCCAAGGAACGGCAGCTCCTCGCCCTGCTGGACACCAGCTCGCCGGGCGGCGACCGCGGATGGCTCGACGCCATGATGCACACCCTGAGGGCCGACCCGGCGGCCATGCGGCGCGCGTACGAGGTGTACGCCCGGATGGACGAGCTGGCCGAGGCCGCCGAGGACGATCCGCGGGTGGAGCAGACGGCCCGGGCCATCGTCGACAGCATCCCGGACGAGGCGCTGCGGGCGATGGCCGTCCCGGACGACGGGGACGCGGGGGAGGGCGGCGGTTTCGCCGACGCCTTCTTCGAGGACTTCGCCCCCGCCCAGGCCGCCGCCGTGTTCCGCGCCATCGAACTGCTCAAGGAGCGTGCCGGATGAAGACGCTGAGAAAGACCGTGCGCCGGGCGTTCGCCGCACTCGTACCCGGCGAGCTGATACTCGTTCTGTGCGTGGCCGGTGGCGTGCGCATCCCCCCGGCCGTCCGGACGGCCACCGAGCCGGCCATGCTCGCGCTCGCGGCCGCGGCGGCCACCGTGATCTGCCTCGACCACCGCCGCCACCGCCGCGACGGGCTCGACCGCCGCGCCGCCTTCCGCGCCGCGATCGCCGACGGCGTCCCGGCTCCGGTACGCAAGCTGACTGCCCACGAGGTCTTCCTCTCCACCAGCTTCCTGCGCTGGGTGACGCGCCGTGGCCCGCACGGGGTACGCGACGGCGACACGCCCGTCCCGTACGCGCCGGGGCAGACGGCGACCATGTACGGCTTCCTCTTCGTCTGCGTCGTCGAGACCGTGGGCCTCGCCTTCCTGATCCCGTGGCCGGCGGTGCACGCCGTGACGCTCGTCCTCGACATCTGGGGCTGCTACTTCGTCATCGCCCTGCACGCCTCCTGCGTGGTACGCCCGCACGTGATCGGCGCCGACGGTTCGCTGCGCCTGCGCTACGGCGCCCTGCTGGACATCCGTATCCCCGCCGACCGTATGGCTGCCATCCGGCAGGACCGGAGATTCCCGGACGGGAAGCTGGCCGGCGTGGACGAGAACGGCGTCGCCGACATGGCCGTGGCCGGCCAGACGACGGTCACCGTCGAGCTCACCGAGCCGGTGCGCTTCATCCGCGCCCTGGGCAAACCTGCCGAGGCCCGCGCCTTCCGCTTCTACGCCGAGGACCCCGCGTCCGTCGTCGCCGCGCTGAAGGCCGGGATCACGTCCGCACCGGGGGGACCTCAGTCCGTTCCGCGGCCGCTGCCTCGATGAGGGAGAACGGTGCGGCCTGCGTGAGCGGAGTGACGGAGAGGAGGGACAGGCCCGCGCGGTGGCACAGGGTCGCGAAGTCCTTGCGGGTGCGCTCCCTGCCGCCCACGTTCACCAGCATGTTGAGGTCGCTCAGATAGGTGACTCCGCCGTCGGCGGCGTGGGCTCCGGCATTGGGTTCGGTCTCGGTGCCGGCTCCGGTGGCGGTGCCGCTGCCGACGACTTCGGGGAGCACGGGCTCCACGATCAGGACACGGCCGCCGGGCGGCAGCACCGCACGGCAGTGGCCCAGGATCGTGACCGCCCGGTCGTCCGTCCAGTCGTGCAGGACACTCTTGATCAGATAGAGGTCAGAGCCTCCGGGAACGGAACGGAAGAAGTCCCCGGCGATCAGCGAGCAGCGTTCCGCCAGCCCGTGCCGCTCCAGCGTCCCGCCCGCCCCGGCCAGGCCCTCCGCCGTGTCGTAGACGGCCCCGGCGACCCTTGGATGCGCGACGAGCACGCCGGCCAGGAGTGTTCCGTCGCCGCCGCCCACGTCCGTGACCGTCGTGAACCGGCTGAAGTCGAAGGCGTGGGGCAGTACGGCGGCGGTCCCGGCGACGGCTTGGCTCATCGCCGCGTTGAACTCCGTGGACAGTTCGGGGTGCTGAGCCAGGTGGCTGAAGAAGTCCGTACCGAAGACGGTGTCGAACGCGATGTCGCCGGTGCGGACGCTGTCGTCCAGGTGCTCCCAGGCGCGGAGGATCGCCGGCTCGGTGAACATCCGCACGAAAGAGGTGAGCGCGTCGGTGCGGGCGGGATCGAGGAGTGCGCCCGTGGACGTCACGGAGAAGCAGTCGGGGGCGTGTTCCTTCAGCAGGCCGAGCCCGGCCAGGGCGCGCAGCAGTCGCGTCATGGGCTGGTGCTCGGCGCCGGCGTCGGCCGCCACGTGGGCGGCCTGGCGCCGTCCGTCGCCGATCAGCTCGACGACACGCAACCGCACTGCCGCGCGCAGGGTCTGCGCGGCCATGCTGCCGAAGGTGAGCCGGACGATCACGTCCCGGTCGGCCAGGCCGGCCGCCAGGACATCGGTACTGATCAAGGGAGTTCCTTCCTCCGTACGTCGGGCAGGTGCGGGAGTGGTGTGGGTAGCCGCGCGCGGGCGGTTGTGTGGGGTGGCCGCGCGAGGGAGCCTCTAGCCGGCGGGAGTCGCCCTATGGGCCAGGACGCCCGGCGTACATCCGGCGAAGGCCAAGACGTCACGGTAGAGATGAGGCTGGTCGGCGTATCCGCAGGCCAGGGCGATGTCGGCGGCGTTGCCGCCCGCGCGCAGTGCCCGGGCGGCGCAGTCGAAGCGGACCAGCATGGCGGCGCGCTTGGGCGTGAGGCCGACCTGGGAACCGAACCTGGACCACAGCCGCTTGCGGCTCCACCCGCAGGACGCGGCGAGGTCACCGACCCGTATCCGGCCCCGGCGGGCCACGATGTGGTTCCAGGCCGCGGCGACCTCGGGCGCCATCCACGGTGCCCGCGCGGCCCGCTCCGCGAGAAACGCGTTCGTCAGCCTGAGGCGCTCCTGCCACGTCGTGGCGACGGTCAGCTGCTCCCGGAGACGGCGCTCGTGCGGCCCCCACACGTCCTCAAGGCTGGTGACGGACCCGAGTTCGCGCGGGGAGACGCCCAGCAGCGCGTACGCGGCCTGGGGAGACAGGCGCAGTTCCACGCACTCGACCCGCTCGCTGCGGATACGGGCCGGGCCGGGCGACAACGGGGCGACAAGGCTTCGCAGCGCTTGCCGCCCCGTGGCCCCCTCGACCGTGTACGGGGCGTCCCCGAGCTCGATGACGACGATCACGGCGGGCTGCGGGAGCACCCGCATGTCCAGGCCGGTGGCGACACGGTCACGGAACCCGGCCATCCGGACGCCGTGGAGAGACGTTCCGCCGAGGGGAAGAGCGACCTCCCAGTCGACACTGGCGCCCCAGGAGTCCTCGCTGTTCCTGGCACCCCTGGCATCCTCGGCATCCCTGGCGTCATGATCCAGGGCGTCGCTCCCCGCGTCGTAGCTGCGCATGCCTCTACCGTCGCCGACTTCGGTGCTGCTGTCTTGGACGAATGTTCCAGGACGGCCGGCGCGGGCAGGAACGGGCCGGAACGGATCAGGAACGGGCAGAGCGGTGCCCCTGCGTGCCCTACTTGGACTCGACCCGCCCGAGCGGCTCCGGACCGGACGCCAGCGCGTCCCGCGCCACCTGCCAGGCGGAGTCCCCGGGGTAGAGCTCGGAACGGAGGTAGGCCCAGGTGAGCTGCTGTACCGCGGACACCCGCGCGGGGTTCTCGTCCGTGGTCTCGGCCACGTCGTATCCGGAGACCCCGCCGAGCCCGTGTTCCGCGCCGAACAGGGTGAGCAGCGCCTTGGGGCCGGGGGAGAGGACGTACGGGTCCGTGTGCCACTCCGCGCCCCGAACCGTCAGGTGGGTGGAGTCGTCCTGGTCGCCTGCGACCACGAGCGTGGGTGTCGCCATCTTGGAGAAGTCCGTGGTCGAGAAGAACGGGAAGGCCTCGGCTGTGGACGGATCGAGGGCGTCGCCGCCCCCGCCGGGCGCGGCGAGCAGCACGCCCGCCTTTATGCGCGGCTCGGCCAGGTCCACCTCCGTGCCGTCGTCCGGGTCGGTGAGCCGGGCGCCCAGCAGCAGGCTCGCGGTGTGGCCGCCCATCGAGTGCCCGGCGACGGCGACCCTGCCGCGGTCCAAGCGTCCGAGGAGCTGCGGGACGGCGGCTTCGATCGCGTCGAACCGGTCGAGGATGTGCTGCATGTCCTCGGCCCGCGACCGCCAGTACAGAGGTGCCCCGGGGGTGGCGGGGTCCAGGTTCAGCGTCCGGGAACTGAGGTGGGTGGGCTGGATCACCACGAAGCCGTGCGCCGCCCAGAAGTTGGCGAGGGGGGCGTAGCCGTTCAGTGAGGAGAGGTGGTGGGAGGGGCCCTGCCCGTGCGACAGGAGGATGACCGGGAGATCGCTCCCGGTCACGGGCGCGGAGACCCGCACCTGGAGATCCACGGCCCGGCCGGGCACGGACAGTACCACCGGGCTGACCGAGAGGACGGGAGCGGGCGAGCCGAGGAAGCCGGCCGGGAAAGTCGATGCGTTCATGAGGCGGTAGTCCCTTCAACGGCCTCTGCCGACAGCCGTGTTCGGCCGATTCCAGGAGAGGCGGGCAGGAGCGTACGACTCCGGCACACCGAAGCGGAACGCTGTTCCGTTTACGATATGGAACAGCGTTCCACTTTGTCAAAGGGTGTGGATCGCAGGGACCTTCGCAGGAGTGCGCGCTCTGAGTGCCGCCGCGGCCGGTGCTCAGCTCCACCAGACGCGGAACTCGGTGGGCAGCGAACGCAGCGCGTCCAGCTCGTCCGCGAGCTCGGGCGCGGTCACCTCGATCCGCTCTCCCGCCACCAGCGGCGCCGAGCGGTAGATCTTGCGCAGGGAGAAGCCCCAGCCGGAGCTCCTCTGGGCAGCGCGCCCGGCCACGACCCGCAACCGGTGCGGCTCGTACCGGATCATGGCGCTCTCCGCTCGCGTCACCGTGCAGGAGTCCAACGCGGACCACAGCTGCGGATCGGTCATGCGGGCGAGCCGGGCCGCGGTGACGGACGTGCTGTCGAGCAGTTGCCGGGCCAGGCGCCGGACCACCGACACCGGGCCCACGTTGTCCCACGAGGTGTGCAGTCGCGCTTCCGCGCACACGAGGTCCACGAGCAGCGCGGCGGTCTCGCGGTCGGCCGACACCACATCGTCCTCGACGGCGAGCCGGCGCAGTACGAGGGCCGGATCGGCATCGAGACGCCCGGCGGCGCGCCCACTGCGTACGTACGAATCGAGGTGGTCGAGGTTCAGCAGGCCCGAGCGGCCGGTCAGGGGCGAGGACGGCCGGCCGCCGAGCATGCTGACGACGACCTCGGCGTCGATCCGGTGATCGTTCAACACGGTGCGGATCGGATCGGTCCGCAGCAACTGCACGCCGATGGCGTGGTGGTCGAGACCGGCCATGCCTTCGAAGGTGTGGCTCAACGGCAGATGACCGATGTCGTGCAGCAGCGCGGCGGCCCGCAGCAGCTCGTCCTCCGGACGGAAGTGCGCGACCAGCGCCAACACGCCGAGGGAGTGTTCCAGCCTGGAGTACGACTGCAAGGTGCTGACCGTCGACGCCCCGGCGTGCGCGACGAAGTGCAGGCGCCGGAGCGGTTCGCTGCGCAGCAGGTCCACTTCGATGGGGTTCAAGCGGACAGAGATCCGCCACAGTGGGTCGGTGAACTCGGGGGCGAGGCCGACGACATGCGTCGGTACGGGCCGGGCGGCGGCATTCTTGGGAGTGTGCGGCGAGCTGTGATCCGTTTGGCTGCCCATCAGATCACTGTAGGGGAGTCACGGTTGGGGCTGAAGTGGCCACTGTCCAGGCGTAGTCGGTCAGCGTGCGGCTGTTGCGGGCGTGCTCGCGTAGACACGGCGCGCTCCGGGTCGCCGCCCTTGTCGAGCAGCGGCACGCCCGGCCCGCTCAGCAGCTCCACCGCCTGGCGGGCCACGGCGGACAGCGCCTCCTCCGGGGGCGGCGTCGGTCCGGCCGGGCGGGCGTCACGGAGCCCACGGCTTGCCGACATCGTTCTCGCCGATCAGCCCGACGCACCGGCCGGGAGAGACGGTGAGGGAGACGCCGTCGAGAACCCGCCGGGTCCCCGGCGTACGGACGAGGTCATGGGCGAGCAGAGCGGGTCGGGGCATGGTGGTCCTCCTGGTGTGAGCGCTGTACGCGGCCCGCCGGATGCGCACCTCGGACGCGGGCCGGGCCCTGTTCCGGCCCTCACACCTCGGGAGCCGCCGTTTCCCTCAGCTCTCCGCCGGCCAGCCGCAGCCACCGGTCGACGCCGATCCGGGCGAGGAAACGTTCATCGTGGCTGACCACGACGAACGCGCCCTGGTAGGAGGCCAGCGCGCTCTCCAACTGCCCCGCGCTGACCAGATCGAGGTTGTTCGTCGGCTCGTCCAGCAGCAGTAGCTGCGGGGCGGGCTCGGCGCAGAGCACACACGCCAGGGTGGCGCGCAGCCGCTCGCCGCCGGACAGCACACGCACCGGGAGGTGCGCCCGAGCGCCCCGGAAGAGGAAGCGCGCGAGCAGGTTCATCCGCTCCGCTTCCGTACGGTGCGGGGCGGACGCGGCGAAGTTCTCGGCCACGGTCCGGGTGAGGTCGAGCACGTCGAGGCGCTGCGAGAGGTACGCGACCCGGCTGTCGGCCCGCTTGATCTGCCCCGCTTCGGGTTCGAGGTCGCCGTGGAGAAGGCGCAGCAGCGTGGTCTTGCCGGCGCCGTTGGGCCCGGTCAGCGCGATGCGCTCGGGGCCCCGGATCGTCAGGTCGACCCCGTCGGCGGCGAACAGCGGCCGCCCGCCGAGGCTGAGGCAAAGACCCTCGCCGAGGAACAGATTGCGCCCAGCGGGCACGTTCGTGTCGGGCAGGTCCAGCGTGATGCGCTGCTCGTCGCGTACGGCGCGCCCCGCCTCGTCGAGACGCGCCTTGGCCTCGCTGACCCGGGAGGCGTGCGTCTGGCCCGCCCGGCCGGCCGACTCCTGGGCGCCGCGCTTCATGTTCCCGGCGAAGATGCGGGGCAGGCCCGCGTTCTTCAGGTTGCGGGAGGCGTTGCTCGCGCGGCGCTCGGCGCGCTCGCGGGCCTGCTGCAACTCCCGCTTCTCCCGCTTGAGATCCTGCTCGGCGTTGCGGACGTTCTTCTCGGCCACCTCCTGCTCGGCCTGTACGGCTTCCTCGTACGCGGTGAAGTTGCCGCCGTACAGCCGCAGAGCGCCCGGGGCGAGCTCGGCGATGCGGTCCATACGGTCGAGCAGCGCCCGGTCGTGGCTGACCAGGAGCAGGCAGCCGTGCCAGTCCTCCAGCGCGTCGTAGAGCTTGTGGCGCGCGTCGAGGTCCAGGTTGTTCGTCGGCTCGTCGAGCAGCAGGACGTCGGGCCGCTTGAGCAACTGCGCCGCCAGCCCGAGCGAGACGACCTGACCGCCGCTGAGCGTGCTCAGGCCGCGGTCCAGGGGCAGCTCGGTGAGGCCGAGGCGGTCGAGCTGGGCACGGGTGCGTTCCTCGATGTCCCAGTCGTCGCCGATGGTCGCGAAGTGCGCCTCGCTCACATCGCCGGACTCCACGGCGTCCAGGGCCCGGATCACCTCGGCGACGCCCAGTACTTCGGCCACGGTCAGGTCGGCGGTGAGGGGGAGGCTCTGCGGGAGATGACCGAGGACGCCGGAGGCGGTGACGGACCCGGCGGCGGGGCGCAGCTCACCGGCGATCAGCTTGAGCAGGGTGCTCTTGCCGGAGCCGTTGGGCGCCACCAGCCCCGTACGGCCGGCGCCCACGGTGAAGGTCAGGTCCTGGAAGACGGGGGTGTCGTCGGGCCAGGCGAAGGACAGGTTCGAGCAGACGACGCAAGCGTCGGACATGGGGATACCTCGGAGAGAACACCACGGGCACGGCAGACACCGGTGCCCGGAGACGGGCAGGAGGGCACGACGAGGCGGCCACCACGGCGGTGCGTCCGCGCACCGGCCGGCGGCCGTCAGGTCCGGGTATCACCCGGAGATGTCGTCGTCACCCGCCACAGCTGCGTCTCCTCGATCCGAGATCACGTCGTCGCCAGGCTAACACCACGACTTCGGCCGGCGTGTGCGTCCGGCCACGGACGGGACCGGAACCGGCCGTACACGACTGGCCCGTCCGCCGGAGACTGGACGTGCGGGTCCATTTTCGTCGCCATACGGGACCGAATTCCCCGATCCGGCGCCTGGAAAGGTGAGGTGCTGGTGTGCCTCGCCGTCGCGGGAGTCAACTTCATGGACGTCGGGGCCCGGACGGCCGGTGGCCCTGGCTGGGCCGCTCCCGCGATCCTCGGAGCCGAGAGGATGGGATATGTGACCGCTCTGGGCGACGGCGTCGAGGAATGCACCCCCGCTGACCGCGTCGCCTGGTTCTGTCGCGTCGGCAGCTACGCGGAATTGCTCGCCATTCCCGAGGAGGCGCTGGTCAAGTTTCCTGACGAGGTGTCCGACGAGACCGCGGCCGCGGTGATCATGCAGGGGCTGGCGGCCCGCTACTTCACCACCGAGACGTACCCGGTCAAGCCGGGCGACACCGTGGTCGTGCACGCCGCGGATCATGTCCCGACATCCAGTGGTGGCGGCTTCGGAGGCCAGGTCGGGGAGTTGACGGGAGGTGAAGGCGCCCATGTGGTGTACGACGGGGGCGCATCGTCGAGGGCGCGGCATCCGAAATCCGTCGGCTGGGCATCTTCTCCATGACGCTCGACAACGTCATGCAACGTACCGCGACCGGAAAAAATCAGCTGTTCCACTATTTTCCCGGCGGAAAGGGCGAGCTGTTGCCGGCCGTGGCCCGGTACGAGACCTCCGGCGTGATCAGCGATCAACAGCCGGAATTGGGCGCGCTCAATGCGTGGGACGCCTGACGGATCTGGCGTGACAAGGTCGTCGCCCGCTACCGCAATCAGGGTCCCAACTGCCCGGTCAACGCGGTCATGGGCCAACTCGGTCCGACGACGGACGGCGCTCAGGCCGTGGTCAAAGAGCTCTACACCCGGTGGCAGGGCGAACTGGCCGCCGGCATTCGCACCATGCAACGTCAGGGCGAGATCGATGCAGCCCTGGACGCCGACCGCCGCGCCCGAGCGCTCCTGGCCGGCATCCAAGGAGGGGTGCTGATGTACATCGGGACCGGCAGCCTGGAACACCTGGAGGCGGCCCTGGACCAGGGGATCGAGTTCCTGCGCCGCTCGGGGACACGGCCGTTGCCGGCCCTCCCGAGCCGGCGACGTACTCAGGAGCGGTGACGGTGAGCAGGAACCGGTGGCCGAAACTCGACCCGGGCAGCGGCGTGGAGGACGTGACGCTGCTCATCCTCGAATGGCTGGGCGATCAGGGCATCAACGCCCTGATCCGGGTGGACGCGGAGCGTGCCCGCGAGCACAGACCCGCGTGGACCTTCGTCGCCTCGGGAGGTCCCCTGCCGCAGGGCCACAGCACCCGGGTGGACGGAAGGACCCCCGGTGAGTGCCTGGGGCTGGCCCTCGGGTACCTGAGGCGAGCCGGGGTGGAAGTGCCGGTCTGACCCGGCCCGCGACCCGGCGGCCGGGGTCTTCCTGAGCGGGCCGGTTCGCCGGCCGCGTGGCCACCGGGCCGGGCGAAGCGGACGGCCTCGGGCCGCAGCGGCCGCTCCCGCTTCGCGGTAGGCCGGTATTCTTCAGGTCGTCAGCACTGAGGTCGTCCGCTCTCGGGCCATCCGCCCTCGGGCCGGCACCAGCGGACTGCCGGACTTCGGACCGCTGGACTTCAGGTCGGCGGTCTTCGGGCCGTCGGACTTCAGGCCGTGCTGTGCTGGTGCCGGTCCTCGGGAAGCATGCTGCGGTCCGCTTCGTCCTGGACGAGCAGGGAGAGCAGGGACGCCACGGTCAGGCCGGCTTCGGCCGGATGGCGCAGCACCTTGCTGGGGTCGATCCGATAGGTGTTGCTGCGGCCCTCGCGAGTGTGGGAGAGGTAACCGTCGCGCTCCAGGTCGGCGATGATCTTCTGGACGGCGCGTTCGGTCAGCCGGCAGTGCGCGGCGATGTCGCGGATGCGGGCGTTGTGATTGTCGGCGATGGCCGCCAGGACCCGGGCATGATTGGTCACAAATGTCCACCCGGTGTGCGCTTCGGGCACCCCGTTGTTCGACTCGGTCAATCCATCCATGCTCCAACTCTACCGACCGAACATTCACGCGTCTCGATACACGCAACGATTTTCGTGTATTAGTTGACGGGTGTCTGTCGATGGGCGAGCCTGAGATGGACGGCAGACGAGGCGATGAGGGCGGGAGAGGAAGGCCATGCCGGAAGCTGCGCACTGGGCGCGCCTCCCCGAAGGCCCCGCTGAAGGCAACGGGGGTGGCGGCACGTCCGCCGTGTCCTTGCCGGGTCTGTCGGGGATCGAGGCCCTCCGGGGCGGCGATCGCACCAGGGTGGTGGTGCGTGGAGAGCTGGACCTGGGCGCCTGTGGGGGGATTGAACCCGAGCTGCGCGAGGTTCTGAGCTGCTCGCCCCGGGGTGTCGATCTCGACCTCGACGCGGTGTCGTTCTGCGACTGCGCCGGCCTCAACATGCTGCTGCGTCTGCGTCTACGGGCTGTCGCGCACGACAAGACCGTCGTCCTCGTCTCCGGCGGCCGTGCGGTCGAGCGGTTGCTGGAGCTGACAGGGACCCGCGAACTGTTCGTCCCCACAGATCCGATTCCGAATGCGAACCCGGCTCCGAGTGTGCCCCCGATCCCGAATGCGAACCCGGCCCCGAACGTGAACCCGAACATGAACCCGGTCCCGAATCGCGCCCCGAACGACGGACACGCCCCCTTCGCCGCCGTCGACGGTTCGCCCCCGCACGAAGACGCCTCCCGGGACCTGCCCACGGAGGTCGCGCAGCTCCGCCGCGCCATGCAGACCCGCCCGGCCATCGACCTGGCCCGCGGCATTCTGATGGCCACGTTCACGCTGACCCCGGAGGCCGCCTGGTCCGTTCTGGTCAGCGCTTCTCAGCACACCAACATCAAACTGCACCGGATCGCTCAAGACCTGGTCAACAGCGTTCAGGGTTCCGCGCTGCCCGACGCTGTGCAGAGCCACCTGGGAGCCGCGGTCGCCAAGGCGAAGGCGGATCCGGCGGTTCCGGCGCAGGACACGGCTGCCGTCCGGAACGCCGTACCCGAGCAGTGGCGCGCGGCGCGCGGCGAATAGCCGCGGCTCGCACGGCGTGCTCGGCGTCAGCCGCGGTAGTACTCGGCGAGGGCGGCAAAAGCCGCCTTCGGTTCCCAAGGCATATCGGGATAGGTGTCCCCGTGCCGGCCTTCGAGGACTCTGACGATGCCGGGACTGGCCAGGTCGAGGTCGTCGCGGGGATCGCCGTCGGGGCGGTGCGGGAAGTTTCCGAGCGCGAAGAGGAAGACGAAGGTGCCGTCGACACCCGCGGTGTCGTAAGTCTCCAGCAGTTCGCGTACGTACGTGGCCTGGCCCGGCTCGTCGCGTACGTACGCGTCGTTCAGCCGGACCGGCGCTCCGGTGGCCTTGTCGAACTCGACGGCCTCCAGGATGCGGCCGCCCCGGTCACCCGCGCCGCGGTACGCGGCGGTGCCGAACTCGGTGATCGCGACGGGCTTCCCCTGTGCGACGAGGGCGCGGACACTCTCGGCGAAGTGGCCGGCGACCTCGGCCGACCGGTAGAGGTCCAGGCTCAGGATGTCGAAGGGTGCCCAGTCGACGTGTTCGAGGGGCAGGGCGGCGTACGGACCATGTGCGCGTCGACGACATCGCCGAGGCCGCCGGCGTCTCGCCGAGGACGTACAACAACTACTTCTCCAGTCGGGAGCAGGCGATCGTCGCCGCCGTCACCGGCGAACGGGAAGAGCGCGTCGCCGCGGCGGTGGCCGGCCGGCCTGAAGGCGTCGGTCTCGCCGACGCCGTCATCGAAGCGATCGTGGAGCAGTACACCGCCTCGGACGAACCCGGCCCGGACGCGCTGCTGCTGATCACCACCCGCCCCACACTGCGCGGCGCGTTCGTCGACACCGCCACCGCGATCGAACACCCCCTCGCCGACGCGATCGCCCAACGCCTCGGCGACACCGGCCCGTACGCCGACCCCTCCACCTCCCCGCATACCGGCCCACCCACGGACCCGCACGCCGCCCCGTACACCGCCCGAGTGCTCGCGGCGAGCGTGGCCGCCGCGGTCCGCGTCGCGCTCGGACAGTGGCTGCAGACGGCCGTCGCGTCCTCGGCGCCCGGCGGACTCGTCGTGCCGTCCGGCTCACTGCCGGACCTGCTCCGCGCCACGCTGGCACCACTCATCCCCGCGCTCGACGCGGCTGAGGAACGGGCGCGCGGCGGCCGGGCGTGATGCGCTCCTCCGCCGATTGCTGCTCACGGCCACCGACGCCCACGGGACAGACGGGCAGCTGAGTAACCGGTCGGCGACGCGGTGGCGGCCCTGCCGCGTACGGGCCCAGTGCCCCGGCAACCCCGTCAGGCCCACCCTCCCCTCACCCAGTTGATGGATTCCGGCGAGCACGTTGACGAGATACCTCGGGAGCGCGGCCCTGAGGGATGTCGCGTGCCCCACACTGACGGCATGGACCACATCAGTCAGCCGGGAGCGGCGTCCTCGCAGAGGTTTCCGCCACGGCCGGAGAGCGCGCGGCAGGCCCGGCGCTTCGTGCGAGCTGCCTTGGCCGACGGCGCGCCGGACGCGGTGGATACCGCTGAACTTCTGGTCAGCGAGCTGGTGACCAATGTGGTGCTGCATGCGCGCACGGAGGCCGAGGTGGCGGTCCGGCTGCTCGACGACGAGGTCCAGGTTCGGGTCAGCGACCACCGGCCGTGCCGTCGGCCGGTGCCGGGGGACCCCGATACGTACGCCGGACAGGGCCGGGGACAGGGCCTGGCGGTCGTCGAGCAGCTCGCCTCCCGGTACGGCGTCGACACCGGTGACGAGCGCAAGACGGTGTGGTTCGAGTTGTGGTGCGACGAGCGGCCACCCCCGTCCTCCACATGGGAGACCGCCGAACCGTCCTGTGGCCCGACCCGTACGGTGACGCTCGTCGACCTCCCCGGCACGCTGTACCTGGCGGCCCAGCATCACCAGCACACCCTGCTCCGCGAGCTGACCTTCGCGGCATACGCAGGGGAGGACACCGGCGTGGACCCGGAAGACCTCGCCGCCGCGCACGACGCGAGCAACGTGATCGGCGCGAACATGTCGGCAGCGCTGGAAGGGCAGCCTTCGGCGGCCCACGTCCACTCCCTGAGCGTTTCCTTCCCGGCGGACATCGCACGGGCGGTACGGACCCTGGGCCGCGTACTCGACGTGGCAGAGGAGGCGGCCCGGGACGAGCGCCTCCTCACCTGGCCGTCCCTTCCCCAGAAGCGTGCCTTCCGCCGCTGGCTGCTCGACCAGATCGCCTGCCAGCTCACCGGCGGGCCACCCACCGCGTGGACCATGGTTCCCCGCGAGCCGAGTGCCAGCCCCTCCGAGCTGGTGCCCTGGGACGCCAGTCACGTATGGGCGAGCAGGGTGCCCACCATCGCGGCCGACGACAACAACCGGATCATCGTGGCGAACGGACCGGCCGCGGACATGCTCGGCTGGCAGGAGGGTGAGCTGGTCGGCCAGCGGCTCACCGCGCTGATCCCGGAGCACCTGAGGGAGCGCCACATGACGGCGTTCACCCGCCTGCTGCTCACCGGGCAGCCCCACATCCTGGGCCGCTCGGTACCACTGCCGGCGCTGCACCGGGACGGCAGGCTCGTCCCCGTACGGCTGTTCGTCCAGACCCAGGTGACGGCCGACGGCCAGACTGTCTACGTCGCCCAGATCGCCCCCAGGACCGCCCCTCCCGTCCCGGCCCCCCTCCCCTCCGGAGAGAGCCAGGCCATCCCCGCGCAGCAGCCCGGCGGGCCGGACCTGCCCGACGACCCGGAGCGCGTCGCGGGTGCGGACAGTGACGAGCCCGACGGGCCGGCGCGGGAACGGCGGCTGCTGGCCGATATCGGGGAGTCGCTGAGCAGCACCCCGAACCTGGACGAAGGACTGCAGCGGGTCTCCAAGATCCTGACCCAGCGACTGGCCGACTGGTGTGTGGTGGACCTGCTCGAAGAAGGCGACGTGCTGGAGCGGTTCTGCGTCGCCCACCACAGCTCCACAGAACTGCCCGTCGAAGCGTACGCGGGCAGGCTTCCCCCGGTGACCGGGGCGGCGCGCGGGCCGCTGGCCCGGGTGTTGCGCGGAGCCGGGCCGCTGCTGCTCACCGAGGGCCCGCCGCCGGGCCAGGTCAAGAGCCCGCTCGACGCCCACGACCGCGATCTGTTCGAACGGGTGGGGGCGAACAGCGCGGTCATCGCCCCGCTGCGGACCCGCGGCGCCGTCTTCGGCGCCCTGACCCTGATCCGTACGGGCGCGGAACGGCCCTTCACCGAGGAATCGCTGCCCCTGATCGGCGACCTGGTCCGCAGCCTCGCCCTGGGTGTGGAGCACGCCCGCCTGTACCAGGAGACCCGCCACATCGCCGAGCGCCTCCAGCGCTCCCTGCTGCCCGTACTGCCCGAGATCGGGCACCTGCAGATGGCCGCCCGCTACGCGCCCTCCTCCACGACCGCGCAGATCGGCGGCGACTGGTACGACAGCTTCGTCGTACCCGGCGGGCAGACCGCCGTGGTCATCGGTGACGTCACCGGACACGACCTGGAGGCCGCGGTCGCCATGAGCCAGCTGCGCAGCATGCTGCGCGGCATCGCCATCGACCGCCAGGAGCCGCCCGAAGAGGTGCTGCGCCGGCTGGACATCGCCAACCACAGCCTGTCCCAGGAGGCCACCGCCACCTGCATCTACGGTCTGGTCAACGGCTCCGCGAGCGGGCCCTGGCAGCTGAATCACTCCTCCGCCGGACACCTGCCACCGCTGCTGACGACCAGAGAGGGCGACACGCGCTACCTCGACGCGGGCTCAGGGCTGTTGCTGGGCATGGAACCCGACATGCCGCGCCCGCAAGCCGTCGATCCGATCCCGGCCCACGCGACCGTCCTGCTGTACACCGACGGCCTGATCGAACGCCGCGACGAGTCCCTCGACCACGCCATGGAAAGACTCCGCCGGCACGCCGCCGCCCTGGCGAGCGAACCCCTCGACGTCTTCTGCGACGAGCTGCTCATCGCCCTGAGCGCCGACAGCGCCGACGACATCGCCCTCCTCGCCCTGCGCCCGGTGCCGCAGGACCAGGAGTCCGCGGCTCACGGCGAGAAATAGATTCCGGGCGGTACGCCGACCACGCGCCGGAACGCCGCCACGAACGCGCTCGGTGACGCGTACCCGACCCGGGGCGCCACCGCCGCCACCGTCGCACCGCCCGCCAGCAGCGGCATCGCGGTCTGCAGGCGCAAGCGGGTACGCCATTGCCCGAACGGCATCCCCGTCTCCGCGGCGTACGCGCGGGCCAGCGTCCGCGCGCTCGCCCCGACCTCCGCGCCCCACTCCGCCAGCGTCCGGTCGTCCGCCGGGCACGCGCGCAGGGCGTGTGCGACGCGGCGTGCCCGGTCGTCGCGGGGCAGGGGTGCCAGGACCGTCGCCACGGAGACCGGACGCAACTGGTCGAGGACGACAGCTTCCGCGCGTTCCCGGGCATGCGCCGTCAGACCGTCGTCCGCCAGGTAGGCGATCAGCTCGCGCAGCAGGCGCGAGACGCCCACGACGGTGGGGGCCGGCCAGCGCACCGGACAGCGGTCCGGCACGTAGTACAGGCTCCGGCCCACGACCGGACCGGAAGCACCCGTCGCGTGCTCGGTACCGGCCGGTATCCACAGCGCCATGGTCGGCGGCAGGATCCAGGTGCTGCCCCGGGCGCGTACGGCGATGACCCCCTCCTCCGCCCAGGCCAGCTGGTGTGCCGTGTGCCAGTGCCGTCCGTACCACTGGCCGTCGTCGACCACGAAACTCCCCACGACCACTGCCGCTTCCGGGAACCGCCCCGGTACGAGATGTCCGTACCGCGACAGGGTGTGTCCCCCTACCTCGTGGTGGACGTCGCCCGCGCTTCTTAGCATCGCCGCATGGCCTCCATGAATCGCTTGCACCAGTGGGTGTGCAGTTCCGACAGGTGGGCACGAGGGGTGGAGCGGAACCTGCTGCCCTGGGCCCTCGACGGAGTCGAACTCGGCACCGGGACCCTGGAGATCGGGCCCGGTTACGGCGCCACCACGCGCGTACTCGCGCGCCGCGTGCCGGGTCACCTCAGTGTCCTCGAAGTCGACGCGGAGTTCGCCAAGAAACTTCAGGACGCGTACGCGGGACAGGTCGACGTCGTGCACGGCGACGGCACGTCGATGCCGTTCCCGGACGGCGGTTTCGACGCCGTCGTGTGCTTCACCATGCTGCATCACGTGCCGTCCCCGGAAGCGCAGGACCGTCTCTTCGCCGAAGCCCGGCGGGTTCTGCGCCCCGGTGGCGTCTTCGCCGGCTGTGACGGCTGCGCGAGTACGGCCTTCCGCTTGCTACACCTGGGCGACACGTACGTACCCGTCCCGCCGGAAACCCTGCCGCGGCGGTTGCGCGCGGCCGGGTTCGGTCCGGCGGAGGTCATCCTCGGGAAGGGGCGGTTCCGGTTCCGTGCCGTACGGGAGTGAGAGGCGGCGATCGGCCCCGGCCGTCAGACGCGCCGGTCGGTCCCGGCGATCGGAGACGCGGCGTTCACTCGAACGGGCGGTCGAGGGAAGAGGGGGAACGGCTGTGCGGAACGGGCCGTTGAGCGGGCATGGGACGGAACATGCGAGCGGGACATCAGGGAACAGGGCCCGGGCCGATCACCCCGGACGGCTGCGCGGTCGAACTCTACGCACGACTGCCGGCCGGAGCCGAACCGGACATCGTGGCCGAGGCGGTGCCGGCGGGCGCGCACATACTGGAACTGGGCTGCGGGGTGGGGCGCATGACCCACCCGCTTCTGGAACGAGGCTTCGCGGTGACCGCCGTGGACGAGTCACCGGAGATGCTGGAGCACGTCCGCGGGACGCGGACGGTGTGCAGCCCGATCGAGGACCTCGACCTGGGCGAGACGTTCGACGCGGTGATACTCGCATCGTTCCTCGTGCACACCGCCGATGTCGCCGTACGGCGAGCACTCTTACGCACCTGCGTCCGCCACCTCGCACCGAGCGGCTGCGTACTGATCCAGCGCGAGGGCGAAGACTTCCACACCGACGTGCCACGCGAACGCCACGACCCCACCGGCTTCACCATCCGCATCGTATCGGCGGACCCGGTCGGCGACGGGGTCAACTCGGTACACGCGGAGTACACCTTCCCCGACTCCGCCTGGACCCAGACATTCCTGGCCCGCCCCCTGACGAAGCAGCAGTTCGAGGAGGCGCTGGCTGATGCGGGTCTGAGAGTCGACCGGTACGTGACGGAGGACCGGATATGGGTGCGAGCGGTTCGGTGGGAGGAGTAGAGGGGGAGGGGAGACTCGGCTCGGCGTCATTTCCCCGGCGTGCTCGGGGAAGGGGCGCAGGCTCTCTTCGTACTGCTCGGGCCGGACGCCCTCGAACAGGTTCTCCGGCCGGTTGATGGTGGTCATGGGGCTGCCGTCCTTCCTGGACCGTTCCAGGTCGGTGATCGTGCGGGAGACGGTGGCGGCCAGGACGTCGAGCCGGTCGCGTTCGGCGAGCGGGCGCCGGTGGTGACCCCGCAGGGCCTCCAACTCGTCGACCTGCGCGGCCAGGACCCGGCCGATCTCGGACAGGCCCAGGCCCAGCGCTCGCAGCACGAGGATCTGTTGCAGCCGTAGCAACTGCTCCTCCTCGTAGTGGCGGTGGCCGTTGCTGCCGATCCACGCTGGCGGCAGGATGCCGGTCCGGTCGTAGTGCCGCAGGGTCCGGGCTGTCACACCGGACATCCGCGCGACTCGGCGGTCGGCCAGGCCATGACCCGCCTCCCGGTCGGTTGCTGGACAGGGGCCGGTCTTTCCGGCCCTGGTCAGGACGGTAGGAGTTGCCGCTGCGGCAACTTCAAGCACCTCAGGTGAGCCCATCGCGTCCGCCCCCGGCGCACTCGCACACCGCATCACCTCACCCCTCACCCGTGACCCGGGTCACCCGGGCATCCATGGTCACCATCTCCCCACGCTGCGACACTTACGCCGACCTTTCGGCATTTTTCGCCGAAGGGCCTGTGATCGATCGATGGGAATCATTGATGCCAGGCACGACCCGACAGCGTCGGCGCGGCGGTCCGGCCGCGCGCAGACGTACTGTCCTCAGAGTCTTACTGACCTTCGCGTTGACGGCCTTCGGCCTGGTCGCCACCGGCGTACCGGCGCAGGCCAACGAGTACTACAACAGCATCACGTCCGCCTCGCCGGCCAACCGGACGTGGATGGCCGGGGTGCCGGACAGGACCAGCCTCGCCCGGATGTCCATACCCGGGACGCACGACAGTCTCGCCCTGTGCGGCTCCCGGAGCAGCGCGGGGGCCTGCGAGGCGATCTCCACCAGCATCACCCGCACCCAGGAACCGCACGGTTACAGCGCGGAGACCCTGACCACCCAGCTGGACGCCGGTATCCGGTCGATCGACATCCGGGTCAGGGTGGACCAGGGCAAGGCTGGGCTGGCCTTCACCGTCCATCACGGCGCCATGTATCAGTACGCCAACTTCACCGACGTACTGGCGAAGGCCAAGGACTTCCTCTCGGCACACCCGAAGGAAACGATCCTGCTGAACCTGAAGGCCGAGTGCACCGGAGAGACGTTCTCCTGCAAGGACGCCAAGGGCTTCGCCACCGACGCATGGCGCACGAAGGTCTTCGACTCGTACCTGCAGGGCCGTGCGTACACCGGCGAAGGCGATGAGTGGAAGCGGACGACGGCGTGGCAGGACCTGTTCTGGGGCCCGTCGGTGACCGGCAGCAGCCAGGCGGACACGCCGTCCCTCGGCGAGGTCCGGGGCAAGATCGTCCTGCTCGGCTTCCGCGGGACGGGCGGCGGCATCTACGGCGGCTACGGCGTCCGCCAGCTCTACCCCGCGGGCGGCTCCTACGACGAGTACGTCCAGGACGCGTACGAGGTTCCCAGCATCGCAGCCATCGCCGGCAAGTGGGAGAAGGTCCGGGCGCACCTCCGCCGTACCAACGGTGTGTGGGACGCGCACCGCGGAGGTGAGAAGGAGTACCGCTACCAGCCCGACGCGCTGTACATGAACTACACCAGCGGTACTTCGTCGGGCGCGCACCCCTCCACCGTCGCGGGCGGCACCCCGACGGCCAACGGCGTCAACGAGTTCCTCATCCAGTGCTTCCACAACACCGACGGCCGGTGCCCGGAGTTCTACTCCGGCCGCGCGGACAACTTCGGTGGCCGCGAGGCGATGGACCGTACCGGCATCATGATGATGGACTTCCCCGGTGGCGGGCTCATCGACGAGATCGTCGAACGGAACCCGCGCGGGAACGGCGACGACGGCGACGGCAACGGCGGCAACCTCCGGATCATGGTGGTCGGCGACTCGATGTCCCAGGGACACGAGGGCGACTGGACCTGGCGCTACCGCCTGTGGGAGTGGTTCCAGAACCAGGGCGTGACCGTGGACTTCGTCGGCCCGTACAAGGGCACCGTGCAGCACGCCGAGCCGAAGCCACCGGCCCCGCCCGCGCTCCAGGGCGAACAGGCCGCCGAGCCCGATGCGCCCAGGGTCTCGGGCGCCTACGCGGCCGGTGCGCGGCCCTTCGACAGTGAGCACTTCGCGGTGTGGGGACGGCAGGCGGCGCAGGACAAGAAGCTGATCGCCGACCAGGTGGCGAAGTACCGCCCCGATCTGCTGCTGGTCGGGCTGGGGTTCAACGACATGGGCTGGTTCGTCAGCGGCCCGGAAGGAACCCTGGACAGCATGAAGGCGCTGGTGGACGAGGCGCGGTCCGCGAAGCCGGACGTCAAGTTCGCGCTGGCCGACGTTCCGCAGCGTACCAAGATCGGCGGCCGGGACGACCTGCCCCGCAACACCGACACGTACAACGCCATGCTCCGCAAGGCGATCCCGCAGTGGAACACCAGCAAGTCGCCGGTGGAGCTGGTCGACTGGCGCGGGAACTACGAGTGCGAGGTCGGTGGCTGCCCGGCCGGTTACGACGGTCTGCACCCCAACGCCCGCGGTGAGTACCAGATCGCCCGGGCCTTCGAACTGACGCTGCACGAGAAGTTCCACCTGGGCACGAGCGTGCCGCCCGTCCCCGGGGATGTCGAGACCCGGCCGACCCCCGTGCCCGGGAACGTCGCGGCCCGGTCCGGCCCCGGTGGCATCACCGTGACCTGGGACCGGGTCTTCGGCGCGTTCGGTTACACGGTACGGAGCCGGCTCGTGGGCAGCGACGCGTGGAACGAACTGCGGGTCACGGCCAACCGCCACGACACGACCTGGACGACCGACGGCCAGAAGTGGGAGTACCAGGTCCGCACCGACAACGGAGAGCAGGCCACGTCCGGCTGGTCGGGCGTCGTCAGCGCGACCGCGCACCCGGAGACCGCCCCGGCGCCGGTCGGCATCGTCACCCGGGCCACCGCCACGGGGGTCGACGTGTCATGGGGGAAGCCGACCGGAACGCACACCGGCACGATCGACCGTTACGAGGTGCTCACCTTCGACAAGGACACTCCCGGCGCGTTCGTCAGCAGCGTCGGCGTCAAGGGCCAGTCGGCGCACGTCGACGGCCTGGTCCCGGGCCACCGGTACGTCGTCGCGGTGGCCACCTGGAACGCGGCCGGCGGCGGCATGCCGGGCGCGGCCCGGGCCGTCATGGTGGGTGCCGGGACACCGTCGGCGCCCACCGGCCTGAAGGTCACCTCCACGGACGCCACGACCGTCCAGCTGACCTGGAACGGGTCGGAACAGGCCGCCGGTTACCGCGTCTGGATCCGCAACATCAACGACGGCAGCCGGTCGACGGCCGACGAGTACGTCACCGACGGGACCAGCCGGGGCATCGCCTACCTGGTGCCCGGCGTCTGGAACTACGAGTTCTGCGTCACCGCCGTCAACGGCGCGGCGGAGTCCGGCACGTCCGAGTGCGTGGTCGCGCCCCGTCCGGCGGGCAGTCAGTCGACAGGGGAGCCGGTGGTGGGTGGCACACGGTAGTGCACGGCAGCGTTCCGCATTGCTCGGTAGCGCTCCATAGTGCACGGATGAAGTGAAGGACCGTCCTCCGCCGCCGGAAGCCTCGGCGGCGGAGGACATGGCCGTGATCCGGAACGGTCCAGTGTCCACTTGAGCCCCAAGGGGGCTGCGCCGTCAGGGACGGCGGTGGGCTCACTGATGCTGGATCGGCGGGCAGTAACCGGTCTCCTCACCGATGGAGTTGATTTCGGCGTTGGACCGGGGGTCGCTCGCGTAGTTGATCTGGTTGGTGCAGCTCACGCCGGGCTTCTTCGGGGTGCCGGACGGCTTGGTGTCCTTCTTGGGGGCCGGGCAGCGGCCCGTGTCTTCACCGATGGAGTTGATTTCGGCGTTGGACCGGGGGTCACCGGCGTAGTTGATCTGGTTCGTGCACTTCATGCCGGACTTCTTGGTCGCGTCCGAAGGCGCGCCGCCGGTGGACTTCTGGGCGGACTTGGCCGTGGAGGTGGCGGGCTTCTGGGCGCTTGTCGAGGCGGACGAGGACGAAGCGCTGCTGCCGCCGTCCTGGCAGGCGGTGAGCCCGAGCGCGGCGACGGCGATCACCATGGCGGCAGCGGCCTTGCGGGCGTGGCGGAGTGTGGTGCGGTGCGACATGTTCTTCCCTGTTCTCTTCGCGTGGCGCTGCGGGCTGATGAGAACAAGACTGTCGGCCGCCGCTGACGATCTGCCGCTGTACGGCTAACGCTTCACTAACGGCGGCCGGGGCGCTGGGGCGGACCGCCGGGGCGGACCGTGGCCGGGCGGCGTCGAGCCGCGGGTGGCGGTGCCTCGTAGCAGGTGGCCGATGCGGTGCGATGGTTCGAGACGGTTAGGGTGATGTTGGCGAACTGCCCGATCGGACCGGCCGCTTCGACGCGTCGGCCCCGGAACGGGCATGGGGGAGGACCGTCAGTCGTTCAGGACTTAGTTCCAAGGAGATGACGAGCGTGAGCATGAACGTGAGCAACGAACCAGGACAGGAAGGCGCCACGGCTGCCGAACTCCCGCACCGGCTCGCGCTCGCCGACCGTATCGACGACGGTGCCGCCTTCGACTACATCGTGTGCGGCGCCGGTTCGGCCGGTTCCGTCCTGGCCGGCCGGCTCGCGGCCGATCCGGCTGTCACGGTGCTGCTCGTCGAGAGCGGCGGCGACGACGAGGACGAGCGGGTGAGCAACCCCGACCTGTGGCCGGCCAACCTCGGCAGCGAGCGCACCTGGGACTACGTCACGGAGCCGAACCCGCAGCTCAACGGGCGCCGGCTCGCCTACGCGACGGGCCGGGGACTGGGCGGGGGCGGCGCCGTCAACGCCGGCGTATGGGCCCGCGGCCACCGGAGCGACTGGGACTCCTTCGCCCGGCAGGCAGGCGATTCCGGGTGGGGTTACGCGCACATACTGGAGCTCTACCGGCGCATCGAGGACTGGCAGGGCGCCCCCGACCCCGAACGCCGTGGCACCGGGGGTCCGATGCGGATCCGGCCGTCGCAGGACGTGCACCCGCTCTTCGCCGCCTTCCTCGACGGCGTCGAGGCCACGGGCCTCTCCCGTTTCGACAGCGCCAACGGCGCCCTGATGGAGAAGGACGCCGGCTGCGCCGTACGGGACGAGAACATCCACGAGGGAGTGCGGCAGACCCCCTTCCGCCGCTATGTCGCCGGCCGCCTGGGGCAGCCGAACCTCACGGTCCTGCCGCACACGACGGTCTCCCGCGTCCTACTCTCCGCAGGCCGGGCCTCCGGCGTCGAGCTCATCCGCGACGGCAAGCCGCTGCGCGCGCACGCGTCGCAGGAGGTGGTGCTGTCGCTGGGCGCGATCGGCACCCCGGCCGTGCTCATGCGGTCCGGGATCGGGGACGAGGCCGAACTGCGGGCCGCCGGCGTCCCGGTGGTCCAGCACCTGCCCGGCGTCGGCCGTAACCTCGACGACCACATACGCCTGCCCTGCATGTGGGAGGCCGAGGACGTGCCGATGCCGGTGCCCACGCGCAGCCAGGCCGTCTGCTTCTGGTCCGACGACACGCGGCCGGGAGCGCCGGAGTTCGTCATGTACCTCTCGCCCGCCCCGTCCGTCTCCGTGGAGAGCGCCGCCCAGTACCCGCCGCCGGAACGGTGTTTCACGCTGATGCCCGCCATGCGCCCGCGCGGCGGCAGCCGCGGCCGGGTCCGCCTGGCGAGCGCCGACCCGCTGACCAGGCCCCGCGTCGAGACGAACTTCCTGGCCGACCCCGACGACGTCCGCTCGGCCCTGTCCGCCGTCGCCATGGCCCGCGAGATCGGCAACTCCGCCGGGCTCCGTCCGTTCGCCAGGCGGGAGGTGTCCCCGGCGTCCTCCGCGACGGACACGGTCGAGCTGTTCCTGCGTAACGCCGTGGAGACCTTCTGGCACCAGAGCGGCACGGCCCGGATGGGGCGGGACGCGGACGCCGTCGTGGACGCCCGGCTCAAGGTCTACGGCGTCGAGGGCCTCCGCGTCGCCGACGCCTCGGTGCTGCCTCATGTGACGGTCGCCAACACGATGGCTCCCTCCATGGTGGTCGGCGAGCGGGCGGCAGAGATGATCATGACCGGGCAGGGCTGACCGCGCTCGGAGCGCCCGGAAACTCAAGGGAGTTGCGGTGTGCCTTCGCAACAGCGAAGGCGCCGGAACCTGAGGCCGGTCATTCCTCGGTGCCTGGTGCCAGGCGGCCCGGGCGGGTTCACTTCGCGGGCCCGGCCGACCCGGCGCGGAGTCGGCTACGGCACCGCACTCGAATCGACGGAGGCCACGGCGGTACGGGCCCTCATCCGTGAACTCCGGTCGGCCGGTACGGCTGTCGCCTGGAGTTCCCGGAGGCCGCGCGCTGAGCGGCGGCGCGGTCTCCGGGTTCGTGCGCGGTTCAGCCGGGGAGGCCGTCCGCGGTGGGGACGACGAGGCCGAACAGGTCGCTGATGGTGGTCAGGGCGGCGGCCTGGAGGGTGGTGGCGGGCAGTACGGTGCCGTCCGGGGCGGTGAGGGCGCGGGTGGCGGTGGCTTCGGCGACGACGGTGGGCCGGTAACCGAGGTTGAAGGCGCCCTGTGCGGTGAAGTTGACGCACATGTGGGTCATGAAGCCGGCCAGTACGAGGTCCTTGCCGCTGCCCGGCTCGAAGCCGAGGCCGGTCAGGGCTTTCTCCAGCTCGGTGGCGTGGAAGGCGTTCGGGAACTGCTTGACCACGACCGGTTCTCCCTCGACGGGGGTGACCGGCTCGCTGATGGCGCCGATGTCGGCGCGGATGTCGTACGGAGTGCCTTCGCCGCCGTCGTTGACGATATGGACGACCGGGGTGCCCGCGGCACGGGCACGCTCCAGCAGGAGGGCGGCGGCCGCGAGGGCTTCGTCGGCCCCGTCCAGGGCCATGACGCCGGTGCGGTAGGTGTTCTGGAAGTCGACCAGGAGCAGGGCGGATTCGCTCAGCCGCGGCGGCCGGCCGTCCAGCCCGATCACGTCGCGCAGGGGAGTGGAGGGGGTGAGGGCGTTCATCGGAAACCTTTCGGCGTGCGTTGTTCGTTGTTCGCGTCAGGGCACATGGTGAGGTCGTCCGCCTCGCCGAGCGCCAAGGGAGAGATGCGGAGAGATACGGAGAATGGGGTGGGAGACGGGCGGCTCAGGTGACCCGGGTACGGAAGCGGCGGCGGTAGGCCGCCGGGGTGGAGGCGAGCTGCCGTCTGAACGCCCGGTGCAACGTCTCCACCGAGCCGAGCCCGGCGGCGGCCGCGACCTGGTCGAGCGGGCAGTCCGTGGTCTCCAGCAGGCGCCGGGCCAGCTCGACGCGGGCCGCTTCGACGTAAGCTGCGGGACTGCTGCCCGTCTCCTGTTTGAAGACACGGGCGAAGTGCCGTTCACTGAGGCACATCCGGGCGGCCAGAGACGGCGCGGACAGGTCCTCGTCGAGATGGTCGGAGATCCACAGCCGTAGCTCGTCGATGTCCCGGCGCTCGGCGGCCGGGCGGCTGAGCGGTACGGAGAACTGGCTCTGTCCGCCCTGCCGCTTGAGGTACATCACCAGCTGCCGGGCCACCGCCAGGGCGGTCTGCTCGCCCAGGTCCTCCGCCACCAGAGCCAGCGCGAGGTCCAGACAGGCACTGATCCCGGCCCCGGTCCACAGCCGGCCGCAGTCGGAACGGACGAAGACCGGGTCCGGGTCGACCGTCACGTCCGGGTGATCGGCGGCGAGCTGGGCGGAGGTCGACCAGTGGGTGGTCGCCGTCCTCCCGCCCAGCAGCCCGGCCGCGGCCAGCAGATGCGCGCCCACACACACCGACGCGACCCGCCGGGCGTACGGGGCCGTCTCCTTCACCCACGCCACGACGGCGGGGTCGGTACGGGCCACGGGGCCGTCGTCGGTCATGTCCACCGCGCCCGGCACCAGCAGGGTGTCCACCTGCTCACCGACGTCCTCGAAGGCCACGTCCGCGAGCAGCCGCACCCCCGCCGACGTGCGGACCGCACCCGTGGCCGGCCCGGCGAGGCGCACCTGGTAGCCGGCGCGGCCCGCGGTCTCCCGGTTGGCCAGCGCGAAGACCTCGGCCGGGCCGGTGACGTCGAGGAGATCGACATCGGGGAAGACCGCGATGACGACACGGTGCGAAGTGGGCATGGACCGATCCTCACCCGCTGCCGTCAGTGACCGCAATGACGATTACCTGTCACATCCGGACATGGGGTCCGAAGAGGGCCGGGGGGACGGGGGACCGGGGAAGGCTCCCGGCTCATGTACGTCAGCGGTGACGCCACACGAGCGTGTAGCGCCAGAACAGCCGACGGCGCAGGCGTGCGCCGGGCAGGATGCGGTGGGCTTCGCGGACGATGTCGGGGAAGGGGGTGTCCGCCGGACGGGTCAGGGCGGTCATCGCGACCGGCCGGGGCGACGGGCGGCCCTTGTTCCTGAGCCAGCCGGTGGCGGCGTTGAGCGGGGAGGACACGGCGGCCAGCAGGTGGTCCACGGGCGTCTGCGGGCGGGCCAGGCCCACGATCACCAGAGTGCCGCCGGGAGCCAGGTGACGGCGGAAGACGGTGAGGGCGTCGGCGAGCGGCAGGTGGTGGAGGACGGCGGCGCAGGTGATGACGTCGTACGAGTCGCCCGGGACCCCGGTGAGCGCGTCAGCGACCGTGAACGTCACCGGGGCCACGGGAGGAGTCAGTTCCCGCGCCCGGGCCGTGATCGCCGGGTCGGCGTCGATGCCGTGCACCGTGGCGGCGCGGGTGGCCAAGAGTCTGGCCAGGTCGCCGCTGCCGGAGCCGATGTCCAGGGCACTGCCGAAGCGCCGGGGCAGTTGCCGCAGGATCCACGGGTGGAAGTGGGCGTTGTGGTCCCAGGGGTGCGCGGCGTTGAACCGGGCGAGGGCCCGGAGGATGCGGGACGGCAGCGGCGTCATGCCACCAGTCCATCAGATCGGGTCGCTGCGCCGACACGTCACTCCAACCGCCAGGGCCCTTCCGCCCCGCAGCCGTCAGGCACGCCGGAAGGTGCCGGGCGTGATGCCGTACACGCGATGGAACCAGCGGCTGAAGTGCGCCTGGTCGGCGAAGCCGGTGGCCGAGGCGGCGTCGGCCGGTGTGGCGCCGGACATGAGCAGTGAACGTGCGTGACGCAGGCGCAGTTGCCGCTGGTAGTCGCTGGGCGCGAGGCCGAACTCGGCGCGGAAGGCCCGGTAGAGGGCGAAGCGGCTGCATCCGGAGGCCGCCGCCAGCTGTTCCGCGGTCAGGGGTTCCAGGTAGGTGTCGTCGAGCAGTTCCCGGGCGCGGCGGGCCGCCTGGCGGCGTGCGCGGTCGGTCGGCGTCCGGACCCGTACGGCAGACGCCGTCGTGGACGCGCCGCGGCGCGTCATGGCGGTCACGGCGGCGGTCAGCCACTCGTCCCGTATGAGCGGATTCGGGGAGCCGATCAGCGCGGCGTGCAGCCCGGCGAGGGCGTCGGCGAGCGCTCGGTCGCTCAGTACGGGGTCCGTGAAGAGGGGCAGCGCGGCGGAGCGGCCCTCGGTGGCGTCGCTGATCATGTCGCTGACCACGGACGGGCCGATGTGCACGATGCGGTACAGGTATCCCACGTCGGCCGCGGCCCACCCGTCGTGCACCTCGTCCGGGTTGAAGGCCATCACCATCCCGGCGCCGCTGGTGTGGGTGCCGCCCCGGCAGTGGAAGCTCTGCGCGCCGGCGACGGTGCTGCCGAAGGAGTACGTGTCGTGGCTGTGCGGCGGATAGACGTGGTCGAAGAAGTGCGCGTGCATGGCCTCCACGGGGCGGTCGCCGTCGCGCCAGTACCGCACCCAGCCGTCGGCGGTGGTCATGCCGACATTATGAGCGGCGCGCCGGTGTTCAAGAGCGGTGGAGGCGGTCGCCGCAGGGCCGGGAGTGCGGCCACGCCGATCGTGCCCCCGTTCTCGCCTGCACTTGCCGCAGGCCGTTGAGGTGACGATGCGGCGGTGACGAGTGTTTCGCCGACTGCGCGGCGAATGGCAGCCACGTGCGTGACGGTCAGGACCGCGCGTCATGGCCGTCGGGTGGCAGTCCCGCACCGACCGCTGCCCCGCACCTGATCAGCGCCCGCCCGGAAGGATTTTCTTTCGGGATTTCCGGAGGGCTGTCCGTCCTCGGCGGACGGCCCAAAAACAAAGGCAAGGAGAATTCACTCCTTGCCACTCTCAACGTATAGCGCACCGGGGGGCTTGCGGCAAGCCCCCACCCCCACCGCAGAATCGGCGACTGAAAGGCGGGAACTGTGGAACTGTGGAAATGGGGGGCACGAAATGCGGGTGTTGCTGACGACGGTGGGATCACGCGGAGACGTCGAACCGCTGGCGGGACTGGCGGTGGCGTTGCGCGAACTCGGTGCGCAGGTACGGATGTGCGCTCCTCCGGACGAGGAGTTCGCGGTGCTGCTGGAGCGAGTCGGCGTGCCGCTGGTGCCGCTCGGTCCGCCGGTGCGCTCGGTGGTGGCCGGCGAGCGGCCGCCGACGGCGGCGGACGCGTTCCGGCTCGCCGCCGAGCTGGTCGACGCCCGGTTCGACACGCTCATCGGGGCGGCCGAGGGGTGTCACGCGCTGCTGGCGTCCGGCCTGATGCCGGCCGGCGCACGGGATGTGGCCGAGAGCCTGGGCCTTCGCTACGTGTACGGGTGCTTCCACATCTTCGGCCTGCCGTCGCGGCACCTCCGCCCCGGGGTGCGCCCGGGCACGCCGTCCCCGCGGGACGAGACCGACAACCGGGTGCTGTGGCAGCAGGACGCCCAGCGGGTGAACGCGTTGTACGGCGAGGCGCTCAACCGCCGTCGGGCGGGGATCGGCCTGCCGCCGGTGGACAACGTCCGCGACCACGTCTTCACCGGCCGGCCGTGGCTGGCGGCGGACCCGACGCTGTGCCCGTCGCAGGGCATGACCGACCTCGACCTGGTGCACACCGGGGCGTGGATCCTGCCCGACGACCGCCCGCTCCCGGACGGCCTGGAGGCGTTCCTGGACGCCGGAGCGCCACCGGTGTACGTGGGCTTCGGCAGCATGGCCGCGTACGCCCCGAAGGGCATCGCCCGGGTGGCCACCGAAGCGGTCCGCGCGCAGGGCCGCCGCGTACTCCTCGCGCGCGGCTGGGCGGACCTGGCCCCGATCGACGACGCCGACGACTGTTTCGTCGTCGGCGAGGTCAACCAGCAGGCACTGTTCCGGCGGGTGGCCGCCGTCGTGCACCACGGCGGCGCGGGCACCACGACGACGGCGGCCCGGGCCGGCGCGCCCCAGGTGGTGGTCCCCCTGATCGCGGACCAGCCGTACTGGGCCGCCCGAGTGGCCGAGCTGGGCACCGGCGTGTCCCACGACGGCCCGACGCCGACCTTCGGCTCCCTGTCGGCCGCCCTCACCACGGCCCTGACGCCCGAAACCCGGGCACGGGCGCGGGCCGTGGCCGGCGTCATCCGCACCGACGGTGCGGCGGTGGCCGCGAGACTGCTGCTCGACGAAGTCAGCCAGGGAAGGCCGGCCATGACCGTGTGAGCCCCCGCAGGATCGTGCCCCGAGCCTGCTGACAAGAGCCCTCGGAACCGCGGACGCAACCGCAGCCAGTTGGACGCGCAATTGCCCGTTCCCCGTCCAACTGGTTGCGGTTGACTGCGTATGTGGGGCTCCGCACAGTGGAGCGATCGGCCGTGGAATTCCTGTACCGGCCGGGCCCGGCGAGAAATTCGGACGGTTCACGGTGTGCGCGCCGCGGCATTGGCGCGGTCCGTCTGCAGTTCACGCGCCGGGCCGTCCACCGAAGGGGGCAGCATGAACGACCTCAAGGGGCCCGCTTTACCCCTGTCCGCATGCCAGGCGGAAGTGTGGTCGGCCCGGCATGCGGATGACACGTACCGGCCGTACGAGATCAGGCAGTACGTCGACATTCTCGGGCCCCTGGACACGGTCGTTTTTGAACGGGCGCTGCGGCAGGCCGTCACCGAGACCCAGGCGCTGCGGGCGCGGTTCACGGAAGACGGTGGTGTTCCGGTTCAGGTGATCGGGCGGAATTCGGCGCAGGGTGGGGAACTGCGGACCGTCGATATCGGGATGTGTGACGATCCGTGGAAAGCCGTCGAGGGCTTGATGCAGGGCGAGCAGACCCGATTGCCGGATCCGGAAGAGAAGTGCGGAGAGCTGTTTTCGCACACGCTCATCTCCTTGGCCCCCCAGCGTCATGTCTGGTACCAGCGATATCACCGGCTGGTGCTGGACCAATTCGGAAGTGCGCTGCTGGCGCGCCGCGTCGCGAAGCTCTACGGGGCGCTGGTGCGTGGGGAGCACCTCGGTGTTCCCGGGTACGTCCCGCTGCGGGACCTGCTGCGTGAGGAAGCCGCTTACCGGGAGTCGGACGGCTGCGCGCGCGACCGGCGGTACTGGCACGAACGTTTCGCGGACCGGCCAGGTCCGGTGCCGGTTTCCGCCAGGGCTCCCGCCGAGGGCGGCGCCGTTCTGCGGGAGAGCGGCCGGCTCACTCCCGATGCCGTCGCCGCACTCTCCGCGGTGGCGGCCCGCGCCGGAACGGGGCGGCTCGCCCTGGTGGCCGCCGCTGCGGCCGTGTCCCTGTGCCGGATGACGGGAGCGGACGAGGCGTGCCTGAGCCTGACCGCCGACGGGCGCCCCGCCGGGCGGGCGCGGCGGACGCCCTGTGCGATGGCCAACGTCCTGCCGCTGCGGCTGCCGGTGTCCGCCGGGGCGGGCTTCGCGGAGCTGACCCGGGCGGCCGGCGAAGAGACCGGCGGTCTCCTCGCCCACCGGCGCTTTCCCGGTGCCTGGCTGCGCCGCGAGCTCGGCCGGGCGCAGGACCCATGGCAGTTCGGCCCGTCGGTGGGTGTCTCGCCGGCCGACGCGGACCTGTGGTTCGGGCCGTGCCGGGGGAAGTTGTGCGACCTGTCCCCACGGCCCGTCGATGACCTCGTGGTACGGATGACCGGTCCGTCGGCGCCGGACCGCGGCCGGGTCGACGTGGTCCTGGAAGCCGATGCCGCGCGCTATGACCAGGACGGGGTCCGGGGCGTACACCGGTCCCTGCTGCACTTGCTGGAACGGGCCGCGGCGGACTCCGCGGTGCCGGTCGGCCGGGTCGGCATGCCGGGCCCGCCGGAGAGCGCACGGGCGGTGCGGGAGGGGAGCCGGACGGCGGCGCCCTGTCCGCTCGCGCCACTGCCGGAGCTCTTCGGACGCCAGGTGCGGCGGGCGCCTGACGCCGTGGCCGTTCAGGACGGGCAGCGGACTGTGACGTACGGGGAACTCGACGACGAGGCGGGGCGGCTGGCCAGGTACCTGATCCGCTCGGGGGTGGGCCCGGAATGCCGGGTGGCGGTGGTGCTGGAGCGGTCGGTGGAGTTCGTGGTGACCGTGCTGGCGGTGTCGATGGCCGGCGGGGTGCACGTACCGGTCGATCCCGGCCTTCCGGCGGAGCGGGTGGCGTTCGTCCTGCGGGACGCCGGGCCGGCGGTGGCGGTGTGCGACGGCGGCACCCGCGACGCGGTGCCGCGGGACTTCGGCGGGCGGGTGCTGAACCTGGAAGGCCCCGCGGTGACCGAGGCGTTGGGGGGCTGCGCGGGTGGGTCCGTGCGGGACGCGGAGCGCCGGGCGCCGCTGCGGGCCGACAACGCGGCGTACCTCATCTACACCTCGGGTACGACCGGCACCCCGAAAGGCGTGGTCGTCCCACACCGCGGACTGGCCAACCTCGTCGTCGACCACGTCGCACGGTACGGCCTCGACGCCGGCAGCCGTGTCCTCCAACTGGTCTCGCCGGGCTTCGACGTCTCGATGAGCGACATCTGGCCCGCCCTGTGCGCGGGCGGCCGGCTCGTGCCGGCTCCGCCGGGCCGGCCGCCGCTCGGTGCGGAACTGGCCCAGCTGCTGCGCACATGGCGCATCACCCACGTCGCCCTGCCGGCGTCCTTCCTGCGGAATCTGCCGTCCGACGGCCTGCCGGAGCTGCGCGTACTGATCGTCGGGGGCGAGCCGCTGACCGGGGAGGCGCGCCGGCGGTGGGCCGCGGGGCGGGAGCTGGTGGTCGAGTACGGCGTCACCGAGGCGACGGTCACGTCCACCGCGAGCGCGCCGCTGGGCGGTGCCGGCCGGCCGACGATCGGCCGCCCGATCGCCAACTCCCGGGCGTACGTGCTGGACGCGTTCCTGCAGCCGGTACCGGCCGGTGTGGTGGGCGAACTGTACCTGGCCGGGGCGAACCTGGCGCGGGGCTACCTGGGCCGGGCCGCCCTGAGCGCCCAGCGGTTCGTGGCGTGCCCGTTCGCGGCGGGGGAGCGGATGTACCGGTCCGGGGACCTGGTGCGCTGGACGGACGGCGGGGAGCTGGCCTTCGCCGGACGGGCCGACGACCAGGTCAAGGTGCGCGGGTTCCGGGTCGAGCCGGGCGAGGTGGAAGCCGCGCTGGCCTCCCACCCGGCCGTCGCCGAAGCGGTGGTCGTGGTGCGGGAGGACCGCCCGGGCGACCGCAGGCTGGTGGGGTACGCCGTGCCCGTCGCGGACCCGGTGGACGGCCGGGCCGTGCGGGAACACGCCGCCCGCTCGCTGCCGGACCACATGGTGCCGGCGGCGGTGGTGGCCCTGGACGCGTGGCCGCTGACACCGAACGGAAAGGTGGACCGCGCCCGGCTGCCGGCGCCCGGATTCCCCGCGCGGGTCGGGGGCCGCGCCCCGCGTACGCCGGCCGAGGAGACCCTGTGCGCCCTCTTCGCCGACGTACTGGGGCCGGGACACGTCGGAGCCGAGGACAGCTTCTTCGAACTGGGCGGTGACTCGATCAGCGCACTGCAGCTGATGGCGCAGGCCCGGAGCGCCGGGCTGGTGGTGACCTCGCGGCAGGTGTACGAGGCGAAGACGCCCGAACGGCTCGCGAGGGTGGCCCAGACCGTCGGCCCCGCGGCCGGCGCCGACGCGACCGGGGACGACACGGGCGTCGGCCGGGTGCCCTGGACCCCGGTCGCACGGCTGCTGGGCGACCGGGTCGTCGACGGCCGGTTCGCGCAGTGGCAGATCGTCGGCGCGCCTCCCGGGCTGACCCAGGACGTGCTGGTGGCCGCGCTGGGCGCGCTGGTGGACACCCACGACATGCTCCGGGCCCGAGTGGTGCCGGACGGCGGGGAACCGGCTCTGACGGTGGGCGAGCGCGGATCGGTGGACGCCGCGCGCCTGGTGACGCGCGTGCCGGTCGCGGGGGAGCTGGACGCGGCCGCCGAGCGCGCGGCGGACGAGGCCGCGGGGCGGCTCGATCCCGCGACGGGCGTGATGATGCAGGTGGTATGGCTGGACGCCGGCCCCGGCAGGGTCGGCCGTCTGGTCGTGGTGGTGCAGCATCTGGCCGTCGACGGGGTGTCGTGGCGCATCCTGCTGCCGGACCTGCGGGCCGCCTGCGAGGCCGTGACCGCCGGGCGGGAGCCCGAACTGGAGCCGGTGGCCACGTCGTTCCGGCGGTGGGCCGGGTGGCTGGCCGCACAGGCGACCGACGGGAAGCGGGTCGCGGAACTCGCGGACTGGACGGCCGCGTACGGTGCCGTGGACCCCGTACCGGTCGAGCGGGCGCTGGACCCGGCGGCCGACACCGGGGCCACCCTCCGCCACCGGACCTGGACGGTACCGGCCGAGGAAGCGGCCGTCCTGACGACCGCCACACCGACGGCCTTCCACTGCGGTGTGCACGAGGTGCTGCTGGCCACCTTGGCCGGAGCGGTCGCGCGCAGCAGGCGGGACGCCGCTCCGCAGGTCCTGGTGGACGTCGAGGGGCACGGCCGCGAGGCCGGTGACGGGATGGACCTCTCCCGTACGGTGGGGTGGTTCACCAGTGTGCGCCCGCAGCGGCTGGACCTGACCGGCGTCGCCCTGGACGAGGTGCCGTCGGGCGGCCCGGCGGCCGGCGCGCTGCTCAAGACGGTCAAGGAGCAGAGCCGGGACGTACCCGGCGACGGGCTGGGACACGGGCTGCTGCGCCACCTCAACCCCGGGACCCGCGCCGTCCTGGCGGCATTCGCGGCACCGCAGATCGCCTTCAACTACCTGGGCCGCTTCCCCGCGCCCTCCCCGGGGGACACGGTCGGCGCCTGGCAGGCGGCCGGTACGTCGGCGATCGGCTCCGCACTCGCCCCCGCCATGCCGGCGCCGCACGTACTGGCGGCCGGCGCGGACGTCCGCGACACCTCCGACGGGCCGGTGCTCACCCTCAGCCTGAGCTGGCCCGATGCCGTACTGGACGAGGCCGACGGGGAACGCCTGGGCCGGTGCTGGCTGGAGATGCTCAGCGGTCTGGCCGCCCACACCACCACACCGGGGGCAGGCGGTCACACCCCCGGCGACTTCACCCTGCTCGCCCTCGACCAGGACGAGATCGAGCTGTTCGAAGCGATGGCGCAGAGCTGGGAAGACCGGGAGGAAGGGTCGCCGCTGTGAGTTCCGCAACCGCCGCTCAGGGGCCCGCGCTGGCAGAGGTGTGGCCGCTGTCACCGCTCCAGGAGGGCATCCTCTTCCACTCCGCCTCCTCCGCCGCCCAGGAGACGGATCCCTACGTCATCCAGCACGTCCAGACGGTGCACGGACCGTTGGACGCGGGACGGCTGCGGGCCTCGTGGGAAGCGCTGCTGAACCGCCACGCGGCCCTGCGGGCCGGCTTCCCGAGGCGCAAGTCGGGCGAGGCCGTGCAGCTCATCCCGCGCACGGTACGCCTGCCCTGGCGCGAGAGCGACCTGTCGGGACGTCCACCGCACGCGGCGGCCGCCGAGGCAGCGGCGCTGGCCGGGCGGGAGCGGGCCCGGCGGTTCGACCTGACGTCGGCACCGCTGCTGCGCCTGTTGCTGATCCGCTTCGGCCCGGACCGCCACCACCTGGTCATGACGAGCCATCACATCCTGATGGACGGCTGGTCGATGCCGGTCGTCTCCCGGGAGCTGGCCGCGGCCTACACGGCGGCCGGTGACCTCTCCGGCCTGCCGCCGGCCCCTTCCTACCGGGAGTACCTGGCGTGGCTGGACCGCCAGGACAAGGAGGCGGCGGCCCGCGCGTGGCAGGCCGAACTGGCCGGTGTCACGGAGCCGGTGCTGGTGGCACCGCCGGACCCGGGCAGGACGCCGGTGACGCCCCGGACCCGTACGGCGGAACTCGGCGCGCAGGCGACACAGGCCCTGACCGCGTTCGCCCGCGCGCACGACCTGACGGTCAATACGGTGGTGCAGGGCGCGTGGGCGCTGGTGCTGGCGCGGCTGGCCGGCCGTACGGACGTGGTCTTCGGCACCACGGTGTCGGGGCGGCCCCCGGAGGTGCCGGGGGCGGAATCGATGGTGGGGCTGCTCATCGACACCCTGCCGGTACGGGTTTGCGTGGACGGTGCGCGGCCGGTGGGGGACCTGCTCACGCACGTACAGGAGCGCCAGGCCGCGCTGTTGCCGCACCGGCATCTGGGCCTTCCGGCCATCCAGCGCCACGCCGGGCCCGGAGCCGTGTTCGACACGCTCCTGGTGTACGAGAACCACCGTGGCCGCGCCGGCGGGCCGACGGTCTGCGACGCGGTCACGTTCGAGACTGCGGAGGTCAACGAGGCGACCAGCTACCCGCTGACCGTGGGCGTCACCGCGGACGCCCGGCTGCGGGTGCGCCTGGCGTACCTGCCGGACCTGGTGGCCCCGGAGGTGGCCGGGCCGCTGGCCGGACGGCTGCTGCGGGTGCTGGAACAGATCGTCGCGGACCCTGCGTCGCCCGCGGGACGGATCGACGTGGTGGACGCGCTCGAACGCGAGCGGGTGGTGACGCACGGGAACGGCGCCAGCGCCGGGACCTCGGGCGCCTTGGTGCCGGAACGGGTCACCGCGTGGGCGAAGCGGTCACCGGACGCGACGGCGGTGACCGACGGACAGCGGTCGCTGACCTACGCCGCGTTCGACGCCGCGTCCGACCGGCTGGCCGCCTACCTGACGAGTCTCGGCGTGGCGCGGGGAGACCGGGTCGCGGTGGTGCTGGAGCGTTCGGCGGACCTCCTGGTGACGCTCGCCGCGGTGTGGAAGGCGGGCGCCGCGTACGTACCGGTGGACACCGCCCACCCGGCCCCGCGCGTGGCGTTCCTGCTGGCCGACACCGGCCCCGTGGCTGTGGTGTGCACCGCGGGTACCCGGGGCACCGTACCGGCCGGCGCCCCGGGACGGCTCGTGGTGCTGGACGACCCGGAAGTGGCGGCAGCCGTCGCGAAGTGCCCTGCCGGGGGGCCGCGGGCGCCGCTGACCGGGCAGGACGCGGCGTACGTGATGTACACCTCGGGTTCGACGGGGACTCCCAAGGGCGTGACCGTGCCGCACGACGGTGTGGCCGGACTCGTGAGCGATCCGGTATGGGGCCTCGGTACGGATGACGTGGTGCTGATGCACGCGCCGCACGCGTTCGACGCCTCGCTGTTCGACATCTGGCTGCCGCTGGCCGCGGGCGCGCGGGTGGTGGTGGCCGGGCCCGGGGCGCTGGACGCGCGCCGGATCGGCGCGGCGGTGGCCGCCGGGGTGACCACGGTGCAGCTGACGGCGGGCGTGTTCCGGGTGATCGCGGAGGAGGCACCCGCGTGCTTCGCGGGGCTGCGGCGGGTGATGGCCGGCGGCGACGTGGTGCCCGCCGCGTCGGTGCGGCGGGTCCGGAATGCGTGCCCGGACACCACGGTGCTGCACGCGTACGGGCCGACCGAGACCACCCTGTGCGCCACCCTGCGCCCGCTGCGGCCCGGTGACGCGGTGCCCGGGGAGCTGCCGATCGGCCGCCCCATGGACCGCCGCAGGGCCTATGTCCTGGACGCTTTCCTGCGTCCCGGCCCGCCCGGCACGACGGGCGAGCTGTACCTCGCCGGTACGGGACTGGCCCAGGGCTACGAGGGGCGGCCGGGGGCGACCGCGGACCGGTTCGTGGCGTGTCCCTTCGCGCCGGGCGAGCGGATGTACCGGACCGGGGACCTGGCGCGCTGGACGGACGGCGGGGAGCTGGTCTTCGCCGGCCGGGCCGACGACCAGGTCAAGGTCCGCGGGTTCCGTGTGGAGCCCCGCGAGATCGAGGCCGCCCTGCTCACCTGCCCCGCCGTCGCCGACGCCGTGGTGAGCGTCCGCGAGGACCGGCCCGGCCGGCCGCGGCTGACCGGATACGTCGTCCCCGAAAGCCCGGCCCCGGGCGGGGAGTTGGAGGGAGAGGTGGACGGAGAGTCGGTCCGGCGCCACCTCGCCGGCCTGCTGCCGGACTACATGGTCCCGTCCGCCGTACTGGTGCTGGACGCCTTGCCGGTGACCGCGAACGGGAAGGTCGACCGCGAGGCCCTGCCCGTTCCCGGTTCCGGCGAGCGGGCCGCGCGGCGGGCTCCCCGGACCCCGGCCGAGGAGATCCTGTGCGCGGTGTTCGCCGAGGTGCTCGGCGTCGGACGCGTCGGTGTGGAGGACAGTTTCTTCGCGCTGGGCGGTGACTCGATCACGTCGATGCAGCTGGCGTCCCGCGCGAGCCGTGCCGGGGTGCACGTGGACACGCAGGACGTCTTCGAGCACCGGTCGCCGGCCGCGCTGGCCGCCGTCGCCCGGATCGGGGGCGAGGCGGCGGCCACCGCGGACGTGGCGGCCGGTGAGGTGCCCTGGACGCCGGTCATGCGCGCGCTGGGCCGGCACGCGGCGGCGCCCCGGTTCGCCCAGTGGGTGATCGCCGGAACCCCCGCCGGGCTGACACGTGACGTGCTGGTGGCCGGGCTGGCAGCCGTACTGGACACGCATGACGTCCTGCGGGCCCGCGTGGCTCCGCAAGCCTCCGCGTGGGCGCTGACGGTGGCCGAACGCGGAACGGTGGCGCCCGCGGGGCTGGTGTCGCGGGTCGATGCCGCGCACGTCGCGGCCGGGGACCTGGACCGGGCAGCGGACCGGGCCGCACACGAGGCAGCGGGCCGGCTGGATCCCGCGGCGGGCGTACTGGTGCAGGCGGTCTGGCTGGACGCCGGACCCGAGCGGACCGGACGGCTGGCACTCGTGATCCACCACCTGGTGGTGGACGGAGTCTCCTGGCGCATCCTGCTGCCGGACCTGCGGGCCGCCTGCGAGGCCGCGGCGGCCGGCCGGGAACCGGAACTGGACCCGGTCGGCACCTCCTTCCGGCGGTGGGCGGGCATGCTGGCCGAGCAGGCCGTCACACCCGCACGCGTTGCCGAACTGGCCTACTGGACCAGCTCGTTGGAGACGCCCGTGCCGCTTCCGGGCGGCCGGGCGCCGGACCCCGCGCGGGATACCTGGGCGGCCGTGGCGCGGCAGTCGTGGACGGTGCCGCCGGCGCAGGCCCGGATACTGACCGGCACCACCCCCGCCATGTTCCACTGCGGCGTGCACGAGGTACTGCTGGCCGCGCTGGCCGGCGCGGTCGCGCACTGGCAGGACGCCGACGCGGTACTGCTCGACGTCGAGGGACACGGCCGCGAGGCCGGAGAAGGCGTGGACCTGACGCGCACGGTGGGCTGGTTCACCTCCGTCCACCCGGTCCGGCTGCGCCTGGGCGGCACCGACGTGAAACAGGTGCCGGCCGGCGGACCTGCGGCCGGGGTGCTGCTGAAGACCGTCAAGGAACAGCTGCGAGCGGTGCCGGGCGACGGCCTCGGGTACGGCTTGCTGCGCCACCTCAACCCGCGGACAGCACCACTGCTCGCCGCCCTGCCCGCCCCGCAGATCGCGTTCACCTACTTGGGGCGGTTCCGTACCGGTTCGGGGGCGGCGCGGGCGCCCGAAGCCTGGCAGCCGGCCGGCCCGTCGGCGATCGGCGGTGCGGCCGACCCGGACCAGCCCGTCCTGCACGCCCTGGAAGCAGGCGCCGTCGTCCGGGACACCCCGCAAGGGGCCGGACTCTCCCTCCACCTGGAGTGGTCCACCGGAATCGTGGCCGGCGCCGCGGCCCGCCGGCTGGGCCGGTGCTGGCTGGAGATGCTCGGCGGCCTGGCCGCCCACAGCGCCGCCCCCGCAGCGGGCGGCCACACCCCCTCCGACTTCAGCCTCGTCGAGCTGGCCCAGGAGGACATCGACGAGTTCGAAACCTGACCCGCCGACGACGCACCCCTGGAAGACACCTGCACCGTGACCGGCTGTGAGGAGAGAAGCGATGACCCGAACCCGCGTCGAGGACGTGTGGCCGCTGTCGCCGTTGCAGGAGGGACTGCTGTTCCACGCCGCGTACGACGAGGAGGGGCCCGACGCGTACCAGGGGCAGCGCCTGCTCGACCTGGAAGGGCAGCTGGACGCCGAGCGGCTGCGGCGCTCGTGGGAGGCGCTGGTGGCCCGCCACCCGGTGTTGCGGGCGAGTTTCCGCGGCCGCGCATCGGGTGCGGCGGTCCAGGTCATCGCCCGGGAGGCCGAACTGCCCTGGCGGCAGGCGGACCTGTCGCACCTCCCCGAGGCCGAGGCACTGTCCGCGGCGGAGGACCTGGCCGCCCGGGAGCGGGCGCGGCGCTTCGACCCGGCGGTGGCCCCGCTGCTGCGGCTGCTGCTGGTCCGGCTCGGCGAGCGCAGGCACCGCCTCGTCCTCACCAGCCACCACCTCCTCATGGACGGCTGGTCCATGCCGGTGCTGTTCGGCGAACTGTCCGCGGTGTACGAAGCCGACGGTGACCCCGGCGCACTGCCGTACGTGACGCCCTACCGGGAGTACCTGGCCTGGCTGAACCGGCAGGACAAGGAGGCCGCGCGCGCCGCCTGGCGGGCGGAGCTGACCGGGGCGGAGGAGCCGACGCTGGTGGCGCCGGCCGACCCCGCCCGCACCCCCGTCGTCCCCCAAAGCATCATCAGGGACATCCCCGAGCGGCTGACCCGGCGGCTGGCGGAGCTGGCCCGCGACCACGACCTCACGCTGAACACCGTCGTACAGGGCGCCTGGGCACTGCTGCTGGCGCGGCTGGCCGGCCGTACCGATGTGGTGTTCGGCGCCACGGTGGCGGGCCGGCCCGCCGGACTGCCGGGCGTCGAATCGATGGTCGGCTTCTTCATCAACACCCTTCCGGTACGCGTACGGCTCGACGGGGGCCAGCCGCTGTCCGAAATGCTCGCCGGGCTGCTGAAGCGGCAGTCCGCGCTCCTGGCCCACCAGCACCTGGGCCTGTCGGAGATCCAGCGGCTGGGCGGGCCGGGAGCGGTCTTCGACACGCTGGTGGTGTACGAGAACTACCCGGACCCGCCCGCCGGGCCGTCCGGCACCGGTGGCCTCACCCTCACACCGGCCGGATCCACCGAGACCGCCCACTACCCCCTCGCACTCGCCGTCCTGCCCGGCGAACGCCTGACCTGCAAGCTGGACCACCGGCCGGACCTCTACGACCGGGCCACCGCCGAGGCCGTCTTCCGGCGGCTGGTGCGGGTGCTGGAGCAGATGGCGGCGGACCCCTCGGTACCGGTGGACCGGATCGACGCGCTGGACGCGGCGGAGCGCGAACGGGTCGTGACGGACTGGAACGCCACACAGGCGCCCGCCCCCGACGCGCCGGTGCCTCAAATGGTGGCGGACCACGCCGCGCGCACACCGGAAGCGGCGGCGGTGACGGACGGCGGCCGGACCCTGTCGTACGCACAACTGGCCCGTGAATCCGACCGGTTGGCGAGCTACCTGATCCGGCGGGGAGTGCGGCGCGGCGACCGGGTCACGGTGGTGATGGAGCGGTCGGCCGAGCTTCTGGTCACCCTCCTCGCGGTGTGGAAGACCGGCTCCGCCTACGTCCCCGTCGACACCGGCAGCCCGGCCGAGCGGACCACATTCCTGCTGGCCGACGCCGCGCCGTCGGCGGTGGTGTGCACACAGGCCACCCGGGTCGCGGTACCGGCCGGCGCGGCCGCCGCACTCGTGGTGCTCGACGATCCGCGGGTGGCGGCTTCGGTGGCCGGCTGCCCGGCGCCGGCGGAGCCGGTCGCGGTGGGACCGCACGACCCGGCCTACGTGATGTACACGTCCGGGTCGACGGGCGTGCCGAAAGGCGTGGTGGTGCCGCACGGCGCCGTGGCGGCCCTGGTGGGCGAGCGCGGCTGGTCCGTGGGGCCCGGGGACGCGGTCCTGCTGCACGCGCGGCACGCGTTCGACATCTCGCTGTTCGAGGTGTGGGTTCCGCTCGCGTCCGGCGGCCGGGTGGTGGTGGCCGGGCCGGGGCCGGTGGACGCCGAGCGCATCGCGGCAGCGGTGGCGGACGGGGTGACGGCGGTGCACCTCACCGCGGGCCTGTTCCGGATCGTGGCGGAGGAGGCGCCGGAGTGCTTCACCGGCTTGCGGGAGGTGCTGACCGGGGGCGACGTGGTGCCGGCCGGCGCGGTCGCCCGCGTACGGGAGGCGTGCCCGCACGTCGCGGTACGTCATCTGTACGGGCCGACCGAGAGCACCTTGTGCGCGACCTGGCACCTGGTGCGCCCGGGCGACGGACCGTGCGCGGTGCTGCCGGTCGGGCGTCCGCTGGCCAACCGCCGGGCATACGTCCTCGACGCGTTCCTCCAGCCGGCCGCACCGGGGGTGGCCGGTGAGCTGTACCTCGCCGGAGCGGGGCTGGCGCAGGGGTACGCGGGGCGTCCGGGCCTGACGGGGGAGCGGTTCGTGGCCTGCCCGTTCGCGCCCGGCGAGCGGATGTACCGGACGGGGGACCTGGCGCGCTGGACGGCTGTCGGGGAGCTGGTGTTCGCCGGCCGGGCCGACGAACAGGTCAAGATCCGTGGTTTCCGGGTGGAGCCGGGCGAGGTCGAAGCGGCCCTGGCCGCGCACCCCTCGGTGGCCCAGGCCGTGGTGGCCGTCCGTGAGGACGGCCCGGGCGAGCGCCGCCTGACCGGGTACGTCGTCCCCGCCGGCCCGGGGGAGGCCGATCCGCACCGCATACGGGACGACGTCGCCGGGGTGCTGCCGGACTACATGGTCCCGGCGGCCGTGGTGGTGCTCGACAGCCTCCCGGTGACCGCGAACGGCAAGGTCGACCGGGCCGCCCTGCCCGCACCCGGCGGCGGACACGTTCCCGGCCGGGAGCCGCGTACGCAAGCCGAGAAGATTCTGTGCGCCCTCTTCGCGGAGGTCCTCGGTGTGCCACACGTCGGCGTCCGGGACGGCTTCTTCGAGCTGGGCGGCGACTCGATCAGCTCGATGCAGCTGGCGTCCCGCGCGCGACGCGGCGGACTGGCGCTGACCCCGCGCCAGGTCTTCCGCCACAAGACACCGGAACGGCTGGCCGAAGTGGCGCGGCCGGCCGGGACGGCGTCCGGCACCGCAGACGACACGGGCGTCGGCGAACTGCCCTGGACACCGGTCATGCGCGCACTCGGCGCGCAGGCCGCCCGCCCGGAGTTCGCGCAGTGGGCGGTCGTCGGCTCGCCGGCCACACTGACACGACAGACGCTGGTCACGGGGCTCGAAGCCCTGCTCCGTACCCACCCCATGCTGCGGGCCCGCACGGTGCCGGACGGCCCCGAACCGGTCCTGGTGGTGGACGAGCGCGCCACCGTGGACGCCCGCGCGCTGGTCACCCGCGTAGCCGTGCCGGACGGCCGGGCGGACGAAGCCGCGCAGCACGCGGCGCGGGAGGCCGTGGGGCGGCTGGACCCGGCCGCGGGCGTCATGGTGCAGGCGGTCTGGCTGGACACCGGGCCCGGTCAGGCGGGACGGCTGGTCCTGGCCGTGCACCACCTGGTGGTGGACGGCGTGTCCTGGCGGATCCTGCTGCCGGACCTGCGGGCCGCCTGCGAAGCGGCAGCGGCCGGCCGGCAGCCGGAACTCGCCGCCGTCGGCACCTCCTTCAGGCAGTGGGCGCGGGACCTGGCCGCACAGGCGCCGGCGCGCAGGACCGAACTGGACGACTGGAAACGCCTGGCGGAAGGCGCCGCCCCGGCGCTCGGCGCATGCGCGACGGACCCGGTACGCGACATCGTGGCGACGCTGCGGCGGCGGTCGTGGACGATCCCGCGAGCGGAAGCGGCCGCCCTGGTGGGCCGTATCCCCACGGCTTTCCACTGTGGGGTGCACGAGGTGCTGCTCGCGGCGCTCGCCGGCGCCGTGGCGCGCCGGCTGCCCGACGCCGACGCCACCGCCGGCTTCCTGGTGGACGTGGAAGGACACGGCCGGGAGTCCCACGACGGCACGGATCTGTCCCGTACGGTCGGCTGGTTCACCGACATCCACCCGGTGCGGCTGAACGCGGCGGACATCGACCTGCGGGAAGCCGGGTCCGGCGGGCCGGCCGCCGGCCGCCTCCTCAAGCAGGTCAAGGAACAGGTGCGGGCAGTGCCCGGTGACGGACTCGGCCACGGGCTGCTGCGCCACTTCGGCCCGCCTGCCGGACTGGGACCGGCGGACCTGACCGCCCCGCGCACCGGACCGGGGCCGGCGGATCTGCCCAGCCCGCAGATCGGGTTCAACTATCTGGGCCGCTTCCCGTCCGGAGCGCGGACCGGCCCGGTGGCCCCCTGGCAGCCGGCGGGCGAGACGGCGATCGGTGGCTCGGCCGCGCCGGACACCGCCGTCCCGCACGTGCTGGAGGCCGGCGCGGTCGTCCGGGACACTCCCGGCGGGCCGCTCCTGACCCTCACGCTGACCTGGCCGTCCGGGGCCCTGGACGCCGCCGTGGCACAGGAGTTGGGGGAGACCTGGCGGAAGATGCTCAGCGGCCTGGCCGCCCACGCCGGCGAGCCCGGCGCAGGCGGGCACACCCCGTCCGACTTCCCGCTCGTGGCCCTCAGCCAGGAGTCCGTGGCCGCGCTGGAGGCGGCGGTCCCGGAGCCGGCCGACGTCTGGCCGCTCGCGCCGCTTCAGGAAGGGCTGCTGTTCCACGCCTCGTACGACCAGGAGGGGCCGGACGTCTACCGGACCCAGCGCGTGCTGGAGCTGAGCGGCCCGCTGGACGCCGCGGTGCTGCGCGCGTCGTGGGAGGCCCTGGTGGACCGGCACGACGCGCTGCGGGTGAGTTTCCACAGGGCGGCGACGGGGGAGGCCGTACAGGTCGTCGCGCGGAACGTACGGGTTCCGTGGCGGACGGCGGACGTGTCGGGCCTGCCGGAACGCGAAGTGCCCGCCGAAGTGGCGCGGCTGTGCGACGAGGAGCGGGCGGAGCGGCTCGACCTGTCCAGGGCCCCGCTGCTGCGGCTGCTGCTGATCCGCCTCGGTGAAGGCCGCCACCGGCTGGTGCTGACGACGCATCACATCCTGATCGACGGCTGGTCCATGCCGAACATCGTCGACGAGGTGAGCGCGCTCCACGCGGCGGGCGGCGACGCATCCCGCCTGCCGGAGGCGCCCTCCTACCGGGAGTACCTGACGTGGCTGGCCGCACAGGACAAGGAGGCCGCGCGGGCCGCCTGGCGCGCGGAACTGGCCACAGCCGTGGACCCGACACTGGTGGCGCCGGCGGACCCGGGCCGGGCGCCGGCGGTGTCGGAGACCTGCCGGGCGGAACTGTCCGAGGACGAGACACACGCACTGGAGGAACTGGCCCGCGGGCACGGCCTGACGCTGAACACCGTGCTCCAGGGGGCGTGGGCGCTGGTACTGGCGCAGCTGACCGGACGTACGGACCCGGTGTTCGGCAACACCGTCGCGGGACGCCCCGCTGAGCTGGCGGGCGTGGAGTCGATGATCGGCCTGTTCATCAACACCCAGCCGGTACGGGTCCGGCTGGACGGGGCCCGGCCGGTGCTGGACACGCTCGCGCAGCTCCAGGAACACCAGGCCGCGCTCATCGCCCACCAGCATCTCGGCCTGCCGGACATCCAGGAGGCCGCCGGGCCCGGCGCGGTCTTCGACACCATGATGATGTTCGAGAACTACCCGCGGAGCTCGACCGTGCGCCCCGGCTCGGCAGGCCGTCCGCTGTCGATCGCCCAGGCCGGTGTCGAGACGGGCACCCATTACGCGGTGGCGGTCGGGGCCGTCCCCGGTGACCGGCTCCGCGTCCAGGTGGAGTACCGGCCGGACCTCCTCGACCGGGAGGTGGCAGGGCGGCTCGCGGACCGGATCGTGCGGGTGCTGACCCAGGTGGTGGCCGATCCGTCGGTGCTCGTCGGACGGATCACCGTGGCGGACGCCGCGGAACGCTCCCGGGTGGTGACCGGGTGGAACGAAACGGGGGCCGGGCCGCCGCGGACCCTGACGCCCGACGTGATCGCCGGCCATGCGGCCGGTACGCCCGACGTGGTGGCGGTCGACGGCCGCGACGGGACGCTCTCCTACGCCCAACTGGTGGCGGCCGCCGGCCGGCTGGCCGGGTACCTGGCCGCACGGGGCGTGGCGCGTGGTGACCGGGTCGCCGTGCTGATGGACCGTTCGGCCGGGCTGCTGGTGGCGCTGCTGGCGGTGTGGCGGACGGGCGCCGCGTACGTACCGGTCGAGGCGGGCGCCCCGCGCGAGCGGATCGCCTTCACCCTGGCCGACTCGGCCCCGGCAGCCGTGCTGTGCACCGGGGCGCACCGGGAGCTGGTGCCGGCGGAGTACGCGGGGCGGCTGGTGGACCTGGACGATCCGCGGGTGGCGGCGGACGTCCGTACGTACCCGGACGAGGGTCCCGCGCGCACCGTGACGGCGGCGGACCCGGCCTACGTGATGTACACCTCGGGCTCGACGGGCGTGCCCAAGCCGGTGGCGGTGCCGCACGGCAGCGTGGCCGCCCTCGTGTGCGAGCGCGGCTGGTCCGTCGGCGCGGACGAAGCGGTGCTGATGCACGCGCCGCACGCGTTCGACGCCTCGCTCCGGGAGACGTGGGTGCCGCTGGCGGCCGGGGGCCGGGTGCTGGTGGCCCCGCCCGGCGCGGTGGACGCGCAGGGGATCCGTGCGGCGGTGACGGCCGGGGCCACCTCGGTCCACGTGACCGCGGGGCTCTTCCGGGCCCTGGCGGAGGAGGACCCGGACTGCTTCGCGGGCCTGCGCGAAGTCCTGACCGGCGGCGACGTGGTGCCGCCGGGCGCTGTCGCCCGCGTACGGCAGGCCTGCCCGGACCTCGCCGTACGGCACTTGTACGGGCCGACCGAGGCCACCCTCTGCGCGACGTGGCACCTCCTGCGGCCGGGCGCCCGGCACGGCCGGGAACTGCCCATCGGACGCCCGCTGCCGCGACGCCGGCTGTACGTCCTCGACGGGTTCCTCCAGCCGGTCCCGCCCGGTGTGACCGGTGAGCTGTACCTTGCCGGCGCGGGGCTGGCGCACGGCTACCCCGGCCGTCCGGGCCCGACCGCGGAACGGTTCGTGGCCTGCCCCTTCGCGCCGGGGGAGCGGATGTACCGGACCGGGGACCTGGTGCGCTGGACCGCGGAGGGCGAACTGGTCTTCGCCGGGCGGGCCGACGACCAGGTCAAGATCCGGGGATTCCGGGTGGAACCGGGCGAGGTGGAGGCCGCGCTGGCCGCGCACCCCGCGGTGGCCCAGGCGGTGGTGACCGCCCGCGAGGACCGCCCCGGCGAACGCCGGCTGATCGGCTATGCCGTCCCCGACGGGCAGCCGCTGGACACGGAAGCGGTACGGCGCCACCTCGCCGGAGTGCTGCCCGAGTACATGGTTCCGGCGGCGCTGGTGGTGCTGGACGCGATCCCGGTGACGGTGAACGGGAAGGTCGACCGCGCCGCGCTGCCCGCCCCGCTCTTCGCCGCCAAGGCGCCGGACCGGGCGCCACGCGCCGGCGCCGAGGACACCCTGTGCGCGCTCTTCGCCGACGTGCTCGGCCTGGATCGGGCAGGTGTCGGTGACAGCTTCTTCGAACTGGGCGGCGACTCGATCACGTCACTGCAACTGGTGGCGCGCGCCCGCCGGAACGGCCTGCTGCTGACGCCGTGGCAGGTCTTCGAGCTGAAAACTCCCGAACGGCTGGCCCAGGTGGCTCAGGCCGCCGAGAGCACCGCCGCCACCGCCGACGACGGGGGCGCGGGCGCGCTGCCCTGGACGCCGGTCATGCGGTCGCTGGGCGAACAGGCCGCCGTCGCCGGCTTCGCTCAGTGGGCGGTCGTACGGGTACCGGCCGGGTTGGGACACGACGTGCTGGCGGCCGGTCTCGGTGCTGTCCTGGACACCCACGACATGCTGCGGGCGCGGACGGTGCCCGGCACGTACACGCTCACCGTGGGCGAGCGCGGCACGGTGGACGCCGCGGAGCGGATCACCCGCGTCGAGGCGGTGGACGCCACGGACGACAGCCTGGACGGCATCGCGCAACAGGCCGTGACGGACGCGGCGGAGCAACTGGATCCGGCCGTGGGTGAGATGATCCGCGCGGTCCGGGTGGACGCGGGCCCGGAACGGCAGGGCCGACTGGCCCTGGCCGTCCACCACTTGGCGGTGGACGGGGTGTCCTGGCGCATCCTGCTGCCGGACCTCCAGGCCGCCTGCGAAGCCGTGGCGGCCGGCCGGGAACCGGCACTCGCCCCGGTGGGAACCTCCTTCCGCCGGTGGGCCGGACTGCTGGCCGAGCAGGCCGTCTCAGCCGAGCGGACCGCCGAGCTGGACCACTGGCTGGCAGTGGCGGACGGCCCCGATCCGCTGCTGGGCGACCGGCCGCTCGACGCGGCACGGGACACCGTGGCGACCGTACGCCACCGTTCGTGGACGGTCCCGCGGTCCCGGGCCGCCGTCCTGACAGGGCGGACCCCGGTGGCGTTCCACTGCGGTGTCCACGACGTGCTGCTGGCCACGCTGGCCGGGGCGGTCGCACAACGGCGCACCGAACGCGGCCGGAACACCGGGCCGGCCGACGGCGTGCTGATGGACATCGAGAAGCACGGCCGCGAGCCGGACGGCGAGGACCTGTCCCGTACGGTGGGCTGGTTCACCAGCGTCCACCCGGTCCGGCTCGCCCTGCCGGGCGTCGGCCCGGGCGAGGCACGGCCCGGCGGCCCGGCGGCCGGCGCGCTGCTGAAAGCGGTCAAGGAACAGGTGCGGGCGGTGCCCGGCGACGGACTCGGCCACGGCCTGCTGCGCCACCTCAACCCGGAGACGGGGCCGAGGCTGGCGGACCTGCCCGCCCCGCAGATCGCGTTCAACTACCTGGGCCGGTTCGCCGCCGGCTCCCGTACCGCCGAAGCCCCGGACGCCTGGCAGCCGGCCGGTGAGGCGGCGCTCGGCGGTGCGGCCGGTCCCGGCATGCCCGCCCGGTACGTCCTGGAGGCGAGCGCCGAGGTACGGGACACCGCGGAAGGGCCGCAGATGCTCCTCACCCTCGCCTGGCCGGGCGGGGTATTGGACGACGCCGAGGCAAACCGACTGGGCGAGGCATGGCTCGACCACCTCGCGGGACTCGCCGCGCACACCGGCACCCCGGAAGCGGGCGGCCACACCCCGTCCGACTTCCCGCTGCTGGACCTCACACAGGACGCCGTGGCGGAGCTGGAGGCCGAGGTGCCGGGGCTGGTGGACCTCTGGCCGCTCTCCCCGCTGCAGGAGGGCCTGCTCTTCCACGCCTCCTACGACGAGGCAGGCCCCGACATCTACGAGGGCCAGCGGGTGATGGAACTGAACGGGCCGCTGGACGCCCCCCGGATGCGCAGGGCCTGGGAGACGCTGCTGCGCCGGCACCCGACGCTGCGGGCGGGCTTCCACCGGCGCGCGTCGGGCGAAGCCGTACAGGCCGTTCACGGTGATGTGCCCCTGCGGTGGCGGGAGGCGGACGTCTCCGGGCTGCCGCCGGCGCAGGCGTCGGCCGAAGTGGAGCGGCTGTCCCGGGAGGAGCGGGCGGAGCGGTTCGACCTGACGGCGCCGCCGCTGATGCGGCTGCTGCTGATCCGCCTCGGCGCCCGACGCCATCACCTCGTACTGACCAGCCACCACATCACGACGGACGGCTGGTCCCTCCCCGTCCTGTTCGGCGAGGCGGCAGCGGTCTACGAGGCGGGCGGCGACGACCGCACGCTCCCCGCCGCCCCGTCCTACCGCGACTACCTGGCCTGGCTGGCCCGGCAGGACAAGGAAGCCGCGCGGGCCGCCTGGCGGGCGGAACTCGCGGGGCTCGACGAGCCGACCGAGGTGGTGCCCGCCGAGCTGGTCAGGACACCCGCCGTACCGGAGCGGGTGCGCTTCGAGCTGACCGACGACCTCTCGCGCGGCCTGACGGCGCTGGCGCGCGGCCACGGCCTGACGGTGAACACCGTGCTCCAGGGGGTGTGGGCGCTGCTGCTGGCCCGCCTGACCGGACGTACCGACGTGGTCTTCGGCACGACGGTGGCCGGCCGGCCCCCCGAGCTGCCGGGCGTGGAGACGATGATCGGCCTCTTCATCAACACCCTGCCGGTACGGGTCGGCCTGGCGGGGGAGCAGCCGTTCGCCGAGATGCTGGCCGGGCTCCAGGAGCGGCGCTCCCGGCTGCTGCCCCATCAGCACATGGGGCTGCCCGACATCCGTCAACTGGCAGGCGGCGGAGCGGGCTTCGACACGGTCGTGGTGTACGAGAACTACCCCCACGCGCCGGAACGGCCCACCGGTCCGGACGTCCTGTCCATGCGTCCCGCCTTCGAGCCGGAGGACCGCGGGCACTACCCGCTGACGTGGATCGTGGCCCCCGGTGACCGCTATCAGGGCGATCTCATCTACCGGCCGGACGTCTTCAGCCGCGCCTGGGCCGAGGAGGCGCTGGCGTACCTCGTACGCACCCTGGAGCGGGTGGTGGCGGATCCGTCGGTCCCGGTGGGGCGGGCGGGCGCGCCGGACCGGGGCCGGCGCGGACCGCGGCGGCCGGAACGTTCCGCGGCGGCCGAGCCGCTGCCGGTGCTCTTCGAACGGCAGGCCGCGGCGACGCCCGGCGAGATCGCGGTGTCCGGATCCGGCGGCACGCTGTCGTACGGGCAACTGGCGGGCTCGGCGCGGCAGTTGGCGCGCCTCCTGATCGGCGCGGGAGTGCGGCCGGAGCGCCGGGTGGCGGTGCTGATGGAGCGGTCGGTGGCCTCCGTCACCGCACTGCTGGCAGTGTCGCTGGCGGGCGGAGCCTTCGTGCCCGTGGACCCGGACTACCCGGCGGAACGGGTGACGTTCATGCTGAAGGACGCGGACCCGCCGGTGGTGGTGTGCACCACCGGCACCCGGGCGGCGGTCCCCGACGGCTGCGCGGCGCGCGTGGTCGTGCTGGACGACCCGGCGGTGGCGGCCGCCGTGGCGGCATGCGGGGACGGCCCGGTCAGGGACGACGAACGGGCGGCTCCGCTGGATCCGCGGCACGCGGCGTACGTCATCTACACCTCCGGATCGACCGGCGTCCCCAAGGGCGTCGTGGTGACGCACGCGGGCCTGGGCGACCTGGCACGGGCGCAGATCGAGCGGTTCGCGGTGACCCCGGACGCGCGGGTCCTGCAGATGGCGTCGCCGAGCTTCGACGCGGCGGTCTCCGAACTGTGCACGGCACTCCTGTCGGGCGCCGCACTGCTGGTGCCCGGCGCGCCGGAGCTACCGCCACAGGTGTCCCTGGAGACGGCCCTGCGCACGTGCGGAGCGACACACGTGACGGTGCCGCCGAGCATGCTGGCGGCAGAGGAGGAACTGCCGCCGGCACTGAGGACGCTGGTGGTGGCGGGGGAGGCGTGCCCGCCCGGGCTGCCCGCGCGGTGGGCGGCGGGACGGCGCATGATCAACGCCTACGGGCCGACCGAGGCGACGGTGTGCGCCACGATGAGCGAGCCGCTGTCCGCCGACGCCGGCGGGACGGACGCGGTGCCGATCGGCCGGCCGGCCGACCATGCGCGGGCGTACGTACTGGACGCGTTCCTCCACCCGGTGCCGCCGGGCACCGCCGGAGAACTGTACGTCGCCGGCACGGGCCTGGCGCGCGGCTACCTGAAGCAGCCGGCCCTGACCGCCCAGCGGTTCGTGGCCTGCCCCTCCATACCCGGCGGGCGGATGTACCGCACCGGGGACGTGGCACGCCGCACGGACACCGGCGAACTGGTCTTCGTCGGCCGCTCCGACGACCAGGTCAAGGTCCGCGGCTACCGGGTCGAGACCGGTGAGATCGAGGCCGCCCTCGCCGCGCACCCGGTCGTCGAACAGGCCGTGGTGCTGGCCCGCGAGGACCGGCCGGGCGAGCGCCGCCTGGTGGGCTATGTCGTCGCGGACCCGACGGCCCGCTCCCGCGACGGGCACACCGAACGGGAACAGGTCGGTGAATGGCGGCAACTGTACGACGCGCTCCACGCCGACCCGCAGTCCGACACCCTGGGCGAGAACTTCGCGGGCTGGAACAGCAGTTACGACGGCCTGCCGATACCCCTGCCCGAGATGCGCGAGTGGCGCGCCCGGACGGTCGAACGCATACGGGCGCTGCGACCGCACCGCCTCCTGGAGATCGGCGTGGGCACCGGCCTGCTGCTCTCCCGGCTGGCACCGGACTGCGCGGAGTACTGGGGCACCGACTTCTCGGCGTCGGCGATCGACACGCTGTCCCGGCAGGTGAGCCGGGATCCGGCCCTGGCCGGGCGGGTAGTGCTGCGCACCCAGGCGGCCCACGAGACGGACGGCCTGCCGGCCGGCCACTTCGACACGGTCGTCCTGAACTCGGTCGTGCAGTACTTCCCCAGCGCCGACTACCTGCGCGACGTCCTGGAACAGGCGGTCGGCCTGCTGGCCCCGGGCGGCGCGCTGTTCGTCGGCGACGTACGCAACGTGCGCCTGCTGCGGGCCCTGACCACCGCCGTGGAGGCGGGCCGGGCGGGTAGCGGCGGCGACGCGCAGGAACTGCGCAACGCGGTGGAGCGCAGTGTGCTGCTGGAGAAGGAGCTGCTGGTCGACCCGGAGTTCTTCGCGGCACCGGGCAGCCGGCTGCCGGGCATCGCCGGAGTGGACGTCCAGGTCAAGCGCGCCCGGTACCACAACGAGCTGAGCAGGTACCGGTACGACGTCACCTTGTACAAGGAGGGCGCCGCGGTCCTCGACGTGGCCGGTGCGCCGCGGCGGGACTGGCCGGCCGTCCAGGAGAACGGCGGCCTCACCGCGCTGGAGCGGTACCTGAGCGGCGACGGGCCCGAGCTGCTGCGCGTCACCGGCATTCCCAACAACAGGGTGGCGCACGAGGTGGAACTCGCGCGCAGCCTGTCCGCCGGTGGGACCCGAAAGGCGCTGCGCGACGCTCCGACGGCCTCCTCCGGGACCGTCGTCCCTGATGCGGAGGACTTCCACGAGCTGGGTGAGCGGCTGGGCTACTGGGTCGGTACGACGTGGTCGGCCGCGTCCCCGGACGCGGTGGACGCCGTCTTCGTACAGGCTGAACGGGCCGCCGAGGCCGCGCCGGTGCAGACGTACGAACCGGTGCAGACGTACGAACCGGCCGGTGACCGTGGCCCCCAAGCTCCCCTGCGGGCCTGGACCAACGACCCCGCCGCCGGACGCGGCACCGGCGCCCTGCTCACCGCCCTGCGGGAGCACCTCGCCACGACCCTGCCCGCGTACATGCTCCCCGCGGTCCTCGTACCGCTGGACCGGCTGCCGCTCACCCCGAACCGGAAGATCGACCGCAAGGCGCTGCCCGCCCCCGACCTCGTGGGGCAGGTGTCCGGCCGGGACCCGCGGACTCCGGCCGAGGAGATCCTGTGCACCCTGTTCGCCGAGGTGCTCGGCCTCGAACGGGTCGGCGCCGACGACAGTTTCTTCGACGTGGGCGGCGACTCCATCACCTCGATGCAGCTGGCGGCACGGGCCGCGCGCGCGGGGCTGGAACTGTCACCACGCCAGGTGTTCGAGGAGGAGACGCCCGAGCGCCTTGCGGAGGTGGCCACCGCCGGGCAGCCGGGGGCCGGGGACGCGGCCGCGTGCGAGGTCGCCTGGACGCCCGCCCTGCGGGCCCTGGGTGCGGAGGCCCTGCGCCCCGGGGCCGCCCAGTGGGTGATGACCGCGACTCCGGCCGGACTGACCGGGGACGTGCTGACGGCCGGGCTGAGCGCGGTGGTGCACACGCACGCCGTGCTGGGGGCCCGCTCGGCCCCCGACGGCGGGCAGCCGGCGCTGATCGTGCCGGAGCGCGACACGGCGGACGCGGACGGCACGGGACTGCTGACCCGCATCGACGCGGCGGGCATCCCGGACGGTGACTTGGAGGAGACCGTGGCGTCGGCCGCACACGAAGCGGCCGAACGCCTCGATCCCGCCGACGGCACGGTGTTCCGGGCCGTATGGGCGGACACCGGCCCTGACCGGCCCGGGCGCCTGGCCCTGGCGGCGCACCTCCTGGTGATCGACACCGCGTCCTGGCGCATCCTGATCACGGATCTCGCCGCGGCCTGCGCGGACGCGGCGGCCGGCCGGGCTCCGGCTCTCCCGGCGGAACCGACGCCCTTCCGGCAGTGGGCGGCCGCAACGGCCGGGCGGACCGGCGGCGTCCCGTCACCGGCGGCCGCGGAGCCCGCCGGGGCGGACCGGGCGCCGGACGCCGTCCCGGCCCGGCACCACCGCTCCTGGGCAGTACCGCAGGAAACGGCGGAAGTCCTGGTCGACCGGGCCCCGGAGGTCTTCCGCTGCACCGTGCACGACCTGGTCCTGGCGGGGCTGGCGGGCGCGGCCGTACGCGAGCGGACCGGCCGACAGGGCGGTTCCGCCGTCGTGGTGGAGATCGAGGCGGACGGCCGGGAACCGGCCGCCGGGACCGGCGAGACCGACCTGTCCCGGACCGTGGGCCGGCTCGCCGTCACCCGCCCCGTCCGCCTCGACCTGTCAGCCGTGGACCTGTCGGAGGCCGGCCTGCCGTCCGTGGACCTGTCGTCCGTCGGCCTGGACAGCGCCACGGCGGATGGCCCACCGGCCGCCGGTGCCCTGCTGGCGGCGGTCAAGGAGCAGATCCGGGGGGTGGTGTCCGGCGACGGGCCGCCGCACGACGACGGTCCGGGCACCCACCCGGCCGAGGCAGCTCCGCCACGGCTCGCCTTCACCCACCACGACCGTGCCGGCACGGGCCATGGTGCGGCGCCCGCCGCCTGGCGGTTCACCGGCCGGTCGGCGGTCACCGGTCCGGCCGTACGCGGCGGGCCGGGCCGGTACGACCTGGCGGCCGTATCGGCCGTGCACGACACCCCCGCCGGACGACCGGAGCTGACCCTCACGCTCAGCTGGCGGCGGACCTCCGCACCGGCGGACGCCGCGGCGCAACGGCTGGGAGCGGCGTGGCCGGAACGGCTGGGACAGGCCTGGCTGGCCGTGCTGAACGGCCTGGCGGCCCATGCGGCCGGCTCCGCGGCAGGAGGACGCACCCCCTCCGACTTCCGCCTCGTCGATCTCGCCCAGCACCAGATCGACGAACTCGAAGCCGGGTTCCGCACCGCGCAGCGACAGCCGACGAAGCGCAAGCCCTCGTGAGGAGAGAACGATGACCCAGACCATGGTCGAGGACGTGTGGCCGCTGTCCCCCCTCCAGGAAGGACTGCTGTTCCACGCCACCTTCGACGACGAGGGACCGGACGTCTACACCCTCCAGTCGACGCTGGCCGTCGGCGGGCCCGTGGACCCCGACCGGTTACGGGCGTCCTGGGAAACCCTGGTGGCCCGGCACGGGGCGCTGCGCGCCTGCTTCCGCCGGGTGAGCGGGGCGCAGACGGTGCAGGTCGTCGCCCGGGAGGTGACGGTGCCGTGGTGCGAGGCGGACGTCTCGGGGCTGTCCGGTGCCGAGGCCAGGGCCGAGGCGCGGCGGATGGCGGAGGAGGAGCGGTCCCGGCGGTTCGACCTCGCCGAGGCGCCGCTGCTGAGGCTGCTGCTGATCCGTCTGGGGCCGGACGAACACCAGTTGGTCGTCACCACCCACCACATCCTCCTCGACGGCTGGTCGATGCCGGTGCTCCTCGCGGAACTGTCCGAGATCTACGCGGCGGGCGGTGACGGCTCGGTTCTGCCCCGTGCCACGTCGTACGGGGAGTACCTGGCCTGGCTGAACCGGCAGGACAAGGAGGCCGCGCGGGCCGCGTGGCGCGTGGAGCTGGCCGGCGCGGAGGAACCCACGCTGGTGGTGCCGCCCGATCCCGGCAGGCGCGGCGCGATGCCCGAGGACGTACTGCTCGACATCCCGGAAGGGGCCACCCGGCGGCTGACGGAGCTGGCGCGCAAGCACCGCCTGACGGTCAACACCCTGGTGCAGGGCGCCTGGGCACTGGTGCTGGCCCGGCTGGCCGGCCGTACGGACGTGGTCTTCGGCGCCACGGTGGCCGGCCGGCCGCACGGCCTGCCGGGAGTCGAGTCCATGGTGGGGCTCTTCATCAACACCCTGCCCGTCCGCGTACGGCTCGACGGCGGGCAGCCGGTGCTGGAGATGCTCAAGGAACTTCAGGGCCGGCAGTCGGCACTGGGGCCGCACCAGCATCTGGGGCTGGCGGAGGTGCAGAAGCTCGGCGGTCCGGGCGCGGTCTTCGACACGCTGGTGGTGTACGAGAGCCTGCCCAGGACCCCTGCGGGGCCGTCCGTGCCGGGCGGGCTCGCCCTCGTGCCCACGGGCCTCTCCCACAGCGCGGCGCACTATCCCCTCACCCTCGGCGTGCTTCCCGGCGACCGCATCAGCATGCGCCTGTCCTTCCGGCCGGACCTGATCGGCCGGGCGCGGACCCGGCACATCGGGGAGCAGGTGGTCAGGGTCCTGGGGCAGCTGGCTGCCGACCCCTCGGTACCGGTGGGCCGTATCGGTGTGCTGGACCCCCGGGAAAGCCGCGAGGCGCTACGGGGATGGACCGCGGCGCAGGTTCCCGCGCCGGGCGCTTCGGTCGTGGCGTCGATCGCGGCCCGGACGGCGGAGGATCCCACGGCGGTGGCCGTCGCCGACGGCGGGCAGCGGCTGTCGTACGAGGTGTTGACGGCACGTTCCGCACGGCTGGCGGTGTATCTGACCGGCCTGGGGGTGCAGCGCGGCGACCGTGTCGCGGTCGTGATGGAACGTTCGGCCGGCCTGCTGGTGGCGCTGCTGGCGGTGTGGCGGGCGGGTGCCGCGTACGTACCGGTGGACGCGGGACACCCTGCCGAGCGGGTGGCGGCGCTGCTGGCGGACAGCGGGCCGGCGGCGGTGCTGTGCACGCGGACGACCCGGGGCGTGGTGCCGCCGGACCGCGCGGCGGATCCGGTGGTGCTGGACGATCCGCGGGTGTCGGCGGCGGTCGCAGCCTGCCCGGCGGACCGGCCGGCGGTCCGTACGGGGCCGGAGGACCTTGCATACGTCATGTACACGTCCGGTTCGACCGGTGCGCCCAAGGGCGTGGCGGTGTCCCACGGCGCCGTGGCCGGCCTGGTGGGCGAACGCGGCTGGCCGGCCGGCGCGCAGGACGCCGTGCTGATGCACGCACCACACGCCTTCGACGCCTCGCTGTTCGAGGTGTGGGTGCCCCTGGCCGCCGGAGCCCGGGTCGTGGTGGCGCCACCGGGCGTGGTGGACGCCCGGCAGATCAGGGCGGCGGTGGCCGAAGGGGTCACACTGGCGCATCTGTCAGCGGGCACGTTCCGAGTGGTGGCGGAGGAGTCGCCGGAGTGCTTCGCCGGCTTGCGGGCCGTGCTGACCGGCGGGGACGTGGTGCCCGCCACCGCCGTAGCCCGCGTACGCGACGCCTGCCCGCACGTGCCGGTGCACCACCTCTACGGACCGACCGAGAGCACCCTGAGCGCCACCCGGTTCACCCTCGCGCCGAACCAGGCACCGGACGCGGAACTCCCCCTCGGCCGCCCGCTGGACAACCGGCGGACGTACGTCCTGGACGCCTTCCTCCAGCCGGTCGCGCCCGGCACGACCGGAGAGCTGTACCTCGCGGGCGCGGGCCTGGCCCGCGGCTACCTCGGCCGGCCCGGCGCGACCGCGGAACGGTTCGTGGCCTGCCCCTTCGCCCAGGGTGAACGCATGTACCGCACCGGGGACCTGGTGCGGTGCACCGCCGACGGCGAACTGGTCTTCGCCGGGCGGACCGACGGCCAGGTCAAGATCCGCGGCTTCCGGGTGGAGCTCGGCGAGGTCGAGGCCGCCCTGGCCACCCACCCGTCCGTGGCGCAGGCCGTGGCGGCCGCCCGGGAGGACCACCCCGGCGAGCGCCGCCTGGTCGGCTACGTCGTCTCCGCCGGGTACGACATGGACCCCGAAGCGGTACGCCGACACGCCGCCACCATGCTGCCGGACTACATGGTGCCGGTGACCGTCGAGGTTCTGGACCATCTGCCGCTGACACCGAACGGCAAAGTGGACCGCAGGGCCCTGCCCGCCCCCGATCTCGCCGGACTGGTCACCCGGGAAGCCCCGCAGGGCGAGACGGAGGAGACCCTGTGCGCCCTCTTCGCCGAAACACTGGGGCTCGAACGGGTGGGCCCGGGCGACGACTTCTTCCAGCTCGGTGGGGAATCAGGGCTGGCGATGCGGCTCCTCGGGCGGATCCGCGAGGAGTTCGACTCCGAGATGACCCTGCGGCAGTTCTTCAGCGCTGCGACACCGGCCGGCGTGGCCCGGGCGCTGACGGTGAAGACCCGGCCGGCCCTGGAGTCGGCCGAATACGGCGCCGACGTACCCGCCACCGCGGCCCAGCTGCGTACCTGGCTGCTGACCCGCCTGGACGACGGCGGGGCGGGACACCGGGTCGCGGTGGCGCTGCGCCTGCACGGCGCACTGGACCGCACGGCACTCCAGGAGGCGCTGGCAGACGTCGCGGAGCGCCACGAAATCCTGCGGACCACCTTCACCGGAGCGCGGGGCGACCTGCGCCAGCACATCCTGGACACCGCGGCGGCCCGTCCCGAACCGGTGGTGACGGCCGCCGGGGAGAAGGACCTGCCGGACCTGCTGGCCGCCGGCCTGGCGCACGAGTTCGACCTCACCAGGGCAGCGCCCTGGGCACCGTACCTGTACGTCCTCTCCGACGACGAGCACGTCCTGCTGCTCGTACTGCACCGGATCGCCGCCGACGAGGCGTCGCTGGACCCGCTCGTCCGGGACCTGTCGGCGGCCTACCGCGCACGGCGCGACGGCCGGGCACCCGAACGCTCCCCGCTGATGTACCAGTTCGCCGAATACGCCCTGTGGGAGCGGGAACTGCTCCGCAGCGCCGGGGAACCGGGCAGCCTGATCGGCGACCAACTGGCGTACTGGAAGGAGACCCTGGCCGGTGTCGACGGGGAACTGGACCTGCCGGCCGACCGCCCCCGGCCCGCCCTCGCGTCCCGCCGCGGCGCCCGGGTGCCGCTGCGCCTCGACGCCGCCCTGCACGCCCGGCTGACGGAACTGGCCGAGCCGCACAAGGCCACCACCTTCACCGTCGTACTCAGCGCGCTCGCCCTGCTGCTCACCCGGCTCGGCGCGGGCACCGACCTCACCATCGGCACCGAGCTGCCGCGCCGGACCGAAGACGGTCTGGAAGGGCTGGTCGGCCCGTTCGCCGGACCGCTGCCGCTGCGCACGGACACCTCCGGCGACCCCGGCTTCGGCACGCTGCTCGGCCGGGTGCGGGAGACCGAACGGCAGGCCCGCCGGAACGCGGACGTGCCGTTCGAGCACCTGATGGACACCCTCGACCTGACACCGTCCGTGGCGCACCACCCCGTCTTCCAAGTCGGTCTGGCCGTCGTGGACGACCCCGTCGAGGCGCTGCGGGAATGGGGCCTGCCCGGAGTGCGCACCACCCGCATGGACCCCGGCTCCCTCACCACCGAACTGGACCTGGCGATCGGCCTCACCGGACGTCACCGCCCCGACGGCAGCCCGGGCGGCCTCGAAGGACACCTGTGCTACGCCACCGACCTGTTCGACGAGTCCACCGCGGCCGCGCTCGGCAACCGGCTGGTCCGCGTCCTGGAGCAGGTGGCGGCCGACCCGGAACTGCGACTGAGCCAGGTCGACATCCTGCTGGGGCCGGACGAGCGGAGGCGGCTGGCGGACGGCGGCAGCCGGGCGGCGGCGCCGTCCCCTCCCGGCACCGTGGTCGAGGCGCTGGCCGCACAGGCGGCCCGTACCCCGCACGCCGTCGCCGTCGCAGACCGAGGGGATTCCCTCACGTACCGGGCGCTGGACACCGGATCCGCCCTGCTCGCCCGCCGGCTGACCGCACTGGGCGTACGGCCGCACGACGTGGTCGTCGTCGCCCACCCTCGCACCGCCGGACTCGCGGTCGCGCTGCTCGGCGTACTCCGCACCGGGGCCGCCTGCCACGTCGCGGACACCGGAGACCCCGTACCGCAGCTGCACTCCCTCCTGCGACGGACCCGACCCGCCGCACTGGTCCGCCCGGCCGGGGCGGAACCACTGCCCGCCGGAACCACGGTTCCCGAACTGCCGCTCGACTCCCCGGCGCGGGACCTGGCCGACGCGGCCGCCCCCGAAGCCGGGCAGGCCGGAAGCAGGGCCCGCGCGGTGCCGCTGCCCGGCCACCCGGCGCTGGTACTCGGCACCACGGCACCCTCCGGCGGAACCGACGTGGTCATCGACCACCGCACGCTGGCCGACCGCACCGCACGGCACACGCTCGCCTCCCCGCCGGACCGCGGCACGGTCCTGCTGGACGCCGGGGCCCCCTTCGGGACGCTGGTGACACCGCTGCTCTCGGCCCTCGCGGCGGGCGGCAGCGTCCAATTCGTGAGCCCGGAAGCCCCGGGACCCCTGGGAGACGAGGTATCCGCACCGCACGGCCCGGACGGTACGCCGCTCCTGGTGACCACCGGCGAAGCGCTGCCCGCCTTCAGCGCCCCGCCCGGCGACCGGCCGGCCGAGGTCCTGGTCACACGGACCGGCGCCCCCGACGAGTCCGACGGCATCGCCCGATGGCACGAACGGCACCCGAACGCCCTGGTCACGACCGGCTACGGCGCCCCGGAGACGGCCGGCCCCTGGCTCGTCCACCGGGCCGGACCGCGGACGGACCGAAGCACCCCGCCGCAACCGCCCGCCGGCACACCGGAGCCCGGCACCCGCGCCTTCGTGCTCGACGGCCTCCTGCGGCCGGTGCCGCCCGGCGTCCCGGGCGACCTGTACGTGGCGGGGGCCTCCTTGGCGCTCGGCTACCTGGCGCAGCCGGCCCCCACCGGCGAGCGCTTCGTCGCCTGCCCCTTCGGGCCCCCGGGCGAGCGGATGTTCCGTACCGGCGTACGGGCCAGGCGCGGCGGCACCGGCCTGTTCACCGTGCTCGACGGGCACCGCGACCCGCAGCGCAGGACGCCCGCCGACCCCGGCGCGGGCGCGGCAGGCGGCCGGGAGGACCTGGCCGTACTCCTGCCGCTGCGGTCCGCCGGCAGCCGCCCGCCGCTGTTCTGCGTGCACCCCACCTCGGGGCTGAGCTGGGGCTACCTGGGACTCCTGCGGCACCTGCCACAGGACCGGCCGGTCTACGGGCTCCAGGCGCGCGGCCTCGCGGGCCCGGAACCGCTGCCCTCGACCCTGGAGGAGATGGCGGCCGATTACGTCGCCCAGATCCGCAGCGTCCAGCCCACCGGCCCGTACCACCTCCTGGGCTGGTCCTTCGGCGGCACAGTGGCCCACGCGATGGCCACCCGGCTCACGGAAGAGGGCGAGACCGTGGCGCTCCTCGCCGTCCTCGACACCCACCCCGGCTCCGTCGGCCTCATCTCCCAAGGCCGGGCGCCGGCCGGCCGCGAGGGAGACGAGCGGGGGGTGCAGGCCGAACTCGACATGCTCGGCGAACTGGGCGTCATGCGCACCGGCGACCCCGCGACGAGCGCGCGGCTCCGGTCGGCACTCCGCGACATCCTGCACAACTTGGCGCGGCTCTCGGACGGGTACACACGGCGCCGCTTCCGGGGAGACCTGCTCCTGTTCCTCGCGACCGAGGACCGGCCCGCGCACCCGTCGGTACCGGAGACGATCGCTGGCTGGCAGCCGTACGTCGACGGTGACGTCCAACCGTACGAAGTGGCAACGGACCACAACTCGATGCTCGACCCGGCACCGCTGGGGCACATCGGACGCATCGTCGCGGAGAAGCTCCGGTCGATGGCCGAAGCGTGACGGGGCGTGCCCGTGCTGCACCGGCCCGTCCGGCGGCCCGGGTCCCTGGACGGGGGCCCGGCCGCCCGGCACAAGGAAAGGCACCTGGCAAGAGCCCCCTGGCCCCACCTCCCAAGCCCCCACAAATGCCTCTGAAGGGCCCCGACAAAGAAAGGCACTCATCGATGCCGCAGCCACAGAACATCCCCCCGCACCACCGCCGCGACCGCTTCCAACCGGTGCCCGAAGTCGTCCGGATGGCCAAGGAGACGCCACTGGTCCAGACCGACCTCACCGTCGGCCCCGCTCAGCACCTGGCCTGGCTCGCCACCGGAAACGCCGAGGTACGGGCGGTACTCGGCGACCGCAAGCGGTTCAGCATCCGGCCGCCCGCCGACACCGAGGAGGAGACCCGCAGCCTGGTCGCGCCCGGAAACCTGCTGCACTACGACCCGCCCGACCACACCCGCCTGCGCAAGCTCCTCACACCGGAGTTCGCACCACGGCGGATGCAGCGGATGGAGCCGCGCATCAAGGAGATCGTGGCGGAGTGCCTGGACGCCATGGAGAGCGTCGGACAGCCGGCCGACCTCATGGAGCACGTCGGCTGGCCCGTCGCGGGCCTGGTCAGCTGCGAACTGCTGGGCGTCCCCAGGGACGACCAGGCGCTGCTGGCGCGCTACCTCGGCATCACCCACAACGAGGGCCGCACCCCGGAACAGCAGATGACCAACGGAATGGCGTTCTGGAAGTACATGACCCGGCTCGCCGAGCGGCGCAGCCGCGACCCCGGCGACGATCTGCTCAGCGCACTGCTCGGCGAGCAGGACACGGACGTCAGCCACGACGAGCTGGCAGGCATCGGCGCGAGCGTCCTGGCCGCCGGGCTCTCCCAGGTCTCCGGCATGCTGGGAATGGGCACACTGGTCCTGCTCGAACACCCCGACCAGCTCGCCCTGCTCCGGGAACGGCCGGAACTGACCGACCGGGCCGTGGAGGAAATGCTCCGCTACGTCACGATCATCCAGATCGCCTCCCCCCGCACCGCCCTGGAGGACGTGACCATCGGCGACCAGGTGGTCAGGGCCGGCGAGAGCGTGTCCTGCTCCCTGGTCGCCGCCAACCACGTGACGGCCGCCGGAGACGGCCCGACCGGTTTCGACATCACCCGCGACCCCACCCCCCACCTGGCTTTCGGGCACGGTCTGCACCATTGCGTCGGTGCCCCGCTGGCCAGGATGGAGCTGCGCATCGCCTTCCCGATGCTGCTGGAGCGCTTCCCCAGACTGCACCTGGCCGTACCGCCGGACGAGATCACCTTCCGGCCCGCGCAATCGCGCCAGTACGGCGTGGATTGCCTACCCGTCGGCTGGTGAGAGACCTGAGACCTGGGAGAGGACATGCAGGAAGAGACCCCGCACACATTCGACCACGCCCGCAGGGCCGGCTACGGACCGGGCACCTACGTCCGCGAACTCCATGAGAAAGGACCCGTCAACCGGGTCACGCTCGGCCGCACCCCCGACTCCGACGCCGAAGGAACGCCCGCCTGGCTGGTCACCGGCTACGAAGAGGTACGCCAAGTCCTCGGCGACCACGCCCGGTTCAGTACGCAGCGCCGCTTCGGCGCCGACACGTCGGCTCCCATGAGCGACCGCCTCCGGCCACGCGAGATCGTCGGACACCTCATGGACTACGACCCGCCCGAACACACCCGGCTGCGCAGGATGCTGACACCGGCGTTCACCGTCCGGCGGATGCGGCAGCTGGAGCCGCGGATCGAGGCGATCGTCGAGGAGTGCCTGGACGACATGACGGAGGCCGGCCGGCCGGCCGACCTGGTGGAACTCCTCGCCCGCCCCGTCTCGGGAGCCGCGCTGTGCGAACTGATCGGCGTACCACGCGACGACCGCACCGACTTCGTCCGCTGCGTCCAATGGCAACTGGAACAGGACCGGCCGCGCCGACAGCGCGCCGACGCGGGCGAGACCTACCTCCGCTACCTCGGAGCGATGGTGCGCCGCCAGCGCAAGAACCCCGACGACGGCTTCATCGGCACCCTCGTCCGCGAACACGGCGACGACTTCACCGACGAGGAACTCCGCGGCGTCTGCGGCCTGATGATGCTCGCCGGCCTCGACAACATCTCCGGCATGATCGCCCTGGGCGTCCTCGTCCTCCTCGCCTACCCCGACCAGCTCGCCCTCCTGCGCCACAACCCCTCATCGGCCGACCGCGTGGTCGACGAACTCCTCCGCTACCTGTCGGTGGCTCACGCGCCGACTCCCCGGATCGCCCTGCAGGACGTCACCGTGGGAGGCCACCTGATCAAAGCCGGCGAACAGGTCACCTGCTCCATCCCCATGGCCAACCGCGACACCACCCTCCTCCCCGACGCCGACCGCTTCGACAGCACCCGGGATCCCGTCTCCCACGTAGCCTTCGGCCACGGCATCCACCACTGCATAGGCGCCGCGATGTCCAGGCTGGAACTCCGCACCACCTACCTCGCCCTATGGCGCCGCTTCCCCGAACTGCGCTTGGCGGTACCGGCGGACGAGGTGGAGTACCGGTCCAATGCGGTGGCTTACGGGTTGGTCAGTTTGCCAGTGGCTTGGTGAGGGTGGGGGGAGGCTTGGTGCGGCGGCGGGTGGCCCGAGCGGGGAGCACCAGGCCCTGAGCCGTTCGGCGCTCTCGCGTCGGGTCAGTCCCGCACGCGCGGGTACCACAGGCCGTGACCAGCGGTTTTGTCAGGTAAGACGGCCACTTTTCCTTAGCCTCGGCTCCGGTCGACTGTTGTCCGGGCGTGTGGCTTGTCACGTGCGTCCCCCGCCACGTCCGACACACGGACCGGAGCGCTACGTCCGGCCGCGGGGTGGCACGCGTACGGTGTGGGCCGGAAGCGGTGTGTTCCGGGCGGTCGTGGTAGGTGCGGCGGGAGGGGGCGCGGCGGCGCGGGCGCTCGGGCGGAGGACGGAATGAGGCGAGGACGCAGTGACAACGCACGAGACGGTGTCCGCACCCGGCGGGGTGGTGCTCGACAGTGATCTGGAGCTGCCGGATTCGCCGCGTGCCGTGGTGCTCTTCGCGCACGGCAGCGGCAGTTCGCGGCGTAGTCCGCGCAATCGGGCGGTCGCCCTCGCGTTGCGCCGTTCCGGGCTGGCCGCCCTGCTGCCGGATCTGCTGACCAAGGAGGAGACGGAGGAGGACGCCGTCTCCGAGCGGCACCGCTTCGACATTCCGCTGCTGGCCGAGCGGCTGGTCGCGGCGGTGGACCGGCTGTGTGAGCACCCGGCCACCCGGGACCTGCCGCTGCACCTGTTCGGCGCCAGTACGGGAGCCGCGGCGGCCCTGGTGGCGGCGGAACGGCGGCCCGCCCGAATCCGGTCCGTGGTGAGCCGGGGAGGCCGGCCCGATCTGGCGGGCGAGGCGCTGGAGCACGTACGGGCCCCTGTACTGCTGCTGGTCGGAGAGCTGGACACCGAGGTGCTGCGGCTGAACCGAGAGGCCGCCGCCGCGATGCAGGCGCCGTGCGAGGTGGAAGTGGTGCTCGGCGCGTCCCACCTGTTCGAGGAGCCCGGGACGCTGGAGCAGGTGACGGAAGCGGCACGGGAATGGTTCCTGCACCCGCCGGCGCCTGCCGCCGAGCCCTCCCGGTCACCCGGCCCCGGGGGCGGCGATGGCCGCCGCTGAACCGCTGGACTCCGATGTGGCGCGGATCCTCGACACCGCCCTGCCGCTGGCGGACGCCGCCACGCTGGACCCGCTGCTGGAACGGATCGGCGACGCCCGCTACGTCCTCCTGGGGGAGGCGTCGCACGGCACCGCGGAGTACTACTGGTGGCGTGCGCAACTGACCCAGCGGCTGATCGCGGAGAAGGGGTTCGCCTTCGTCGGTGTCGAGGGCGACTGGCCCGACTGTCTCGGCCTGCACTGCTCGGTGACCGCGGCGCCCGGCGCGCCCGAGGACCCGCAACAGGCGCTGGAGGGCTTCCGCCGCTGGCCGCGGTGGATGTGGGCCAATACGGATGTGGCGCGCTTCGCCAGGTGGCTGCGCGCGCACAACACCGGCCTGCCGCCCGGTGAGCGTGTCGGCTTCCACGGCCTGGACGTCTACAGCATGTGGGAGTCGCTGGAGGCGGTGCTGGCCTACCTCGGCGAGCACCACCCGGACCAGGTGAGGCAGGCGGAGGAGGCGTACCGGTGCCTCGAACCGTACGGGCAGGACCCGCAGACGTACGCCCTGGCCACCCGGATGCTGCCCTCCGGATGTGAACCGGAGGTGGTCCGCCTCCTGGTGGCCCTGCGCGAGCGGGCCCGGCGCCCGGAGGACACCTCGTCCGTGGCGGACCTCGCCGCGCTGCAGAACGCCGAGACGCTCGCCGGGGCGGAGCGGTACTACCGGGCGATGGTCCGCGGCGGGCCCGAGTCGTGGAACATCCGTGACCACCACATGGCCGACACCCTGGACCGCCTGACCGCCTATCACGGCCGGGGCGCGAAAGCGGTGGTGTGGGCCCACAACACGCACGTCGGCGACGCGCGCGCCACCGCCATGGCCCCGGCCGGGATGATCAACATCGGCCAGGTGGTACGGGAACGGCACGCCGCGGACGGTGTCGTGCTCGTCGGCTTCGGCTCGTACCAGGGATCGGTCGTCGCGGGCAGCCGCTGGGGAGCGCCGGCCCGTACGCTGCGCGTCCCCGAGGCTCGCGCGGGAAGCGTGGAGGAACTGCTCCATCAGGCGCTGCCCGAGGAACGGGCGCTGTTCGTCTTCCCGCCACGGGGCAGCGGCACCGGCCTGCACCCGGAGGCCGCGGCACCGGCCGGCTGGGCCGGCGCGCAACGGGACCACCGGGCCATCGGCGTCGTCTACCAGCCGGAACGCGACGCGTACGCGAACTATGTACCCACCACTCTCGCCCACCGTTACGACGCCTTCCTGTACCTGGACCGCACCCACGCCCTGACCCCGCTGCACCCCGAACCGCCCGCCACCGGCGAGGAGGAGACCTGGCCCACCGGCAAGTGACCCGCCCGCCGCCCCCGGGGCAAGGAGCCTCCATGCGTTTCACCGACCGCCGGCTCGCAGGCCGGGCCCTTGCCGAGTGGCTGCGCACGCCGGCTGATGAGGTGGGCGATCCGTCCGAGGCCGCGACGTGGCCGTACGGTGCGGCCGACCCGCTCGTCCTGGCCCTGCCGCGTGGCGGTGTGCCCGTGGCCGCTGAGGTCGCCCGGGAGTTCCGGGCGCCCCTCGATGTGCTGGTGGCCCGCAAGATCGGTGTACCGGGCTCGCCCGAGACGGGCATCGGCGCCATCGCCGCCGAGGAACAGCCTGTCTTCGACCACCGGGCCCTGCGGTTCCTGGGCCTGGCCGAGGACGGGCTGGCCCCCTCCGTGGCACGCGAGCGCGCCGAACTGCACCGGCGCGAGGACCTCTACCGCGAGGGCCGCCCCGAGCCCCGGATCACCGGGCGGACCGTACTCCTCGTCGACGACGGCCTCGCCACCGGCCTGACCGCCCTCGCGGCCCTGCGCCACCTCCGCCGCCGGCGACCCGCGCACCTGGCACTCGCCGCACCGGTCGGCTCCCGCAACGCCGTCGCGGATCTGTCCGAGGAGGTCGACCGGGTGTTCGTGCTGCACCAGCCGGACCATTTCCGGGCGGTGGGCGAGTGGTACGACGACTTCGGGCAGGTCGGTGACGATGAGGTGATCGCAGTGCTGCGCGCCGCGTCCTCGACGGCGTAACGGGGCAGGGGGGAGGGCGCAGGGGAGCGGGGATGTTCGTCAGGCTGCCCGTCACGCCGGTGCCGTCAGGCCGGTGCCGTCGGGCAGGCGCGGAATGAGGCGCGTTCGTCCTCGCCGCGGCCGGGCTGTCGGTCGTGCCGCTGGAACGGGAGGGCGGCCGGGCGCAGTTCATCGTGCAGGCCCGGCCGCCCGTGCCCCAGGGATCGCTGCTGGAGCCGGTGCTGACGTGGGCCGAGGACCACCTAACCCAGGATGTGACCCTCGCGGAGATGGCCGCGCGCTGCGGGCTGAGCGAGCGGACGTTCAGCCGCAGCTTCCGGGAGCAGACGGGCACCACGCCGTTGCAGTGGCTGCTGCGGGCGCGGGTGCGGCGCGCGCAGTTCCTGCTGGAGACCATTGGGTACGGCGTCGAACGCATAGCGGCCCAGGCCGGTTTCGGCTCGCCCACCGCCTTCCGGGAACGGTTCAAGCGCGTCGTCGGCGTCACACCGCAGTCCTGCCGCTCGGCCTTCCGCACCAACGCGTTCTGAGCCCTACGTGGTGGTGCGGGCGCTGGCATGATCGACCGCCATGGGCATACGGCCGTTCGACGCGACTGCGCTATCGGCACATCGGCAAACTGCGGGTATCAGCGGCGCAGGTGACCGGGTGAAGGGCGCCCGGTTCAGGCTGCGTCGGACCGTGCCGCGACCACCGCCACCGTGGTGTACCGCATTGTGAAGCTGCCGCCCACCGCGTCGATGGCGGCGCCGATGCCCGTCAGTACCCCCTCCAGTAGCGCCGGGGGGAGCTGGGTGTGGCCGCCGGTGGTGGGTACCTGGTCCAGCCATGCCTCTCGCGTGTATGTGTGCTCCCAGTCGAAGTGCCACTGCTCCGGAGCGTCGAAGGCGCGGCCCGCCGCGCGTATGCCGTCCGCCGCCTTCGCGCACAGTGCTGCGTACGCGTCCGTGGCCGGTGTCGTCCACTGGCGGGCGGCGAGCGCGTCGGGCAGCAGCCTGCGGTAGACCGCTGCGAAGGATGCCGCCAGTTCGGGGGCGGGCCGGGTCGCGTTCCAGAACACGGCCAGTGGGCCGCCGGGGCGCAGTACTCGGGCCGCCTTGGCGGCTCCTGCCACCGGGTCCACCCAGTGCCAGGCCTGCCCGGAGACGACGGTGTCGAAGGTCCGGCCGGCCGGGTCCCAGGATTCGAAGGGCGCCACCTCGGCTTCGAGTCCGAGCCGTCGTGCCAGGCCGGCCATGCGCGCGTCGGCGTCGACGCCCAGTACGCCGCAGCCGGCCGCTGTGAACTGCCGGGCCAGGATGCCGGTTCCGCAGCCGACGTCGAGGACGGCGGTGCCGGGGGTGGTCGTGCCGGGTACGGCGGCGAGGACGCGGTCGATCAGGGCCTGCGGATAGCGGGGGCGGGCCCGGTCGTAGCGTTCGGCGTCGATGCCGTACGACTCGGCCACCTGTCGGTGCTGATGGGGCGTGATGTCGGGGACGGAAGGAGGCTCCGGAGGTAAAGTGGGCATGTGCCCACTATGAGTGGGCGCATGCCCACTCGTCAACGGGAGGGGTGGCGTGAACGAAGGAGGAGAGGGTTCGTGCCGACTGGGGTGGCCATCCGTGACGTACGTGAGCAGCTGTTCGACGCCGCTGAACGCGTCCTGCTCCGGGACGGACCGAGCGCGCTCACCAGCCGGGCGGTGACCACGGAGGCAGGCTGCGCCAAGGGCGTACTGCACCGGCACTTCGAGGACTTCGACGCCTTCCTCGCCGCTCTGGTGGAGGACCGCATCGCCCGGACCGACGGCTGGGCCGCCGCCCTGCGCGATGCGGCCGGGACGGGCGCCGTCACCGGTCACCTCGCCGACGCGCTGACGGACCTGTTCGAGTCGGTGGCCGTGGCGATCGTCGGCCTCGTCACCTCGCGCGACGAGCTGCGCGCGCGGCTGCGCCGGACCACGCCGTCCGGTCTGCCGCTGCTCACCGAGGCCACGGCCGCGATCGCCTCCTACCTGGCCGCCGAGCGCGAACGGGGACGGATCGCGGCGGACGCCGACATCGGCACGCTCGCGCCCACCCTGGTCGGTGCCGGACACCTGCTCTTCGCCGACCGCAAGGGCACCCCGCCGGAGCCCGAGGCCGTCCGCAAGTCCGTGGCCGCGGTGCTGGGTGGTGTCGTCCGGGGCGAGCTCTGACGCGTGCGCGAGGGTGCTTTCGTCGCACGCATGCCGGGGGCGCACCCGCCCTCGGGGCGCGCCCTTCACGCGCCCGTCGTTCGCTCCGCGCGCCCCGCGCAGTCCTGCGTCACCGGACGAGTCGGTGGGCAAAAGGTGGTGGCGCACTGCTTGCCGCCCCCGGAACGTGCGAAGGGCCGTGCCGGGCGTCCGGCAGGGCCCTCCGGATCCTCGCCCGGTCCGGGCAAGGGGCCGTGACAAGGGCGCAGGGCCGGAGTCAACCGGCCGCCGGTGGCGGCCCGGTGCTGCTCCGGGGGACGAGTTCGGTGGGCAGGACGATGTGGCGGCCCTGGTCGCCGCCGGAGCCGTCGATCACCGCGCGGGCCAGTCGTACGGCGGTGCGGCCGATCTCCGCCCTGGGCACTGATCAACGTCGTCGCGGCGCAGCTGTTCGGCTACCTCTTCAACGGTACGTACGGCGGCCTGACCTGGCTCTTCGAGCAGGCCCTCGGCCACCAGCCGGACATCCTCGGCCAGCCCGCCTCCGCCATGGGCGCCATGGTGGTGGTCGACGTCTGGAAGACCACGCCCTTCGTCGCCATCGTCGTCCTCGCCGGGCTGATGCTCATTCCCGGCGACGTCTGCGAGGCGGCGGAGATGGACGGCGCGGGCGCCTGGACGACGTTCTGGAAGGTGACGCTGCCGCAGCTGCGCCCGATCATCGCCATCGCCGTCCTCTTCCGCATCCTGCAGGCCTTCGGCGTCTTCGACCTGCCGTTCGTGCTGACCCAGGGCGGCCCCGGCACCGCCACCCAGTCCCTGGCCATGCTCGGGTACAAGACGCTCTTCCAGAACCTGGAGATCGGCCGGGGCGCCGCCGTCGCGACCACCACCGCCGTCATCGTCATCGGCTGCTGCCTGCTCTTCCTGCGCGTCTTCAAGGCGCAGGCCGACGAAGGAGGACGGGCATGAGAACTCCGCACCGTACCGGCCTGCGCCGCCACCTCACCGGCGTCCACCTCGGCGCCCTGGTCATCGTCGTCCTGACGACGCTGCCGCTGTACTGGATGATCACCGCGTCCTTCAAGGGCCCGGGAGAGATCAGCGCCGCGCCGCCGACCGCGTTCCCCGAGAGGCCCACGCTCACCAACTACGCGGAAGCCTTCGTCCGCAACGGCATCGGCCGCTACCTGCTCAACAGCGTGCTGGTCGCCTCGGTCTCGACGGCCGCCGTCCTGGGCCTGTCGTTCTTCGCCGGGTACGCCCTGGCCCGTACCCCACTGCGCGGGCGCGGTGCCGTCATGACGGCGCTGCTGATGCTCTCCGTCTTCCCGCCGGTCGCCCTGGTCGTACCGCTGTTCCTGCTGGAGCGGCAGGCCGGGCTGCTCAACTCCCACGCCGGGCTGGTCGTCCCCTACGTCGCGCTCAACCTGCCGTTCGCGATCTGGATCATGCGCAACTACCTGGCCGGCATCCCCCGCGAACTGGAGGAGGCCGCCACCGTGGACGGCGCCGGGCCGCTGCGCACCGTCCTGACCGTCATCGCCCCGCTGGCCCGGCCGGGCCTGTTCACCGCCGGGATCTTCACCTTCACCGCGACCTGGGCGGAGTTCCTGCTGGCCCTGACCTTCAACAGCGAGGACGGCCACCGTACGGTCCCGGTCGGCATCGCCCTGTTCACGAGCCAGTACACGGTCCCGTACGGGACGCTGTTCGCGGGAGCCGTGGCGGCCACGCTGCCCATCGGCATCCTGGTCCTGGTCTTCCGACGTTCCCTCGTCTCGGGCATGACCTCCGGGGCGGTGAAGGGATGACGCCACGGGAACCGCGGCCGACCGCCCTGCACCAAGGACCTCCTTTCCTTCGTACCGCACACCGAAAGGCAGCCACATGAGCGCACAGCACCCCGCCGCAGCCACCGGAACCGCCGGCGGCGCACCCCGCGACTGGTGGCGGCAGGCCGTCGTCTACCAGATCTACCCGCGCAGCTTCGCCGACTCCGGCGGCGACGGCATCGGAGACCTGCCCGGCGTGACCTCCCGGCTCGGCCACCTCGCCGCCCTGGGCGTGGACGCCGTCTGGCTCAGCCCCTTCTACCCCTCCCCACTCGCCGACGGCGGCTACGACGTCGCCGATTACCGCGACGTCGACCCGCGCCTGGGCACCCTCGACGACTTCGACGCGCTGGTGGACGAAGCCCACCGGCTGGGCCTGAAGGTCATGGTCGACATCGTGCCCAACCACTCCTCCGACCAGCATGTCTGGTTCCAGGAAGCGCTGCGCTCCGCCCCCGGCTCCGCCGCGCGGGAACGCTACGTCTTCCGCGAGGGCAAGGGCGGACACGGCGAACTCCCGCCCACCGACTGGGCCTCCTGCTTCGGCGGCCCCGCCTGGACCCGGCTGCCCGACGGCTGGTGGTACCTCCACCTCTTCGCCCCGCAGCAGCCCGACTTCAACTGGGACAACCCCGAGGTACGCGCCGAGTTCCGCACCACGCTGCGCTTCTGGTCCGACCGCGGAGTGGACGGCTTCCGCGTCGATGTGGCACACGGCCTGGCCAAGGACCTGGCCGCGCCGCTCCGCGACACCGGCGGCGTCGAGGCGTACGAACCGGACGACCTCCCCGAGGACGGCAGCCACCCCTTCTGGGACCGCGACGAGGTGCACGAGATCTTCCGCGACTGGCGCAAGGTCTTCAACGCGTACGACCCGCCGCGCATCGCGGTCGCCGAGGCGTGGGTACGCAACTCCCGCCGCACCGCCTACGCCACCCCGCAGGAGCTGGGCCAGGCCTTCAACTTCGACTTCCTGGAGGTCTCCCTGCACGCCGGCGAAGTGCGCGCCTGCATCGACACCGCGCTCGCCGACGCCCGCGCCGCCGGGGCCACCGCGACCTGGGTGCTCTCCAACCACGACGTGATCCGGCACGCCTCCCGGCACGGCCTGCCGGACGGCTGCGACGAGGAGGCGTGGCTGCTGGCCGACGGCCTGGCGCCCGCCCTCGACCGGGAGTACGGGCTGCGCCGGGCGCTCGCCGCGACCCTGCTGATGCTGGCGCTGCCCGGCTCCAGCTACCTCTACCAGGGCGAGGAACTGGGCCTGCCGGAGGTCGCCGACCTGGACCGCGCGGCCCTCCAGGACCCGGTGTGGTCCCGCAGCCAGGGCCGGTCGAAGGGCCGGGACGGCTGCCGGGTACCCCTGCCCTGGCGTCGCGCCGGCAGCTCGTACGGCTTCGGCAGCGGCGGCTCCTGGCTGCCGCAGCCCGCGTACTGGGGTGAACTGTCCGTCGAGGCGCAGGAAGGGGACCCTGCCGCGCCGTTGGAGCTGTACCGCGCCGCACTGCGTCTGCGCCGCGAACTGCTCGCCGACGAAGCGCTGGAGTGGGTCAGCGGCCCGGACGCGGCCGCCGAAGGGCTGCTGCACTTCCGCCGCTCCGGCGGCTGGCACTGCGTGACGAACCTGTCGGACACTCCGAAGCCGCTGCCCGACGGCACGCTGCTGCTGACCTCAGCGCCCGTCACGGGCGACGCGCTGCCGCCGTGGACGACGGCCTGGGTGCGGACGGCGACGGGCTGACCGGGAGACGGAAACAGCGGAACCCCGACGACAGGTACGCGGGACAGGTGACCGTGACCGCCGGGTCACGGTCACCGTTTCCTCCACGACCGGTGCACGCCGCGGCCGCGCGGCTCGACGCCGCTTCCGGGAGGAGACCGCTCATGAGACGTCGCAGGGGGGCGGGGAAGAAGACCGGAGCCGCGGCGATCGTGGCGTTCTGCCGGAATTCCCTTCCCGGCCATCGCGTGGTCCGCGGTCGTCACCGACCGGATGCGGGCCCGCGGAACGCACGCGGAGCACGCCGCGCCGACCGCCGCGTCCCGGTCCACGCTCAGGAATTCGCCGACTGGAACGCCCGCATGTACCTGCCCCTGCGGGGCCGTTTCGACTTCGGTGCCTACCACGCGGGCGACACGCCCCATCTGTTCGAGGACGCGGCGGCGCAGCGTCATTTCACGGTGGCGCAGCGGTGGCTTTCGGTCACCTTGACGGACCACTGGGCCGCTTGTGCCCGCACCGGAACGCCCAACGGGCCCCGCCTGCCGGTGTGGCGCCCATACCGGAACGCCGACGCGCGTCCGTACACCCAGTCCCTGTCGCCCTACCGGATCGCGCCGGTCGATTACGCCGAGGAGCACGCTCTGGAATTCTGGCACCGGCTTCCGTGAAGTGACGTGGTCCGGCCTACCGAGGGTGTGTGACGAGCGTGATGGACGTGACGGGTACTCAAACTGGTGTCGCGGTGTCCGGGGGAGAGGCGGCCTTCGCGCCCCCGGCCGCGAGCGTCATCACCACCGTGGCGGGCGACGGCACCGCCGGTCACGGCGGCGACGGCGGGCCCGCGACCGCGGCGCAATTGCGTTGCCCCTACGGCGTGGCGGCCGGTGGGGCCGGCTGCCTGTACATCGCCGATTACCAGAACCACCGGGTACGGAAGGTGCTCGCGGACGGCGTCGTCGTCACCGTGGCGGGCAGCGGGGAGAAGGGGTACGGCGGCGACGGCGGGCCTGCCGTCGCGGCCGCTTTCCGCGACCCTGCCGGGGTGGCCGTCGACGGCGCGGGACATCTCTACATCGCGGACCGGTCCAATCAACGCGTACGGAAAGTGGGCCGGGACGCAATGGTGACCACCGTCGCGGGTAACGGCACGCCCGGGTTCGGCGGCGACGGCGGTCCCGCCACCGAGGCCGCGCTCAATTTCCCGCATGCTTTGGCCATTGACAGCGACGGCAGCCTCTTCATCGCCGACGATTACAACCACCGGATACGGAAGGTGACCCCGGACGGCGTCATCACCACGATCGCCGGTGACGGCGCCGACGGTTTCGCGGGCGACGGCGGACCCGCCACCGCGGCGTCCCTGCATTTCCCGCACGCGGTGGCCGTCGACCGCTCGGGGAATCTGTTCATCGCGGACCGTTACAACCACCGGGTGCGCAAGGTGACGCCGGCCGGAGTCATTTCCACCGTCGCCGGTGTGGGAATCGCGGGTTTCGGCGGTGATGGCGGTCCCGCCACCGAGGCCGCGCTCAATTTGCCGCAGTGCGTGACGATCGGCGACGACGGCACCCTTTACCTGACGGATTACGGCAATGAGCGGGTGCGGAAGGTGACGGCCGACGGGCGTATCACCACGGTCGCCGGGAGCGGCACCAAAGGATGCGGCGGTGACGGCGGGCCCGCCGTCACCGCCGCACTCGACCAGCCCCTCGGCATCACGCTCGACGGCTCCGGCGCCCTGTACATCGCGGACTTCGGCAACCACCGGGTACGGAAGGTGAGCGGCGGAGGCGGGTGAGCGGCGCGGCGGCGGGGCGTCGCACCGTTCTGCCCCGCCGCCGACGTGCGGGCCCAGCCCCGGGTCAGGCGCCGACGTAAGCCGCCAGGTGCTCGCCCGTGAGGGTGGAGCGGGTGGCGACGAGCTCGGCGGGCGTGCCCTCGAAGACGATCCGGCCGCCGTTGTGACCGGCGCCGGGGCCGAGGTCGATGATCCAGTCGGCGTGTGCCATGACCGCCTGGTGGTGCTCGACGACGATCACCGACTTTCCGGAGTCCACGAGCCGGTCCAGCAGTCCGAGCAGCTGCTCGACGTCGGCGAGGTGGAGTCCGGCGGTCGGCTCGTCGAGGACGTAGACACCGCCCTTGTCGGCCATGTGCGTGGCCAGCTTCAGCCGCTGCCGCTCGCCGCCGGACAGCGTGGTCAGCGGCTGGCCGAGGCTGAGGTAACCGAGCCCGACATCCGCGAGCCGGCCCAGGACGCGGTGGGCCGCCGGGGTCCGCGCCTCGCCCTCGCCGAAGAACTTCTCGGCCTCGGTCACCGGCATCGCGAGCACCTCGCTGATGTCCCGGCCGCCGAGACGGTACTCCAGCACCGACGGCTGGAACCGCTTGCCTTCGCACTCGTCGCAGGTGGAGGTGGTACCGGCCATCATCGCCAGGTCGGTGTAGATGACCCCGGCACCGTTGCAGTGCGGGCAGGCGCCCTCGGAATTGGCGCTGAACAGCGCCGGCTTGACGCCGTTGGCCTTGGCGAACGCCTTGCGGACCGGGTCGAGCAGCCCGGTGTACGTCGCCGGATTGCTCCGCCGCGAGCCGCGGATCGGCGTCTGGCCGACCGACACCACACCCGCGCCGGCCGGGACCGAGCCGTGCACGAGCGAACTCTTGCCGGAGCCCGCCACACCGGTGACCACGCACAGCACCCCCAGCGGGACGTCCACGTCGACGTTGCGCAGGTTGTGCTTCGTGGCGCCGCGGATCTCCAGCGCGCCGGTGGCCTTGCGTACCGTCTCCTTGAGGGCGGCCCGGTCGTCGAAGTGGCGGCCGGTGACGGTGCCCGCGGCCCGCAGTCCCTCGACGGTGCCCTCGAAGCAGACCGCGCCGCCTGCCGTACCGGCGCCGGGGCCCAGGTCGACGACGTGGTCGGCGATCGCGATGGTCTCCGGCTTGTGCTCCACGACGAGCACCGTGTTGCCCTTGTCGCGCAGCCGCAGCAGCAGGTCGTTCATCCGCTGGATGTCGTGGGGGTGCAGGCCCGTGGTGGGCTCGTCGAAGACGTAGGTGGTGTCGGTGAGCGAGGAGCCGAGGTGGCGGATCATCTTGACGCGCTGGGCCTCGCCGCCCGACAGCGTGCCCGACGGCCGGTCGAGGGAGAGGTAGCCGAGGCCGATCTCCACGAAGGAGTCGAGGGTGTGCCGGAGCGTGCCGAGCAGCGGCGCCACCGAGGGCAGGTCGAGGCCGCGTACCCACGCGGCCAGGTCGCTGATCTGCATCGCGCACGCGTCGGCGATGCTGGTCCCGTCGATCAGCGACGACCGGGCCGCCTCGCTGAGCCGGGTACCGTCGCACTCGGGACAGGTCTGGAAGGTGACGGCCCGGTCCACGAACTCCCGGATGTGCGGCTGCATCGCCTCCCGGTCCTTGGCCAGGAACGACTTCTGGACCTTGGGGATCAGCCCCTCGTAGGTCAGGTTGACGCCCTCGACCTTGACCTTGGTCGGCTCCCGGTACAAAAAGTCCCGCAGCTCCTTCTTCGTGAAGGCGCGGATCGGCTTGTGCGGGTCCAGGAAGCCCGACTCGGCGTAGACCCGTACGGTCCAGAAGCTGTCCGACTTCCAGCCGGGGATGGTGAACGCGCCCTCGGCCAGCGACTTGGAGTCGTCGTAGAGCTGGGTGAGGTCGATGTCGGAGACCGTACCGCGGCCCTCGCAGCGCGGACACATGCCGCCGGTCCGGTGGAAGGTCGCCTTCACCGCCTTCTTGTTGCCGCGTTCCACGGTGATCGCGCCGCTCGCCCGGACCGAGGGGACGTTGAAGGCGAACGCGGCGGGCGAGCCGATGTGCGGCTGCCCGAGCCGGCTGAAGAGGATGCGCAGCATCGCGTTGGCGTCGGTGACGGTGCCGACCGTGGAGCGCGGGTCGGCGCCCAGCCGTTGCTGGTCGACGATGATCGCGGTCGTCAGCCCTTCCAGCACGTCGACCTCGGGCCGCGTCTGCGTCGGCATGAAGCCCTGCACGAAGACGCTGTACGTCTCGTTGATCATCCGCTGGGACTCGGCGGCGATCGTGTGGAACACCAGCGAGCTCTTGCCCGAGCCGGAGACCCCGGTGAACACCGTCAGTCGGCGCTTGGGGACCTCGATGCTGACGTCCTTGAGATTGTTGACCCGTGCTCCGTGCACGCGGATCAGGTCGTGGCTGTCGGCGATGTGCGGCGCAGGTGACTGCGGTTGCGGTCTCGCGGCCTTGCTCATCGTGCGTCTCCTTCGTCGGGCGGGGCCGCCTGCGCGGTCTCCGTCGGCGTCACCTGGCCCGGTCCGACCGGATTCGAGCGGTTCATCCGGTTTCTCGCCATGTGTGCGGTCGCGGGGCCGGCCGCTGTCCACATGATCGTCGGTGTCGGCCGGGACGGCGCGCCGTCCGTACGGCGTGGACGGCGCGGTCCATGGCGCCACGTTAGGCGCGGCGCGGCGGCCGGCGCTTCTCGAATCCTGATCGGTTCGGCCGGCCGTGCGGACTCCGGTCCGGTGGCGGGCTGCCGGGCGGGCCGGGGGCTCCCGGCGGAACGACCGGCTCCGCCTTTCGTCGGACCCGTGATCCACTGTGGGGCATTTTGTGTAAAGATTCCCTGCCCGGCCCGGGTGGGCCGGGGTGACAAGGGGAAAATTCGTGAAATCAACGATCCTCAGATCCGCCGTCGGCACGGTCCTCGCCGTGGCCGCGGCGGCCGTGTGCCTGCCTGCCTCCTCCGCCGCCGCGGCGCCCGGGACCGCCGGCGCGGACCAGGCGACGACGCAGACCTTCAGCCGCACCGCCGACGCCGTCCTGACGCAGCGGACGGCGGCGCTGCTCGACAACCGCTCGGGCCGAATAGCCCCGCTGCCCCGCAAGCGGGTGCACCTGTCGGCCCGCCTGGCGCGGGCCGAGAACGCCGGGATGTCCTCGCTGCGGGCCCGCAAGCAGCGGCTCGCCGCCCTGGGGGAGGCGTACACCGCCGCCGACACCCGGGTCACCGTGGACAGCACCCGGCTCACCGGCCGGCGCGCCACGGTCGAGGTCACCGAGAGCACCACACTCACATACAAGAAGATCCGCGGTGACGAGCCGGCCACTACCGGCTTCAAGGCCCGCCATGAGATGGACTTCACCGCGGCCCCGGGCGGCACCTGGGAGCTGACGGGCATCAGGTCCAAGGACGACGGGCCCGGCGCGATCAACGCTCCCACGCTGCGGGCGGCGGCGGCCGCGGACGCCGGGAACACCACGCCCAGCGCGCCGCCGGCCGGCACCTCCCGGCCTTGGCGCCCGGCGCCCAGGAAGCAGCTGACCGGCGGGTACGACTACGCCGCCATGGCCGCGTACTCGGAGAAGTACTGGCGGAACTACAACCCCGAGTACCGCAAGTTCAACGCGGCCGGCGGCGACTGCACGAACTTCCTGAGCCAGGCCCTGAAGGCGGGCGGCTGGAAGCCCGAGGGCGGCGCGGCCTCGGACTACCGCAAGTGGTGGTACGACGACAGCTACCAGTCCGACAGCTGGGTGGGGGCCAACGAGTGGTCCTGGTACGCGCTGAACTCCAAGCGCGTGACCAGCCTGTCGAACGTCTACCAGATGGACGTCGGAGACGTCATGCAGATGGACTTCGACGGTGACGGGTCCAAGGACCACTCCATGATGACCACGTACCGCAGCAGCTACGGCGTGCCGTACCTGACGTACCACTCGACCAACACCTACCGGAAGTCGGTGGCGAGCATCATCGCGTCCTACCCGGACGCGGTGTACTACGCCTACCGCACCTGACGGCCGGGCCGGGCGGCCCCACGTCGCCGCCCGGCCGCTGTCCGTACGGACCACGGCCCCGGCCGGCCGGGCCCGCGCAGGTGACGCAATACGGATGCCAGGGGTTGATGAGCGGCATGACACCTCTGTGATACTTGGGCCAGAACACGTGTTTTGGTGCCAGGGGGTAGGGAAATGTCGAAGAGGAGTGCGCTCGGCGCGCCGGCTCTGGTCACCGTGGCGGCTCTCGCCCTCGGCCTGACGGCCTGCGGTTCCGGCGACCAGGGCGGGGAGAAGGAGGCGGCGGCACCGTCGCACGGCGCCGAGCAGCCGAGGCCGGCGCCGCCGGAGGGTGGCGCGGGCAAGGGCGGGGGGACGCCCAAGCCCGAGGAGAAGTGGGACGGCAAGGTCAGGGTCCTCGGGGACGGTTCGACGTCCTACACCGGGCCCCAGCCCAAGCAGCCCAAGCCCGCGAAGCTCAAGCCGGGCGAGAAGCCGCCGCAGTTCGTGGTGTTCTCCTGGGACGGCGCGCTGGAGGGTGACGACCACCTCTTCTCGCACTTCCGGGAAGTCGCCAAGGAAAACAACGCCAAAATGACGTTCTTCCTCACCGGCACCTATCTGCTGCCGAAGTCGAAGGCGGCGATGTACAAGCCGCCGCAGCACAAGCCGGGCGCTTCGGCCATTTCGTATGCGACGAACGAGCACATCAAGGACACCCTGCGGCAGGTCCGGGGCGCCTGGCTCGAAGGAAACGAGATCGGCACCCACTTCAACGGCCACTTCTGCGGGGCCAAGGGCGGCGGTGACTGGAGCGTCGCGGAGTGGAAGAGCGAAATCCAGCAGGCGTATTCCTTCGTCCAGAACTGGAAGACGAACACCGGGTACACAAGCCTGCCTCCGCTGCCCTTCGACTACAAGAAGGAGCTGGTGGGAGGGCGCGCGCCGTGCCTGGAGGGGCAGGAGAACCTGCTCACGGCGGCCAAGGAGTTCAACTGGCGCTACGACGCCAGCTCGCCCGGCGACTTCCAGATATGGCCGTCGAAGAAGAACGGCATATGGAACTTCCCGTTGCAGCTGCTGCCTTATCCCCAGAGCGAGAAGCAGGTCCTGTCCATGGACTTCAACTTCCTCTACAACCAGTCCGGTGACAACACCAAGGGTGACCCGGCGAAGTACGCGCAGTGGCGCAAGCTGACCCGGGACGGTTACCTCAACGGATTCAACCGCGTCTACCACGGGAGCCGGGCGCCGCTGTTCATCGGCAACCACTTCGAGGACTGGAACGGCGGTATCTACATGAAGGCCATCGAGGACGTCGTGAAGGCGGTGTGCAAGAAGGACGGCGTGCGCTGCGTCACCTTCAAGCAGGTGGCCGACTGGCTGGACGCCCAGGACCCCGCGGTGCTGGAGCGGATGCGCGGACTCGACCCGGCGCAGATCACGGACTGGGCGTCGGTGGTGAAGTAGGCCCGGGCCGCGGCCGCCCCGGTGAGGGCGGCAAAAAGCCTCCGGTCCACGCCCCCTGACGCAGGGGCGCGGACCGGAGGCTTTTACGTCGCGGAGGGCTCTACCGGGCGGTCATGTACCGCGTCCAGATGTCGATCGGGAAGGGGCTGCCCACCGCCCCCTTCGGCCGCCCGCCGATGCCGTCCAGCGGCATCAGCTCCTGGCTCTTGGGGTCGATGCGCGCGAGCGAGACGGCGGTCGACAGGGTGCCGCGGTAGCCGACGAACCAGGCGGACTTGTTGTCCTGCTCGGTGCCGGTCTTGCCGGCCGCGCCGGGACCGGCCGCCTTCGCCGCGGTGGCCGTGCCCCGGCGGACGGCCTCGCGCAGGGCGTCGTCCACGGCGCCCGCCACGTCCTGGGGCAGCACCTGCTCGGCGGTCGGCTTGCCGACCGGCACCTCGCTGCCGTTGCGCATGAGCTTGCCGACCGAATAGGGGTCGCTGTGCCTGCCCCGGCCCGCGAACGTGGCGTACGCGTCGGCCATCCGGATCGCGCTGGGTGTGGCGGTGCCCAGGGCGAAGGACGGCAGCTTCGCGCCGAGGCTGCTCTCCAGCAGCCCGGTCTGCACGCCGACCTTGCCGACCCGCTCCAGGCCCACGTCCATGCCCAGCTGCATGACCGTGGTGTTCACGGAGTGCGCGACCGCGCTCTTCAGGGGGAGCTTGCCCCAGGACCTGCCGCCGTCGTTCTCCGCCTTGGCGATCTTTCCCGCGCGGTCCCAGTACGGGCCTTCCGGGGTACGCAGTGTGATCTTGTTGTCGCCGTCGTAGACCGTGGCCGGCGTGACCGGCGTCCGGGGCTTGCCGCGCTCGCGCTCGACACCGTCGCGCAGCGCCGCCGCGTAGACGAACGGCGTGAAGGCGCTGCCCGCCGGCACCACCGAGGAGTTGGCGTCGTTGAAACCCTGCTCGAGGTAGTCGGGGCCGCCGTACAGCGCCACGATCCGCCCGTCCGTGGTCACCGAGGCCGCGCCGATGCGTACGTGCCGGTCGGCCGCGCGGCTGCCCGGGGTGAGCTTGGCCCGTACGGACTCGACGGCCTGGGACAGCGCCGTCATCCGGGGCTTCTCGAAGGTGGTGTGGATCTGGTAGCCGCCGAGGGCGAAGTCCTTCTCGGAGATGCCGGTGTGCGCGCCGACGTAGGCCCGGGCCGTCTCCACGAGGTAGCCGTTCTGGCCGGTCAGGCCGGCGGGCTTGGGCGGGGCCTGCGGCTCGGGGAAGCGGGTGTAGCGGCCGCGCTCCTCCGGGGAGAGCTTGCCGATGGCCACCATCCGGTCCAGCACCCAGCTCCAGCGCTCCACCGCGCGCTTGCGGGGCTCGGCGCCGAGCGCCGGGTCGTACAGCGCGGCGCCCTTGAGGAGCGAGGCGAGGAACGCGCCCTCGCTGACGTTCAGCTGGGCGGCGTCCTTGCCGTAGTACGCGTGCGCGGCGCGCTGGATGCCGTAGGTGCCGCGCCCGAACCAGCTCGTGTTCAGATAACGCTCCAGAATCTCGTCCTTGGTCATCTTGTTGTCGAGCTTGATCGCGATGAACATCTCGCTGAGCTTGCGGGTGAAGGTCTGGTCCTGGTTGAGATAGGCGTTCTTCACGTACTGCTGGGTGATGGTGGAGCCGCCCTGGGTGTCGCCCCCGGTGACCATCCTGGTGGCGGCCCGGACGATGCCGCTGGGGGAGATCCCGCTGTCCTCGTAGAACGTCTCGTTCTCGGCGGCCAGCGCGGCCCACCGGACCTTCTCCGGTACCGCGTCGAGGGGCATGTCCTGCCGGTTGATGTCTCCGGTACGGGCCATCTCGGTGCCGTCGGCCCAGTAGTAGACGTTGTCCTGCTGGGTGGCGAAGGCGTTGAGGTCGGCGGGTATCTCCGTACGCGCGTACATGATCGCAAGGAGGCAGGCGAGTACGCCGGAGCAGGAGCCGGCCAGCCCCAGCGTCTGGCGCCAGGACGGTACCCAGCGCCGGAAGCCGGAGCGCCCCGGGCGCGGGTAGGCCGGGCGGCGGAGCCGGAGTCTGCGGCGGTTCGCGGCCCACCACCGGCCGAGGGCGGACCAGCGGCCGCTCGCGGCGGCGGTGGTGGTGGTCCGGGCGTGTGCCCCTTTTCGACGTTCGATCACCGCTCGACCCTATGGGATGACTCCCCGTACCTATGTTCTGCTCTGCCACGAAAACGTTACGTTTCCGGGGCGCAAGGGTGGCGGGCCGCCGGAGACCGGGGCGCGGCGCCCCGGCCGGTCGTCGTGCGCACGGGGGACGGCCGGGGCGGCCGCGCGGTCTCCGGCGGCCCTCGGGGGAGGCACCGCATTCGGCCACCGTCAGACTCGTTCAGCTGAATTGAGCCTGTTATTCGAACAGTGGCCGGAATTCCTGGATGTGGTGCGAAACTTCCATGATGACGGGTGTGCGGTTACGTCGCGGTTACAGGTCCGATTCTGTGGAATTCGGGCAGGCCGATAATGTCCAACCGCCCAATGGGGGCGGTTGGACGTGGTGCGGAGAGGTCAGAACTCGGAAGGCAGACTCGGCGCCTTGGGCGCCGCGGGGCAGTCCTCGGTGCAGGTGAAACCGAGCGCCGGAGTCTCCGGAGTCACCGCCGAGGGCTCCTTCGGCAGGCCGCTGTCGGCGGGCAGCTTCGACGCGCAGGCCTTGGCCGCGTTCCGGTACGCCTTGGAGACCGGGTTGATGTTGCCACCGGACTTCAGCTGGAGCTGCCCGTTCTCCTTGATGGTGACCCCGGGGAAGTCCTTGATCCCGTTCTCCTTCATGCACTGCGTGAAGGCCTCGGCCTGGCGTTCCCGCGTCGCCGAGTCCCCGGCGGCCTTCTGCGTACCGCCCGAGGCCGACGCCGAGGACGTGGCCTGGGCCGCGCGGGCGACGGACTGCGACGATGCGGCCGGTGCCGCGGACGACGAGGTCTGGAGCACCAGGACGGTCCCGCCGGCCGCCAGTGCCGCGACGAGCAGCGGGACGGCGAACAGCCTGCGCTTCTTACGTGGTGTTTCCTCTTCGGACGGTGCCGACATGTCAACTCCTCTGGGACGCTGGACGTCTGGAAGCCAGTTCAGCAACCGGGCGGTTACCGCGACGGAACATCGGGTGTTAAGCGGCTGTAACCCCGATCAGCCCTTACGCCGCTGTAACCGCCCCCCGCGCAAGATCACAGGCAACGGTGACGGACCGACGGTGGGGGCCATGCGGATTCTGGTGGTGGAGGATCATCGCGATCTCGCGGAGACGCTGGCCGCGGGCCTGCGCCGGGAAGGCATGGCGGTCGATGTCGCCCTGGACGGGACGGCTGCGCTGGAACGCACCTCGGTCAACCGGTACGAGGTCGTCGTCCTCGACCGCGACCTGCCCGGCCTGCACGGCGACGAGGTGTGCCAGACCCTGATCACCGAGGGCTATCCGGCGCGGGTGCTGATGCTGACGGCCGCGTCCACGATCGAGGACCGGGTCGAGGGCCTGACCAGCGGCGCCGACGACTATCTGCCCAAGCCGTTCGCCTTCGCCGAACTGGTCGCCCGCATCCGCGCCCTGGGGCGCCGCAGCCAGCCCGCGCTGCCCCCGGTGCTGTGCCACGCCGACCTCAAACTGGATCCCGGCAAGCGCACCGCGCAGCGGGCGGGCACCCGGCTCGACCTCAGCCCCAAGGAGTTCGCGGTGCTCGAACTGCTGCTGGCGGCGGGCGGCCGGGTCGTCTCCGCCGAGGAGCTGCTGGAGCGGGCCTGGGACGAGGCCGCCGACCCGTTCACCAACACGGTCAAGGTCACCGTGAGCCGGCTGCGGCGCAAGCTGGGCGAACCGCCGCTCATCGAGACCGTGGCCCAGGCCGGATACCGGATCTGAGGGGAGGCCGGGATGCGCCGTACCCGCCGTCCGGCCCGCCGCACACCCGCCCGTACCGCGTCCGTCCGTACCGCCGCCGGCCCCTTCGGCAAGATCCGCTGGACCATCCGGCTGCGGCTGACCCTGCTGTACGGAGCGCTCTTCCTGGTCACCGGCGTGCTCCTGCTCACCGTGGTCTACCTGCTGGTGGCCGGCCGGCCGCCGTGGGCCGGTGTCGACCCGCCCGCCCCGCCGGCCGCGTCCGTGAGCCCCAGCGGCCTCGGTGACGCAGCCGGTGTACCGGCTCCGACGGTGGACCTGGAGCAGCAGCTGCAACAGCAGCGCAGCGACTACCTGGAGAAGCTGCTCACCTCGTCCGGGATCGCCCTGGCGCTGCTGACCTTCCTGTCGGTGTGGCTGGGCTGGCTGATGGCAGGCCGGGCGCTGCGGCCCCTGCGGACCATGGCCGACACCGCGAAGGCGATCTCGGCGAACGACCTGCACCGGCGGCTCGGCGCGCCCGGCCCGTCCGACGAGATCAAGGACCTGGCCGACACGTTCGACGCGCTGCTCGACCACCTGGAGGGCGCGTTCGAGGCGCAGCGCAGGTTCGTCGCCAACGCCTCGCACGAGCTGCGCACCCCGCTCACCTTCGAACGCAGTCTGCTGGAGATCACCCTCGCCGACCCGGACGCGAGCGCGGCCGAACTGCGGGAGACGTGCGTCCGCGTGCTGGGCAGCAACACCCGGCAGGAGAAGCTGATCGAGGCGCTGCTGACGCTGGCCCGCAGCCAGCGCGGCCTGGACCGGCGGGCGCCGGTGGACCTGGCGGCGCTGGCCGCCGAGTGCCTGGTGCGGCCCCGTGACGCCGACGGCCCGCCCGGTGTGCGGATCGTCAGCGACCTGGCGCCGGCCGCGGTGATGGGCGATCAGCCGCTGGTCGAGCGGTTGATCATCAACCTGGTCGACAACGCGGTCCGGCACAACGTGCCCGACGGGCGGGTACGGGTGTGGACGGGCCGGCACGGCGGCCGGCCGGCGCTGAGTGTGCGCAACACCGGCCCCGAGGTCCTGCCGTCCCAGCTCGAACTGATCTTCCAGCCGTTCCAGCGGCTGCGGGCGACCCGGCTCGGCGGCCACGACGGCCAGGGCGTCGGCCTGTCGATCGTCGCCGCCATCGCGGCCGCCCACGACGCGGATCTGCACGCCGAGGCACTGCCGGAAGGCGGACTGGAAATCCGCGTCGAATTCCCACCCGTCGCACGCTGACTCAGCGGGGAATTCCCCTTCTTCTGGACGTCAACATTCCGCTGTCTGGACACTGCGCGGGTCCGCCGCGTTACGGGTATGTTCACCGCAAGAGCTGCCGCCGCGCGCCCCGGATAACGGTGTGGCCGCGCGGCGTTGTAATTCACGGGGGGAGCTCGGCGTGCGCGGAAACCGGAATAACCGCGGTGACCGGACGGAACCGACGGGGATTCCGTTGTCGTTCGGTCAGCAGCGGATGTGGTTCGTCAACAGGCTGGAGAACGCGGGCGCCGCGTACACGATGGCCATGGCGGTCCGGCTCGTCGGCGGGCTGGTCCCGCCGGCGCTGGAGGCGGCGTGGGCCGACGTCGTGGAGCGGCACGAAGCGCTGCGTACGGTCTTCCGCGAGGCGGACGGTGAAACATGGCAGGAGGTACGCGACGAACCGCCGGCCGGGCTCGGGAACCGCGCCATCACCGAAGAAGAGCTGGCCACGGCCCTCGCCGCCGAGGCGGGCCGGGCGTTCGACCTGCGGGCCGAACCGCCGTGCCGGGCGACGCTGTACGCCCTGTCCCCGCGCGAGCACGTCCTGCTGCTGGTGGTGCACCACATAGCCGTCGACGGCCGGTCGCTGGAAGTGCTGGCCCGGGACCTGTCGCGGGCGTACGCCGCCCGGTCGCAGGGCCGGGCACCGGACTGGCCGCCCCTGCCCGTCGCGTACACGGACTTCGCCCGGCGGCAGCAGGAACTCCTCGGCGCGGAGGAGGACCCGGAGAGTGTGTACGGGCGGCAGCTCGCCTACTGGCGCCAGGCCCTGGTGGGCCTGCCGGCCCAGCTGGACCTGCCCTGCGACCGGCCGCGCCCCGCCGCGCCCCGGCACGAAGGGAGTTCGGTGCCGGTCCGGATTCCGTCGGAAACCCACCGGGCGCTCCTGAAGATCGCGGCCGACTGCGACGCCACACCGCTCATGGTGGTGCGGGCCGCCCTCGCCGTACTGCTCTCGCGGCTGGGCGCGGGCGACGACATCCCCATCGGCTCCCCGGCCGACGGGCGTACCGACAAGACGCTCGACGGACTCGTGGGCTTCGTCGCCAACACCCTCGTCCTGCGGACGAACCTCACCGGGGACCCCGCCTTCACCGACCTGGTACGCCGGGTCCGCGCCACGGACCTCGCCGCCGAGGCCCACCAGGACCTGCCCTTCGAACACCTCGTCGGGGTGCTGAACCCGGACCGCTCGCTGGCCCGGCACCCGCTGTTCCAGGTGCTGCTGGTGCTGGAGGACTCGCCCGGCTCCGCCTGGGACCTGCCCGGCCTGACCGCCGTACCGGAGCGGGTCGGCATCGAGGCGGCGCGCGACGACCTGACGTTCGGCCTCTTCGACCTCTACCTCAACCTGACCGAACGCCACGACGACGGCGGACGGCCCCACGGCATCGACGGCGGGCTCTGGCACAACGCGGAGCTGTTCGACCGGGAGACGGCCGCCCTGCTGGCCGCCCGGCTCACCGCGGTCCTCGCCCGGGTGACGGCAGACCCGGCGCTGCGGGTCAGCGAGGTCGGTGTGCTGCTCGACGGCGAGGAGAAGCGGCTGCTCACCGAGGTGAACACCGGCCGGGAAGCCGCCCCGGACACGACCGTCCCGGCACGGTTCGCACAGATCGCCGCCCGCTTCCCGGCCGCGGCCGCGGTCGTCTCCGGAGCGGACACCCTCACGTACGCGGAACTCGACGCCCGGGCGAACCGGTTCGCCCGGTACCTGCACGCCGGGGGCGTGGCGCCGGGCCACCGCGTCGGCGTCGTGCTGCCCCGCTCCGCCGCACTGGTCGTCGCGCTCCTGGGCATCGCCAAGGCCGGGGCGCTGGCCGTCCCGGTGGACCCGTCCTACCCGGCCGAGCGGGTGCGCCACCTGCTGGAGGACTCCGCCCCCACGCTGGTCGTCAGCGGGGAGGAGGTGATGCGGGAGGCCACCCTGCGCGACTTCTCGGCCGCGCCCCTCCCGGTTCGGGTGTCGCCGGAATCGGGCCTGTACGTGATGTACACCTCCGGTTCGACGGGCGTGCCCAAGGGCGTGACGGCCACCCACGGCAACGTCGCGGCGCTCGCCCGCGACACGTGCTGGGGCGGCATCGGCACCGGGCGCGTCCTGTTCCACGCTCCGCACGCCTTCGACGCCTCGACGTTCGAACTGTGGGTGCCGCTGCTCAACGGCGGGTGCGTCGTGGTGGCGCCGGAGACGGACCTGAGCGGCAGCACCCTGGCCCGGCTGATCGGTGCGCACGCGCTGACGGCGGTCCACGTCACGGCCGGGCTGTTCCGCGTGCTGTCCCAGGAGTCGCCCGCCTGCTTCACGGGCCTCCGGCACGTCCTGACCGGCGGCGACGTGGTCCCCGCCGAAGCCGTCGCCCGGGTCGCCGAAGCCTGCCCGGACGCCACGCTGCACCACCTGTACGGGCCGACCGAGATCACCCTGTGCGCCACCACGTACACCGTCCCCCCGGGTACGGAGGCACCGGAGGTGCTCCCGATCGGCGGGCCGCGCGACGGCGTACGGGTCTTCGTCCTGGACCGGGCCCTGCGCCCCGTACCGGTCGGCGTCACCGGCGAACTGTACGTCGCGGGCCGGGGCGTGGCCCCCGGCTACCTGAACCGCCCCGCGCGCACCGCGGAGCGCTTCGTCGCCTGCCCGTACGGCGGCGGGCGGATGTACCGCACCGGCGACCTCGTCCGGTGGGACCGCCACGGCCGCCTGGTGTTCCTGCGCCGCGCCGACGACCAGGTAAAGGTCCGAGGTTTCCGGATCGAGCCGGCCGAGGTCGAGACCGTCCTCGGGCAGGCCCCCGGCGTGGACCAGGCCGCCGTCGTCGTACGCGAGGACCGGCCCGGCGACAAGCGTCTCGTCGCCTACGTCGTCGGTGACGCCTCGGGCATACGGGACTTCACCGCCGAGCGCCTGCCGGACTACATGATCCCCGGCACCGTCGTCCCCCTGGACGCCCTGCCGCTGACGGCCAACGGCAAGGTCGACCGGGCCGCGCTGCCCGCCCCCGACCACGCGGCGGCCACTTCGGACCGCCCGCCCCGCACCCCGCAGGAACAGATCCTGTGCCGGCTGTTCGCCGAGGTCCTCGGCCTGGACCGGGTAGGCATCGGCGACCGGTTCTTCGACCTGGGCGGCGACTCCCTGCTCGCCATGCGGCTGACCAGCCGGGCCCGTACCGCCCTCGGCGTCGAGATCCCCATGACCGTGATGTTCGAGTCGCCCACGGTCGCGGGCCTGGCCGGGCGGCTGAACGAGCTGGGCGCCGGCCGCCCGCCCGTGGTCGCGGCGCCGCGGCCGGAGGTCCTGCCGCTGTCGTTCGGGCAGCAGCGCATGTGGTTCGCCAACCGGCTGGAGGACACCAGCGGCGCCTACAACATGGCCATGGCCGTCCGGCTGACCGGCAGCCTGGACCTGCCCGCGCTGCGCGCCGCCTGGGCGGACGTGATCGCGCGCCACGAGCCGCTGCGTACGGTCTTCCCCGAGCACGACGGCGTGCCGCACCAGCTGGTGCTGGACGGCACCCGGCCGGAGTCCGACGCTCCACAACTCCCGGTCGTCCCCACCACCGACGACGCGCTCGACACCGTACTGGCCGATCACATCGGCCGCCGGTTCGCGCTCGACACGGCACCGCCCCGGCGGGCGACCCTGTTCGAACTGTCCGACGCCCACGTCCTCCTGATCGTCGTGCACCACATCGCCGCCGACGGATGGTCGATGGGCGTCCTCGCCCGCGACCTCTCCACGGCGTACGCGGCGCGGAGCGTGGGCCGCGCGCCCGACTGGGCGCCGCTGCCCGTCCAGTACGCCGACTTCGCCCTCTGGCAGCACGCGCTCCTCGACAGCGGCAACGGCCTGCTCGACACCCAGCTCGCCCACTGGACCGAAGCCCTCGCCGGCCTGCCGGACCAGGTCGAGCTGCCCACCGACCGGCCGCGCCCGGCCACCGCGAGCCACCGCGGAGCCGTGCTGCCGTTCACCGTCGACGCCCGGGTGCACCAGCGGCTGAGCGCCATCGCCCGCGAGTGCGACACCACCCTGTTCACGGTCGTGCAGGCGGCGGTCGTGCTGCTGCTGTCGAGGCTCGGCGCGGGCGACGACATCCCGCTCGGCACCCCCGTCACCGGCCGCACCGACGAGTCCCTGGACGGCGTCGTCGGGTTCTTCCTCAACACCCTGGTGCTGCGGACCGACGCCGGGGGCGACCCGGCCTTCACCGAACTGGTCGCGCGCGCCCGGGACGCCGACCTCGCCGCGTACGCCCACCAGGACCTCCCGTTCGAGCACTTGGTGGAGGCGCTGAAACCCGCCCGGTCGAACGCCCGGCATCCGCTGTTCCAGGTGCTGCTGGTGATGGAGGACGAACTGAACCCCGGGTGGGACCTGCCCGGTCTCTGTGCGGCACCGGTCCCGGTGCCGCCGGCCACGGTCGAGTTCGACCTGGTCTTCGGCCTGGGGGAGCGGCCCGGCGGTAACGGCCTCGACGGCTATCTGGAGTTCGCCACCGACCTCTTCGACCCGGACGGCGCGCGAAGCCTGGTCACCCGGCTGCTCGCGGTGCTCGACCAGGTCGCCGGCGACCCGGGACTGCGGGCCGGTGAGGTCGAGCTGCTGGCCCCCGAGGAGCGCCGCCGACTCGTCACCGGCGTCAACGTCGGAGCGGCGGACGCCGGCGACCGCACGCTCCTCGACCTGTTCGACGCCACCGTGCTGCGGTCCCGCGCCGACACCGCCGTGACGGCGGGCGCCACGTCGCTGACGTACGGCGAACTGGACGCCCGCGCCAACCGGTTCGCCCGGTACCTGCACTCCGAGGGCGTGGCACCCGGCGACCGGGTGGGCGTCACGCTCCCCCGCTCGGCGGAACTCGTCGTCGTACTCCTGGGCATCGCGAAGGCGGGCGCTGTCTTCGTGCCGGTGGATCTGTCCTGTCCGGCGGAGCGGGTGCGGTGGCTGCTGGAGGACGCGGCTCCGGTGCTGGTGGTGGGGGAGCGGGAGGTGCGTGAGGCCGCCGAAGGAGGCTTTGCCGCCACGCCGATGCCGGTGGCGGTGTCGTCGGAGTCGGCCTTGTACGTGATGTACACCTCCGGGTCGACGGGCGTGCCCAAGGGCGTGGTGGCCACGCACGGGGGCGTGGCGGGGCTGGCGCTGGACTCCTGCTGGGGGGACATCGGCACGGGCTGTGTCCTGTTCCACGCTCCGCACGCCTTCGACGCCTCGACGTTCGAGCTGTGGGTGCCGCTGCTGAACGGCGGGCGGGTGGTCGTGGCACCCGAGACGGAGAATCCGGACGGCGGGACACTGTCGCGTCTGGTGGGCGAGCACGGGCTGACGGCCGTCCACGTGACCGCGGGACTGTTCCGGGTGCTGGCCCAGGAGACGCCTGACTGTTTCGCGGGTCTCCGGCATGTCCTGGCCGGTGGCGACGTGGTCCCCGCCGAGGCCGTCGCCCGGGTCGCCGAGGCGTGCCCCGGCGTCGAGATCCGCCACATGTACGGGCCGACCGAGACCACGCTGTGCGCCACCGCGTTCGTCATCGAGCCGGGCGCGAAGGTGCCGCCGGTGCTGCCGATCGGCGCGCCCCGGGACGGCCTGCGCGTCTTCGTTCTGGACGCCTTCCTGCGGCCGGTTCCGGTGGGTGTGGCGGGGGAGTTGTACGTGGCCGGGCGGGGTGTCGCACAGGGGTATCTGGGCCGGGCTGTGCTGACCGCCGAGCGGTTCGTGGCGTGCCCGTACGGTGGCGGGCGGATGTACCGGACCGGTGACCTGGTGCGCTGGGACCGGGACGGACGCCTCGTGTTCCTGGGCCGCGCCGACGACCAGGTGAAGATCCGGGGCTTCCGGATCGAACCGGCCGAGGTCGAGGCCGTCCTCGGGCAGTGCCCTGGTGTCGCGCAGGTCGCGGCGTTCGTGCGCGAGGACCAGCCGGGCGACAAGCGGCTCGTCGCGTACGTCGTCGGAGACGCTTCCGGGATACGGGAGTTCGCGGCCGAGCGGCTGCCGGACTACATGGTGCCGTCGGCGACGGTCGTCCTGGACGAGCTGCCGCTGACGGCCAACGGAAAGGTCGACCGGGCCCTGCTGCCCGCCCCCGACCACGCGGCCGCCTCGGACCGCGCGCCCCGCACTCCGCAGGAGCAGATCCTGTGCCGGCTGTTCGCCGAGGTGCTGGGCCTGGACCGGGTCGGCATCGACGACGGGTTCTTCGACCTGGGCGGGGACTCGCTGCTGGCGACGCGGCTGGCGAGCCGGGTCAAGGGCGCGCTCGGGGCGGAGATTTCGGTGCGGGCGCTGTTCGAGGCGCCCACGGTCGCGGGGCTCGCCGGGCGGCTGGACGAGTTCGAGGCGGTGCGGCCGGTGCTCGTACCGGTGGACCGTCCCGACCCGTTGCCGCTGTCGTTCGGGCAGCAGCGGATGTGGTTCCTGCACGGCCTGGAAGGGCCGAGCGCGACCAACAACATCCCCCTGGCCGTCCGGCTGACCGGTGACCTGGACGTCGCGGCGCTGGAGGCGGCCTGGGGTGACGTGGTGGCCCGGCACGAGACGCTGCGCACCCGCTACCCCGAGCACGGCGGAGGCGCCCGCCAGGACATCGTGGAGCCGGTGCAGGTGCCCGTACACCTCACCACCGTCGGGATCGCGGCGGACGGCGTGGAACAGGCGCTGGCCGCCGGCGTCGAGCAGGGCTTCCGTATCGAGCGCGAACTGCCCTGGCGCATCACGCTGTTCGAGGTGGCGCCCGCCGACCACGTGCTGCTGATCGTGGTGCACCACATCGCCTCCGACGGCTGGTCCATGGGCGTCCTCGCCGACGACCTGGCGGCCGCCTACACGGCCCGCGCCGAGGGCCGCGCGCCCGGCTGGGCGCCGCCGGCCGTCCAGTACGCCGACTTCACCCTCTGGCAGCGCGACCTGCTCACCCAGCACACCGAGGACGGCCTGTTCGGCAGGCAGGCCGCGTTCTGGTCGCAGACCCTCGCAGGACTGCCGGAGCACCTGAAGCTGCCCTTCGACCGGCCACGCCCGCCGGTGGCGACCCACCGGGGAGCGTTCCTGCCCTTCTCGGTGAACGCCGCCGCGCACCGGCGCCTGGCGGAGATCGCGCGCGAGTGCGACGCCACGCTGTTCATGGTGGCGCAGGCCGCCGTCGCGGTGCTGCTGTCGCGGCTCGGCGCCGGAGAGGACATCCCGCTCGGCACCCCCGTCGCGGGCCGTACGGACGAGGCCGTGGACAACCTGGTCGGCAACTTCCTCAACACGCTGGTGCTGCGTACGGACGTCAGCGGCAACCCGTCCTTCACCGAACTGGTCGGCCGCGTACGGGAGACCGACCTCGCCGCGTACGCCCACCAGGACCTGCCCTTCGAGCACTTGGTGGAAGTGCTGAACCCGGTCCGCTCGCTGGCCCGGCACCCGCTCTTCCAGGTCGCCTTCGCCCTCCAGAACGCACCCGAGACGCACTTCGACGCCCCGGGCCTGGAATCCCGGCTGATACCGGTGGAGATGTCCACCTCGAAGTTCGACCTGTCGGTCCTGATGTGGGAGCGCCGGGACGCCGACGGCGCCGCCGCGGGCCTGGACTGCTACCTGGAGTTCGCCACCGACCTCTTCGAACACGCCACGGCGGAGCGCCTGGTGGCCCGGCTGCTGCGGGTGCTCGACCAGGTCACCGCGGACCCGGCCGTACGGGCCGGGGCGGTGGACGTGCTCGGCGAGGACGAGCGGACCCGGGCCGCCGCGGCCGTGGCACCGGGCCGGGCGGACACCCGGGACGAGACCGTGCCGCGGTGCTTCGAGCGGGCCGTCGCGCGGTATGGCGACGAGACGGCCGTGGAGACCGCCGACGCCACGCTGACCTACCGGGAACTGGACGCGCGGGCCGACCGTTGTGCTCAGTACCTGCACGCGAAGGGCGTCACCGCCGGCGACCGGGTCGCGGTGCTGCTCGACCGCTCGGCGGAACTGGTCGCCGTGCTGGTCGGCCTCGCCAAGGCGGGCGCGGTGGCCGTGCCGGTCGACACGGCGTACCCGGTCGAACGGGTGCGGCTCCTGCTGGAGGACGCCGACCCCGTACTGGTCATGACGCGCTCCGAAGTGACGGAGGCCCTGCGGTACTTCCCGGCCGTCCCGCCGCCCGCACGGGTGGCGCCGGATTCCGGCCTGTACGTGATGTACACCTCCGGCTCGACCGGGACGCCCAAGGGCGTCCTCGCGACGCACGCGAACGTCACCGCGCTCGCCCTCGACCCCTGCTGGGACGGCATCGGCACCGGGCGCGTCCTCTTCCACGCGCCGCACACCTTCGACGCGTCCACCCTGGAGCTGTGGGTGCCGCTGCTCAACGGCGGCTGTGTGGTCGTCGCGCCGCCGCTGGACCTGGACGGGGAGACGGTGGCCCGGCTGGCCGACGCGTACGCGCTGACGGTCGTGCACGTGACGGCCGGGCTGTTCCGGGTGCTGGCCCAGGAGACACCCGCCTGCTTCGCCGGTCTGGAACACGTGCTGACCGGCGGCGACGTGGTGCCCGCCGAGGCCGTCGCCCGCGTCACCGACGCCTGCCCCGGCGCCGCGGTGCACCATTTGTACGGGCCGACGGAGACCACCCTCTGCGCCACCACCCACACCGTCGCACCCGGTACGCGAGCGCCGGCCGTCCTGCCCATCGGCCGCCCGCGCGACGGCGTACGGGTCTTCGTCCTCGACGCGCTGCTGCGCCCGGTGCCCACGGATGTGGCGGGGGAGCTGTACATCGCCGGGCAGGGCGTCGCCCGGGGCTACCTCGGCCGGGCGGCGCTGACGGCGGAGCGGTTCGTGGCGTGCCCGTACGGTGGCGGGCGGATGTACCGGACCGGTGACCTGGTGCGCTGGGACCGGGACGGCAACCTGGTCTTTCTGGGCCGGGCCGACGACCAGGTCAAGGTGCGGGGCTTCCGGATCGAACCGGCCGAGATCGAGGCCGTCCTCGGGCAGTGCCCGGGTGTGGAGCAGGCCGCGGTGATCGTGCGCGAGGACCGGCCCGGTGACAAGCGGCTGGTCGCCTACCTCGTGGGAGACGCCTCCCGGGTACGGGACTTCGCCGCCGAGCGGCTGCCGGACTACATGATCCCCGGCGCCGTCGTCACCCTCGACGCCCTGCCCATCACGGGCAACGGCAAGGTCGACCGGGCAGCGCTGCCGGCCCCCGACTACACGGCGGCGTCCGCGGGACGCGCGCCCCGCACGCCACTGGAAGAGCTGTTCTGCCGCTTCTTCGCGGAGGTGCTCGGGCTGGTGACGGCGGAGGGCAAGGCGGCCGCCACGGCGCAGACTCGCGGGACGGATGGGGTCACTGTGATGGATACGACGGTCGCGACGGACGGAGCCCCGGCTGCGAGCCCCGTGCCGCCCGTCCGGCACCCGGACGTCCCCCGCCCGGTGGTCCCGCGTCCGGGCGTCCCGGAACCGAGGGTCCCGGAACCGAGGGTCCCGCACCCTGACGTCCCGCCCCCGGCCGTCCCCGACGTCCCGCCGCCCCCCGCCATCGGCGCGGACGCGAACTTCTTCGAACTCGGCGGCGACAGCATCATCTCCCTGCAACTCGTCGCCCGCGCGGCCCGGGCGGGTTACCGGATCAGCGCCACGGACGTCTTCCGGCACAAGACCCCGGAAGCCCTGGCCCTCGCCGCCCGGCCCGTCACGGAGGAGGAGACCCGGCACGACGACGGCGACGGCCCCGTACCGCTCACCCCGATCATGCGGCAGCTCGCCGACCGGCAGGCCCTGGCCGGACCGCTGCACCAGACCGTCATGGTCTGGACGCCCACCGGCCTGACCACCGCGGAACTGACCGCCGCCCTCCAGGCCGTCCTGGACCACCACGGCGCCCTGCGGCTCCGCCTCGGCCCCGACGACACGCCGCACGTCCGGCCGCCGGGCGCCGTACGGGCGGCGGACGTGCTGCGGACGGTACGGCTGCCCGGACACGCCGAGCAGATCACGGCGGTGATCGTCCGCGAGCAGTGCGCCGCCGCGACCGGCCGCCTCGACCCGCGCTCCGGCGCCGTACTCCGAGCGGTGTGGTTCGACGCGGGCTCGCACCGGCCCGGCCGGCTCTTCCTCGCCGCGCACCACCTCTGCGTGGACAGTGCCTCCTGGCGCATCCTCCTCGACGACCTGGCCCTCGCTTGCGAGGCGGTCACGGCGGGCACCGCCCCGGACCTGCCACCGGTCCGTACGTCCTTCCGCCGCTGGGCCGAACTGCTGCGCCAGGCCGCCCACGACCCTGCCCGGACCGCCGAACTGCCGCTCTGGCAACGGATCGGCGCGCCCACTGCCCCCCTGCTGCCGACGGTGCCCACCGGGCCGGGCGGCTCCGGAACGCTGAGCATGACCCTGGCGCCCGACACGTCGGCGGCCCTGCTCACCACCGTGCCGACGGCCTTCCACGCCGATGTCACCGAGGTGCTGCTCGCCGCGCTGGTGCTCGCGGTCGCCGACTGGCGCGGCCGGCCCGGCGCCGTCCTGGTCGACCTCGAACGGCACGGCCGCGAAGCCGGACTCGCACCCGGTACCGACCTGTCGCGTACGGTCGGCTGGTTCACCAGCGTCCACCCGGTCCGGCTCGACCCGGGCGGCGCGGAAGCCGGCGCCCGCACCGGCGCCGCCGACCCGGGAGCCGTACTCAAACGCGTCAAGGAACAGCTCAGGGAACTGCCCGGACACGGCATCGGCCACGGACTGCTGCGCCACCTGAACGCGCGGACCTCCCCGGCCCTGACCGGGCTCGCCGAGCCGCCGCTCCTGTTCAACTACCTCGGCCGGGTCCCCGCCACTGCCGAGCGCCGGGCGGCCACCGCGTGGACCGCCACCGGCGACGACCGGCCGCCCGAAGGCGTACGCACCCACCCGGTGGACCTCGACGCCGTCACCGTGGACACCGACGACGGCCCTCGGCTGACGGCGCACTGGGCCTGGGACCCGGCGCTGGTCTCCGAGGCCGACATGCGGCGGCTCGGCCATGCGTGGTTCCGGGCCGCCGGGACCCTGGCGGCGTGCGCCGCCGAGGCGGACGCGGGCGGCCGTACGCCGTCGGACCTCGACCTCGTCTCCCTGACTCAGGACGACATCGACCAGCTCGAAACGGAATGGGGAAAGTAGCCGTGAGCAAGCCCGGACTGGCCGACATATGGCCGCTCGCGCCGATGCAGAAGGGCATGTTGTTCCACGCCCTGTACGACGCCGAGGCCACGGACATCTACCGGGGCCAGGTGGTCCTGGACCTGGACGGCCCCCTCGACACGGACGCCCTCAGGTCGGCGGGGCACGCGCTGCTGCGCCGGCACCCGACCCTCAGGGCAGGCTTCCGCACCCTGAAGTCCGGCGAGACGGTGCAAATCGTCCCGCAGCGGGCGGACCTCCCGTGGCAGGAACTGGACCTGCGTCAGATCCCGGCCGGGCGGCGTGCGGACGCCCTGGACGAGGCGGTCCGCGCGGAGTGGACCCGGCGCTTCGACCTGGAGGCACCGCCCCTGCTGCGCCTGACCGCCCTCCGCGTCGGCGACACCCGCACCCGCGTCGTGCTGACCGTGCACCACATCCTCTGCGACGGCTGGTCGACCTCGATCATCGCGAACGAACTGGTCGAGCTGTACCGCAACGGCGGCGACGAACACGCGCTGCCGCCGGTCACCCCGTACCGCAGCTATCTCGCCTGGCTGGCCCGCCGCGACGGCGCGGCCGCCGCCGGGGCGTGGCGGCAGGCGCTCGACGGGGCGCGGCCCACCCTCGTCGCGCCGGAGACGGGCAACCGCGCGCCGGTCGACCCGGACGAGGTGCGGGTCGAACTGCCCGCGCCACTGGTGACGGACCTGGCGGGCCTGGCCCGTCGCAACGGCGTGACCATGAGCACCGTGATGCGCGGCGCGTGGGCCGTGCTGCTCGGCACCCTGACCGGACGCGACGACGTGGTCTTCGGGGGGACCACGGCCGGGCGCCCGCCGGAGATCCCGGGCATCGACACCACCGTCGGCCTGTTCATCAACACCCTGCCGGTACGGGCCCGCTGGTCGGCCACCGACACCGTCACCCAGTTGCTCACCCGCCTCCAGGACGCGCAGGCGGCGCTGCTGCCGCACGAGCACCTGAGCCTGGCCGAGGTCCAGAACGTCGCCGGGACCCGGACCCTGTTCGACACCTTGACCGTCTTCCAGAACTACCCCGTCGACCTGCTCGACCTGACCGGGACCACCGCACGGTCGGTGTCCGGGGACCTGAACCTGGCGAGCGTCGGCGGCCGGGACGCCGCGCACTACCCGCTGACGTTCACCGCGATGTCCGAACGCTTCCGGCTGACCTACCGTCCTGATCTGTTCACCCGCGCCGACGCGCGGCTCCTGGCCGACCGCCTGGTGAGAATCCTCGGACAGCTGGCCGCCGGCCCGGCCACCCGGATCGGCGACCTCGACGTGCTCGTGGAGGGCGAACGGGAGCGGCTGCTGCGCGGCGTGAACACCGGCGCCGCGGGCGCCGCGCCGACGACCGTCCCCGGCCTCTTCGAGCGGACCGCGCGGCGGTACCCGCACGAGATGGCGGTGGTGTCCGCAGCGGGCTCCTTGACCTACGAGGAGCTGGACGCTCGGGCGAATCGATTCGCCCACGCGCTGCGGGCGCGTGGTGTGACCGACGGGGACCGGGTGGGCGTGGCACTGCCCCGCTCGGCGGAACTCGTCGTCGCGCTCCTGGGCATCGCGAAGGCGGGCGCTGTCTTCGTGCCGGTGGATCTGTCCTGTCCGGCGGAGCGGGTGCGGTGGCTGCTGGAGGACGCGGCTCCGGTGCTGGTGGTGGGGGAGGCAGAGGTGCGCGACGCTGCCCTCCAGCCCCTCCCCGCCGATCCATTGCCGGTGGTGGTGACGCCGGAGTCGGCCTTGTACGTGATGTACACCTCCGGGTCGACGGGCGTGCCCAAGGGCGTGGTGGCCACGCACGGGGGCGTGGCGGGGCTGGCGCTGGACTCCTGCTGGGGGGACATCGGCACGGGCTGTGTCCTGTTCCACGCTCCGCACGCCTTCGACGCCTCGACGTTCGAGCTGTGGGTGCCGCTGCTCAACGGCGGGTGCGTGGTGCTGGCACCGGAGGCGGACCTGGACGGCGGGACGCTGTCCCGGCTGGTCGGCGAGCACGGGCTGACGGCCGTCCACGTGACCGCCGGACTGTTCCGGGTGCTGGCCCAGGAGACACCCGACTGCTTCACCGACCTCCAGCACGTCCTGACCGGTGGCGACGTGGTCCCCGCCGAAGCGGTGGCGAGCGTCATGGACGCCTGCCCCGGGGTGACGGTGCGCCACCTGTACGGGCCCACGGAGACCACCCTGTGCGCGACCACGCACGCCCTCGCCCCTGGGGCGAAGGTGCCCTCGACCCTCCCCATAGGAGGGCCTCGGGACGGTGTCCAGGTGTTCGTTCTGGACGCCTTCCTGCGGCCGGTTCCGGTGGGTGTGGCGGGGGAGTTGTACGTGGCCGGGCGGGGTGTCGCTCAGGGGTATCTGGGCCGGGCTGTGCTGACCGCCGAGCGGTTCGTGGCGTGCCCGTACGGTGGCGGGCGGATGTACCGGACCGGTGACCTGGTGCGCTGGGACCGGGACGGCCATCTGGTCTTCCTCGGGCGGGCGGACGACCAGGTGAAGATCCGGGGCTTCCGGATCGAACCGGCCGAGGTCGAGGCCGTCCTCGGGCAGTGCCCTGGTGTCGCGCAGGTCGCGGTGCTGGCGCGTGAGGACCAGCCCGGGGACAAGCGGCTCGTGGCATACGTCGTCGGTGACGCCTCTCGAATACGGGAGTTCGCGGCCGAGCGGCTGCCGGACTACATGGTGCCGTCGGCGACGGTCGTCCTGGACGAGCTGCCGCTGACGGCCAACGGAAAGGTCGACCGGGTCGGACTCCCTGCCCCGGACTACGCGGCGGCCGCCTCGGACCGCGCGCCTCGCACTCCGCAGGAGCAGATCCTGTGCCGGTTGTTCGCCGAGGTGCTGGGCCTGGACCGGGTCGGCATCGACGACGGGTTCTTCGACCTGGGCGGGGACTCGCTGCTGGCGACGCGGCTGGCGAGCCGGGTCAAGGGCGCGCTCGGGGCGGAGATTTCGGTGCGGGCGCTGTTCGAGGCGCCTACGGTCGCGGGGCTCGCCGGGCGGCTGGACGAGTTCGAGGCCGTGCGGCCCGCGCTGGCCGCGGCCGAACGCCCCGACCCGTTGCCGCTGTCGTTCGGGCAGCAGCGGATGTGGTTCCTGCACGGCCTGGAAGGGCCGAGCGCGACCAACAACATCCCCCTGGCCGTCCGGCTGACCGGTGACCTGGACGTCGCGGCGCTGGAGGCGGCCTGGGGTGACGTGGTGGCCCGGCACGAGACGCTCCGCACCCGCTACCCCGGGGACGGCGGGAGCGCCCGCCAGGAGATCCTGGCAGCCGTACCGGCCCGGATCTCCGTGTCCGCCGTCACCGCGGACTCGGTGGACGGCATCCTGGCCGCCGAGGCCGCCAGGGGTTTCCGTCTCGAAACGGAACTGCCGTGGCGCCTCGCGCTGTTCGAGGTGGCGCCCGCCGACCACGTGCTGCTGATCGTGGTGCACCACATCGCCTCCGACGGCTGGTCCATGGGCGTCCTCGCCGACGACCTGGCGGCCGCCTACACGGCCCGCGCCGAGGGCCGCGCGCCCGGCTGGGCGCCGCTGCCCGTCCAGTACGCCGACTTCACCCTCTGGCAACGCGAACTGCTCGACCGGGATACCGAGGACGGCCTCTTCGGCAAACAGCTCGCCTTCTGGACCCACACCCTCGCCGACCTCCCCGAAGAGCTGGAGCTGCCCTTCGACCGGCCCCGCCCGGCCACGGCGAGCCACCGGGGCGCGATGCTCCCGTTCAGCGTGGACGCCGCCGTGCACCGGCGGTTCCTGGAGATCGCGCGCGAGTGCGACGCCACGCTGTTCATGGTGGCGCAGGCCGCCGTCGCGGTGCTGCTGTCGCGGCTCGGCGGCGCCGAGGACGTACCGCTCGGCACGCCCGTCGCCGGCCGTACCGACGAGACCCTCGACGGACTCGTGGGCAACTTCCTCAACACGCTCGTGCTGCGTACGGACGTCAGCGGCAACCCGTCCTTCACCGAACTGGTCGGCCGCGTACGGGAGACCGACCTCGCCGCGTACGCCCACCAGGACCTGCCCTTCGAACACCTCGTGGACGTACTGAACCCGGTCCGCTCGCTGGCCCGGCACCCGCTCTTCCAGGTCGCCTTCGCCCTCCAGAACGCGCCGGACACGGCCTTTGCGGCGCCCGGGCTCGGTGCCCAGGCCGTCCCGGTGGGGCTGGCCTCCTCGAAGTTCGACCTGTCGGTGGTGCTGCGGGAGCGCCCGGACGGAGGCGGCCTCGACGGCCTGCTGGAGTTCGCCACCGACCTGTTCGACCCGGCCACCGCGCAGGCCCTGGCCGCGCGGCTGGTGGAGGTGTTCGGCCGGCTCGCCGGCGATTCCCGGGCCCGGGTGGGCGATCTGGACATCCTGCTGGCCGGGGAGCGGGAGCACCTGGTCTCCGGGGTGAACATCGGAAAACCGGGCACCGGCGCTGCTGAACGGACCGTGCCCGCCCTGTTCGAGGAGGTCGCGGCCCGCCACCCGGACGCACCGGCCGTCGTGTCCGGCGCGCTGACCCTGACCTACGGGGAACTGGACGCGCGCGCCAACCGGTTCGCGCACCACCTGCACGCGCAGGGCGTCGGCGCGGGGGACCGGGTGGCGGTGATGCTGCCGCGGACCGCCGAGCTGGTGACCGTACTCCTCGGCATCGCCAAGGCCGGGGCCGTGTTCGTACCCGTCGACACCACCTATCCGGCCGAGCGGGTGCGGTTCCTGCTGGAGGACTCCGCCCCCGTGCTGGTGGTGACCGAGGCCGAGACGCGGGAAGCGCTCGAAGGTTTCCCCGCGTCACCGTCTCCCGTACACGTGGTGCCGGATTCCGGCCTGTACGTGATGTACACCTCCGGCTCGACCGGGACGCCCAAGGGCGTGGCGGTCACCCACGGCGGCGTGGCGGCCCTCGCGCGCGACGCGTGCTGGGGCGGCATCGGCACGGGCCGGATGCTGTTCCACGCGCCGCACGCCTTCGACGCGTCGGTCCTGGAACTGTGGGTGCCGCTGCTGAACGGCGGCTGCGTCGTGGTCGCGCCCGCCGTGGACATGGACGGCGGGACGCTCGCCGGGCTCGTCGCCGAGCACGAGGTGACCGCGGTGCACGTCACGGCGGGCCTGTTCCGGGCGCTGGCGCAGGAGACCCCCGAGTGCTTCGCGGGCCTGCGGCACGTGCTGACCGGCGGCGACGTGGTGCCCGCCGAGGCTGTCGCCCGCGTCACCGACGCCTGCCCCGGCGCCGCGGTGCACCATTTGTACGGGCCGACGGAGACCACCCTCTGCGCCACCACCCACACCGTCGCCCCCGGTACGCGAGCGCCGGCCGTCCTGCCCATCGGCCGCCCGCGCGACGGCGTACCGGTCTTCGTCCTGGACCGGTTCCTGCGGCCCGCCCCGGTGGGGGTGCCCGGCGAGCTGTACATCGCCGGGCAGGGCGTCGCCCGGGGCTACCTCGGCCGGGCGGCGCTGACGGCGGAGCGGTTCGTGGCGTGCCCGTACGGTGGCGGGCGGATGTACCGGACCGGTGACCTGGTGCGCTGGGACCGGGACGGCAACCTGGTCTTTCTGGGCCGGGCCGACGACCAGGTCAAGGTGCGGGGCTTCCGGATCGAACCGGCCGAGATCGAGGCCGTCCTCGGGCAGTGCCCGGGTGTGGAGCAGGCCGCGGTGATCGTGCGCGAGGACCGGCCCGGTGACAAGCGGCTGGTCGCGTACCTCGTGGGAGACGCCTCCCGGGTACGGGACTTCGCCGCCGAGCGGCTGCCGGACTACATGGTGCCGTCGGCGACGGTCGTCCTGGACGAGCTGCCGCTGACCGTCAACAGCAAGGTCGACCGGGCCGCGCTGCCCGCCCCCGACCACGCGGCGGCGTCCGCGGGACGCGCGCCCCGCACCCCGCTCGAAACGCTCTTCTGCCGTCTCTTCGCGGACCTCCTGGGCCTCGGCACGCCGGAAACGGAAGCCGGTACGCCGGAGGGGCCGGGCCTCCCGGTCGCGGCGGACGCCGGTTTCTTCGAACTCGGCGGTGACAGCATCGTCTCGCTGCTGCTCGTCGCCCGCGCCGCCAAGGCCGGGTACCGCATCAGCGCGTCGGACGTCTTCCAGCACAAGACCCCCGAGGCCCTCGCCCTGGTCGCCCAGCCGGTCACGGAGGACGACGTCCAGCACGAGGACGGCCACGGGACCGTTCCCCTCACGCCGGTCATGCGGGAGCTGACCGCGCGCGGCGGCCCGGCCACACTGGCCGCCAGGTTCGCGCAGTGGACCGTCGTACGCGTCCCCGCCCGCGCCGGGCTGGACCGTCTGACCCGGGCCGTCGAGAAGGTGGTGGCCCACCACGCGATGCTGCGGGCCCGCCTGGTCGTCCCGGACGGCGCCGAGCCGTACTTGGAGGTCGGTGACGCGGCGCCCGTACCGGACCGGGTCCGGCGCGTCGACGCCTCCGGACTGACGGACCAGGCGTTCGAGGAGCTGATCGACACCGAGGCGCGGGCGGCGTCCGGCCGCCTCGACCCGCGGACCGGCACCACCCTGCGCGCGGTCTGGTTCGACCGGGGAAGCGGACGGCCCGGGCGGCTCGCGATCGTCGTCCACCACCTCGTCTTCGACGCGGTGTCCTGGCGCATCCTGCTGCCCGACCTCGCCGCGGCCTGGACGGACCCCGACACGCGGCTGGCCCCGGTCGCCGCCTCGTTCCGCACGTACGCCCGGCAGGTGGCGGCCGGGCCGCGGCGGACCACCGGACCGGCACAGGGCACCGAAGGGCAGCTGCGGCAGCGCACCTTCACCGTGCCCGCGCGGACGGCGGCCGCCGTGCTGACCACCGTCCCCGCCGCCTTCCACGCCACGACGGGCGACGTGCTGCTCGCCGCGCTCACCGCGGCCCTCACCGAGGACCGGCCGGGCCCGGTCGACCTGGACGTCGAAGGGCACGGCCGCGACGGCGGCCTGGACCTCTCCCGCACGGTGGGCTGGTTCACCACCCTGCGCCCGGTCCGGCTGGACGCGGGCGTCACCGACTTCGACGAGGTGCGCGCGGGCGGCCCGGCCGCCGGCCGGCTGCTCAAACGGGTCAGGGAACAGGCCGCCCAGCCGTACGGGGACGGGCTGCCCGCGCCCACGGCCGGGTTCAACTACCTGGGCCGGTTCGCCGTCGCCGGCCCCGACACGGGCGACTGGCAGCCGGCCGGGCCCCGTTCCATGGGCGCCGACGCCGACCCGGAGCTGCCCGCCCTGCACGCGCTGGAGTTCGGCGGCCTGGTCCGCGACGGCGACGGCGGCCCGGAACTGGTGCTGCTGGTGTCGTGGCTGGAAGGGGTCCTCACCGAGGACGGCGCCGACCGGCTCGCCGACCGCTGGACCGGCCTGCTGGCCGGCCTGGCCGCACTCTCCGAGGCACCGGACGCGGGCGGCCTGACCCCCTCCGATTTGCCGCTGGTCGACCTGACGCTGGGTCAGCTGGAGGCGCTGGAGGACGACTTCAACGAAGCACCCGGTGGAGGAGGTATGCCGTGGACCGCCGCATAGAAGACGTGTGGCCGCTGACACCGCTGCAGGAGGGACTGCTGTTCCACTCCCTGTACGACGGTCAGGCCGAGGACAGCTACGTCGTCCAGGACGTCCTGGACATCGGAGGGGACCTCGACGCGGCCGCGCTCCAGGCGTCCTGGCGGGCCCTGGTGGCCCGGCACGCCACCCTGCGGGCCTGCTTCCGCCAGCCGCCGGGCCTCGAACACCCCGTCCAGGTCATCCCGGCCCGGGTGACACTGCCCTGGCGGGACGTCGACCTGACCGGCAGGCCGCCCCAGGACGCCCTCGCCGAGGCGGAGCGCCTCGCGGACGAGGAACGCGCCCGGCGCTTCGACCTGGCCGTACCGCCGCTGCTGCGGCTCGTCCTGCTCCGGCTCGGACCGGACCGGCACCGGCTGATCCTCACCAACCACCACATCCTGATGGACGGCTGGTCACTGCCGACCCTCCAGCACGAGCTGTGGACCCTCTACGAGGCGGGCGGCGACCCCGCCGGCCTGCCGCCCGTCACCCCCTACCGTGACTACCTCGGCTGGCTGAACGCCCAGGACAAGGAGTCGGCGCGCGCCGCCTGGCGGGCCGACCTCGCCGGGCTGCGCGAGCCGACACTGCTGGCACCCGCGGCCGGCCGGCAGCAGGCCGCCGCCGGACACGGCCAGGTGCACGCGAAGCTGGACCGGCCGGCCACCGAGGCGCTCACCGACCTCGCCCGCCGCCACGGCCTGACCCCCAACACCTTCGTCCAGGGGGCCTGGGCGCTGCTCCTCGGCCGTCTGCTGGGCCGGGACGACGTGGTGTTCGGCGCGACCGTGGCGGCCCGGCCCGCCGAGCTGCGCGGCGTCGAGTCCATGCTCGGGCTCTTCATCAACACCGTCCCGGTCCGGGTGCCCCTGACGGCCTCCCGGCCGGTGTCCGAGCTGCTCACCGACGTACAGACCCGCCAGGGCGCCCTGATGTCCCACCAGTATGTGGGGCTCAGCGAGATCCAGCGGGCCGGCGGCCCCGGAGCCGAGTTCGACAGCCTGCTGGTCTACGAGAGCTTCCCGCGCGGCGCGCTGGCGGAGGAGGGCGGGCCGCCGCTGGAGCTGACCCCCGTACGCGGGCACAACGTCAGCCACTACCCGGTCAGCCTGGCCGTCTTCCCGGGCCCCGAGCTGCTGTTCCTCCTGACGCACCGCCCGGAGCTGATCAGCGCCCGCAGCGCGGAACTCCTCGCCGACCGGTTCACCGGCATCCTGGAACAGCTGGTGGCCGACCCGGACATCCGCCCCGGTGACATCGACATCCTGGTGCCCGGCGAACGGGACCGGCTGCTGCGCGGCGTGAACACCGGTGCCACGGGAGCCGCGCCGACGACCGTCACCGGCCTCTTCGAACGGACCGTACGGCAGCACCGGCACGACACCGCGCTGGTGTCCGGCGAGACCACCCTGACGTACGACGATCTCGACGCCCGGGCCAACCAGGTCGCCCGGCACCTGCACGCGTCGGGCGCCCGGCCGGGGGACCGGGTGGTCGTCACGCTCGCCCGCTCGCCCGAACTGGTCGTGGCGCTGCTGGGCATCGCCAAGGCCGGCGCCGTCGCCGTACCGGTGGACACCGCACAGCCCGCCAAGCGGGTACGGACCCTGTTCGACGACGCCGCGCCCGCCGTCGTCCTGACGGACGCCGACGTCGAGGACGCCCTGCGCCACCGCTCCGGCGCCCCGCTCGCGGCCCCCGTCACACCGGACTCCGGCCTGTACGTGATGTACACCTCCGGCTCCACGGGAACCCCCAAGGGCGTCGTCGCCACCCACGGCAACATCGCCGCCCTCGCCCAGGACACCTGCTGGGACGGCATCGCCACCGGACACGTCCTCTTCCACGCCCCGCACACCTTCGACGCCTCCACCCTCGAACTGTGGGTCCCGCTCCTCAACGGCGGCCGCGTGGTGATCGCGCCCCCGGCCGATCTCACCGCGAAGGCGCTGGCCCGCCTGGTCACCGACCACGGGCTGACGGCCGTGCACCTGACGGCCGGGCTCTTCCGCGTCCTCGCGCAGGAGTCCCCCGAGTGCTTCACCGGTCTCCGGCACGTCCTGACGGGCGGGGACGCGGTCCCGGCCGAGGCCGTCGCCACCGTCCGGGACACCTGCCCCGACGTCACCGTCAGCCACCTGTACGGGCCGACCGAGACCACCCTCTGCGCCACGAACCTCGCCGTCGGGCCCGGCACACCCGCCCCGGCCGTCCTGCCGATCGGCGGGCCGCGCGACGCGGTTCAGGTGTACGTGCTGGACGCGGCGCTGCGGCCGGTCCCGCCCGAGGCCACCGGCGAGCTGTACATCGCCGGACAGGGCGTCGCCCGCGGGTACCTCGGCCGCCCGGCCCCGACGGCGGAGCGGTTCGTGGCGTGCCCGTACGGCGGCGGGCGGATGTACCGGACCGGCGACCTGGTGCGCTGGGACCACGACGGCAACCTGGTCTTCCTGGGGCGGGCCGACGACCAGGTCAAGGTGCGGGGCTTCCGGATCGAACCGGCCGAGGTCGAGGCGGTGCTCGGACAGTGCCCGGGGGTCCGGCAGGCGGCGGCGATCATGCGCGAGGACCGGCCCGGTGACAAGCGGCTGATCGCGTACGTCGTCGGGGACGCCTCCGGAACACGGGACTTCGCGGCCGAGCGGCTGCCGGACTACATGGTGCCGTCGGCGACGGTCGTCCTGGACGAGCTGCCGCTGACCGCCAACGGCAAGGTCGACCGGGCCGCCCTGCCCGCCCCCGACCACCCGGCGGGCTACAGCGGACGCGGCCCCAGCTCACCCGTCGAGGAGATCCTCTGCTCCCTGTTCGCCGAAGTCCTCGGCGCGGCACGGGTCGGCGCCGAGGAAGGGTTCTTCGACCTGGGCGGCGACTCGCTGCTGGCGACCCGTCTGGCCGGCCGCGTCCAGGCCGTCCTCGGCAAGGACCTCGAAGTGCGGGCGCTCTTCGAAGCGCCCTCCCCGGCCGCCCTGGCCGCACGGCTGGCGGGCACCGGTGACCGGGACGGACCGGCCGCCGGGCCGCGCCCGGACGTCATACCGCTCACCCCCGGCCAGCGGACCATGGTCTCCGGCGAGCGCAGGTACAACATCCCGCTGTCGGTCCGCCTCGGCGGCCCGCTGCGCACGGACGCGCTGGAAGCGGCCTGGTACGACGTGACGGCCCGGCACGAAGCCCTGCGCACCCGCTTCCCGGAGACCGGCGGACAGGAGGTCACCGCCCCCGCCCGGACGCCACTGACCGTCGTCCCCGTCACCGAGGACGACCTGTCCGGGGCACTGGACGCGGACCACGCACGCCCCTTCGACCTGGCCACCGGACCACCGGCGAGGATGACCCTCTTCGCCCTCGCCCCCGACGACCACGTGCTCCAGATCGTGGCGCACCACATCGCCGCGGACGGCTGGTCCACCGGGCTGATCGCCCGCGACCTGTCCACGGCGTACGCCGCGCGGGCGGCCGGCGGCGCACCCCGGTGGGCGCCGCTGCCCGTCCAGTACGCGGACTTCGCCGTGCACCTGCACGAACAGGCAGCGCGCCTGGACGAGCCGGACAGCCCCTTCGCACGCCGCCTCGCGTACTGGAGCGACGTACTCGCCGACCTGCCGGAACAGCCTCTGCTCCGGTGGGACCGGACACCGCCGGCGGAGCCCACCGGGCTGGGCGGCAACGTCACCTTCACGGTCGACGAGGCCGCGCACCGCGCGCTGCTGGAGACCGCCCGGCGCGAGCGGGCGACGCTGTTCATGGTGCTGCGGGCGGCCATCGCCGCCCTGTGGGCGCGGCGGGGCGCCGAGAACGTACCGATGGGCACGGTCTCCGCCGGCCGGGCCGACCACGCGACGAGCGACGTCGTGGGCCTGTTCGCCGACCACCTGGTGCTCCGCGCGGACGCGGGCGGTGACCCGGCCTTCGCCGAACTCGTACGCCGGGTCCGCACCGCCGACCTCGCCGCCTACGCCCACCAGGACCTGCCGTCCCAGCTCGTCGAGGACCGCCTCGGACACCGGCCGTTCCAGATGATCACCGGCATGGAGAACCTGCCCGAACCGCCCTGGGACCTGCCGGGACTGACGGCGGAGCCACTGCGGCCCGCCCACCGCAACCGGGGCGCGGCCCGCAGCGAACTGGCCGTCACCCTGCGGGAGCTGCGGGCTCCCGGAAGCGGCCCGGCCGGCGTCGAAGGGGTCGTCTGGTACAGCGCGGACGTGTACGAGCGGCGGACCGTCGAAGCCCTCGCCGCCCAGCTGACCGGCGTACTGCGGCAGGTCGCGGCGGAACCCGCGGCCAGGATCGGCCGGCTCCGGATCGACCCGCCGGACGGCGTGGCGGCGCCCGGCACGCCGGTGGACGGCGCGGCGGTCGGCGGAGCCCTCCACCAGGACGCGAGCCCCACGACATGACCCGATACCCCGCGACAACGGCCCCGCCGACGGGGCGGCGACAACAGGAAGGTGCCCGGATGTCCGGCAATCTGGCGATCCACGCCGACGGTCTGCGCAAGAGTTTCCCAGGTCCGGGCGGTGGCGAGGTGGAGGCCGTACGCGGCCTCGGACTGAGCGTGGACAGAGGGGAGTTCTTCGGACTGCTCGGGCCCAACGGCGCCGGCAAGTCCACCACCATCGGCATGCTGACCACGATGGCCCGGCCCACGGCGGGCCGCGCCGAGGTCTGCGGCCTGGACGTGGCCGCCGACGCGGTGGCGGTCAAGCGGCGCATCGGGGTGGTGGCACAGGACAACACCCTCGACATCGAGCTGACCGTGGCCGAGAATCTGGAGTTCCGCGGCCGCTACTTCGGCCTCGGCCGCCGGGCCGCCCGGGCCAGGTCGCAGGCGCTGCTGGACCTCTTCGGGCTGACCGACCGTGCCCGGGCGCGGATCTTCGAACTCTCCGGCGGGCAGCTCAAGCGCGTCATGATCGCGCGAGCCCTCGTGCACAGCCCGGAGGTGCTCTTCCTCGACGAGCCGACCGCCGGACTCGACCCGCAGTCCCGTATCCACCTCTGGGACATCCTGCGCGGCCTGCAGGCCGAGGGCCAGACGATCCTGCTCACCACGCACTACATGGAAGAGGCCGAGACGCTCTGCGACCGGGTCGCCGTGATCGACCACGGCCGGGTCCTGGCCTGCGACAGCGTCAAGGCGCTGCGGGAATCGATCGGCGCGGAGACCGTCGTCACCGTCGTGTACGAAGGCGGCGCCTTCGACCTCGCCGCGGTCCGCGCGATGGCGCGGGCCGACCGGGTGGAGGCCGCGGACGGACAGGTACGGGTCTTCGCCGCCGACCCCGACGGGGTGCTCAGCGACCTGGTGGCACTGGCCGCCAAGGCGGGGCTGGCCGTCGTCGACGCGTCCCAGATCAGCCCCAGCCTGGAAACCGTGTTCCTGACGCTCACCGGACGGGAGTTCCGCGAATGACCACCACCGTGCTGACCGAGGCGCCGGCCGCCAAGACCCGCGCGCTGCACACCTTCGCGGCCATGATGGCGCGCGACGCCAGAGTGCTGCGGCGCAACTTCGTGATGAGCGCCGTCCGCGTCGTCATCCAACCGCTGCTGTTCGTCTTCGTCTTCGCCTATGTGCTGCCGAAGGTTGGCTCGGGCGGCGCCGGACCCGGGGGAGAGGCCTTCTCGACGATCATGGTGCCGGGGCTGGTGGGCTCCTCCATGGTCCTGCAGGCGATGGCCGCCGTGACCTTCCCGCTGGTCATGGAGTTGTCCGGACCCGGCGCCATCGAGGACCGGGCGCTCGCGCCGGTGTCGGTCCGGGTACTGGGACTGCAGAAGATCCTCTCCGCCGTCGTCGAGGGCCTGGTCGCCGGCATCCTGGTCTTCCCCGTCGTCCTGCTCGTACACGCCCAGGGCCACGGGCCCGCCGTGCAGGTCGCCAACTGGCCGATGCTCGTCTTCGTCCTGCTGGCGGGCGCGGTACTGGCCTCCTCGATCGGCATGTACCTGGCCACCCGCATCGACCCGCGCCAGATCCAGGTCCTGTTCACCCTGGTGATGTTCCCCGCGATGATGCTCGGCTGCGTCTACTTCCCCTGGACGGCGCTGGAAAGCACCCCCTGGCTCCAGTACGCCGTACTCCTCAACCCGATGGTCTACATGAACGAAGGCCTGCGCGCCGTCCTCACACCCCAGATCGGCTCCATGCCCACCTGGGCCTTCCTGCTCGCCCTCTTCGTGGGCGCGGCGGGCTTCGTATGGCTCGCCATGCGCTCGTTTGCCCGCCGTGTCATGCGCTAGGGCGCTTCTGACAGATCTCCGTGGCCTCGCGACGCCCGGCACGCACCCTCGCCGCACGGCGCGAAGGGACAGGTGGCTCCGCCACATGACCCTTCACACCGCACCCCGAGCGCACGCACCGAACGCCGCTCGATGCCCTCCACGGAGATCCATCAGAAACGCCCCAGCCGAGAGCGGCGGTACGCCCGCCGGGCACGCGCCGTCTCCAGCCGTTCCAGTCGAACTCGGCCGCATGCGGCCGGACTACCAGAAGGAAACGACCATGAGCACCTCGCACACATCGTCCGAGAACACGGAATTCGAGGTCCGGATTCCGGCACCGCCCCGGCCGACCGCCCCCGAGCCCGCCGCGCCCGCCCCGCCCCCGGCTCCGGCCGTGCCGCAGCCGGCCCGCCCGAAGTCGGCGGCCGAGGAGCCGCCGCCGTTCGAGGCCCCGGCGGCTCCCGTGGCTCCCGCGCCTCCGGTGCCGCCGGAGATCCGTCACCCGTAGCGGTACGGGAAGACCCGTAACCGGTACGGAGAACGCGCGGCCGGGTCGTCGCCACCGTCGTCCGACGCCCCGAATGGGATACCCCGAACCGGGCACCCGGCGGGGCATGGGAATGCTCACGCGCATGGAAAAGACGGTGGAGCACTGGGAGAGCGCGCTGGTCGACAAGGTGCTCGGCAACGATCCGGTCGAGCTCTGCGACGACCTGCGGCGCGAATGCGACAGTCACGCCGTGGTGTGCGGCCGGCGCCGCGTCCTGGTCCCCAACGCCTACAAGGTGGAACTCGCCGCCGCCGTACACGGACAGCTCGGCGAGCGTGACGGACAGATCGGCCAGGAGCTGACCGACGTCCTGGCCCGGCACGCCGCTGAGCACGACTACGAGTGGGCCGGGCCGCTCACCGTCCACGTGACCTGCGCCGAGGGGCCGTTGGACGGGCGCTACCGGATCACCAGCCAGGCCATGCCCAACATACCGGCGGACGCGTTCAGCGAGACGCCCCCGGAGGCGCCCCTGCCGACGACGCCCGCCCCCTGAAGCGCTCTCCGTGCGCGATACGGTTTGACGCGGTTGTCGGACTTCGTGAAATTCGGGACCAATGTCCCTACCGTCCCGTCCGTTGGTCTGTATTGCGCCACTCATGGCACGACCTGCGCCGACTGTTTTTGATCTGTCAGGAATGAGCGGTGTCGATCTGGGAACCCGCTTCCTCACATCGTCGTCGACGCAGGAAAGGGCGAGTCATGACAACGGCAGCAGTGCAGACTGTGGAACTCGGACAGGCGGCCGGTACGGACCGGCCGGCGAGCGAGACACGGGGTGTTGCCGAGGGACTGCCGTGGGTCGAGGACGCGGGGAAGATCGCTCCCAAGGACGCGCGTGAGCTGTCGAAGCTGTTCTTCGAGCGGCTCGGCCGCCTTGAAGAAGGCACACACGAATACCAGTACGCGCGCAACACGCTCATCGAAATGAACCTGTCCCTGGTGCGGTTCGCCGCCAGCAGGTTCCGCAACCGCGGCAGCGGCGAGATGGAAGACATCATCCAGGTCGGCACGATCGGCCTGATCAAGGCCATCGACCGGTTCGACCTGTCCCGCGAGGTGGAGTTCACCTCCTTCGCGGTGCCGTACATCGTCGGCGAGATCAAGCGCTTCTTCCGCGACACCAGCTGGGCGGTGCACGTCCCGCGCCGGCTCCAGGAGCTGCGGGTGGAGATAGCCAAGGCCAAGGAGCAGCTCGCGGGCACCCTCGACCGCGACCCCACGGTCAAGGACCTGGCCGCCCATCTGAAGATCACCGAGGAAGAGGTGCTCGACGGCCTCATCGCCGCCAACGGCTACGCCGCCGGCTCCCTGGACTCGCCCAACGAGCAGTCCGAGGACGGCCCGGCGAGCGGCAAGGCCCGCACGGTGGCCGACACCATGGGCGAGACCGACCCCGCCATCGAGACCGTCGAGAACCTGCACGCCCTCGCCCCGCTGCTCCAGGAACTGGACGAGCGCGAACGCCAGATCATCGAGATGCGGTTCGGGCAGGAGATGACGCAGTCCAAGATAGGAGAAGCGCTCGGCATCTCCCAGATGCATGTGTCCCGGCTCCTGGCCCGCACCCTCGGTAAGCTCCGTACGGGCCTGTGCGTCGAAGCCTGACGCCCCGCCCGACGCCCCTGTGCGAAGCACCCCTACGACCATGGAGGGAAAGACCGTGTTGATGGCCCACCCCGCGATCCTGCGGGATCTTGTCGAGCAGTACGAGACGCTGCGGACGCTCCATGCGGAGCAGGGCACGCACACCTCGCGGCAGCCGCTGGAGGACGTCTCGTACACCCTGTGCGTCTCGACGGGAACCCGGAAGATCGAGGATGCCCTGGCCGTCGCGCGCCGCCAGCTCGCGGCCGCGCCCCGGGTGACGGACGCCTCGCACCGGATCAAGGACACGGCGAACGCCGCCCCCGCGGACACTTCGGAGGTCCGGCTGACCGCCTGAGCGCTGTGAGCGCTCCCGAGCCCCCTCCTGACACACTGCTGGGAGGGGGCTCGTACGTGCGGCACGTCCTGGGGGCGCCGACGGGTCAGGATCGGCACCCCCTAGAGCCGTACCAGCATCTTGCCGGTGTTGCGGCCGTCCATCATCCCGAGGAAGGCGTCCACCGCGCGGGCGATGCCGTCCTCGACCGTCTCCCGGAAGACGAGCTGTCCGTCGGCCAGCCACCGGGCCGCCTCGCGTTCGAACTGCGGGCGCAGGCCGGCGTGGTCGCCGACCTCGAAGCCGCGCAGGGTGAGGCGCTTCTTGACCAGTTCGGTCATGTTGCGGGGCCCCTGGGGCGCCGTGGTCGCGTTGTACTCGGAGACGGCTCCGCAGAGCGCCGCCCGGCCGTCGCGGTTCAACAGGCCGATGGCGGCCTCCAGGTGTTCGCCCCCGACGTTGTCGAAGTACACGTCGATGCCGTCCGGCGCGATCCGCGCGAGCTGACCGCGTACATCGCCGTCCTTGTAGTCGAAGGCGGCGGTGAACCCGAGCGTGTCCGTCAGGTACGCCACCTTCTCCGGCGACCCGGCGCTGCCGTACACCGCCGCGGCGCCGCGCAGCCGGGCGATCTGGCCGGCCAGACTGCCCACCGCGCCGGCCGCGCCGGAGACGAACACGGTATCGCCCGCCCGCAGCCCGGCGATCTCGGTGAGGCCGACGTACGCGCTGAGGCCCGGCATCCCGAGCACCCCGAGGTAGGCGGAGTCCGGCACGTCCGCGATCCGCTCCCGCTTCGTGCAGCACGTCGCGGGCGCGACGGCGGCCGTGCGCCAGCCCAGATCGCTGAGCACCAGATCGCCCGGGGCGAGACGGGCCGACCGCGACTCCACCACCTCGCCGACGGCGCCGCCGCTCATCGGCCGGTCCAGCCGGTAGGCCAGGGAGCCGGCGCGCTCGGTACTCATCAGGGCCCGCATGTACGGGTCCACCGAGAGGAACCGGTTCCGCACCAGTACCTCGCCCTCGGCGAGCGGCGGCAACTCCCGCTCCACCAGTCGGAAGTCACCGGGCGCCGGGCGCCCTACGGGCCGTGCGGCCAGCTGCCATTCCTGCGCCGTGGTCAGCATGGGCCTCAGCCGGCCACCGGCTGCGGCGCGCCCCGCTCGGCGCCTTCCTTGAGCACCAAGCTGAGCAGGCCGGGGAAGCGGCGGTCCAGCTCCTGTGCGCGCAGCGAGTTGACCCGGCGGGTGCCTTCGTCCCGCTGGCTGATGACGCCCGCCTCACGCAGCACCCGCAGGTGCCGGCTGAGCGCGGACTTGGCGATGGGCAGGTCGAAGGTGCCGCAGGGCACCGCCGATTCGGTGGCGAGCTTGAGCACGATGCTCAGCCGGACCGGGTCGGTGAGCGCGCTCATGACGGCGAACAGATCGAAGTCCCGCTCGTCGGGGTGGAGCAGGGGGGAGGACGTACGGCTGGCCATGTCCTCAGTATCCCCCACCGCCTCGCCCGTATGACCGTCCCGGACCCATGTTCACTTCTAAGTGAACATGGGTTACCGTCATGATCACCGCTCGACCGAGCGCACCACCGCGTGTCCGGTGAAAGGAATCCGCCATGCCCGCGCGCACCCCCTCCGCCGCCCCGATCGGCGTCGGCATCATCGGCCTCAGCGCCTCCGGCGGCTGGGCCGCCCGCGCCCACCTGCCCGCGCTCGCCGCCGTACCGGGCTACGAGCTGCGCGCCCTGTCCGCCAGTACCCCGGAATCCGCGCGGGCGGCGGGGCGGAAGTACGGCGTTCCGCTGGCCTTCGGCAGCGCCCGGGAACTCGTACGGCGCGACGAGGTCGACCTCGTGGTCGTCGCCGTGAAGATCCCGCACCACCGCGAACTGGTCCTGGCCGCCCTCGAAGCCGGGAAAATGGTGCTCAGCGAATGGCCGCTGGGCAACGGCCTCGCGCAGACCGAGGAGCTGGCCGCCGTCGCCGAAGCGAGGGGCGTCCGTACCTTCGTCGGTCTCCAGGCCCGCTCCGCGCCGCCCGTCCGGTACGTACGGGACCTCGTCGCCGACGGGTACGTCGGGGACGTCCTGTCCACCAGTGTCATCGCCTCGGGCCGCCGCTGGGGGCCGCTGTTCGAGCCGGGCGGCGCCTACCTCCTCGACCGCGACAACGGCGGCTCCCTGCTCACCATCCCTTTCGGGCACACCGTCGACGCCCTGACCATGGTCCTCGGCGAGTTCACCGACCTGGGCGCCACCATGGCGACCCGCCGTCCGGAGGTGCACGACGAGGTGACCGGCGAGCCGGCCCGGATGGACGTGCCGGACCAGATCGCCGTCAACGGCGTCCTCGAAGGCGGCGCGGTCGCCTCGGTCCACTTCCGCGGCGGCCTGTCCCGCGCCACCGACTTCCACTGGGAGATCAACGGGACCGCCGGCGACCTGCTGGTCACCGGCGACTCGGGCCATCTGCAGTTCGGCCAGGTCACCGTGTACGGCGCCCGGGGCGAGCAGACGGCACTCGCGGAACTGCCGGTCCCGGACTCCTACGACGCGGCGCTCCCCGCGCTCGCCGGCCGCACCACGGAGGTGGCGTACACCGTGGCCCACGCCTACGAGCAGATCCGGACCGACCTCACGGACGGCACCCACCACGCCCCCGACTTCGGCCACGCCGCACGCCGCCACCGCCTCCTCGACCGTATCGAGCGCGCCGCCGGCTTCTGAGAGGTACCGGGCCCGGCCGCCGGTGTCAGCGGCGCTCCAGCCTCCACCACTGGCCCGGGCGGTCCCGGTCCTCCCACTGCTGGACGTTGGCGCCCGGCTCCGTACTGTCGTCGGCGACCTCCAGCAGCAGGCCGCTGGCGTAGTTGGTCAGCGTGAACGTGCCTGGCGCGGCCACGTCCTGTTCCAGCAGCCACTCCTGCGCGCCGTAGTGGTTCGCCTTCCACTGCTGGACGTTGGCGCCGTTCTCGGTGGAGGCGCCGGTGACGTCCAGGCGCTTGCCGCTGCCCACGTTGGTCAGATGGCGCAGTCCGCTGCCGGGGTGCACCTCGGTGACCCGCCACAGCTGGGCCGGTGATCCGTCCTCCGGGCCCTGCCGCACGTTCGCCCCGCTGCCCTTGCGGCCGTCCTCGACCTCCAGCAGCAGGCCGCTGGCCGCATTGCGCAGCACATACGCCCCCTCGCCGACCGCCGCAAGTCCTTCGGCACCCCTCACGTCCGCCCCTTTTTCCGTTGCCGCGGCCCCTCGCCGCCAGGTCGCTCAAGTGTACGAATACGGGTGTGACTGCCGTGGTCGCCGCGCCGGGAAGTCACGCTGGAGGCGGTTCGAACCATGATCGTCGGGGGTGCGGAGGGGGCCGCTCGAAAACGGTCATGGTGCAGCCGCTGCGTTGACTGGCCCGGAGCCAATATACTCGGCATGGCTTCGGACGCCCGGCCCACCAAGGACGGGCTCCGAGCGAGGCTGCCTGGGTTGGGTGATGCGGGGGATTGCCCGACTCGGGTCCAGCCACAGCCCGGCCGCTCCTCCCGGCCCGCGTACGCGGGCGGTGGGGGGAAGGGAGGAGCGGCGGGCGGAACGGCGCCGGGCGGGGGGCTTGGCGCCGTTCTTCTTGCCCGCGCCGGCCGGGACGGGCCGGGCCATGACGGAACTCAGGTCATGGCAGAACTCAGGTCATGGGAGCGTTCAGGCCGTGACAGGGCTCAGGCCGTGAGGGTGTCCGCCACGCACGCCGCGCCTTCGAGGCGGAGGAGTCGTTCCTTGCGGTGCAGACCGCCCGCGTACCCGGTGAGGGTGCCGTCGGCACCGATGACGCGGTGGCAGGGACGGACGATCAGCAGCGGGTTCCGGCCGATGGCGGTGCCGACCGCGCGGACCGCGGCGCGTGGGGCGCCGATACGGGCGGCGATGTCGCCGTAGGTGCACGTCTCGCCGTAGGGGATGGCCTCCACGGCCTGCCAGACGCGCTGCTGGAAGGGGGTGCCCCCGGGCGCGTACGCGATGGCGAAGCGGGTGCGACCGCCCTCGAAGTAGGCGGTGAGCTGCGCGGCGATCTCCGTGAAGGCCGCGGGGTCGTGGGTCCAGCTCCCGTCGACCGTGGCGCCGCCCTTCTGGTCCGGTACGGACAGGGAGGCCAGTGCGGTGCCGCCGGGCGCGGCGGCGGACCGCTCGCCCACCAGCAGCAGGTCGCCCAGCGGGCTGCCGAGTGTCGTGTGGACCGTCGTGGCCGTCATCGTCCGGCCCCTTTCTCTGTGCTCTCGCGCCGTTCACCGGCTCGTCCGTCACGTCCACTGTGCCGCCGCGGGGACGCGACGGCTGGCGGGAATCGGACGTCGCATTCCGGCTGGTCACGGCAGGGCGGATACGGCGGACGGCGCTCGGCGCACCGACGGCGGGTGCGGCCGGGTACGGGCGGCCGCGGTGGGTGCCGCCGGGGCCCGGTCACCCGTCACGGCAGGCCCCGGCAGCGTATCGCGGTCCCGGAGGTGCCTGCCCGCGCGCCCGCCGCCCCTCCTCCGTACCCGCTGCTCGCGGGCGCCATGACCGGCCCCCGTCCTGGGCAGTATGACCATGCAGGACCCCGGCCGGCCGTGCGGCGGTGAGGCGGGGGAGCCGGGGCATGACCGGGCCGGGGCCGGTCTGGGGCTTCGGCACACCCGTTACGATCGGCGGCATCGTGGCCGTCGCCGGGAGGAAGAGATGGGCTTGTTCCGCCGTGGACCGAAGCGGGACCCGCGCGAAGGCCCGCGCGACGGGGAGTTCGCGTTCTTCTCGGAGCGGGAGGGCGGCGTCTTCCGCTCGCAGGTCCGGCAGGCGTTCGCCGAACGCGGCCTGGAGGTCACGGTGTACGCGGGCGTGGTCGCCGACTCCGGCGGCCGCCAGTTCGGCCTGGGCAACCTCGCCGCGGTCTGCCACCGCGACCGGCGCGGCGAGCGGGTGTGGCCCGCGATGATCCGCGACCACGTGGGCAAGGTGCTGCGCACCATGGACGGGCCGCAGCCGATGGAGACCCTCTCGGAGGACGAGATCCGGGCCCGGCTGTTCCCGCGGGTGGTCGCCGAGGACACACTGCCGCCCGCCGACTCCTTCCGCTACGGGCGCGCGCCCGCCCCCGGGCTGCGCGAGGTCCTCGCCCTGGACCTGCCCGAAGCCGTGCAGATGCTCAGCGAGGACTCCCTGGCGGACCTCGGCGAGGTGCCCGAGCTGCGCATCAGGGCGCTGAACAACCTGCGCGCACTGCCGGTCGAGGGGCACGAGACGGTACGGCGCGGTGACGGCTCGGCCTTCGAGGTGGTGCTGGGCGACTCGTTCTTCACCGCCAGCCGGGTGCTGGTCCTGGAGGACCTGGTCGAGCGGATCATGGGGACGCCGCTGACGGGGGACGGCGCGCTGGTCGCGATGCCCTTCCGCCACCAACTGGCCTTCCACCCCATCCATGACGCGCAGGTCGTCCCGGCGCTCCAGGCCATGGCGCAGTTCGCCGCGGCGGGCCACGCGGACGCGGCGGGCGCGATCAGCCCCAACGTGTACTGGTGGCGGCGCGGCACGATGACGCGGCTGAGCGAGCCGGACGGGGACGGGTTGCGGGTGGTCGTGGACATCGACTTCCAGGACATGCTGGAGCGGCTGGTGCAGGACGAGGCGTGAGCACAGCGGGCGTGCGCCTGTACTGCGGGCCTGCGGCTGAGCCTCGGGCGTGCGTCTGCGCCTGGTGACGAAAACTTTTCGTAAAGTCCGTCTCGGTGGGGAACCCCTTCCCCGGTTCGGTCGTTCAATCTGGGTGAGGCCCCGCGTCATCCCCCGTGCGCGGGGCCTCACCAGGTCCACGGCCGGGAGCGCCGGCCGGCCTCAGTCGCCCAGCCGCGCCCGCTCCTCGTCGCTGAACAGCCGCGAGCGGATCAGGAAGCGCACCCCCTCGGGAGCTTCGAGGGAGAAGCCCCCGCCGCGCCCCGGTACGACGTCCACCGTCAGATGGGTGTGCCGCCAGCGGGCGAACTGGTCCGCGGCCATCCAGAAGTCCACCGCCTCGGCGACGCCCGGCACGGTCAGCCGCCCCAGCAGCACGTCCGACGCTCCCGTACGGAACTCGCCCGCCGGGTAGCACATCGGGGAGCTGCCGTCGCAGCACCCGCCCGACTGATGGAACATCAACGGCCCGTGTACGGCCCGGAGCCGCCGGATCAGCTCCTCGGCCGCCGGGGTCAGGGCGATGCGTTCGGTGCGGTGCTCCGTCCCGGCGCTCATGGCGTCCGCCGGAGCGGTTCCGGGTTCCCGGGCCTGCAGCGGTTCATGTGCCACTCCTTCGCCGTCCGTCCGGATCAGGTGCGGTGCGACTGGGCCGCGCCGCGAGAAGTGTAGTGGGGGCAGCCGGCCTTGACCGTGGACAGGCGGCCGCACCGGGCCGGGGCCTTCGGTCACCGCGCCGGGCCCGGACGTTCAGTGGACGGAGAGGCCGCCGTCCACGAAGAGCGCCTGTCCGGTGACGTACGCCGAGGCGCGGCTCGCGAGGAAGACCGCGGCGCCCGCGAAGTCCTCGGCGAGACCGTTGCGTCCGACCATGGTGCGGGCGGCCAGCTCCGCCACCTTCTCGGGGTCGGACGACAGACGGGCGTTGAGCGGCGTCATGACGAAGCCCGGCACGAGCGTGTTGCAGGTGACGCCGTACGGCGACCACGCCTCGGCCTGGGAGCGGGCCAGCGACTCCAGCGCACCCTTGGACACGCCGTACGCGCCGCTCTGGACGAACGCGCGGTGCGCCTGCTGGGAGGTGATGTGGATGATCAGGCCGAAACCCCGCTCGGCCATGCCGGGGCCGAAGCGCTGCCCCAGCAGGTAGGGCGCCTCCAGGTTGACCGCCATCGTGCTGTCCCACACCGCGTCGTCCAGCTCGCTCATCGGCGGACGCAGGTTGGTCCCGGCGCAGTTGACGAGGATGTCGGGCTCGCCGAACACGCCGGCCGCCTCGTCGGCCGCCGCGCGCACGGCCGTACGCGTACCGAGGTCGGCGCTCACCCACGCGGCCCGGCAGCCGTCGGCCGTCAGCTCGTCGGCCGTGGCCCTGAGCTCCGCCTCCTTGCGCGCCACGACCACGACGCCCGCGCCGGCACGGGCGAGGGCGCCGCTGATGGAACGCCCGATTCCGGAGCTGCCGCCGGTCACCACGGCGACCATGCCGTCCAGCGAGAACAGTTCGGTGAGGTACCTGTGCGAGGTCATTGCCGCACCTTAGACGGGGGGCGGGCGGCTGGGAGTTTCGGGGTGGCGGCGGTGCGGACGTGCTCCGGAGGCGGCGGGACGAGGACGTTCAGGGCCCGGCCCGGGGCGGAAGCCGGAGCGGTTGTCCGACATCCCGGAACCGCGCTTTCGGCAGTGCGGAACCAGCCGTCAGGGGCGCTGAACCGGCCGTTCTTGGCCCGGTCGGCCGTAGCTGTCCGGGCGTGGCACGTATCAGTATGAAAGATGGACGAACCTGTCGGGTGTAAGGACGTCCCGACATATTCATGTCTATGGGGAGGGCTGTCGATGCCGTTAACCGGTCGTGAAGCGGAGCTGGCCCGGCTGGACGGGCTGATCGGGCGGGCCGGTGGCGGCGTACCGGTGATCATCGCGGTGCGGGGGGAGCGGGGCGCCGGCAAGAGCGCGCTGCTGGAGGCGGCCGTTGCCCGCGCCGCTGACGCGGGCTTCCGGGTGGGGACCGCCGCCGGCGGGCCGGCCGTACGGGACTCCCTGTTCGCCGTGGCCCGCCAGGCTCTCGGCCGCCCGGACGGCGACGGACCGGAATCCCTGGACGGCTACGTCGGCCTCGGCCGGGACGCGCTGGCGCGCGCACCCCTCGCGGTGTGCGTCGACGACCTCATGGACGTGGACGCGTCCTCGGCGCGCTGGCTGGTGGCCCTAACCTCGCTCGACCGGCCCGTACCGCTGCTGATCGTCGGAGCGGTCGGCGACGAGGCGGGGTGCGGCCGGCCGGCCGGGGTGGCCGAACTCCTCGCCCGCGCCGAGCACATCGAACTGACCGGCCTGCCGGCGGACGGGATCGCCGAGTTCGCCGCGCGGCAGTGCGGCCTCACGCTCGACGCCGCCGCGGCCGCCGTGTGCCACGAACTGACCGGCGGCAACCCCGGACTGCTGCTGGCCCACCTCGCGGGCCGCCCGGGCACGGCCGTCACGGCCCGGGAGCTGCGCGGCGCGGTCGGTCCCGAAGTACTGCGATGTACCCGCCGGTGGCTCGACGACCTGCCCCGACCAGCCCTGGCCATGGCCAGGGCTGTCGCGGTTCTGGGCGACAGCGCGGAGGTCGCCCACGCCGCCACGCTGGCCGAGCTGCCGGTGTCCGACGCCCTGCACGCGATCGACACGCTCGTGGCACGGCAGGTGCTCGCCAACCGGGTGCCGCCGGCGTTCCGCCATCCGCTGCTGGGCGCCGCGGTGCTCGCCGCAATGCCCGTCGGCTCCCGGATAGCCGCGCACCTGAAGGTGGCCCGGATCATGCGCGACGAGCAGTGGGGCGCGGAACGGATCGCCCCGCAGCTCGCCGCGGCGGGCCCGACCGGCCTGGACTGGGCGGTAGAGCCGCTGCGTACCGCCGCCCGCAAACTGCTGCACGAGGGGCGGGCCGAGGAGGCCAGCCGCTATCTGCGGTGCGTGCTGCGGGACCGGCTGCCCGCGGACGTCCGCTCGGCCGTACGGCGGGAACTGGCCGAGGCCGAGACCTTCGTCGACCCGGACCTCGCGCTCAGCGAGCTGGACACCCTGCTGCGCGAGTCCGAGGACCTCGAAGTCTGCGCCGGACTGGCGCTGGACGTGGCCGGCATGCTGATCGACCGGGGCAGGCCGGTGGACGCCGTCTCCGTACTGGAGGAGACGACCGGCCGGATCGGCAGCGGCCACCCGGCGGCGGTGCGCAGGCTCACGCTCCGGAAGGCGACCGTCTCCCTGCTCGACCCGGCGGGCCCCTCGGCGGAGGCCCGCCGGCTCGCGGACGCACCCGAGCCGGCCGGCGGGCGGAGCAGGGAACTGGCCAACCTGCGGGCCGCGATCGCCGCCGACCGGGGAACGGACCGGCAGGCAGCCCTCGCAGCGGCACGGCAGGCGCTGACCGGTGTCGAGGACGGCGACCTCGCGCGCATCTGGCAGAGCTGCGCCGCCCTGATCCGGGCCGACGAACTCGTCGAGGCACGGGCCCACTGCTGGCGTACCGGCAGGCTCAGCCGCGCCATGTCCGGCCGCCGGGCCTGCCTGACGGCGGACATCTTCCGCGCCCGGATCTGCCGGGTCGCCGGCGACCTGCCCGGCGCCGTGGCGATCCTGCGGCCGGTGGTCGAGGAGATCGGCCCCGGCCGCGGCGGACTGCCGATCATCACCGGCTTCGCGGTGGCCGGTCTGGTGGAGGCGCTGGCACTGGCCGGTGACGAGGACGGGGCCGCCGAGCTGCTGGCCGCGCACGGTCCCGCGGAACACGGGCCGGACGACGATCTGCACGGCCGGTACGAGGGCCCGTACCTGCTCGCCGCACGGGCGGCACTGTGGCGGCTGCGCGGGGAACAGGGCCGCGCGGCCGACGACCTGCTGGCCGCCGGGCGGCAGTTGACGCGCCGGGGCGCCGTCAACCCGGCGGTCGTGCCGTGGCGCTCCCGCGCGGCGCTCGTGTTGGCCGCCGACGGCGCCGCCGACCGGGCCGAGACCCTGGCGCGCGAGGAACTGGAGGCCGCCCGCCGCTGGGGGACGGCACGCACGATCGGCGTGGCCCGGCACGCGCTGGCGATGACCCGGTCGGGCGAGCGCAGGCTCACGCTGCTGGCCGAGGCGGTGCGCCACCTCGAAGCGTCACCTGCCCGACTGGAACTCGCCGTGGCCAGGGCCGACCTGGCCGCCGCGTTGCGTGCCGCCGGCCGGGCGGCCGAGGCGGACCGCGAAGGCGCCGCGGCGCTGGCCCTGGCCGGTGAGTGCGGTGCCGCGCCGCTGGCCCGGCGGCTGCGGGCGGCACCGGAGCCCGCTCCGGCCCACGACAAGCCGCTCCGTACACATCCGCTGCTGACACCGCAGGAACTCAAGATCGCCGGGCTGGCCCGGAGCGGCCACACCAACCGGCAGATATCCCAGATGCTGTTCCTGACCATGCGCACGGTGGAGTTCCACCTGTCCGGCGTCTACCGGAAGCTGAGCATCTCCGGACGCCGGGAACTGGCCGCGGCGATCCCGGCGGAGCCTCCCGCCGAGCCGCCGGACGGCCGGGCGCGCCCGGCCGCCCCGCCGGCCGTCGGCCGGGCCCGCCGCACCGGGCCCGACCCGTGCTCCTGCTCCCGGGCCGCGCCGCCCGAGCCACCGTGCTCCGACGCCCCGGTACGGGCGTCCCGGTGGCACAACGGCTCCCGGCCCGCGGGACTGCGGCCCAGCCCGTCGAGGTGACGGGCGGGCGTGCCCCGGGTCAGCGGACCGCGCCGCCACGACCGGCGGACCGCGTCGCCCGGATCAGCGGACCGGGAGCGAGGGCAGGTCGGCGACGATCCGGCCGGCCAGGAAGCGCAGGTGGTTCTCCTGGTCCAGGGTCAGGCCGAGCCGGTTGTCGGCCAGGTGCACGCAGCGCAGCAGGATCAGCGTGGTGGCCGGGTGCGGCAGCGCGGCCAGGTCGGGGCCCTGGGCCAGCGGCGAGCGCGCCCACTCGGAGGTGAACGTGCCGGAGTCCTCCCAGCCGCTGAGCCGGTCCCGCAGCCGGTGGAGCGACCGCAGCCAGTGCGCCTGCGGGGTCGCTCCAGTGGGGGCGGGGGCGAGCTTCCACACCCGGAGCGCGCGTTCCCGCAGGTGTTCCCGCCTGGCCTGGTAGTGCTCTTCGGTGGCGGCGGGTTCGGTGCCGTCGGCGAACGGGACGAGCGGTTGCCCGCCGGCCACCCACTGCGCGCGCAGTTCGTCGCACAGGGCCAGTACGGCCAGCATCAGGTCCAGGGCGATCGCCGCCCGCTGCTGGCCGGACGCGCCGGCAGCGATCAGCGCCAGGGCCAGTTCGCTGGACTCCTGGAAGTGTTCCTCGGTGGCGGCCATGGCCGCGCCGTGCCCGTACACCGCGTGCTCGCGCCGGTACGGCAGGAACTCGGCCGTGTTGTTCGGGCGCAGCACCCGGTCGTGCTCAGGAAGGCCCTCCAGGGAGGCCAGTTCGCCGGCGAGTCCGGCGTAACGCGTGCGGTTCACGGTGTCCGGTGCCGGGTGGTCCCGCAGGTGGGCGCCGATCGCCGTGGTAACCCGCTCCCGTACCTCGTGGGCCGCTCCCGTACCGGTGGGCAGCAGCCGCAGCCGTACGTGCGGGCCGCCTTCCCAGTACCGCAGGAAGAAGTACCGGTGCAGCAGCCCGTCGGAGGCCAGCCCGGCGACCAGGGGCCGTACGCAGTCGGTGAGCAGGGCGTCGTGGCCGGTGTCCTGGAAGACGTGGGCGCACACCCAGTCGGACGCGCCGGCGGTGCCGGGATCCAGCGGATGGTCAGCGGCGGGCATCGTGACCGACCTCCACGAGGTGTTCGGTGACGCGCGCTCCGGCGTCGCCGTAGTGCGGCGCGGCGGACGGGTCGGGCAGCGCCTCCTGGAGGAACAGCAGATTCCCCTCCTCGGTGAGCATCCGCTCGAACAGCCCGGTCAGCAGCAGGTTCGCGAAGTCGATGTACAGCGGCTTGCGTGACTTCAGCTGCCAGACGTTGCCGCCGGTCAGCGACGACGGGTCCAGCGCGCGCACGAAGCAGCGCTCCGGAATGCCGTGTTCGCGCAGCCAGGAGGCCAGCCGCAGCAGGTACGGGCGGTCCGCCTCGCCCTTGGCACGGACCGGCGCCTCGTCGGTGCGGAACACCCACTGGCGGCGGCTGACCGTGACCGTACCGATCGTGATCCTGGGCTCGCGCAGCACGCCCCGCGCGGTGGCGGGGGAGATGTCGCCGAACATCCGCCGGCCGGGGATCAGCAGGGTCGGTGTGTCGCCGAACGCCTGGATCAGCAGCCGCATCGCCGGTGGCAGCCAGAACTCCGCGATCAGGCTGGGGTGCACCGGACGCACCTCGCGGTCGCGGGTGCGCGACCACAGGACGAGGAGGTCCAGCGCGGGGTCGTGGCGCACCTCCAGGTCGCGCAGCGGGATGCGGCGGTCCGCGGGGCGCGGGCTCGCCGCGCCGGGGTAGTCGATCTCGTCGGTCATGGTCAGGTCGCGCAGACCGACGTTGCTGCCGTAGTGGCGGCAGGTGTCCGCCAGGATCACGTCGCCGGGCGGGCCGGACGGTTCGCCCGCCACGGTGACACCGGCCTGGCCGAGCAGCCGGCGGATCCGGTCGCGGCCCCGCCCGTGCCCCGCGTTGACGGCGTTGACCACGAACCCGGCCGGGTCCTGCGGCCCGCCGGTCAGCTGGCCGTAGAACGCGACCGACCCGGGCGGCCGCATCCACGCGGGCCAGGTGCCGGCAAGCGCCTCCAGCCGGGCGGGGTCGACGTGCACCACCCCGTCGGCGTCCGGCCGCGCGTTCAGGGCCGCGCCGGTGAGTCCGGCCCGTACCCGCAGCAGCTCCTTGATCCGGGGCAGCGGGCTGTCGGCGAGCGGAGCGTAGCCGTGCTGCGAGACGGACAGCAGGCCGGGCAACTGCGGGTCCGTGCGCAGCTCTTCCTGTACGGCACGGTGGAACGCGAGGAACGGCACGCCGGCGCCGGGCCCGAAGCGTGTGGTGAACAGCCGGGCCAGCGCCACCCGGCCGGGCAGCGCCGGATCGAGCGCCGCGTAGCAGCGGCGGACGGTGTCCAGGTCGCGCAGCACCGGTTCCCACGCCCGCCGGTCCTGGGCCGGGGGCGGCCCGACGAGCAGGGCGTTCTCGATGATGTGGTTCTTGGGCGGCACGGTGACCCGCTCCGGCCCGACGAGTTCGGCGATCCGCTCCAGGGCCTGGTGGATCTCGTGGTTGCGCCGGTGGCGGTCGTCCGGGTCGCGCAGCTCCGGATATCCGTCCAGCAGCGCGGCCACCTCCTTCAGGCGCGCCGACACCTCGGCCAGGCCCGGGCCCCCGGTGTCCACCCAGGCCCGCAGTTCGGCGAGCGGGTCCGCCGCCTGTTCGGGGAACGGGGCCACGGTCTCCAGCGCACCGAGTTCGGTCAGCCGCGCGAGGTAGCGCTCGGCCTGTTCCGGTGTGGCGCCGCTCCGATCGGCCAGGCGGGCGGCCACCTCGCGGCGCGTCCGGGCACCGTCGGAGACGAGGTCCAGGCAGGCCCGCACCGGCGCGGACACCGGCAGGGTACGCAGCGGCTCCTCCTCGCCCGGCCCCAGGAACTCCCAGTGCCCGTCCGCCAGGAGCGTGCTCGGGTTGACCCGCAGCCGGGCGGCGGGCGCCAGGGCCGGGTGCTCGCGCAGCCGGCGGACCAGCTGCTGGACGACCCAGAGGTTGATTTCGACGGTGTCGCGCACCGCGAGCCCGGCCGCGTCCCCGCGCGGGCCGTCCCACCGGCCCAGCCCGCTGACGGTGAAGGTGCTGAACGGGCTGGTCTTGGCCGTCACCCGGGACAGGTACTTGGCCAGCCGCAGGGCCAGCTTCCGGTCCGGCGGGGTGCCTTCGGGCCGCTGGAGCCACTTGCGCAACTGCTCGTGGAGGACCGGGCTGCCCTGGATCAGGCCGTGCCGGAACACCGGGTGCGCTACCGCCTCGCGCAGCGCGGCGTGGCGGCAGGCCGCGTCCTGGGGGAGCAGGCGGTCCAGGTGGGCGGTGTCCTCCCGGTGGGCCGCCAGGAGTTGCGACCACCGTTCGATGTCCGCCACCACCCCGGCAGGCAGAGCGGCGCGTACCTCGTCGTTCCAGCAGCGCCCGCCCGGTGTCCGCCGGTTGTGCACCGCCCGGCGCAGCGCGACCAGCGCCGGCTTGACGGCGGGGGCCCGCCCGATCAGCTCGTACAGCGCGTCGGACAGTTCCGCGCCGCGCTCGGCCAGTTCGCGCGCGCCGTCGAGCAGCGTGCCGGTCCGCCGCCACACCTCGTCCGACCGCAGGCTGTCGAGCACCGGCACCGGCAGCCCGCCGATGCGTACGCCGAACGTGTCCGCGACGTGGAAGCCACTCATCGTTGTCCCTGCCTTCGCGTGCGGGTCGGCTCTGGTCGTTGCGTACGGGCGGGTCCGGCCGTACGGGGAGGGGGCGGCCGGAGTGTCACGGGAACGGGTGCGGGTGCGGGTTGACGTCCGCGGGCTCCAGCGGCCCGTTCCGGTGGCCGAGCCGGGCCGGCAGTTCACGCAGCCGGGGCAGGCCGTGGGTACGGCGCATCCGGTGCCCGAAGGTCATCGGCAGCAGCCCGGGGATGATCACCTTCGCGCAGGCGAAGCCGGCGGCGCGGTGCTCGTCGGTGCTCTGGTCGACCACGATCACGTCCAGGCCGCGCTCGGTGAAGCGCTCGACCACCTCGGTGAGGTCGTCGCGCAGGTCCGCGTTGCGCGGCCGGCACGTCGCCCGGGCGAACGCCTCGGCCACCGGCTGCTCCGCGTCCTCACCGGGCAGGAAGCCGAACCGGCCGTAGGCGTCCGGGTGGCAGTACAGCAGCGCGTGGTCGCGCATCTCCCGCACCTGGTCCGGGTCGGCGACCATCGCCTCGATCCGGCGCAGTTCCTCGCGGTAGGCGGCGCGGTTCCAGCCCAGGTTCGCGGTCAGCTCCAGCAGGCCGTTGAGCAGGGCCTTCTCGGGGACGAAGTGAGCCCCCGCGGCACAGATCGCGGCGGGCTCCAGCCCGTCCCCGGGGTGCACGGCCATCACCCAGGACGTCGCGATGCCGTGCTCGGGCGTGGTGGCGAAGGCGGCGACCCGGTGGCCGGTGTCCTGCCGGATGCGCTCGGCCAGCAGTCGTACCGCCGGATCGGCCACGGTCCCCAGGTCGATACGCGGCACGGGCAGCCGGGCGTACCAGGTGAGCAGGAACGCGTCGCGCTCGGCCAGTTCCAGGATGCCGTGCAGCGCGGCCTCCTCCAGGCAGCCGCCGAGGGCGCAGCCGTTGGAGACCTCGTACGCCAGCGGGCGGGCCGTGGAACTGCCGTGCCGGGTGCGGTAGTAGGCGTAGTCCTCGGGCACCAGCACGGGCGCGTCGCGGCCGAAGGAGTGCCCCCACACCCAGTTGATCTCCAGGTCCGGGGTGAACTCCGGGTAGGGAAACTCCGGGTCCGCGTACCGTTCCGGCGGGTACAGGCCCAGGTCGGTCGGGCAGACCGCACGGTCGGCGACCTGCTCGTAGCCCGCGCGCACGGTCGTCCGCCGGCCGCCCGGACGCGCGCCGCCCAGCCGCTCCAGGGCCTCGGCCAGCGCGGTGCGTTCGCATCCGCCGTAGTCCAGGCCGCGTCCGAAGCCCGCCTCCTGGATGCCGTCGGGCAGCCGCAGGGGCGCGGAGACCATGGGGTAGGCGTAGTCGGTCCGTACGTCCAGCTGCCGGACGATGCCGGTGTGCCCGTCCACGTACGTACGGAGCAGGTCGTCCCAGCCGGTGTCCAGGCTGCGCACGCGGTAGGTGTCCCGGGCGAGTTTGGGCCGTGGGGTGTCCGTCAGGACCGGCGGCCGGTCGTCGGGGAGGCTGCCGCACCGGGGGCAGCAGGGGTCGGGCAGGAACGGGTGGGAGTCGGCGGTGAGGCCGGCCAGGCCGATGATCGTGATCGCGTTGCGGGTGCCGGCGCGCTCGGGGTCGTCGAGGACGGCGGTGGCCTCCGCCTCCACGACGGCCGCTACCGCGTCGCGCGCCCAGGCGGACAGCAGCGGCGACGGCCGGCCGGCCAGCTCCTCGCCGTGGCGGCGCAGCAGTTCGGTGCGCGGGCTGTCCGGACCGAGGGCGCGTTCCCTGCGGGTACGGGCGCACAGCGCGCAGCCCGGGCGTCCCGGCAGGACGAGCGGCCCGATGACGACGTTGCCCAGTTCCACCCGGACGGGCAGCCACGGCAGGGCCGGGCGGTTCGTCCCGACGGTGTCCTGCCAGCCGTCGTCCACGGTGAGCAGCGCGGCGCACCGGTCGCTGTCCTCGGCGGCCGGCGGGTGCCGGCGGGAGACCGCGTCGCGGACCGCCTGTGCGAGCAGTCCTTCGCCCCGTACCGCGAGTCCGGTCGGCCGGTCCGGCACGTTCCCCTTTTGCATCCTTCGCACGTCCCGTCTTTCCCGTCCCCTCAGCGGCACCGGGCCGTGCCCGACGCGTACGACGCGCCGGGCACGGCCCTGCCGTGCGGCCTGATCAGCAGCAGCAACAAGAGCAGCAGCTCGCGGGGGAGCCCTGCGAGGTGCAGTTCGATGCGCCGATCTCGACCATGGCGTGGCCGACGTTGATCGACTCCAGGGTGGAGCCGGGGGCGGTCGGCAGGATGTCGAGCTGGTCCACGCTCAGGTCGTCGAGGTCCAGCACCAGGTTCGTGTCCATGTCGTGTCCCTCCTTCCTCTGTGGGTGACGGTTGCGGACGGCGGTCGCCCGCTGTCCGAGCTGATTCTGTGATCCGCGAAGGCCGCGGGTCTCTACGGGAGGCCCGTAGGGTTCGCCCGGGAGCGGGGCCCTACGGTGCCTGTGGTCACCAGTCCAGCGGGGGCTCGTACTGGGACGTGGCCTGCCGCCGGCCCAGCACGACCGCGAAGACCGGCACGTGCGCGTCACCGCCGCCGAGCAGCTGCCGCACGACCCGGTCGTCGTACCCGTTGGTGATCCGGGCCGAGAGGCCCTCGGCGGCGGCCAGCACGCTCAGGCGCTGGGCCGCGATGCCGCCCTCGTGGTGCAGGATCCGGTAGCCGCGGTCCCCGAACCCGCGGTCGCCCTCGTAGCGGTCCACGGTGAGGAAGACGACCGCGTTGGCGCGCGCGGTGTTCACCGACGGCGTGCGGTCGCACAGCATGGCCACCGTGGGCCGCCCGTCGCGTCCGGGCACCGGGACGAGCGCGGGGGACGGGTCCAGCCGGTACAGCCCGGCGGCCTGGCCGGTGGTGTTGAGGGTCAGTACGTGGCAGTCCAGCAGCGGCCGCAGCGGCGCGTCCCCGTGGTCCGAGGGCACCGGTTCCAGTACGTACCGGAGCAGGTCCGCGAGCTGCTGCCGCGGCAACGCCGTACCGGCCGGCAGGAACATCCGCCCGCCCGAGTCCCTGCGGCGCAGCGCGTCGCCCAGCTCCACGCTCTCCGGCGGCCGGTCGTCGTCGGCGAACGGTTCGGCGGGACCGCCGGCGGGCCGGTGGAACGGTGCCGGGTCGACCGGCGCGAAGCGGGCGTCACCGGTCAGCCGGCTGCCGGCGTCCAGCGTGGTCAGCCGCGTCCAGCGTGCCGGATCCTCCCGGTTGGTACGCACATGGTCCGTCACGAGGGGCGGCAGACCGGGCGCCGGGGCCGCGGGCACACCGTCCCGCGCCCCGATCTCCAGCACGGCGAACGCGGTCTCCTCCGTACTGTCCAGGCCCAGTGCCCGGTTCACCGGCTCGTCCAGGAACCGATGGTGCACGCGGGCGTCCAGGCCGAGTGCTCCGGCGACCATGAGCGCGTTGCCGATGACCATGCCGGACTCCTGTGCGCACAGCCGGTAGGCGTAGTCGCGGTACCGGAAGGCGGTCTTGCGGAAGTAGGCGGAGAGCAGGAGCAGTGCGGTCGTGTCCCGGCCCTTGCAGGTCACCGCAGCCCGCAGCTCGTCCGGGATGCCGCCGGGCCGCAGTGCGGTCAGCGCGTGGTGGAGCGGGTCGTAGTGGTGACACCCCGCCGGTACGTCCCCGGTGTCACCGCCCAGCCACACGTACAGCTCCACCGGGTAGAAGCAGCGCGCCGAGGCCACCAGCCGGTGGTACGGCCAAGCGGCCTGCGGGCCCAGCTCCATGCGGCCCAGACCGTAGGTGTGGTGCAGCAGCGCGGACAGCGTGCTCCCGTCCCAGGGCCTGCGCGGCGGACCTCCGGGATGCCGGTCGCGGAAGCCGGGGAACGACCAGCGCGCGTCACCGATACGCCGGGGCGGGGCGGCCAGCACGTGGCGGGGCAGCCCGCGGTAGGTCTTGCTCGGCAGCGGATCGTCCGGCCCGCCCTCGGAACCGTGCCCTTCGGCGAACAGCTCCCGTACGCCCTCGAAGGTGTCGTACCAGAACCGCAGTCCCGGCGTCCCGGCCCGGCCGGTGGTGGCCCCGGTCATCCGGCGAGCACCACCCGGACGATGTTCGGCAGCACCTCGTGCACGGCCGGGTCGTGGTCGAGCGGCACCACGACGGGGGACCGCCCCCGCGACGCCAGCGCCTCCACCAGCGCGGGCAGGTCCGCGTCCGCCGGTACGGCCGTGCCGCCCGGCCCGCGCGGCGGTGCCCCCAGCTCCGGGACCGGTCGCGGTGCGTACGCGGACTCGCCGGTCAGCTCGGACTGCCGGTCCAGCAGGACCAGCTCGAGCCCGTCGGTCACCGCGCCGGGGCCGCAGGTCACACCGGCCGGCCGGCTGCCCTGCCACCAGGCCAGGACCGGCACACCGAGCGCCGTGCCGATGTCGGCGGCCACGGCCTCGCCGCCCGCCGGGCGCAGCATGTCCAGGTGGCGGCGGCCCGCTTCGTCCAGCGGCGCGCCCGCCACGTCCAGCCGGACCGGCTCGACGGCACCGGTCCGTGCGTCCTCCACCGCCAGCCGCGCACACTGCTGCGCGACCGCCGCGGTGACCGCCTCGGTCCAGTCGAGCGCGGTGGCCACGCCGGGGCCCGGCGTGAACACGTCCCCGGCCGGCACCGTCGTGACCTCCTTGCCGGCCAGGTCCCAGCCCCGTACCGAGCCGTCGCCGGTGCACCGCCGCGGGTCGGGCGCCGTCACCGCGTACCGGGCCAGCCCGCGCAGCGCCGCCCGCTGCCGGGCCTGCGCGAAGCCGGTGCCCCAGCCGAAGACCCGCTCGCCGTCCTCCTCGGGCCGTACCGCTTCGGTCACGTGCAGCGGCAGCTGCGTGAAGTCGCCCTCCTCCAGGGCCCGCAGCACCCCCGTGTACCGGTCGAAGCAGGTCGCGGCGCGTGCGGAGAACTCCTCGGCGCTCAGCGGGCCGGCCGAGCGGAGCCGTTCGACGCGCTGCCCGAACTCCTCGGCGCTCTCCTCCGGCGCGTCCACGGCGGACGGGTGCGGGAGGAAGGAGTGCGTCGAGGTGCGCAGGGTCTCCAGGTCGATCCGGGTCAGCGCCGGCTGCTCGTCGTCCCGGGCGCCCGTCAGCGCGGTGAAGCAGGCCAGGCCCAGATGACCGGCGACCACGGCCGCGGCCGGGCCGGTGAGGAAGGTGCTGGGCCGCGACGGCTCCGGCGCGGACAGGCGCTGCCAGGCCGACGCCCAGGCGGCGCCGGACGGCCCCAGCCACGCGACGTCGTCCAGTACGACGCCCTGCACCAGCAGTTGACCCGCCTGCTCGCACAGCCGATGCAGCCGTACGGCCCGCTCCGCCACCGGCGCCGAGGACACGTGCACGACGGCGTCGGCCCCCTCCAGCGCCGCCGCGAGTTCCGCGTCGGAGTCACCGGACAGGGCCGTCCGGATCAGCTCCTGGTCCGCGTCGCGCCGTTCGGACCCGCCGGTCAGCTCGGTCAGCCGGTCCTCGTCGGTGGGGAACTCCGGGGTGCGCACCGCACGCAGCCGGCGGACGCCCGAGTGCAGCGCCGAAGCGATCAGCGCAGTGAACGCGGGCCCGGCGCCCAGCACCACCACCGAGCTGTTGCGGTACGCCTCGAAACGCCGGGTCGCCGAACCGCGGTAGTACGCGACGAAGGCGATCTCCGGCGCGTACGTCTCCAGTTCACGGGCCGTCAGGCCGTGCGGCTCGTCCTCCTCCGCGTCGGTCAGGCAGCCGCCCTCCTCCAGGCGCCGCAGCAGGGCCGTGACCACGGCTCGCTTGTCGTCCGGCAGGCCGTGCAGCAGGCCCTCCAGGGTGGTGGTCCCGTTCAGGTGCGGCGCCAGCCGGTCCACCCACCGGTAGATGGCGCCGCCCCGCAGTTCGAGGTTGGCGCCGGCACCGAACAGGTGCACCCCGTCCGCGGTGGGCACGTACAGCACGTCGGGCTTGAGTTTCGGTCGCATGGTCTGTCCTCGGGGTCGGCGGATCGCCCCCGAGTGTCACCACCGCCCGCTGGGCACGTCTCTACGGCCGGACCGTAGACCGACCACAGTGATCGCACTACGGTCCGGCGGCGGCCGTGAACCGTGCCGCGGGGCCCGGCGGCGGGCGGGAGCGCGGCAGCCCACCGGACCGGCCGGCCCACAATCTCCGTACACCGTACGCGGAAAGTGTGGGAGAGTACTCCGACGCGACGGGGGTCCGGGTCATCCGCCCGCCCTCTGCCCGCCCGGCCGCACGGGGCACCACCGCCCGGCCGCCGTACCGCCGTACAGAGGAGAAGGAAGACCGACATGCCCGCTGCCCCCTCCAGCCACCAGCCGGCCGCCGCGGACCTGCACCACGTCATCGAGGTGCGCGGCGCGCGGGAGAACAACCTCGCCGACGTCTCCCTGGACCTGCCCAAGCGGCGGCTCACCGTCTTCACCGGGGTCTCCGGATCGGGCAAGTCCTCGCTCGTCTTCGGGACCATCGCCGCCGAGGCGCAGCGGCTGATCAACGAGACGTACACCGCGTTCATCCAGTCGTTCATGCCGAGCCTCGGGCGCCCGGACGTGGACGCGCTGCGCAACCTGAGCGCCGCGATCATCGTCGACCAGGAGCGGATGGGCGCCAACTCCCGCTCCACGGTGGGCACCGCCACCGACGCGTACACCATGCTGCGGATCGTCTTCAGCCGCCTCGGCACCCCGCACATCGGCACCTCCAGCGCCTTCAGCTTCAACAGCGCCGAGGGCATGTGCCCGGAGTGCGAGGGCATCGGCCAGGTGTCGACGATCGACATCGACCAGCTCGTGGACCGGGAACGCTCCCTCGACGAAGGCGCGATCACGGTGCCCAACTTCACCGTGGACTCCTGGTACTGGCAGGTCATGGCGGGCTCCGGCTTCTTCCCGCCGGACAAGAAGCTCAAGGACTACACCGAGCAGGAGTGGCAGGACTTCCTGTACAAGCCCGCGACCAAGGTGAAGGCCGCCGCCCTCAACACCACGTACGAAGGGCTCGTCACCAAGGTCCGGCGGCTGTACCTGTCCAAGGACCGCGACGCGCTCCAGCCCCACATCCGGGCCTTCGTGGACCGGGCCGTCACCTTCGCCGACTGCCCCGCCTGCCAGGGCACCCGGCTGAGCGCCGCCGCGCTCTCCGTCACCATCGACGGCGTCGGCATCGCCCAGTGCTCGGCCATGCAGATCAGCGACCTCGCCGCCTTCCTGCGCGCGGTCGAGGACCCCTCCGTGGCGCCGCTCCTCGCCAACCTGCGCCACCTGCTCGACTCCCTCGTGGAGATCGGCCTCGGCTACCTGAGCCTGGACCGGCCCGCCGGCACCCTCTCCGGCGGCGAGGCGCAGCGCGTGAAGATGGTGCGGCACCTCGGATCCAGCCTCAGCGACGTCACGTACGTCTTCGACGAACCGACCGTCGGGCTCCATCCGCACGACATCCAGCGCATGAACGACCTGTTGCTGCGCCTGCGCGACAAGGGCAACACGGTGCTCGTCGTGGAGCACAAGCCGGAGGTCATCACCATCGCCGACCACGTCGTGGACCTCGGCCCGGGCGCCGGCACGGACGGCGGGCGGATCTGCTACTCCGGGGACGTGCCCGGTCTGCGCGCCTCCGGGACGCTGACCGGGCGGTACCTGGGCCACCGGGCCCGGCTGCGCGAGACGGTGCGCACGCCGCGCGGCGCCCTGAGAGTCGAGGGCGCGGGCCGGCACAACCTGCGGAACGTCGACGTGGAGATACCGCTGGGCGTGCTGACCGTCGTCACCGGCGTGGCGGGCTCCGGCAAGAGTTCGCTGATCCACGGGTACGTCGCGGGGCGCCCGGGCGTCGCCGTCGCCGACCAGTCACCGATCCGCGGCTCGCGCCGCTCCAACCCGGCCACCTACACCGGACTGCTGGGCCCGGTCCGTACCGCATTCGCCAAGGCCAACGGCGTCAAGGCCGCTCTGTTCAGCGCCAACTCGGAGGGCGCCTGCCCGCACTGCAACGGCATCGGGCTGGTCTACACCGACCTCGCGATGATGGCGGGGGTGGCGTCGGTGTGCGAGGAGTGCGAGGGCAAGCGGTTCACGCCGAAGGTGCTCACGTACAAGCTGCGCGGCAAGGACATCAGCGAGGTGCTGGGGATGTCCGTGGCGGAGGCGTGCGGCTTCTTCCCGTCCGGCCAGGCGCACGCCCTCCTCGGGCGGCTCGCCGACGTGGGGCTGGGCTATCTGCGGCTGGGCCAGCCGCTCAACACCCTCTCCGGCGGCGAACGGCAGCGCCTCAAACTGGCCATCCACATGAACGAGAAAACGACGACGTACGTCCTGGACGAGCCCACCACCGGACTGCACATGGCCGACGTCGACCAGTTGCTCGCCCTGCTCGACCGGCTGGTGGACGACGGCAACTCGGTGATCGTCATCGAGCACCACCAGGCGGTGATGGCGCACGCCGACTGGATCGTGGACCTCGGCCCGGGAGGCGGACACGACGGCGGCCAGGTGGTCTTCACGGGCACGCCCGCCGAACTGGTCGCCGAAGCGGACACGTTGACGGCCCGGCACCTGCGGGAGTACGTCGGGCGCTGAGGCTCCGGGCCTGGGCCGGGGCCGGCGATCGTGCCGTGCCCGGCCCGAATTGCCGGAGATCACGGGAGAAGAGGGGCGGGGGCGACGGAGTGTGAATGGAGCGGGACACCGGTGGGCTGTTCGCCGCCCGCCGGGCGGTAATGGAGGACGCGGAAACGGTCGGTTTCCGGGGCGTATACGTCAATCGCGTTCAGGAGATTGAAGGGAGAAGTCCGCTTTTGCCGGGTGGGTCGAAGTGGTGGCCTCCGGAGCGAATGCGCCGCGGGCCGAGGGGTGCGGACCAGGGGTTGATCCGGGGCCGCCGCAGGTCCCTTCAGCGGTGTGCGCCGGAGATCGCGGAGTGCGCCGGTACCGGGTTTGTGCGGTACTGCCATCGGGGGTGAACGAAAGGTTCCAGCGCCTTTCCGGAACCGGTTGGGCGCTGCCGTCTTCAGGGCGGTCATTGGGCGCTGTTGCTCGGCTTTTCCCCTCCCCGGAGTTGATCCTTCCGTCCGCGCCAAGGGCCAAGCGGAGCGCGGTGTATGCTCGGAGGGTGACGTGGATCACAAAGGGATTGACGGGCTCCGGGCCGCCAGCCAAGATCTGCGGACCAGTGGGGTCGTGAGACGAACGCCGCGCACAACGACTGGAGTTGTCGATGGGGGAGCGGGCAGCAGGCCGGTTGACGGAACGACCCGTGGATCGCCACGCCTCGTTCCCGGCAGGCCCTGATCCGTCCGGCGGTGTGCTGCCGGACCGGGCCGCACCCGGCCGTCCGGCAGCAGCGAGCCGCATCGCTGCCGCTTCGGCGCCGGCGGAACTCTTCGGGCGGGCGCGTCCCGCCGTGTCGGATTAGCCGCTTCTCACGTGTGGCCCGGGCGCAGGGGGCTTCCTGCGGCCGGCCGCCGTCAGGGCGCGCATCGGCTGTCGTGACTCCGCTGTGTCAGGTAAATGCCGAACGGGGGACGGTTCCGCATGAGGAATCCGAGAAAAACACGGGCCGCCTGCGCTTGTCGTGCGCACGGTGGCAGCAGGGGGACACCGGCCGGCGGGGTACGTCCCGGGCTGCGTCCCGGCAGGTGCGTACTGCGCGTCCTGCCCGGTGACCAGGTGCCGGTGCGGTACGCACCCGCGCGCCCACGCCGGAGCCAGGCATCTGTCCACAAAGCGTCACCCGCCGTCGGTGCGGGACGGGCGAGGGGCCGTGCGGCCCTGAGACACCGCATGTGACGCTCTCCTTTCCTGTCCGGGTGCGCCGCTCCGGCCGTACCGCGACGGGCTTCGCCGCGCCGCGGCCGTCGGCCGCTGACCGGCGTCGCGCACTTCCTCTCCTTCGGTGTACGTCTCGCCGATCCCATGACGGCGCGGTGGTACGGGCCTGAGCCGGCCCCGCTGCCGGTACCGGCCCTCCGCCTGCCGCCGCGCCCTTCCTGATCCTTCACCTCCGGACGCTTCCGGCTGCGCCGGAAGCGTTCCGTCCCGGCGCGGTCAGACGCCGGAAACACCCTTCATTCCTCTCCTCACGGTCCGCACGATTCGTACAGCGAGGTCTGTTTTGATGGATGCATGTCAGAGTGGTGAATGTACCGGCCGCCAGACGGGAACCGACCGGGCGCCCCGTCCGGTGACGGGAGACCTGCGGATCTGCGCGCGGTGCTTCGACGGGTTCCGCCACACCCTGAAATCCCTGCCCGCGCTCTACCGGCAGTGCGAGAACATGCTGGCGGCGGCGCCCCAGGAAGGCCAGAAGGTCTCCGGCACCCGGTCCTACGGCATCAAGCTCAACGCGGTCGCGGTGGAGGCCCGGGACACCTTGCGGGCCCGCCTGCTGGCCTGGTGCGACCTGGTGGCCGCGGAACGCGCCCCCGACACGGCGGACGGCGGCGCCCCGCCGGAACGCACCGTCGAAGCCATGACCTCCTTCCTGCTGCGGCACGCACGGTGGCTGTGCGGCCACCCGGCGGCCGGCGACGTGGTGACCGAGATCGCCGAGACCGCGGCCACCGCGACCCGCGCCGCCTATCCGCAGCAGACCCGCCGGTTCCGGGTCGGCCCCTGCGTCGAGGTCAGCTGCGGCGGCTCGCTGGTCGCCGTGATCCGCGCCGACGAACAACTGCTGCCCAGCGAGGTCCGCTGCGACGTGGACACCCAGCACGTCTGGCCCGCGCACCAGTGGCGGGAGCTGGAACGGCAGGTGACCCGGCAGAGCCAGTCCGGTCTGCGCTGGCTGACCGCCAAGGAGGTCTCGCAGCTCTGGCGGCTGTCCATCAGCAACGTCTACCGGCTCGCCTCCGAGAACAGCTGGCGCCGCCGCACGAGCGGCCGCCGCGTCTATTACTTCAAGGCCGATGTGCTCGCGTCCGTCGGCTGAGGCCGGACCGCCGGCCACCTGCCAGGGGTGCACCGGCCCACACGCCACACGACCTCCGGCGAAGGAGCGAGCGCACCATGAACGACCGTACGTCACGCACGACGAAGGCCCCCATATCGCTGCTGGACGCCTTCCGAGCGACAGTGGCCGCACATCCGCTGCGGACCGCGGTGAAATGCGCCGGGCGGAGCCTCACCTACGCGGACCTCGACCGGGAATCCTCCCGGCTCGCGGTACACATACGCAAAACAGCGCCTTCCCCTGGACAACCGGTCGCCATTCTGCTCGACCGGTCCGTCGAGATGGTGGTGGCGGCCGTCGCCGTACTGAAAGCGGGAGCTTCCTACCTTCCGCTGGACCCGGCGTCTCCGGTGGCGAGAAACGCGTACATTCTCCAGGAAGCCGAGCCTGCCGCCGTGGTGATTTCACGGCAGCCGGCTGCGGAACCGCCCCCGGGAATCAACAGCATTCCGGTGGAGGAATGCCTGCGGGACGGGCCGGACGCCGGCCCCGAATCCGAGCCGATACCGGCCGGACAGCGCGCGTACGTCATCTTCACCTCCGGTACGACGGGCCGCCCCAAAGGCGTGGAGGTCTCGCACGCGAACGTGCTGCGGCTCTTCTCGGCGACCGAGAACCTCTTCGGTTTCACCGCCGACGACGTATGGACGGTCTTCCATTCCTTCGCCTTCGACTTCTCGGTCTGGGAGATCTGGGGCGCGCTCCTGTACGGCGGCTGCGCCGTGATCGTTCCCGGCGACGTCGCCAAGGACCCGGCCGCCTTCCGCGAACTCCTCGGGCGCGAGCGGGTGACCGTCCTCAACCAGACGCCCTCGGCGTTTTGGCAGCTCGCGGCCGAGGACGCGCGCCACCCCGGGCGGCTCCCGCTGCGCCACGTCGTCTTCGGCGGCGAGGCCCTGGACTTCGCCGGGCTCGCGGGGTGGACGGACAAGTACGGCGACACCGCGCCGTCCCTGGTCAACATGTACGGCATCACCGAGACCACCGTGCACGCGTCCTACCACCGGATACGCCGGGCGGACGTGGCGGCCGGGCCCAGCGTCATCGGCCGCCCGCTGCCCGACCTCGACCTGCACCTGGTCGACGCGGACCTCGGCCCCGTCGCTCCGGGGGAGGCGGGCGAGATGGTGGTGACCGGTCCCGGCGTCAGCCTCGGTTACCTCGGGCGCCCGGAGCTGACCGCCGAGCGCTTCGTGACACTGCCGGGCCGGGACGGGCGGCCCGTCCGGGGCTACCGGTCGGGAGACCTGGCCCGCCTGCGCGCCGACGGACTCCTGGAGTACCTGGGCCGGGCCGACAGCCAGGTGAAGATCCGCGGGTTCCGTATCGAACTGGGCGAGGTGGAGGCCGCTCTGGCGCGTCACCCGGGGGTGAGTCAGGCCGCGGCCGCCGTACGGGAGTCCCGCGACGGCACCCCGAGGCTGCTCGGGCACGTGGTCCCGGTGCCCGGGACCGTACCGGACCTCCGCGCGATCCGTGTGTTCGCCGCTCGGGAACTGCCGCCCTACATGGTCCCCGCGGCGATCGGAACGCTGGACGCGCTGCCGCTCACCGGCAACGGCAAGCTGGACCGGGCCGCGCTCCCGGACGTCACCGCGACCGGCCGGGCGGCCGTCGCACCCCGGACCGGTGAAGAAACGATGCTCTGCTCGCTCTTCGCCGAGCTGCTGGAACGCGAACCGGTCGGCATCTACGACGACTTCTTCGAACTGGGCGGCCATTCGCTCCTCGCCACCGGCCTCCTCCACCGCATCCGCGCCGCCTTCGAGGAACCGCGGTACCGGAAACTGCCGCTGTCGCAGATCTACCGCACCCCGACCGCCGCGGGACTCGCCCGGTGGCTCGGCCGGGCGGACCCGCCCGGCACGCCGCAGCCCCCGGAGCCGGCCGGCCTGCTCAGCCCGCAGCAGGCCGACATGCTCGTCCAGCACGTCTTCGACCCCGACGGCCTCAACGAGCACTGCACGATGGGCTGGCGGATCGACGGCGAACTGGACACCGGGGCGCTGCGCAGCGCCGTCGGGCACCTGCACCGGCGGCACGAGGCGCTGCGGACCTCCTACCGGCTGGAGGAGGAGCCGGTCGCCGAACCGGCCGACGTGCCGCCGCCCGAGGTGACGGTACGGACGGCACCGACGGCCGAGCAGGCCCACGCCGTCCTGCGGGACGTACTCGGGCAGCCGTTCACGCTGGAAACGGCGGAGATCTGGCGGGTCGCCGTGGTCACGGTCGCGGGCAGCACGTCCCACCTGCTGGGCATCGCCGCCCACCACATCGCCGTCGACGGCTGGTCCGAGTCGATCATGGCGAGGGAGCTGGCCACCGCCTACGAGGCGGCACTGGCCGGACGCGCCCCCGCCCTCGCCCCGGCACCCACGCTGCGCCAGGTGGCCCGGGCGCGCCACACCCATCTGGACGGCGCGGAGGTGCAGGCACAGCAGGACCACTGGCTGGCGGAGCTGGCGGACATACCCCAACTGGTGTACCCGCAGGGGCCCGGAGAGCTCGGGCCCCGCGGCCGCCCCGAGGTGCTGGAGGTGCCGCTGCCTCCGGGAGCGCTCGACCAGGTCGCGTGCCGCGCGGAGGCGCACGGGACGACCCCGTACGCCGTCCTCCTGACCGCGTACGGCAGGGCGGTGGCCGAGGTGGCGGGCCGGCGGGACTTCGGCGTCGGCACCCCGGTCGCGCTGCGCGGTGACAGCGTGCTGGACACCGCGGTGAGCTGCCTGATCGACGTGCTGTGCATGCGGCTGCGGTTCACCGCGGGGGCGACCGACGCCGAGGACCTGGCCGCGGTCACCGCGACCGTACGGGGCGCCTTCGCCGCCCAGGACGTGCCCCTCGGCGACGTCGTACGGCTGCTGAACCCGCCACGCGACGAGCGGCCGCCGCTGTTCCAGACGATGTTCGCGCTGCAGGACAACGCGCCCGCGCCGCTGGACCTGCCAGGGGCCCGCAGCGCGTTCTTCCGCCCCGCGCCCTTCGGGATCCCCAGCGAACTGGTCGCCGAGATACGGCCGTACCGCGCCGACGGGCCGCATCTGGTCGTCAGCTACCGGCCCGACCGGGTCCCGGCCGCGTTCGCCACCGCACTCGGCGCGTGCTTCCCCGGCCGGCTGGCGCGTCTGACGGCGCTCTGACCGGAGGCCGTCGCCCCGGATCCGGTGCCGGCACCCGGGGCGGCGGAACCCGTACGGCAGAAAGCTCTTGACACGGGTGTCACCCGGCTAAGAATATGTATCTCAGAGTGGCCAAAGTGTCTGGTCAATCTGGTCGCGGCGGTAGAACCGGTCCCGAGTGTCCGCACCGGCCCGTCGCCTTTCTCCTTCTTTCTCCTCCCGGCGCGCGTGCGCCGCGTATCCCGGCCCGCCGACCGTGTGCACGGTCGCCGGGCCGGTGTGCGTGACCGCCCCTCGCGAACGGGGCATTGCCGCGCCGTACCGAGAAGCCGTCCTGGCGGGCGGGCGCAATCCGGCGACAGAATGGGTGGCCCAGTGCAAGACGCCTATGGTGAGCAGGAATTCGGCTGCGACGTCGCCATTGTCGGCATGGCCGGACGTTTTCCCGGCGCTCCCGATCTCGACCGGTTCTGGCGCAACCTGTGCGACGGTAAAGAAACCGTCAGTTTCTTCGACGACGACGAACTGGCCGCGGCGGGCGTACCCGCGCAGGAATTCTCCCGGCCCGACTACGTCAAGGCCGGTGCCCGCACGGAAGGCATCGACCTCTTCGACGCCGAGTTCTTCGGCTACACCCCGCGGGAAGCCGCGATCATGGACCCGCAGCACCGGATCTTCCTGGAGACGGTGTGGGAGGCGCTGGAGAACGCCGGCTGCCGCCCCGACCGCGCCGAGGGCGGCGTCGGCGTCTTCGGCGGCGCGGGCACCAGCGCGTACCTCTCCCACGTGTTCGCGAACCTGGAAGGCGGCGCCGCCATCGGCGCCTCCAACGTCGGCATCGGCAACGAACTGGGCTTCCTGACCACCCGGATCTCCTACAAGCTCGACCTCAGGGGCCCGAGCGTCCCCGTGCACACGGCGTGCTCCAGCTCCCTGGTCGCGGTCCACCTGGCGTGCCAGAGCCTGCTGAACCACGAGTGCGGTACGGCGATCGCGGGCGGCGTCGCCTTCAAGGTGCCGCCGCTGCGGGGCTACCGCTACCAGGAGAGCGGCATCATGTCGCCGGACGGCCACTGCCGGCCGTTCGACGCGCACGGCGACGGCACGGTCTTCAACAACGGTGTGGGCGCCGTCGTCCTGAAGCGGCTGGCCGACGCGCTGGCCGCGAACGACACGATCCACGCCGTCATCAAGGGCACCGCGGTCAACAACGACGGTTCCGGCAAGGCGAGTTTCACCGCGCCGGGCGTAGCCGGCCAGTCCGCCGTCGTCCTGGAGGCGCTGGGCGTCGCCGACGTGGGCGCCGACAGCATCAGCTACGTCGAGGCGCACGGGAGCGGCACGAAGATCGGCGACTCCATCGAGGTCGAGGCGCTGACCAGGGCCTTCCGGCAGAGCACCGACCGCACCGGCTACTGCGCCCTCGGCTCGGTCAAGTCCAACCTCGGCCACCTCGACGCCGCCGCGGGCATCGCCGGACTGCTCAAGACCACCCTCTCCCTGCGGCACGGCATGGTGCCGCCCACGGTCCACTTCACCGAGCCCAACGCCGACATCGACTTCGCCCGGACCCCGTTCCGCGTCCAGGGGGAGCTGACCCCCTGGGAGCGGCAGGACGGACCGCGCCGCGCCGGTGTCAGCGCCTTCGGCTTCGGCGGCACCAACGCCCACGTCGTCCTGGAGGAGGCCCCCGCGCCGGACGCGCCGGCCCCGGCCCGCCCGTCGCAGGTGCTCGTCCTGTCCGCCCGTACCCCACAGGCCCTGGACCAGGCCACCGACCGGCTCGCGGCGCACCTGAGCGGCGAACCGCAGCCGCTCGTCGACACCGCCTTCACGCTCGCCCTGGGCCGCGCGGAGTTCCGCCACCGCCGCACCGTCGTCGCCGCGACCGCCGCCGAGGCCGCCGCGGCGCTCCTCGCCCGCGACCCGGCGCTGGTCTCGACCGGCGAGGCCGCCGGCGCCCCGCCGTCCGTCGCGATGCTCTTCACCGGCCAGGGTTCCCAGTACGCCGGTACGGCCGACGAACTGTACGCCCAGGAGCCGGTGTTCCGGGCCGCCGTCGACCGCTGCGCCGCCGTGCTGGCCGCCGAGCTGGACCGGGACGTACGCGACCTGCTCGTCCGCGGCGCCGGGGACGCCGAGGCCGACCGGCTGCCGGCTCGTACCGAGTACGCCCAGCCTGCCCTGTTCACCCTCGAATACGCGCTGGCGCGGCTGTGGAACTCCTGGGGCGTCACTCCGAGCGCCATGATCGGGCACAGCCTCGGCGAGTACGTGGCCGCCTGCCTGGCCGGCGTCTTCACCCTCGACGACGCACTGCGCCTGGTGAGCCTGCGCGGGCGGCTGATGCAGCAGCAGGCGCCCGGCGCCATGCTCAGCGTCTCCGCCGACCGGGCCACCGCCGAGGCCCTGCTGACCGAAGGGCTGTCCCTGGCGGCGCACAACGGCCCGGCCGACTGCGTCGTCGCGGGCCCCGCCGAGGCAGTCGCCCGGTACGCGGACGCCGCGGCGCGCCAGGGCATCGCGGCCCGGCCCGTACCGACGTCCCACGCCTTCCACTCGGCGCTGATGCGGCCCGTGGTGGAGCCGTTCACCGAGGCCGTGGCCGCGGTGCCGCGCGGCGAGCCCACCCTGCCGTTCGTCTCCAACGTCACCGGCACCTGGATCACCGCCGAGCAGGCGACCGACCCCGCCTACTGGGGACGGCACCTCCTCGCCACCGTCGCGTTCGCCGACGGCATCGCGACCCTCGCCGAGGAACCGGACCTGGCCTTCCTCGAAGTCGGCCCCGGCCAGACCCTGCGCAGTCTGGTCACACGGTGCCTCCCTGACGACGACCCGCGCACCGTCGCCGCCTCGCTGCCGCACCCGCGCTCCGGACGCGGCAAACTGGCGTCCGCGCAGCGCGCGCTGGGCCTGCTGTGGCAGGCCGGCGTCGCCCCCGACTGGGCCGCTTACCACCAGAACGAGAACCCCCACCGCGTACCGCTGCCGACCTACCCCTTCGAGCGCAAGCGCTACTGGCTCGAAGCCGCGCCCGCCGCCCCCGCCGCCCCGGCCGCGCGGCCGGCCGCCGGGCCGCACCCGCTCCTCGACGAGCTGCTGGTCCACACGGTCGACGAGGTGGTCTTCCGCACCGACTTCGACCTCGAACGGCACTGGGTGCTCAGCGAGCACAAGATGCTGTCCGAGGCCATCGTGCCCGGGACGACGTACCTGGAGATGGCGCGCGCGGCGGGCTCGGTGCTCCTCGGCGCGCCGGTGACGGCCGTCACCGAGACGGAGTTCCAGATCCCGCTGCTGGTCACGGCGGACCGGCCGCGGACCGCGCACACCATCGTCCGGCACGCCACCGGCGGCGCCGAGTTCAAGGTGGTCAGCCACGACCCGGCCGCCCCCGCGGGACAGCAGTGGACCCTGCACGTACGCGGCAGCCTCACCGCCGACGCGCAGCCGGCCCGGCCGCCCGAGGACGTGGACGAACTGCTGTCCCGCTGCGGCCTCAAGACCGTGGACACCGCGGCGCTCCAGGCCGCCCACCAGGTGATGGACTTCGGCAGCCGCTGGCAGGGCAGCCTGCGGACGGTCGATGTCGGTGTCCGCTGTGCCGCCGGGCGGCTGGAGCTGCCCGCCCCGTACGCGGACGAGACCGGCACCTACCAGCTGCACCCGGCACTGCTCGACCAGGCGACCGGGTTCCACCAGTGGGCGATGTTCGACGGCGCACAGGACGGCGACCAGGGCGGGGACGGCACCGGCGGCGGCTTCTACCTGCCGCTGGCCTACGACCGGCTGACCGTCCACGCCCCGATGCCCGCCCGCTGCCTGAGCTTCATCCGGCCCACCGACGGGTTCCGGCAGAGCGCGGAGATCCGTAAGGCCGACGTCCTGGTCTGCGCCATGGACGGCACCGTCGTCCTGGACATCGAGGGTTTCACGGCGAAGCGGGTCAACAGCCCCCGGCGCACCATCCAGAACGCGCGCGCCACGGCCGTGCACCACACCCTGCACTGGATCCCCGCCGCACCCGGCGGGCACGAGCCGCGCGAGGTCCGGCGGGCGCTGGTGGCCGGTGCGCCGTCGGCCCTGCGCGACACGACGACGGCGTGCCTGCGGGACGCGGGCGTACACGTGGAGACGGCCGCGCCGGACACCGACTGGACCGGCCACGACCTGCCGGCGGACATCGTGTACGTGGCGGAGGGCGCCGCGGACGGCCCCTACGACCTGCCCGCCCAGCGACGGCTGTTCGACAGCGGCGTCATGGGCCTGCTGCGCCTGGCGCAGGAACTGGGACAGCGGGGCGCCGACGCCCGGCGGATCACGGTCGTCGCGCCGTACGTCAACAGCGTCACCGGCGACGAGCCGTATCTCGTACCCGCTCACTCGGCGCTGTTCGGACTCGCCAAGGTCATCGGCCAGGAGCACCACCAGATCAGCTGCCGTTGCATGGACGTCGCGGACGACGTGCCGCCGCAGACGCTGGTGGCGGAGATCCTGTCCGGCGACCCCCTCGGGCAGGTCGCCCTCCGCGCGCAGGACCGGTACGCCGCAGAGCTCGTCGCGGCGGCACTGGACACCGCCGATACGGAGGACGGGCCGGCCGGCGACGGCGTGCACCTCATCACCGGCGGTCTCGGCGGCCTCGGCCTGGAGATCGCCCGGTCCGTCGGCGCCCGGCGGCCCGGCGCGAAGATCGCTCTGGTCGGCCGGAGGGCGGTGCCGCCCCGCGAGAAGTGGCCCGCGATCCTGCGGGACGGCCCGGCCCGGCAGGCCGGACAGGTCCGGGCGCTCCAGGAGCTGGCCGAGCGGGGCGCTCACGTCGTCTGTCACCAGGGCGATGTCGCGGACGAGGCCGACATGGCGCGGGTCGTCGCCGCCGTACGCGAGGACCTCGGCCGGATCACCCGGGTCGTGCACGCGGCGGGCACGGCCGGTGACGGCTTCCTGCTGCGCAAACCGGCCGAGGTCTTCGCCGCCACCCTCGCGCCCAAGGCCAACGGCGCGCTGGTACTGGACACCGTCACCGCCGACGACCCGCCGGAGATGATCCTGTTCAGCTCGACCACCTCGCTGTTCGGCGCGGCGGGACAGAGCGACTACACGGCCGCCAACCTCCACCTCGACGGCTTCGCGGCCTGGCGCACGAAGCGCGGCGCGCGCACGGTCACCGTCAACTGGACGGACTGGCTCGGCACCGGCATGGCCGCCGACCACGGGGTCCAGCAGGACCAGGGGTTCTTCCGCTCCGTCGGTATCGAGGACGGCGTCGCGAGCTACGAGGCGATCACCCGGTCGCCGCTCACCCAGGTGATCGTCGGCGAGATCAACCACGACATGCTGGGGATGCTGGACCCCGAAGCGCTGCGCGCCCGGATGGCGACCGCGCCCCTGCTGCTGAGTGAGCCGATCCGGCGGACCGTGGCCGCGCGCTCGGCCGCGGCCGGCCGGCCTCAGTCCGCGACCGCCCCGGCGGCACCCACCGCCGTCACTCTGCTCGGCCGCGCCGACGACGCGTACACCGGCCTCGAACGCGACCTGGGGCGCCTGTGGGCGGCCGAGTTCGGCCTCGGCGAGATCAACATCTCCGCGAGCCTCTTCGACCTCGGCGGTGACTCACTGCTCGCCCTGCGCCTGGCCAACAGCCTCCAGCAGGCCCTCGGCGTCCGACTGACCATCGCCGACCTGTTCGCCCACCCGACCGTCGCCGACCTCGCGGCCCACCTGGCACCGGAGCAGGACGCCTCCGGGGCCGCGCGCAAGCACGAGGACACGGGCGCCCGCCACGACGGAGCCACCGGCACCGGCGCCGGTTTCGAGCTGTGGAACGCCCAGCAGGGGCTCTGGCTCCAGCACCAGCTGGGGGAGGGCCGCGCGGAGCTGAACCTGCCGGTGTGGCAGTACGTCCACGAAGAGGTCGACGTGCCGGCCTTCCGTACGGCCATCGCCTTCCTCGCCGAACGGCACCAGGCCCTGCGGCTCGCCTTCGAGGACACCGAGCACGGGCCGCGCCAGAAGGTGCTGCGTGACCACACCCCGGACGTACCGCTGATCGACCTCTCGGCGGCCGCAGACCCGGCCGGCGAGGCGGAACGCCTCATCCACCAGGACAACGCGACCCCGTTCGACGACCTGGCTGCACCGCCGGTCCGCGTCAAGATCTACCGGCTGGCCGCCGCGCACCACTGCGTCTACCTGAACGTGCACCACATCGTCGCGGACGGCACCAGCATGGGCATCCTGCTGCGGGAGCTGCTCACCACCTACCAGGCGGTCGTGGCGGGTGAGGCACCACCGCTGCCACCCCTGCCGGTGACGTTCGAAGGGTTCGTACGCGACCGGCGGGAGTGGCTGGCCGGACCGGACAGCGAGGCGATGCGCGCCTACTGGCTCGGCGAACTGCGCGCCCCGCTGCCGACGCTGCACGTGGGGGACTACGACGGGCCCACCGAGGACGTCGTCAACGAAACGCTGGACTTCACGGCCGGGCCCGACCTCACCGCGGGACTGGGCCGGCTGGCCAAGGAGCTGGACGTCACCCTGCACGTCCTGCTGCTCAGCGCGTTCGCGGCCGCGCTGCGCGACGTGGGCGGGGACGACGACATCGTGGTCTGCGTGCCGTTCTCCGGCCGGGACACCAAGGAACTGGAAGGCATGGTGGGCACGTTCGTCAACCCGCTGTCGGTGCGCCTGACGATGTCCGGCACCGACACCTTCGGTGACCTGGTCCGCCGCGCCCAGCGCAAGAGCGTCGGCTCGTACGCGCACAGCCGCTACCCGTTCGCGCGGCTGGTGGAACAGGTCGGCGCAGCGGCACGGACCGGCCGCAACCCGGTCTTCTCCTGCGCGTTCCAGTTCACGGACTTCCTGCCCCCGGCCTACCAGACCTCGCAGCTCGACATCTGCCTGTACGGCAAGCCGAGCGACGACGGGCTCGCCCTGCGCTTCAACTACAACTCCCGCCGCCTCACCCGGAGCGAGGTGCTGGACATCCAGGCGGGCTTCCTCGCCGTATTGCGGCAGGCACTGGAGGACGCGACCGTGACCCTGTCCGGCCTGGCCGAGCCGCTGCGCGCGGCGCGGCGCGAACGCCTGGCCGCCCCGGCCAAGGGCCGCCGGCTGGGGAGCCTGCGGCAGCGCGCGACGGACGGAGCCACCCGGTGAACGCACTGCTCAGACCGCTCGCCGTCCGCCCGCGCGCGGACACCCGGCTGTTCTGCTTCCCGTACGCCGGAGGCGGGCTCTCGGCCTTCCGCGGGTGGGCCGACGGGCTGCCGGACGCCGTCGAGCCGTGGGCGGTGCAGCTGCCCGGCCGCGAGGACCGCACCGGGGCGCCGCCGCTCGACCGGATGAGCCAGGTGCTCAACGCCCTCGTCCCGGCCGTGATCCCCTGCCTGGACCGGCCGTTCGCGTTCTTCGGGCACAGCATGGGCGCCCTGATCGCCTGGGAGCTGGCGCGTGCGCTGCAACGGCTGGAGGCGGGCGCACCGCAGCGGCTGTTCGTCTCCGGATGCGTGCCGCCGCAGAGCCGGACCGTCCCCGACCCGCCGCTGCACACCCGCCCCGACGCGGACCTGATCCGTACGCTGCGGGACTGGCACGCCACCCCCGAGGCCGTCCTCGCGGACCCGGAGCTGATGGCGCTGCTGCTGCCCGCGATCCGGGCCGACCTGGCCGTCGTGGAGAACCACCGGTTCGCCGCGTCGACCCCGCTGGCCTGCCCGGTCACCGCCTTCGGCGGCACGGAGGACGGCCCGGCCGACGGGGCGCCGCTGGAGCGCTGGGGCGAGCTGACGGCCGGCGGGTTCGACCTGCGGATGTTCCCCGGCGACCACTTCTTCGTGCACGCGGCGCGCCCCGCCGTCCTGGCGGAGATCGCCGGGCGGCTCGCCGCCGCGCACCGCGCCGTCTGACGGCACCACCGCCGGGACCTCCGGCACGTACCCGGCACACCGCCGCGACGGCTCCCCGCCGAGCCGCACCGCGCCGCCTTCCGGGCTCCTGGGAACGACGAGGGAATGGGTGGAACGACATGACTGAGCAGTCCGCGACCGGGCCGGGGGACGGCCGGCCGCCCGCGTCCGTGGCGGAGGTCGTCTCGGCGGTGTGGGCTGCCGTGCTGCGTACCGAGGTCCCCGGGCCCGACGCCAACTTCTTCGCCCTCGGCGGCAACTCGCTCCAGGGCGCCCGCGCGATCAGCAGGCTCCGCGAGGAACTGGGGCTGCACATCCCGCTCAGCGTGCTGTTCGAGAGCCAGACGGCCGGTGCGCTGGCCGCCACGATCGAGGAGCTGCGCGCGTCGGCGCCCGCCGCCGCGCCGGAGGTCCGGGCGACCATCGAGCCGCTCGACCGTCCCGAGGGGGAGGAGTTCCAGGCGCCGACCTCCTTCGCCCAGCAGCGCATGTGGGTGGAGGAGCACATCCACGGGCCCAGCTCCCGCTACAACGTCCCCGCCGCGGTGGAGATCGAGGGGCCCCTCGACGTGGCGGCGCTGCGGTCGGCGGTCGGGACGCTGGTGGAGCGGCACGAGGTGTTCCGTACGGTCGTCCGTGCCGTCGACGGGGTGCCCCAGCAGGTCGTCCTGCCCGCCGTGGGCCTGCCGCTGACCGTCGTCGACCTGCGGTCCGAACCGGAGGAGCGGCGCGAGCAGGCCATGGCCGACCGGCTGCTGGAGTCCGCGCAGCGGCCGTTCGACGTGGAGCGCGGCCCGCTGTTCCGGGCGGAGCTGTACCGGCTGGACGAGCAGTGGCACGTCCTGCTCGTCAACCAGCACCACATCATCACCGACGTCCACTCCTTCGAGCGGGCCGTCGCCGAGCTGCTGGAGCTGTACGCGCAGGCCGGGAGCGGTACGGGGGCGGCAGCCGGGCAACGGCCCGCCGTCCAGTACGCGGACTTCGCCGCCTGGCAGCGGCGTACCGTCGGGGACGCCGCACTGGATGAGCAACTGGCCTACTGGAAGCGGCAGTTGAGGGGTCCACTGCCCGTGCTGGAGCTGCCCACCGACCTGCCGGCGCGCGACGTGCCGGCCGGGCGCGGCGCCTCGGTGGCCGTCGAGCTGCCCCGGGCCGTCGCCCGACGGCTGCGGGAGCTGTCCCAGGAGCACGACGCCACCCCGTTCATGACCGTCCTCACCCTGATCGATGTGCTGCTGCACCGCTACAGCGGCCAGACGGACATCATCGTCGGCACCCCGAGCGCCAACCGGGACCTGCCGGAGCTGGCGGACATGCTCGGCTGCTTCCTCAACACCCTGGCGGTACGCAGCGACCTGTCCGGCGACCCGACGTTCGCCGAACTGCTCGGCGCCGTACGGAAGACCACGCTGGCCGCCTTCGCCCACCAGGACGTGCCGTACGAGCGTGTCGTCAACGCCGTCTCCGCCGACCGGTCGCGGAGCCCGTTCCGGGTGATGCTGGCCTTCCAGCACGAGGTGCCGATGCCGCGGCTGCCCGGCCTGGCGATCGAGAGCGTCGACCTGGACGTGCAGGCGGTCAAGTTCGACCTGGTGTTCGCGGTCACCGAGACCGAGTCGACCTACCGGATCGCCCTGGAGTACCACACCGGCCTGTTCGTCGAGGACAAGGCGTGGCGCATCCTGGAGCACCTGCGCGTGCTGGCCGCCGACGCGGTGGCCGCCCCCGGCAAGCGGCTGTCGCAGCTCACCCTCCTCCCGGACGACGAACGCCTGCAGATCGAGCGCTGGTCGTCGGCGCGCTGCGGTCCGTACCCCGCCGACCGCTTCCTGCACCGCCTCTTCGAGGAGCAGGCGCGCCGGACGCCCGACGCGGACGCCGTCGAGTCCGCTGCCGAACGGGTCAGCTACGGTGAACTGGACCGGCGGGCCGGTGCGCTGGCGACAGAGCTGGCCGCGCGGGGCGTCGGCACGGACCACCTCGTGGGCCTGTGCGCCGAGCCGTCCGTGGACCTGATCGTCGGCATCCTCGGCATCCTCAAGGCCGGTGCCGCGTACGTGCCCCTCGACCCGATCGCACCCGCCGAGCGCCTGGCGTACGTCGTCGCCGACAGCGGCATGCGGATTCTCGTCACGAGCGAGGAACTGCGGAACCAGCTGCCGGCCGCGGCCGTCCAGGACGTGGAAGTCGTGAGCGCCGTACAGCAGAGCCCGGCCGCTGCCACCGCAGCCCCCGGCTCCGCGCTCGACCCGGAGCAGCTCGTCTACCTGATGTACACCTCCGGGACCACCGGCAACCCGAAGGGCGTCGGGCTGCCGCACTCCGCGGTCACCCCGTGGCTCCAGTGGGCGCAGGACATCCGGCCGATCGGCCCGGGCACCCGGGTCGTGCACAACCTCTTCTACCACTTCGACTGGTCCGTGGAGCAGATGTTCCACGCGCTGACCGCCGGCGCCTGCCTGGTCATGATGGAGCGCGAGGTACGCGCCGATCCGGTGGCCACCGCCCGCTTCCTCAACGACCGCTCCATCCACCTGCTCTACCTGACACCCACCCAGATGCGCGGCATCGCCGACGCGGGCATCGCCCTGCCGACGCTGCGCCACGTCTCCATGGGCGGCGAGAACCTCGACGCCGACCTCGTCGCCCGTACCCGCAAGGTCGTCTCCGGGAGCTGCGAGATCTGGAACGAGTACGGGCCCACCGAGACCGCGGGCGCGGCCCTTGTCGGCCGGATGGGCGACGAACCGCCGGAGCGCACCGCTATGCCGCTGGGCGAACTGATCGCCAACGCCACCTGCGCCGTCGTCGACCGGTGGGGCAACCCCCAGCCGATCGGCATCCCGGGGGAGCTGTGGATCGGCGGGGACGGTGTCGCCCGCGGCTACCGCAACCGGCCCGCCCTGACCGCCGAGAAGTTCGTCCCGGACCCGGCCCGCCCCGGCCGCCGCCTCTACCGTACGGGCGACCTGGTGCGCCGGCTGCCCAACGGCGAGCTGGAGTTCCTGGGCCGGGTGGACAGCCAGGTCAAGATCCGTGGCGTACGCGTCGAGCTGGAGGAGATCGAGTCCGTGCTGCGCGGCCACCCGGGCGTGGCCGATGCCGTGGTGGTGCTCGAATCCGGCCGGCTGATCGGCTACCTCGTACCGGGCCCGGGCGGTGACCGTGACGAGGCCGCCGTACGCGCCCACGTGGCGCCCAAGCTGCCCATCGTGATGCAGCCCGCCGTGTACGTGTGGCTCGACGCCCTGCCCGCCTCGCCGACCGGCAAGACCGACCGGGCGCGGCTGCCCCGGCCGTCGGCCGCACCCGCCCCCGAGGCCGTGGCGCTGCCGCCGCGCACCGCGATGGAACGCACCGTCGCGGCGGCCTGGGCCGATGTGCTGCACCTGGACGCCGTCAACGTGCGGGCCAACTTCTTCGAGAGCGGCGGCGACTCGTTCTCCCTGCTCGCGGTCGTCGGCAGGCTCCGCGAGGAACTGGGCCTGGACATCCCGGTGCGCGCCGTCGTCGACACACCGACCATCGAGGGCCTGGCCACCCACATCGAGTCGCTGCGCTGGGCACTGGGCAGCCAGGAGACCGCCGTGGACACCACCGGCGAACGCGAACAGGGCGAACTGTGACGGCACCCGCACAGCCCTCCGACGCCGGCGTCGTCGACCTCCTGCTCGCGCTGCGGGCCGACGGCATCGCCCTGTGGGCCGATCAGGGCAGGCTGCGGTTCGACGCCCCGGCCGGCGCCATGACGGCGGCGCTGCGCGCCCAACTGGCCGCGCGCAAGGCGGAGATCGTCGCCTTCCTGGCCGAGGCCGACATCGCCGAGCGCACCAGCGTACGGATCAGCGTGCCCGACGGGACCCGGCTGGCCGCCGACGTCTTCCGCCCCAAGCGCGACGGCGTGGTGACCGGCGAACCGCTGCCCGTCGTGTGGTGCCACGAGCGCTACCGGCGGGCCCAGACCGTGGACGGCGGCGTTCTGACGAAGCTGGACGCGCAGCCCTGGCTCAAGGAGTTGCTGCGCAACGGGTACGTGGTCGCCGTGGTCGACGCGCGCGGCAGCGGTGCCTCGGAGGGCACCCGGCGCATCGAGTTCAGCGCGGAGGAGTCCGCCGACGCCTACGCCGTCACCGAGTGGCTGGCCGCGCAGCCCTGGTGCGACGGCCACGTCGGGATGTACGGACTGTCGTACTCCGGCATCAACCAGCTTCTCGCGGCCGGCACCGCGCCGCCCCACCTGACGGCGATCCTCCCGCAGATGGCCCTGTTCGACCTGTACGCGTTCCTGCGGCCGGGCGGCGTCTTCCGGGACGACTTCGCCCGCAACTGGAGCGAGCTGGTGCGGCGCCTGGACACCGAGGCGGGGGCGGACGGCGCCGGCGCGGGGGACGGCTTCCTCAGCGCGCACCGGTCCAACGCGGACGTCTTCCGGCAGGCGGCGGAGCTGGAGTTCCGGGACAGCAGGGACCCGGTGACGGGCCTGGCACCGTACGAGGACGTCAACCCGGCCGCCGTGTGCGCGGCGGTCAGCGCCTCCGGCATCCCCGTCTGCCACCTCGGCGGCTGGCACGACATCTGGGCCCGCGACACCACCTTGTGGTTCCGCAACCTGACCAACCCGCAGCGGATGGTCATCGGCCCGTGGAGCCACAACAACTGGACCAACGAGGACCTGGCCCGAGAACACCTGCGCTGGTACGACCACTGGCTCAAGGGCGTCGACAACGGCGTCATGGACGAGCCGCCGGTCCGCTACCACACCATGGGCACCACCGCGCGGACCGGCTGGCACACGGCCGAGCAGTGGCCGCCCCCACAGGCCCGGCCCACGGAGTTCCGCTTCGGTACGGGCCCGACCGGCACCATCGCCTCGGTCAACGACGGGCGGCTGGACGGGCCGGAACAGCCCGCCGCCACCGGCGACACCGCGGACGCCTACCGGATCGACTACACCACCACCTCGGGCACCACGACCCGGTGGGCCGACGGTTACGCCGGCGGGTTCCACTACGACCTGACGCCCAACGACCGCAAGGCGCTGACCTACACCTCGCCGGTCCTGCCCCGCGACCTGGAGGTCACCGGCCACCCCGTCGTCCACCTGTGGGTGACCGCCTCCCACCCGGACGCCGCGTTCTTCGTCCACCTCAGCGAGGTGGACGACGCGGGCCGCTCGCACTACGTCACCGAAGGCGCGGTCCGCGCATCCCACCGGGCCCTCGGCGACGCACCGTTCGACACCATGGGCCTGCCCTACCACCGCGGCACCCGGGACGCCGTCGCACCCCTCCCGGACGCACCGGCGGAACTGGTCGTCGACCTGCACCCGACGTCGTACGCCTTCGCCGCCGGACGGCGCCTGCGCATCAGCGTCACGTGCTGCGACCGGGACAACGCCCACGTCGAGGAGATCAGCCCCGCGCCCGTGGTGCGGATCCACCGGGGGCCCCGGTACCCGTCCCGTGTGGTGCTGCCGGTGCTGCCCTAGAGGGTGTCCGACCCTGACCCGTCGGACACCCCCTGGTACCCACCGCCCCGGCCGCCCGATCGAAGGGGAACGCCATGCCCGCCCAGCCGTACCGCGTGATCGCGGTCGAATTCGCCCGGGAGACCACACCGCGTTCGTTCGGCCCACTGCTCCCGCCGGCCGTACGGGACAACTGCCTGCGGATCGACCCGCTCGACCACCCGGACATCGGCAAGGCCGTCCGCACGATCGGCGAGCAGGCGGAGCACTGGGCGCCGAAGGCCGGGAACGGCGAGCGGCCGGCCGCGGTGCTGGGCTACTGCTCCGGCTCCGGCTTCGCCTCCGAACTCGCCGCCCGCCTCGGCCCTGACACCCTGCTGGTACTGGCCGACCCGGTCTTCCCGACCCCCGCCGAGACCCAGGACCTGCTGGCCGAGATGGCCACCGGCATGGACGAGGCCCTCGACCCGGCGGACGTGCCCGGCATCCTGGGCCGCGACCCGGACGACGCCCTGGCCGTGGTCCGGGCCTTCCTGCGCTCCCTCGTCGAGCGCTGCGCACCCGACCTGCCCGACGACATCTTCGAGACGCTCACCGCACAGCAGCGGGCCTGGATGAGCTACACCCTGGCGGCGAGCGCGCGCGGCCGCACGCTGCCCAGGCAGCCGGACCACGTCCTGCTCAGCGAGGCGGCCGAGTGGGACGCCGCACCACCGGACCGGGTCCACCGCTTCCGCACGGACCCCGTGGGCCTGTTCTCCCACGCCGGGGCCGCAGCGGTCCTCGCCGCGGTCCTCACCCCGTAGGACCCGCGCACCGTACGGGCGAGCCGCGGCCTGCCCCCGACCACGCAGAGGCGACGCCACATGGACCTCACGTGTCCCTACCGACGGGACCCCGGACTGCTGCCGGTGGACCCCTGCATGGACTACCTCGCCCTCCGGGACGCCGAACCCGTACGGCGCGAGGACGACCTCGGCGTCTGGGTCGTCACCGGCGCCGCCGAGGTCACCGCCCTGCTGCGCAGCCCGGCGCTGTCCGCCGCCTGGCCGGAGCGCGGCAGGACCCGCCTCCACGACGAACAGGACGGCCACGGCGGCGCACCGCGCACCGCCGGCATCGTCCGCCGCTGGTTCATGTTCCAGGACGAGCCGCGCCACCAGCTGCTGCGCGGCCTGATCACCCCGCTGTTCGCCACCCGGCGGCTCGCCGAACTCCAGCCGTTCGTCGAGGACACCGTCGACCGGCTGCTGGACGGCGTGACCGACGAGGTCGACGTGATGGCCGACCTCGCGGTGCCGCTGGCCGGCCGTGTCGTGTGCCGGCTGCTGGGCGTCGGGGAAGAAGTGGCGCCCCGGCTCGCCGGCTGGGCGCTGAACATCGCGGCGCTGCTCGTCTCCGACTACCTGCCCGAGGTGGTGGAGCGCGGCACCGGCGCGCTGGCGGAGATCGAAGAGGTCGTGGGGGCGGCGCTGAAGACGTCCGGCACACTCGAGGGGACCGTGCTGGAGGTCCTGTCGCGCGCCCACGACGAAGGCCTGATCGAGTACGAGGACATCGCGGCCACCGCCAGCCTGCTGGTCTTCGCCGGGTTCGACACCACCTCGACCTTCATCGGCAAGGCCGTCCGCGCCCTCCTGCACACCGGGCAGTGGAGCACCGCCACCGCCCGGGACATCTCCGCGACCGTCGAGGAACTGCTGCGCTTCGACACCTCCGTACAGCAGGTCGCCCGCGTCGCGGTGGCCCCCGTGGAGGCCGCCGGGCAGCGGATCGCACCGGGCGACCTGGTCCTCCTCATGCTCGGCGTGGCCAACCGCGACCCCCGCGTCCACCAGAACCCGGACGTCCTGGACCCCGGGCGCCGCACCGGCAGGCACCTGACCTTCGGGTACGGGACGCACTACTGCCTGGGCTCCGGCCTCGCCCGCATCGAGGCGGGCGCCGCGCTCGGCGGCCTCGCCCGGCGGTGGCGCCACGTCGAACAGGCCGGGCCGCCGGTGCTGCGCCCGCACCACGGCGTCACCGTGCTCGAACACCTCACACTGCGCGTGCGCCGCTGACCGTCCCCGGACCGTGGGCCCCCGAAAGAGCCGAGAGCCGTTGAACAGGAGTGGTTGTGACCGCGAAGACCGCACAGGGCACCGTGCCGCAACTGGTCGAGGACCGGGTGGCCCGTGGCCCCGGCACGGTGGCCGTCATCTCCGGGGACCCGTCCGGCGGCTCCGTACGGATCACCTACCGTGACCTGTGGGACGCCGCGGGCGCCGTCGCGGACCGGCTGGCGGCGCTGCCGGGCTTCGTCCCCGGCACGCTCGTCGCCACCGCCTTCCCGCGCGGCATCCGGAACCTCGCCGCCCAGCTGGGCGCCTGGCGGGCGGGCGCCGCCTACCTGCCGCTGGACGTGACCCAGCCGCAGGCGCGGCGCGCGACGATCCTCGGTGACGCCCGGCCCTTCGCCGTGCTCTCACCGGACGGCGACGCGCCGGACGCCGTCACGGTGGACCTCACGGGCGAGGCGGTGGACCCGGAGGCCGGGGACGGCACCGCGTACGTCATCTACACCTCCGGCTCGACCGGCACCCCCAAAGGCGTCGAGGTCGGCCACGCGAGCCTGGGCAACCTGGTCCGCTGGCACACCCGTACGTACGGGACCGGGCCCGGCGTACGCGTCGGCGCCTTTGCCGGCCTCGGCTTCGACGCCTCGGCGTGGGAGGTGTGGTCGGCCCTCGCCGGCGGCGCCACCCTCGTCCTGCCCGAGGGCCTGGCCACCACCGACACCGAGGCGCTGTGTCGCTTCATGGACCGGTGGTCCGTGCGGCAGTGCTTCCTGAGCACCCCGCTGGCCGAGCGGATGTTCGCGGCCCCCCGGCCGCCCCGCGCGCTCCAGGTCCTCACCACCGGCGGCGACCGCCTGCGTGTGCGCCCGCCGGCCGGCTTCCCGGCCGCGGTGTTCAACCACTACGGGCCCACCGAGGCGACCGTGGTCACGACGGCGGGCGGCGACCTGCGGCAGGGGCCGGAGGCCGCGGAGGAGGACGGCGCACCGGCCATCGGGCGGCCGATCCCGGGCGCCGAGGTGCTGCTGGTCGCGGAGGACGGTACGACCGTCACCGAACCGGGCGTCCCCGGCGAACTGCTCATCGGGGGCGAGGTGCTGGCTCTCGGCTACCGGCACGACGCGGCCCTCACCCGCAAGCTGTTCGTCCACCGGCCGGACGGCGGCCGGTGGTACACCTCCGGGGACATCTGCCGCTGGACCGCCGACGGCGAGCTGGAGTTCGCCGGGCGCCGCGACGGGCAGCTCAGCCTGCGCGGCCACCGCGTCGAGCCCGCCGAGGTCGAGCGGGCCGCCCTCCGCGTCCCCGGTGTGCACCAGGCGGCGGTCGTGCTCCGCCCCGATGAGGACGGCGGCGAACTGTGGGGCTTCTACGCCGGTACGGCCGGCGGGGCCGGGCTGCGCGACGCGCTCGCCGAGGTCCTGCCGGAGTACCTGCGCCCGGCCGTACTGCGCAAGCTGGAAACCCTGCCGCTGAACGCCAACGGCAAACTCGACCGCGACGCCCTGCTCGCACTGCTGCCCCCGGACCCCGCGCCCGGCGGCGAGCCGGACGGCGGCCCGGCGGGCGACTCCGTCACGGACCGGGTCGCGGACATCTGGCGGGAGGTGCTGGGCCGCACCCCGGCCCCCGCCGACAACTTCTTCCAGATCGGCGGGCACTCCCTGAAGGCCGCCCGCGTCCTCGCCACGACCCGGAAGGCGTTCGGCATCACCCTGCCGTTCGAGGTGATGTTCAGCAGCCCGGTCTTCGCCGACTTCGCCGCGCGGGTGGCGGAGCAGGTACGGGCCGAGGGGGAGTGACGCGGATGGAAACGGTCTGGGACCTGGTGCGCGCGCAGGCGGAGCGCACCCCGCTGGCACCGGCCGCTGTCGGCGAGCGCGTCCACACGTACCGGGACATCGCCCGGCAGGCCGGTGAACTGGCCGCCCTGATCCGGCGGACGGTACGGCCGGGAACGCTGCTCGCCCTGGAGACGGCGAACCCGGTGAACGGGGCGATCGCCCTGTCGGCAGGCGCCCAGGCCGGCTGCGCGCTCCTCCCGGTCAACCTCGACGCCCCGCCCGCGCACCGCGCCCGCGTCCTCGCCGACGCCCGGCCTGCGGGGCTGCTCCGCGCCCCGCAGGAAGGCGTCTTCACCGTCGAGCCCACCGAGTACGCCGAGGCCGCAGGATCGGACGGGGACGACGGCCGCGCGCTCCACGACGTCGCCTACGTCATGTACACCTCGGGCTCCACGGGACGGCCCAAAGGCGTCATGGTCCCGCACGACTCCCTCGCCTCCCGCATCCGCGCCCTGGCCCGCACCCCCGGGCTGCGGGAGGGGGAGACGATGTTCGCCATGACGGCGCTGTCGTTCGACATCTCGCTCGCCGAGATGCTGGTGCCGCTGGCCGTCGGGGCCCGGTTCGTCACCGTGCCCGCCGAGGCACGCACGGACCCCGCGGTCTTCGCGGAGTTCACCGCCCGGCACACCCCGGACGTCATCCAGGCGACCCCCAGCTTCTGGCGGCTGCTGCTCGCCGCCGGCGCCCCGCCGGCCGCGCACCGCCCCCGCGTCTGGTGCGGCGGCGAAGCGCTCACCCCCAGCCTCGCCGCCGCCCTGCTCGGCCACGGCAGCGAACTGTGGAACCTCTACGGACCCACCGAGGCCACCATCTGGGCCACCGCGGCCCACGTCACCACGCCGGACGCCGTCCACCTGGGCGACCCGCTGCCGGGCAGCGGCGTCTTCCTGGAGGACGGCGAAATCCTCCTCTACGGCGACGGCCTGGCCTCGGGCTACCTGGGCCGCCCGGACACCACCGCGGAACGCTTCGCCGTACGGCGGACACCGCACGGACCGGCCCGCGCCTACCGCACCGGCGACCGCGCCCGCCGCACGGCCGACGGCACCCTGGAGTACCTCGGGCGCGTCGACGGGCAGATCAAGCTGCGCGGCCACCGGGTCGAACTGGGCGAGGTGGAGTCCGTACTGGAGGAGCACCCCGCGGTGACCGAGGCGGTGGCGGTGGTCCACGACGCGGGCCGGCCGGAGCGCGCCCACATCGCCGCGCACGTGGTGGCGCCCGAGGACCTGACCGCCGCTTCGGTCGCCGCCTGGATCCGTACCCGGCTGCCCGCGAGCCACTGCCCGAGCAAGATCCACGTGGTGCGGTCCCTGCCCCGGAACAGCTCCGGCAAGGTGGACCGCGCTTCTCTGGCCGACGCCGGCCGGTAAGGAACGCGCGCCATGAACGATGCCACCTCCGCACGCCGGGCCGCCGTCCTGCGGGCCTGGCGGGAGACCCTGGAGGCGGACGCCGCCTCCGACGACGAGGACTTCTTCGCGGCCGGCGGGAACTCCATCCTGGTCGTGGAGTTCCAGCGCCGGCTGTCCGAGGCGCTCGGCCACCGCGTCACCCTGCGGCAGATCCACGACCACCCCACGGTCGGCGGGCTGCTCGGCCTCGCCGCGTCGCACCGGGCCGCGACGGAAGCCCCGGACGACGGCGGGGCGCCCGGCCTGACGCTCTACTGCCTCCCGTACGCGGGTGCGTCGGCGCGCATCTACGAGCCGTGGGCCGCGAAGCTGCCGCCCACGGTGACGGTACGGCCGCTGGAGCTGCCCGGCCGGGGCTCCCGCTGGACCGACCCGCCCGCCCGCGAACTCGGCGCCCTGCTGGACGACGTGACCGGCGGCATGGGCGAGGCACGGCAGGCGCCCTACGCCGTCTTCGGCCACAGCTTCGGCGGCATCCTCGCCTACGAACTCACCCGGCACCTGACAGCCCACGGCTTCCCGGCACCGCGCCGCCTGGTGGTCTCCGCCTGCCTGGCTCCGCACGAGGCCACCCCCGCCGAGACCAACCACGACCTGCCGGACGCCGAACTCACCGCCCGTCTGCGGGCCTTGCGCGGCACCCCCGAAGAGCTGCTGTCCAACCCCGAGCTGCTGGAGCTCTACCTCCCGGTCATCCGGGCGGACTACACGATCCTGGACCACTACCGCGCCCCCGCCGCCGACCCCCTGGACTGCCCCGTCTCGGTCTTCTGCGGCGCCGACGACCAGGAGGCCGACCGCGCCGCGGCGGACGCCTGGTCGAAGTACACCCATGCCCCGGTCACCGTCGAGGAGATCGACGGCGACCACTTCTTCCTCCGTGACCACGAGGACGCGTTCCTGGCGAAGCTGGCGGCCCACCTGGTCACCGGGCCGTGACCCGCGCCCGTACACCGCACCGCCGTGGACCGCACCGACAGGGAAGGAACCCCTGATGATCAGTCAGCTGACGCCGGCGCAGCGGAGCGCCTGGAGCTCCTTCCGGGAATTCGCCGACCGGGTGGTGGCGCCCCGGGCGCAGGCCGTCGACGGGGGCCAGGCGATGCCGCGCGACCTCGTCAAGGACCTCGCCCGCGAGGGCCGGATCTCCGCGCTGCTGCCCGCCGAGGCCGGCGGCTCGGCCCTGGACACGGTGAGCTACGGCCTGCTGGCCGAGGAGCTGGGCCGCACCTGCTCCAACGTCCGCAACTTCGTGGCCTGCGCCGACATGGTCTCGCACGCCCTCTGGCGGTGGGGCACAGCCGAACAGCGGGAGACCTGGCTCAAACCCTTGGCCGAGGGCGACGCCGTGGCCTCCTTCGCGCTGACCGAGCCGGACGTCGGCAGCGACGCCAAGAGCGTGCGGACCCAGGCCCGCCCAGACGGTTCCGGTATCGTCCTCACCGGCCGCAAGAAGTGGATCAGCTTCGCGGACATCGCCGACGTCTTCCTGGTCTTCGCGCAGTACGAGGGGCGGCACACCGCCTTCCTCGTCGAACGCGACACCCCTGGTCTGAGCGTCGAGCCCCTGCGGGACCTGCTCGGACTGCGCGGCTCGTCCCTGGCCGAGATCACCTTCGACGACTGCCGGCTGCCGGCCGGCGCCATGGTGGGGCGGCCCGGTGCCGGACTGGCCTTCGTCGCGTCCACCTCACTCGACATCGGCCGCTACAGCACGGCCTGGGGCTGCGTCGGCCTCGCCCAGGCGTGCCTGGAGACCGCCTCCCGGTACGCCCAGGACCGCGCGCAGTACGGCTCGCCCCTCATCGACCACCAGCTGGTGCAGCGGATGCTCGCCGACATGGTCGCCGGGTCGCGCGCGGCCCGGCTGCTGTGCCACGAGGCCGGAGCCGGCAAGGAGCAGGGTGACCCGGACGCCGTGAACCAGACCCTGCTGGCCAAGTACTTCGCCTCGGTCACCGCGAACCGGGTGGCGTCCGACGCCGTACAGATCCTCGGCGCGCACGGTGTCGGACCGGACGCCCCGGTCGGCCGGCTGTACCGGGACGCGAAGGTCATGGAGATCATCGAGGGCACCACGCAGCTGCACCAGTCGATGCTCGGCCGCTGGAGCGGCAGCATCCGCCACCCGGCGGCCACGGCCCCGGTCACGCCCTGACCGGCCCACCGCCCACGCCCCCCGTCACCGCGTGACTCCCCACGATCCCGAGGCAGTCTCCATGACGCTATCCCCATCCCCGGCCGGCCCGGCGGCTCTCTCGTCCGCCCAGCAGCAGGCGTGGCTGATCAGCCGCTCGGCGCCGGACAGTCCCCTCGCGCACGTTCCCGTGGCGGTCCGGCTGCGCGGCGAACTGGACCCGCGCGCCCTCGCGGCAGCCGTGCGTACCGCGGCAGCCGCACGGCCGTCCCTCGGCGAGCGCTTCGGCGTGGCCGACGGCGTGCCGGTCCGCACGCCCGCCGCTGAGGGTGCGCTGCCGCTGACCGAGCACGACGTGAGCGGCCTCGACGCGGACGCGCGGGCGTCCCGTACCGACGAACTGGTGGCCGCGGCCGTCCGTGCACCGTTCGACCTGGCGGCCGGGCCGCTCGCGCGCGCCTGCCTGATCCGGTGCGGGGCCACCGACCACCTGCTGGTGGTCGTGCTCCACCGGCTGGTGGGCGACGAGGCGTCCGCCAGGGGCCTGCTGCGGGAGGCGGGTGAGGCGTACGGGGCGGCGGTCGGCGAGGTGACGGGGGCCGCCGCCGAGGCCCGGCCCGTGCAGCGGACCGTCTCGTCCCGGCCGCTCCCGGAGCACGCCCCCGAGCCCGACGCCGACCTGCCGCCCGCCCCCGAACTCCCGCTGGACCGGCCGCGCCCCGCCCGGCGTGACTTCGCCGCCGGAGCGCTCCCCTTCGAGCTGCCGGCCGATACCGTCGCCGCGCTGCGGGACCTGGGCGCCTCCTGTGATGCCGGGCTCCCCGCCGTCCTGCTCGCGCTCCAGATGGCGCTGCTGCACCGCTACAGCGGGCAGACGGACATCGTCGTCGCCACCCCCACGCCCGTACGGACCGCGGAGCACCGGGAGACGCTCACGCCCGTACGGGCCGAGGTCACCGGCGCCCAGACGCTCCGCGAGCTGGCCGGGAACGTGCAGCGCGCCCTCGACGGCGCGAGTGGCGCCGGGGAGGCGGGGGAGCGGCCGGTGTCACTCCTGGCCGTCCTCGGGCGGCCCGGCTTCGCGTTCCACAACGCCCCGCCGGCCGACGCGTTCGGCACGGTCACGGCCGTCTTCCCGCTCGTGCACAACGGCGCCGCACACGGCGACCTGGAGCTGCGCCTCACCGAGGACGGCGGCCGGGTGGGCGGTCAACTGGTCTACGCGGAGGACGTGTTCGACCGGGACACGGCCCGTCGCGCCCTGGCGCACTACACGACGCTCGCGGCCGGCGTGGCGCGGGACCCGGGCCGGGCGCTGGGGGAGCTGCCGCTGCTCACCGCCGAGGAGGAGCGTACGGCCGCCGAGCTGAACAGCGTGGTGACCGATGTCCCGGACGCGGCCTTTCACCAGCTGTTCGAGGCGCAGGCCGGGAAGACCCCGGACGCCGTGGCGGTGCGTTCGCCGGAGGCGTCCCTGACGTACGGGGAACTCAACCGCCGGGCCAACCAGTTGGCGGACCTGCTGCGGGAGGCGGGCACCGGGCCCGAGGTGACCGTCGGCATCTGCATGGACCGCTGCGTGCAGCTGGTGGTGGCGGCGCTCGGCGTGCTCAAGGCGGGCGGCGCGTACGTACCGGTCGATCCCCGGGACCCTGCCGAACGCCGGGCTGGCATCCTCGACGACGCCGCGGTCCGCGTCGTGATCGCCCCAAAACCGTCGGCCGTCACCGGCTACGACGTCATCACCCTCGACGCCGACTGGTCGGCACTGGAGGGCAGGCCCGGCCACGACGTACCCGCCCCGCCCGGTGTCCTGGACCACGCCGCGTACCTCCTCTACACCTCCGGATCGACCGGCCGGCCCAAGGGCGTCGTCGTGGAGAACCGACAGCTCGTCGCCTACACCTACGCGGCCGTCGACCGGCTCGGCATCGACGGGCCGATGAACTTCGCCATGGTCCAACCCCTCACCGTGGACTCCAGCGTGACGGCGCTGGTACCGCCGCTGTGCACCGGCGGCGAGGTCCACCTGCTGCCTCGCGAGACGGCCCTGGACGCCGGGAAGCTGGCCGACTGGGCCCAGGAGCACCGCGTCGACTGCCTGAAGATCGCGCCCTCCCACCTGCGCGCCCTCCAGGCGTCCCCCCGCTTCCCCGAACTGCTGCCCCGCCGCGTCCTCGTCGTCGGCGGCGAGGCGTCCGACTGGCCCTGGCTGCGTGACCTGCAACGGCTGGTGCCGCACTGCCGGGTGTTCAACCACTACGGCCCCACCGAGACGACGGTGGGCGTGCTGACCCTCACCGTCGCCGACCACCCGGACGCGGTCTGGGACACCGCGCCGATCGGCGTGCCGCTGCCCGGCACCCAGGCGTACGTCGTCGACGCGGACCTGCGGCCCGTACCGATCGGCGTGGCCGGCGAACTGCTCATCGGCGGCAGCCTCCTCGCCCGCGGCTACCACCGCAGGGACGACCTCACCGCCGCCGCCTTCGTCCCGGACACCCTCGGCGGCCGTCCCGGCGCCCGCCTGTACCGCACCGGCGACTTCGTACGCCGCCTGCCCGACGGCACCCTCGCCTTCCTCGGGCGCCGCGACGACCAGATCAAGGTACGGGGCTTCCGCGTCGCCCTGGGCGAGATCGAGGCCGCGCTGACCGGCCACGCCGGAGTACGGGACGCGGTGGCCGTCATCCGGGAGGACACACCGGGGGACCGGCGGGTCGTCGCGTACGTGGCGCCGCACGCACCGGACGGGTTCGCCACCGACGACCTCGCCCGCCACCTGCGCGAACGGCTCTCCCCGCACATGATCCCGCAGGCCACGGTGGTCCTCGGCGCACTGCCGCTCACCCCGCACGGCAAGGTCGACCGAGGGGCGCTGCCCGCCCCGGCCGCCGCGGACCCCGGCCGGGGCGCACCGGCCGTACCGCCGCGCAACGAGCTGGAACGCCGTATCGCGGGCGTCTGGAAGGACCTGCTGCCGGCCGGGACCGTCGGCGTCGAGGACAACTTCTTCGACATCGGCGGACACTCCCTGCTCCTCGTCGAACTCCAGCACCGGCTCCAGGAGGTGGCGGGCCGCACGATCGACCTGCTCGACCTGTTCCGGCACACGTCCGTCCGGGCCCAGGCCGCCTACCTCTCCGAGCGTCCCGACCGGCCCGCGCCCACCGCCCACCGGGCCCGGACCGTCCAGCACAACGCGCTGATGAAGCGCCGCCAACAGCAGTTGCGAGCGAAGCGAGGCCGTGATGACTGAGCCGTCCCCCGAGGTGCCCGACGCGTTCGAGGAGAGCCTCGACATCGCGGTCGTGGGCATGGCCGGGCGCTTCCCCGAGGCCCGTACGGTCGAGGAGTTCTGGACCAACCTGAAGGCGGGGGCCTGTGCCGTCACCCGCTTCGACCGGGAGGAACTGGCCGCCCGCGGTGTCGCCCCCGAGACCCTCGACGACCCGGACTTCGTCGCGGCGGGCTACCTGCTGGAGGACAGCGACTCCTTCGACGCGGCCTTCTTCGGCTACTCCCCGCGCGAGGCCGAGCTGATGGACCCGCAGCACCGGGTGCTGCTCGAATGCGCCTGGGCCGCGCTGGAGAGCGCCGGGCACGACCCCGCGCGCGACGACGGCCTGGTAGGCGTCTACGCGGGAGCGGGCAACAACACGTACCTGCTCTTCAACATCGCCGCCAACCCGGACGCGGTCGACGTGATGGGCGGCAACCAGGTCGTCATCGGCAACCGCCCCGACTTCCTCAGCACCCGCGTCTCGTACAAACTCGGCCTCAACGGCCCCAGCGTCACCGTCCAGACGGCCTGCTCCACCTCCCTGGTCGCCGTCGCCCAGGCGTGCCAGGCGCTGCTGTCGTACCAGTGCGACACGGCGCTCGCCGGCGGCGTCGCCATCGACGTGACGCGCCGCGACGGCTACCGCTACCGCGAGGACGGGATCTACGCGCCCGACGGGCTCTGCCGGACGTTCGACGCCCGCGCCCAGGGCACCGTCGGCGGTGACGGCGTCGGCATGGTGGTGCTCAAGCGCCTCCAGGACGCCGTCGCCGACGGCGACCACATCCACGCCGTCATCAAGGGCAGCGCCGTGAACAACGACGGCGCGGGCCGCGCGGGCTTCAGCGCGCCCAGCGCCGCTTCCCAGGCGGACGTCATCACCACCGCCCTCGCCAACGCCGACGTCGAACCGGACACCATCCGCTACGTGGAGGCGCACGGCACCGCCACCGCCCTGGGCGACCCCATCGAGGTCTCCGCGCTCACCTCCGCCTACGCGGGCGTGCCGCGCGGCCACTGCGCCCTCGGCTCCGTGAAGACCAACATCGGGCACCTCGACTCGGCGGCGGGCGTGGCCGGGCTGATCAAGACGGTGCTGATCGTCGAGCACGGCGACATCCCGCCGTCGCTGCACTTCGAGGAGCCCAACCCGCGGCTCGGCCTGGACGACGGCCCCTTCCACGTCCCTACGGAGCTGTCGCCCTGGCCCGCGGGCGAGGGGCCGCGCCGGGCCGCGGTCAGCTCCTTCGGCCTCGGCGGCACCAACGCCCACCTCATCCTCGAACAGGCCCCGGAACGCCCCCGCGCCCCGCGGCCCGAGACGCCCGCCGAACAGCTCCTGGTGCTCTCCGCGAAGAGCCCCGAAGCCCTCGAAGCGGCCACCGGACAGCTCCACGACCACCTGCGCGCCCACCCGCAACTGCCGCTGGCAGACATCGCGTACACCCTCCAGCAGGGGCGCAAGGCGTTCCCGTACCGTCGGACGCTGGTGTGCGGGAGCACCGAGGACGCGCTGAGCGCCCTCGGCGACCCGGACGGCGGCCGGCTGCTCACCGCCGAGACCAGGGACGCGCACCGGCCGGTGGCCTTCCTGTTCACCGGCTTCGGATCGCAGCACCCCGGCATGGCCGCCGGCGCGTACGCGGACGAACCGGTCTTCCGCGACGCCCTGGACCGGTGCGCCGAACTGCTGCTGCCGCTGCTCGGCGAGGACATCCGCCCCCACCTGACCCAAGCCGCACAGAAGCCGTCCGGCGCGGCCCCCGGCGGCCTGGACCTGCGCCGGATGCTGCTCCAGCCGGAGCGCAGCGAGCACCCGCTCGACCAGCCGCGGCTGGGGTACGCCGCCGTCTTCTCCGTCGAGTACGCCCTGACCCGGCTGTGGGCGTCCTGGGGCGTCGAACCGGAGGCGATGATCGGGCACAGCCTCGGCGAGTACGTGGCCGCGTGCGTGGCCGGAGTCTTCGCGCTGCCGGACGCCCTGCGCCTGGTCGTCGAGCGCGCCCGCCTCATCGAGGAACAGGGCGAGGGCGCCATGCTCGCGGTGCCGCTGTCCGAGGCCGAGGCCGCCCGCCACACGGACGGCGAGGTGTGCGTGTCCGCCGTCAACGGCCCGCAGAGCTGCGTACTGTCCGGCACCGCCGCCGCCGTCGAACGGGTCGCCGCGGACCTGCTGGCGGCCGGCACCGCCTCCCGCCGGCTGAGCACCCGCTTCGCCTTCCACTCGCCGATGATGGACCCGGTGGTCGAACCGTACGCCGCCCTCGTCCGCGAAGTGCGCCTCAGCCCGCCCGCCGTGCCGTTCGTCTCCAACGTCACCGGCACCTGGATCACCGACGAGCAGGCCACCGACCCCGCGTACTGGGCCCGGCACCTGCGCAGCCCGGTGCGCTTCTCGGACGGCCTCGGCACCCTGTGGTCCGTCCCGGACATCGCCGTCGTGGAGGTCGGCCCCGGCCGCACCCTGGTCACCGATGCCCTGCGGCACCCGGCGGCCGGGGCCGTCGCCGACCGGGTCGTGGTCGCCTCCCTGCCGGGCGCCTTCGACGGGCAGTCCGACCGCGCGGCCCTCCTCACGGCGGCGGGACGCCTGTGGCTGGCGGGCCGCGACACCCCGTTCCCGCCGCACACCGGCGCCCGGCGCGTCCCGCTGCCCACGTACCCCTTCGAGCGCCGCACCTACTGGCTGGAGCCCGGAGCCGCGCCGCTGACCACGGACCCCGCGCCGGGCCGGCAGACGGAGCTGTCCCGCTGGTTCTACGCGCCGTCCTGGCAGCAGGCAGGCCCGGCCCCGGCGGTCTCCCCGGCCGCACTGGCCGCGCACAGCTGGCTGGTGTTCACCGACGAACACGGCGTCGGCCGCGGGCTCGCCGCCCGCCTCGAAAGCTGCGGCGCCACCGTGCGGACCGTGTCCATGGGCAGCGCCTGGGACCGCAAGACGGAGCACGACTACGTCCTGGACCCGGCCCGTCCCGGGCACTACGCGCAACTGGCCGAGGCGCTGCGCGAGAGCGGCCCGCTGCCCGACCGAGTGGTGCACTGCTGGAGCGTCGGCGCCGACGCGCGCCACACGCCCGCACCCGAGGACGTACGGGCCCTGCTCCACCGCGGCTTCGACAGCCTCGTGCACTGGGCCCGGACCACCGAGACCGAGCTGATGAGCGTGCCGCAGCGCTGGGACGTGGTGTCCAGCGAGGTCTGCGCGGTCACCGGCGACGAGCCCCTGTGCCCGCCCAAGGCGGCAGTCCAGGGCGCCTGCAAGGTGCTCCCGCAGGAGTTCCCCGCGCTCGACTGCGTCCATCTCGACCTGCGCCTCGACGGGGAGGAGCCCGGCCCCGGCACGGTCGACCGCCTCCTGGAGGACCTCTCGCGTGCACCCGGGGACCGCACCGTCGCCCTGCGCGGCCGGCACCGCTGGACCCCCACGTACGTGGCCGCCGAACCCCCGCGCCGCGACGGCACCGCGGTCAAGGCGGACGGCGTCTACCTGATCACCGGCGGCCTCGGCAAGATCGGCCTGCTCATGGCCCGGGTCATGGCCGAACAGGCTCCGGTCCGCCTGGTCCTGCTCGGCCGCACCGGACTGCCGGCCCGCGAGGACTGGGACGCCCCGCACCTGCCCGAAGAGGTACGGGAGCAGATCCGCGCCGTACGCGCGCTGGAAGACCTGGGCAGCCAGGTCATGACCGTCGCCGCCGACGTGTCCGACCCGCACCGGATGCGCGAGGTCAAGGAAGCCGTCGTCCAGGCGTACGGCCGCGTCGACGGCCTCCTGCACTGCGCCGGCACGACCGGCCCCGGCGCGCACCGCGTCGTCGCCGACCTCGGCGAGCAGGAGAGCGACTGGCACTTCGCCCCGAAGCTGTACGGCACCTACGTCCTCGACGAGGTACTGGCCGACCAGCAGCTCGACTTCGCGATCCTGTGCTCCTCGGTCGCCTCGCTCCTCGGCGGCCTCGGCTTCACCGCGTACGCTGCCGCCAACGCCGTACTCGACGCGTTCGCCCAGCGGCACCATGGCCCCGGCAGGCCGTGGACCAGCGTGAACTGGGAAGCCTGGCGCTTCGGGCAGCGGCCCCAGGACGGCATCGGCGCCGCCGTCCAGGAACTCGCCCTCACCCCCGACGAGGGCCGCCGGGCGACCGAAGCGCTGCTGGCGAGCGTCCCGCAGCCCCAGACCATCCTGTCCACCGGCGACCTGAACCGCCGCCGGGACCAGTGGGCCGCGCCCGCCGCGGACACCCCCGCACCGGCCCGCCGCCACGAGCGCCCCAACCTGCGCAACCCCTACGTCGCGCCCGGCACCGACACCGAACGGCTGGTCGCGGAGGTCTGGCAGGAACTGCTGGGCGTGGCGGACGTCGGCGTGCACGACAACTTCTTCGAACTGGGCGGCAGTTCGCTGCTCGGGCTCCAGGTCGTGCACCGCCTGCGGCAGGAACTGTCCCTCGCCGTCCCCCTGACCATCGTCTACGAGGGCCCCACCGTGCACGCCCTGGGACGGCTCGTCGACGACCTGCGGTCCGCCCGGTAACGGCACCGCCCGGCCCCTTTCCACCCACTCGATCTCCACTCGATCTCCCGAAGGCGGTAGTGCGTGAACGTGCGGACAGTAGGCGTGATCGGCGCCGGAACCATCGGCCGCGGCGTGGCCCAGGCCCTGGCCCAGGCCGAGTTCGGCGTGATCCTGGTCGACATCGCGGAAAGCCAGCTGGCGAGCGCCCGCGAACAGATGGAACGCGACCTGCGGATGCAGGGCCTGTTCCGCGGCGGGCAGCCGAAGGAGGACCCTGGTACCGTCCTCGGCCGCATCTCCTGCGGCACCGACCCCGAAGCGCTGCGCGACGCCGACTTCGTCGTGGAGAACGTCACCGAGAACTGGGACGTCAAGCGCGCGGTCTACGAGCGCATCGACGCCATCTGCCGCCCCGGCGTGGTGTTCGGCGTGAACACCTCGGCGGTCCCCGTCACCCGGGTGGCCTCGGTCACCGGCCGCCCGGCCGAGGTGCTGGGAATGCACTTCATGAACCCCGTACCGCTCATGGACACCGTCGAGGTCGTCCAGGGCCACTTCACCTCCGCCGGGACGCTGGAGACGGGGCTCGGACTGCTCAAGGAACTGCGCAAGGAAGGCATCGTCGTCCAGGACGCCCCCGGCTTCGTCACCAACCGGGTCCTGATGCTGACGATCAACGAGGCGATCTTCTGCGTACAGGACCAGGTCGCGACGGCCGAGCAGGTCGACCGGATGTTCAAGGGCTGCTTCGGGCACAAGATGGGGCCGCTGGAGACCGGGGACCTCATCGGCCTCGACACGATCCTGAACTCCATCACGGTCATGTACGAGAGCTTCAAGGACAGCAAGTACCGGCCCGCGCCGCTGCTCCAGAAGATGGTCGACGCCGGGCTGCTCGGCCGGAAGACCTCCCGCGGTTTCTACACGTACTGAGCACACCTGACCTGCTGAGCGCTCCCCACCTGCTGAGCGCACTTTTCCACCCAAGGAGAGCACCATGACGTACGACGACGTGCGGGCCCGGGTCAAGGAGTTCCTGGCACCGCAGCTCGGCGGCCACGAACTGGCCGACGAGGACGACATCTTCGCCCTCGGGCTCGTCAACTCCCTCTTCGCGATGCAGCTCGCCCTCTTCGTGGAACGGGAGTTCTCGCTGCGGCTCGGCCCCGAGGACATGGAGTTCGACAACTTCCGTTCGGTCAAGGGGATCGCCGACCTGGTCACCGCGAAGACCGCGGCGGCCGCCTGAGCGACGTACGCGCGGTGCGGCGGGCTGCGGCCCGCCGGCCGCCCGCCACCCCGACGCCCGGCGCGAGCCCGGCCGGCGGTGCCGTCCCTTCTCCCGTCCCGTCATCCCGTCCGTCCGGCCAGGAGTGAGCCACCATGACACGCGCGTACCACCCGGCCGGACCGCCGGCCGCCGCCGACGGCACCGGGCCCGTCCGCACCCGTATCGACCTGCACACCCCGGTGCCGGACAGCCTCGCGCCCGAGATCGAGCGGCGGCTGTACTTCGTCGCGCCGGAGATCAGCGGATTCGAGCTGGTCACCGAGGACGGCGAAGTGCGGGGCGTGATCCTGCTCTCGGAGCGGCCGCTCGCGCACGCCGCCGTGGCCGACAAGGTCAACCGGGTGGTGGACGCCGACGTACGCAAACAGTGGCCGACCGCGCCCAAGTCGGTGTGGACCTCACCGCACCGGCGCACCGTCGAGGGCGGCGACACCTTCGCCCGGCTCGCCGAGTCCGGCGCGGTCAGCGCGGCAGGCGAGGGCCAGGTCGCCCTCGGGGAGCCGCTGCTGTCCCTCCTCACCTACTTCGACCGGGCCGTCAAGGACCTGCTCGCCCGGCACTTCACCGCGACCGAATACCGCTATCCCACGCTCATCAGCACCCGCGCCCTGGAAACGGCCGGCTACTTCTCCTCGTTCCCGCACCACCTGATGTTCGTGACCCGGCTGCACAACGACATCGACGTGTACGAGGAGTTCCAGGCCGCCTACGGAGGCCAGGGCATCGACGCCGCGGTCCTCGCCTCGTGCCGGAACGTGGACTACTGCCTGCCGCCCACGATGTGCTACCACACCTTCCACCAGTACAGCGGCCGGAACCTCGAAGCCGGCCGGGTGCACGTGGTCACCTCCCGCGGCAAGTCGTTCCGCTACGAGGCGGCCTACGCCACGACCCTGGAACGGCTTTGGGACTTCACCATCCGGGAGATCGTCTTCCTCGGTCCGCGCGACGACGTGCTCGCCGCCCGCGAGACGTTCATGCACACCGTCTTCGACTTCGCCGCCGGCCTCGGCCTGAGCGGCTTCTGCGAAGTGGGCAACGACCCGTTCTTCTGCGCCGCCGACACCTCCGAGCGCATCTGGTCCCAACGGCTGATGGAGCTGAAGTACGAGCTGCGGCTCGACGTCGCCCCCGGCCGGAGCATCGCCGTCGGCTCCTTCAACTTCCACGACGACCTGTTCGGCCGCGGCTTCGGCATCGGCCAGGGCGACGACGGGCCGGTCCGCAGCGCCTGCGCCGGCTTCGGCCTGGAGCGTCTGGTGTACGCCTTCCTGTGCCAGTTCGGTCCGGACCCCGAGGGCTGGCCCGACGCCGTACGCGCCGCAACCGCGGCCGGCGGAGCCTGACATGCACGACATCGCCGACGCCCGTCTCCCGCTGTCCCGGGCCCAGCTCGGCATCTGGTACGCGGACCAGGCCGGAGCCAAGGGCGGCCGCTACCAGATCGCGGAGTACTTCGACATCGCCGGACCGGTGGACTCCGGAGCCTTCCGGGCGGCCTGGACACGCGCCTGGACGGAGACCGACGCGCTGCGCGTCCAGGTGACCGACACCCCGGCCGGACCGCGGCAGGCCGTACGCCAGGGCCCCGGTCCGCAGGTGGAGTACCTGGACCTCGCGGCGGACGCGCGGGCCGCCGAGACCGCGGTGGCGTGGATGCGCGCGGACCTGGCCCGGCCGCTGGACATCACCCGCGAACCGGCCTGCACCGTCTGCCTGTTCCGCATCGCCCCCGACCGGCACATGTGGTACCAGCGGGCCCACCACCTGGCCATCGACGGGTTCGGCGCCGCCCTGTTCGCGCAGCGCGTCGCCGACCTGTACGCCCGGCCGGACAGCGGCCCGGAGACGGCGCCGTTCGCGCCGCTGACCGCCCTCCTGGCGGACGACGAGGCGTACCGCACGTCCGCCGCCTGCACCGCGGACCGCGACCACTGGACACGGAAGCTGGCCGACCGCCCGGCGCCCGTGTCGCTGTCCCGCCTCCCACGGGACGCCGGGGCACCCGTCCTGCGCCACGCCGGGCAGGTCCCGGCCGCTACGGCCGAGCGGCTGCGGGCCGCCCTGGGCCGCTCCGTCGCGCCGGCCGTCGTGGCCGCCGTCGCCGCCTGCCTGCACCACGCGACCGGCGCCGACGACATCCTCCTGTCGCTGCCCGTCACCGCGCGCCGGGGCACGCTCGCGCGCACCACCCCGGGCATGCTGTCGAACGTCGTACCGGTCCGGCTGGCCGTGCACCCCGCCACCACCTGGGCGGCGCTGACGCGGCAGGCCGCTGACGAGATCAAGCGGGCACTGCCGCACCAGCGGTACCGCTCCGAGGACCTGCACCGCGACCTCGGGTACGCCGTCGGCGACCAGGGCACCACCGGCCCCCTGGTGAACGTCATGACCTTCCCGTACGCGTTCCGCTTCGGCGGCCATGCCGTCACCGCGCACAACCTCTCCAACGGGCCGGTCGACGACCTCGCCGTCGGCGTCTGCGGCCGCCAGGACGGCGCGGGGCTGAGCCTCGATGTCGACGGCAACGCCGCGCGCTACGACAGCGAGGACCTGGCCCACGTCCAGCAGACACTGCTCGGCTTGCTGACGACGGCCGCCGACGAGCCGCACGCGGCCATCGGGCCGGCCCCGCCCGCCGCCAGCCGGTGGCCCCGCACCACGCCCGTACAACCGGTACGGCCGGTCGGGCAGCCCGCGTCCGACGCCTCCGGCGACGCGGACCAGAGCGCTCTGGACGCGATGCTCGCCCTGTTCCGTGACGTCCTCGGCGCACCCGAAGCGGGCCCGGACGACGCCTTCTTCGACCTCGGCGGCGACAGCATCACCGCCATCCAGCTCGTCGCCCGTGCCCGCGAGACCGGCTGGGCGATCACCCTCAAGCAGGTCTTCGCGCACGAGACCCCGGCCGGCCTGGCACGGGTCGCCGAACCGGCACCGCCCGAAGAGACGGACCCGGACGGCACGCCCGCACACGACGCCAAGACGGGGCCCGTCAGCACGACCCCGATCATGGAATGGCTGCGTGAGCTGGGCGGTCCGGTGGACGCCTACCATCAGTCGGTCCTCGTCCGTGCCCCGGCCGGCCTCACCGAGGAGAGCCTGCGCGCGGCACTCGGCGCGCTGGTCGGCCACCACGACATGCTGCGCGCCCGGCTGGTGGACGACGGCGGGCAGTGGCACCTCGACGTGGCTCCCCCCGACACCGTCGACACGGCCGCGCTCGTCGAGCACGTCACCGACCCCTCGGCCGGCACCGCCACGCTCGCCGCCCGCGCCGCCGGCCACATCCCCCGGACAGCGGCCCGGCTCGACCCGTGGTCCGGCGCCATGCTCCGGGCCTGCTGGTTCGACGCGGGCCGCGACCGGCCCGGCGTACTGCTGCTCGTGGTGCACCATCTGGCGGTGGACGGCGCCTCCTGGCACACCCTGCTGCGCGACCTCGCCCTCGCCCGGCAGGCGCACGACGCCGGTACCGCCCCCGAACTGCCCCCGGTCAGCACCTCGTTCGGGCGGTGGAGCAGCCTGCTGCGGGAGGAGGCCGGACACCCGGACCGCCTCGCCGAACTGCCCCACTGGAAGGACGTGCTGAGCACGGACGACCCGCCGCTCGGCGCGCGCCCGCTCGACCCGGCGGCCGACACCGCGGGCACCAGCCGGCGCCGGTACCGGATCCTGGACCACACCCGCAGCGCCGCCCTGCTCACCGACGCGCCCGCCGCTGTCCACGGCACCGTCCCCGACGTACTGCTCACCGCGCTGGCCCGCGCGGTCGCCCGGTGGCGCCGCGAGCGCGGCATCGCGGGAGGCGACGACGTACTCGTGGACGTGGAAGGACACGGCCGGGAGACGGACGGCCGGCAGGCCGACCTGTCCCGTACGGTCGGCTGGTTCACCAGCGTCCACCCCGTACGGCTGACCGCGTCGGGGGCGGCGGACGCGGCGCTGATGCACGTCAAGGAACAGCTGCGGGCGGCCCCCGGGGACGGCCTCGGACACGGCCTGCTGCGCCACCTGAACGGGACGACCCGCCCGGAACTGGCGGCCCTCGCCCGCCCGCAGATCCTCTTCAACTACCTGGGACGGCTGCCCGGCCGCGGCGACGCGGACTGGACCCTGCTGCCCGGCGTCGACGCGATCCGCGACGGGCGCGACCCGCGCACCCCGGCCGGCCACGGCCTGACCCTCGACGTGCTCGTACGGGACGGGGACGCGGGCCCCGAGATCCAGGCCGCCTGGAGCGCGCCCGCCGGGTGGCTCGCGGAAGCCGGCCTGGACCGCGTCGCCGAACTGTGGGACGAGGCGCTGGCCGACATCGCGACCGCCGTCGGCGGCCGGGCCGTCAGCCGCCACACACCCTCCGACCTCACCCTGACCGGACTGAGCCAGGCCGAGGTCGACGAACTGGAAGCCGGACTGGAGGGGTGGGACTAGCCACATGCGGATGTCCAAGCTGGAAGACGTCCTTCCGCTCACCCCGCTCCAGACGGGGCTCTACTTCCACGCGCAGCTCGCGGGCGACGCGACGGATGTGTACACCGCACAGCTCACCCTGGACCTGACCGGGCCCGTGGACCCGGAACTGCTCCACCGGGCCTGCTCCGCCGTCGTCCAGCGCCACGCGTCGCTGCGCGCGGGCTTTTCGACCCGCGCCGACGGCGACCCCCTCCAGTTCGTCGTACGGGAGGCCGCCCTGCCCTGGGCCGAGTCAGACCTGCGCGGCGAGGCCCCGGAGCGGCGCGCCGCGCACCGGGAGCGGCTGGCCGCCGAGGACCGCCGTACGCCGTTCGACCTGGCGCGCCCGCCGCTGCTGCGCTGCCGGCTCGTCCGCACCGGCGAGACAGCCTGGACGCTGATGCTGACCAACCATCACCTGGTGCTCGACGGCTGGTCCTTCCCCACCCTGATCGAGGAGATCTTCCGCGCCTACGCCCAGGGCGGCAGCACCGCCGGACTGCCCGCACCGCCCGCGTACCGCTCGTACCTGCGATGGCTGGCCGCCCAGGACCGCGAGGCGGCCACCGCGGCCTGGCGGCAGTCCCTCGCGGACCTGGAGCGGCCCGCCCTGGTGGCCGGCGCAGGTCACACCGGCACCCGGCCGGAACTGCCCCACCTGGTCACCTCGGTGCTCCCCGAGCCCGCGACGGCGGCACTGACCGAGACCGCCCGGCGCTGCCACGTCACCCTGAACACCGCCGTGCAGGGCGCCTGGGCGGTCCTGCTCGGCTGGCTGACCGGCAGCCAGGACGTGGTGCTGGGCACCGTCGTCTCCGGACGCCCGCCGGAGCTGCCCGGCGTCGGGTCCATGGTCGGCCTGCTCACCAACACCCTGCCGGTACGGGTAAGGCTGCGCCCGGACGAGCCGGTGGCCGACTATTTCGGACGGCTGCGTGACGAGCAGGAGCTGCTGCTGCCGCACCACCACCTCGGGCTGACCGAGATCCACCGGCTGGCCGGGCTGCCCGTCCTCTTCGACACGGTCACCGCCTTCGAGAACTACCCGGTCGACGCCGCCGCCGGTGACGAACTGGCGCCCGGCCTGCGCCTGGCCGCCGCCGACATCCGGGACGCGACCCACTACCCGCTCAGCCTCACCGTCGTACCGGGCACCGCGCTCCAGGTACGGATCGGCGCCCAGCCCGGTGTGCTGCGGCCCGACGAGGCGCAGGCGTGGGCCGACCGCCTGGTGCGGCTGCTGGCCCTGGTCGCCGACGGCCGGGAGCGCACGGTACGCGACCTCCTGCCGCTGCTCCCGGCGGAACGGGCCGCCCTCCTGGAGGAGGGGCACGGGCCCGAGCACCCCGTCCCGGACGGCACGGTCGCCGGCCACTTCGAGGAGCAGGTCCGCCGTACCCCCGACGCCGTCGCGCTGGTCTGCGGCGGCGAAGGGACGACGTACCGGGAGCTGAACGCCAGGGCCAACCGCCTCGCCCGCCTGCTCGCCGCCAAGGGCGCGGGGCGCGGAGAGCGCGTCGCCCTGATGCTGCCCCGCACGGCGGACCTGCCCGTCGCCCTGTTCGCCGTTCTCAAGTGCGGTGCCGCCTATCTGCCGGTCGATCCGGAACTCCCGCCGGAGCGGGTGGCGTTCATGCTCCGGGACGCCGCACCCGCTGTCGTCGTCACCACCGAGGACACGCCGCACGCCGTCGGCGAAGGTCCCGCCGTCGTGCTCGCCGCCACCGGCCGCGCCGACGGCTTCGCCACCGCCACCGAGGGCCTGCCGGAGACGGACCTGACGGCAGGCGACTGCCCCGCCCCGGCCCGGTCCGCGGACCCCGCGACGCTCATCTACACCTCCGGCTCCAGCGGCCGCCCCAAAGGCGTGACCGGCAGCCACCGCGCCCTGCTCAACCGGCTCGCCTGGTACGCGGACGCCTTCCCCTACCGCCCGTGCGAAACGGTCGTCGCCAAGACCACTCTGAGCTTCTTCGACGGCACCACCGAACTGCTGGGCGCCTTGCTCAACGGGGCCCGGGTGGCGCTGGCCGACCGGGCGACCGCACAGAGCGCCGGCGCACTCGCCGCGTTCATCGAGGACGCGGGGGAGTCCCGCGTCACCGTCGTCCCCAGCCTCCTGAAAGCCCTGCTGGACGAGGCCGCCGACCGGGACCTGACGTCCTGCCGGCTCTGGGTGTCCAGCGGCGAAGCCCTCGCCCCGGACCTCGCCGCGCGCTTCGCCGCCACCCTGCCCGGCTCCCGCCTGGTCAACTTCTACGGTTCCTCCGAGGCCACCGGCGACAGCTTCGCCGCCGAGTGCGACGGCCCGGAGGTCCTGCTCGGCCACCCCATCCGGAACACCCGGGCCTACGTGCTCGACTCCTGGCTGCGCCCCGCGCCCGCCGGCACCGTCGGCGAACTCTTCCTGGCCGGACCCGGCCTCGCCGACGGGTACGCGGACCGGCCGGCGCTCACCGCGGAACGCTTCCTGGCCTGCCCGTTCGGCCCGCCCGGCGACCGGATGTACCGTACGGGCGACCTGGTGCGCCGCCGCCCGGACGGACAGCTGGTATTCCACGGCCGCGCCGACGGACAGGTCAAGATCCGCGGCTTCCGCATCGAACCCGGCGAGGTCGAGACGGCGCTCGCCGGCCACCCCGCGGTGAGCCGCGCGGTGGTCGTCGACCGGGCCGACGACCGCGGCGACCGGCGGCTGATCGCGTACGTCGTGCCCGCCGGGGACGGCCCGGCACCGGACAGCGGGGAACTGCGCCGCCACGTCCGCGGCTTGCTGCCGGACTACATGGTCCCCGCCCTCGTCGTGCCGCTGCCCGCCTTCCCGGCGACCACCAGCGGCAAGATCGACCGCCGGGCCCTGCCCGACCCCGACTTCCAGGCCGTCTCCGCCGGCCGCGCCCCGCGCACCGAACGGGAGGAGATCGTCTGCAAGGTCTTCGCCCAGGTCCTCGGCCTGGACCGGGTCACGGTCGACGACTCCTTCTTCGACCTCGGCGGCCACTCCCTGCTCGCCACCCGCCTGATCAGCCGCCTGCGTGGCGAACTGGGCGTGGAGATCCCCCTCAGGACGGTGTTCGAAGCGCCCACGGTGGCCCTGCTCACCGAGCGGCTGGCGAGCCGGGAGCACGCCGTACGGCCGCCGCTGCGGCCCGCGGACCGGCCCGACGTCATCCCGCTCGCCCCCGTACAGCGGCGGCTGTGGTTCCAGAGCCGGCTGCACGGCCCGAACGGGAACTACACCATGCCGATGGCGCTGCGGCTGCGCGGCAACCTGGACCGCGGGGCGCTGGAACAGGCGCTGAACGACGTGGTGGCCCGGCACGAGAGCCTGCGCACCGCCTTCCCCGACTGGGACGGTACCCCGCAGCAAGTCGTGCTGGACCCGGACGAAGCCCCGGTGGAGCTGCCGGCGGATTCCGTCACCGAGGAGGAGCTGCGGCGCGAGCTGGCCACCGAGGCCGCCCACCCGTTCGACCTCACGGCCGAGACGCCCGTACGCGCCCGGCTGTTCCGGCTCTCCGGACGGGAACACGTCCTCTCGCTGGTCCTCCACCACATCGTGTGCGACGGCTGGTCGCTCGCCCCGCTGGCACGGGACATCGCCCTCGCCTACACGGCCCGCTCCCAGGGCTCCCCGCCCGCCTGGCCCGGCCTGCCCGTGCAGTACACCGACTACACGCTCTGGCACCACGCGCTCCTCGGACAGCCGGCGGAACCGGACTCGGTGCTCAGCCGCCAGACCGCCTTCTGGCAGCGGGAACTGACCGGCCTGCCCGACCGGCTGACACTCCCCGCCGCGGCCCCGCGCCCGGAAGCCCCCACGCACCGGGCGGGCCGGACCACCGCACGCGTGGCCCCCGACGTCCAGGCGGCGCTGCACACCCTGGCGCGCGAGACGGGGACCAGCCTGTTCATGGTCTGCCAGGCGGCCCTGGCCGCCCTGCTCACCGAGCGCGGCGCGGGCACCGACCTGCCCATCGGGACGCCGGTCGCCGGACGGACCGACGAAGCCCTCGACGACCTCGTGGGCTTCTTCGTCAACACACTGGTCCTGCGCACCCGGACCGACGGCGCGCCGGCCTTCCGCGACCTGCTCGCCCGCGTCCGCGCCACCGACCTCGCCGCCCACGCCCACCAGGACGTACCGTTCGACCACCTCGTGCAGGTGCTCAACCCGGCCCGCTCGGCCACCCGGCACCCGCTCTTCCAAGTCATGCTCGCCTTCCAGAACAATCCGGTGCCGGACCTGGAACTGCCGGAGCTGACGGTACGGCCGGAGCCCGCGGCGGAGGAGCCGCTGCGCTTCGACCTCCGCTTCGAACTGGTGGAACACCACACGCCGCAGCGGGCGGCGGACGGCCTGGACGTCCGTCTCACGTACGCCCGCGACCTGTTCACGCCGGATGCGGCCCGGGACCTGGCCACCGGCTACACGTCCCTGCTCGCGGCCGTCGCGGCGGACCCCGGCCGGCGCGTCGGCGCGGCGGCCGACGCCACCTGACTCCGGCGCCCGCGACCGCCGGCCCGCGTCTGAACACCCGCCCGTCCCCGGAGCAGAAAGAACCGCCCATGGCCACGTTGTCGCTCGTCTGTGTCCCCTTCGCGGGAGCCGGCGCCTCCTTCTTCCGCTCGTGGCGCGCCCCCGCCGCACCCGACATCGCACTGGTCCCCGTACGGCTGCCCGGACGGGAGCGGCTGATCGAGGAAGAGCCCCTGCGCAGCATCCCCGACGTGGTCCGCCGGGTCCTGCCCGAGGTGCTGGAGGGCACCGCCGGCACCCCGGTGGCCCTGTTCGGGCACAGCAGCGGCGGCGCCCTCGCCCACGCCCTGGCGCATGCGCTGGCGGCCCGTACCGGCACCGAGGTGGTGCGCCTCTTCGTCAGCGGGGCGTACGGCCCCGGCTCCCGGCGGGCGCGGCGCGCCACCGGCCTGCCCGACGAGCAGTTCCTGGAGCGCGTCCAGGAGTTCGCCGGAGCCCGCCATCCGGCCCTGGACGACCCGGCGATGCGCGAGCTGATCCTGCCCACGCTCCGCGCCGACGTGGAGATGTACGAGGACTACCGCCCGGACCCGGACACCGTCCTCCCGGTGCCCGTCACCGCGCTGCGCGGACGGGACGACGACTGCGTCAGCGCCGCCGAGGCCCAGGCCTGGTCGAAGACCACCGGACTCGGTTTCGAGTACGTCGAGCTGCCCGGCGGCCACATGTACCTGAACGACGCGGTGCCCGACCTGCTGAACGTCGTCCGCACGTCGACGGCCGACGCGCTCGCCCGGCGCGGCGACGCCCGGGAGGACGCGTGAACCCGGCGCCCGGCCCCGCCGACGGGGGAGCGCCGTTCGACTGGGGGCTGGGCGACCCGGAGGCGCCCGGGGAGCCCGGCGTCTGCGACATCCCGCTGCCGGCCGGCACACCGACCGGGGCCGCCGGGTGGTTCGCGGCGGTGAGCGCGGTGCTGTTCCGCTACGACACCCACGGGCTGCGGCGCGTCGTACCGCTGCTCCCGCTGTCCCTGCCTTCTCCGGCGGCGGACGCGCCGCGGGCGGGCCACGAACCGGTCGCCGGAGACGACACCCTGGGCAAACTGGCGGCCCGTCATACAGGGCAATCAGCAGCTGCGTTCGGCCTTCCGTCCCCGGCCGGCGGTGACACGTTCGCCCTGACCGTCACCCTCACCGACGGCCCGGACGACGCGCCGCTGCTCCGGATCACCCACGACCCCAGGCACGTGTGCGCGGACCTCGCGCGGCAGTGGGGCAGCCACGTCGCCCACGTCCACCGGCAGGTGCTCGGCGAGCCGGACCGCACGGTCGACGAGGCCGAGCTGTCCGACGCCGCCGAAGAGGCGCGGACCGTTGCCCTGGGACATGCGGAAACCCTGCGGACGACCCTCACCGGAACCGTCGTCGACGCGTTCGACGCGATGGCGGCGCGCGCCCCCGGCTCCGTCGCCCTCTCCGCATCCGACGGCACCGTACGCCTGACCTACGGCGAACTGCGCTGCGCCTCCGAACGGTTCGCGCACGGCCTGCGGGCCCTGGGCGTCCGGCGCGGCACCCGGGTCGGCGTCTGCCTGGAGCGGAGCGCCGCCCTGGTGGTCGCCCTGCTCGGCGTGCTGCGGGCCGGCGGCACCTACGTACCGATGGACCCCGATCACCCCGACGACCGGCTCGCGTACACCGTCGATGACGCGGACCTGGCGGTCGTCGTCACCGGGCGGACGGACTTCCCCGCGCGGAGAGAGACGCGCCGCGTGACGCCGGAGGACGTCACGGCGCGGGGCGCGGTGGACTCCGTACCCGTACCCGTACCCGGACGGGTGACGGCGGCCGACACCGCCTACATCATCTACACCTCCGGTTCGACGGGCCGCCCCAAAGGCGTCGTGGTGCCGCACCGCAACGTCTGCGCACTCGTCGACGCCACCCGCGACACCTACCGGCTCGGCGCCGCCGACACCTGGACCTTCTTCCACTCCAGCGCCTTCGACTTCTCCGTCTGGGAGATCTGGGGCTGTCTGCTCACCGGCGGGCACCTCGTCGTCGTCCCGTACTGGACCTCGCGCGATCCCCGCCGGTTCCTCGCCCTGCTCGCCGCGCACCGGGTCACCGTCCTCAGCCAGACCCCGTCCGCCTTCGCCCAGCTGGCCGAGGCCGACCGCCGCGAACCGGCCGACCTGGCCGTACGCCTGGTGGTGTTCGGCGGCGAGCCGCTCGACGCGCGGCTCCTGCTGCCCTGGTACGAGCGCCACCCGTCCGGCACCTGCCGGACGGTCAACATGTTCGGCATCACGGAGACGACCGTGCACGCCACCGCGCAGACCCTGACGCCGGAACTGGCGCGCCGCGGCAGCCGCTCGGTCGGCAGGCCGCTGCCCGGCTGGTACATCCGCGTGACCGACGCCCGCGGCCGGACCCTGCCCCCGGGCGTCGCGGGGGAGATCCTGGTGGGCGGCGCGGGCGTCGCCGACGGGTACCTGAACCGCGCGGACCTGACCGCGCGGCGCTTCCACGCCGACCCGCACGGCGGCGGCCGGGTCTACCGCAGCGGCGACCTCGGCAGACTGCGCCCCGACGGCACGCTGGAACACCTCGGCCGGCTGGACGGCCAGGTCAAGATCCGTGGCTTCCGCATCGAACCGGACGAGATCCGGTCGGTGCTGCGCGAGCAGCCGGGCGTACGGGCCGCTGCCGTGGCGGTCCGGCGGACGGGCGGCCAGGAGTCCGGATCGCAGCGACTGGACGCCTACGTCGTGCTCGACGGCGGCAGCGTCGAGGCGGTACGGGCCGGTGCGGCACGGCTGCTGCCCGGCCACATGATGCCCGCCACCTTCACCGCACTGCCGGAACTGCCGCTGACGCCCAACGGCAAGCTGGACGTGGCGGCCCTGCCCGACCCCGCCGAACGGCCCCGCACGCACGAGGACGCCGGGAGCGGCACCCCTCTCATGGAACGCATCAGGACGGTCTGGCAGGACACACTCGGCCTGCCCGTCGGCCTGGACGACGACTTCTACGAGCTGGGCGGCGACTCCCTGCAGGCCGTACGCATCGTCGAGACGATCAGGAACGACGGGGTACCGGACATCTCGCTGCGCCGGCTGCTGAGCCGGCCGACGGTCAGGGAGCTGACGGAGTCGCTGGACGAGACGGTGGGCGGAACGGCCCGCTGAGCCGCCGGCCGGCGGCACGCAAACGCAAAGAGGCCCGCCCGGCCGAGTGTCCTCCACTCGGCCGGGCGGGCCTTTTCGTGCGCGCGATCGCGGCTGGTCACGCGGGTGGGCCGACCACGGCGCCTTCCGTCAGCCGGGCCGCCAGCACCGGGCCGATCTCGGCCAGCGGTCCCGGCCCCGTCATGCCGCCGTGCGTGCATGCCACCGGGCGCACCCGCAGCTCTCCGGTCAGGTACGGCGCCCAGTCCGCCGCGCCCGGCGCGCCGGGCTCCCGGCCGACCGTGGCGGTGAACAGGTCCACGTCACCGTCGAAGACCATCGGCTTGAACACGTCCGCGAGGCCGGTGTTCTCCCGGAACGACCGCGCCATGGCGGTCACCTGCGCCTCGTCGAGACCGGCGAGGGCGGGGTCGTCGCGCACCGCCTCCGCGAACCCGGCGTACCCCGCACGCCGTACGGCACCACCGTCCCCGGACCCCGGGTACCCCAACGACCGCAGCAGCTCCCCGAACCCGTCGCCCGCACCGGCCCGGTGCGGGCGCGTCGTGGCGTGATCGTGCAGCGGGTAGGCGTCCAGCAGCGCGAGGAGCGCGACCTGTTCCCCCGCCTCCTGGAGCCGGGTGGCCATCGCGTGGGCGACCAGGCCGCCGAAGGACCAGCCGAGCAGGTGGTACGGCCCGGACGGCTGGACGGAGCGGATCCGCCGCACGTAGCGCCCGGCCATCTCCTCGACGCTCGCGGCCGGTTCACCGCCGCTCAGCCGCTCGTCCTGGAGGGCGTGCACGGGCTGCCGGTCGTCCAGGTGGCGCAGCAGCCCCGCGTACACCCAGCCGGCCCCGGCTCCCGGGTGCACGCAGAACAGGGGTGGACGGTCACCGCCCGGCCGCAGCGGGAGCAGTCCGGCCAGCGGGTCGGCGGCGTCCGTGCCGTGCGCCAGCCGCCGGGCGAAGCCCGCCACGGTCGGCGCCTCCAGCAGGCTGCGCAGGTTCACCTCGGCGCCGAACACCGAGCGGACCCGCCCGATCAGCGTGATCGCGAGCAGCGAGTGCCCGCCGAGCCGGAAGAAGTCGTCGTGGACACCGACTTCCGGTACGCCGAGCACCTCGGCGAACAGCGCGCAGAGCACCTCCTCGTCCGGTGTGCGCGGGGCGCCGCCGGCAGCGGTACGCCGTCCCGCGTGCGGCCGGGGCGCGGGCAGCGCCGCACGGTCCAGCTTCCCGTTGGGGGTGAGCGGGAACGCGTCCAGGACGACGAACGACGACGGCACCATGGGCGCGGGCAGGCGTTCCAGCGCGCTCCGCCGGACCTCGGCGACGTACCGTTCCGGATCGGACCAGGGCGGCTCGGCGAGCACCGGAGAGGACGACGTACCGTGCGTCGAGTCGCCGCCCGCCACTGTCCTCCCGCCGCCGCGTGTGGCGTAGACCGTGACCAGCCCGGTGCCGGTCAGCTCGGCCTGGGTGTCGACCGTGACGCGGAACCCCCGGCTCTCCAGGTGGCCCGTGAGCCAGCCGATCCGGCCCGGCACGTCGTGCGCCTCGATCACCAGCCGGCGGACCAGCGGCCAGTGCGCGTCGTCGAGCCCGCGCACGACCGCCACCTCGCTCTTCTCCGCGTCGATCTTCAGCAGGTCGATCCGGTCCACGCCCGTCTCGCGGATCACGTCCGAGAGGGTGCGCAGCGCGCAGCTGACCTCGGTGTGCCGCAGCCGTTCGGTGAGCAGCGCGTCGAGGTCGGCGGCCGTGCCGGGTGCGGGCCGGGCGTCCGCCGGAGCGGCGTTGCGGACGAACGCCTCCAGTACGCCGCGTTCCTGCGCCTGGTCACCGAAGCGCCCCGACATGATCGACAACTGCGGGTAGTACGTGAACACCGCCGTGCCCGCCGCCTCGGCGAGCCCGCACGGGAACAGCCGGGCGTCGACGCCGTGGATACGGGTGTTCAGCTCCAGCAGCCGGAACAGCTGCGGTACCGGCTCGAAGGCGTACACCACACTGCCGGGGCAGGACCGGGCGAGCGCGATCGAGGACAGCCCGATGTGCGCCCCCACGTCGAAGATCACGGCTCCTTCGGGCAGGTCGATACCGTTGCGCTGGTACTCGCGGCCCTCGAAGATCTCCCGGTACAGGAAGTCGGTCTCCGCCGGGTTGGGGGAGGCGACGGCCATGCCGTTGGGCAGGGTGTGCCGCTCCCGCGCGGTGAGTTCCCCGGCGGCCTCCAGACGGCACAGGGTGCGCAGCGGCGCCGCCGTACCGGCGTCCGGGACGAGGTAGCCGACGAGGCGGGTCCCGCCGGACCCGTCGGGCCCGGCCGTCACCAGCGCGTCGGCGACCGCCGGGTGCGCCGTCAGCGCGGCCTCCACCTCGCCCGGTTCGATCCGTACGCCGCCGACCTTCACCTGGTGGTCGGCCCGGCCCGCGTAGTCGAGGGACCCGTCGTGCCGCATCCTCGCCAGGTCCCCGGTGCGGTACATGCGGGAGCCGGGCGGACCGTACGGGTCGGCGGCGAAGCGCCCGGCGGTGAGCCCCGGACGGCCCGCGTAACCGCGCGCCAACTGCACGCCGGAAATGTACAGTTCGCCGGTCACGCCCGGAGCGACCGGCCGCAGGCCCGCGTCCAGGACGTACAGTCCCGTGTTCCAGACCGGCCGTCCGATCGGTACGGGCCCGGGCTCGTCGTCCGGCCGGCACGGCCAGGAGGACACGTCCACCGCGGCCTCGGTGGGCCCGTAGAGGTTGTGCAGCTCCGCACCGCCGAGCACGCCGAAGAACCGCTCCCGCAGCTCCCCGGAGAGCGCCTCGCCGCTGGCGAAGACCCGGCGCAGGGAGGTGCAGCGGGCCGCGGCGGGTTCGGCGGCGAACAGCCGCAGGACGGACGGCACGAAGTGGACGGTGGTGATCCGCTGACGCCGGATCACCTCGGCCAGGTACCGCACGTCCCGGTGCCCGTCGGGCTCGGCCACCACCAGGCACGCGCCGACGCACAGCGGCCAGAAGAACTCCCACACCGACACGTCGAAACCGGCCGGCGTCTTCTGCAGCACCCGGTCCTCGGCGGTCAGCGGGTAGGCGGCCTGCATCCAGGCCAGCCGGTTGACGATGGCCCGGTGCGGTACCGCGACACCCTTCGGCCGCCCGGTCGAGCCGGACGTGTAGATGACGTAGGCGGGATTGAGCGGGTGCGGGCGGAGGAGGGGCGGGGGGACGGCGGCGTGACGCGTACCGTCCGGGGCGTCCGCAGGCGCGTGCAGCAGCCGTTCGATGTCGGCAGCCGTCAGCACCAGCAGCGGCCGCGCGTCCTCGATCATCGACCGGACCCGCTCGGCCGGCTGCTCCGGATCGACGGGCAGGTACGCCGCACCGGCCCGCTGCACGGCGTGCAGGGCGGTCACCAGCCCGGCCGACCGGGGCGCCGACACCGCGACGACCGTCTCGGGACCGGCACCCCGCGCGGCCAGCGCCCGGGCCAGCCGCTCCACCCGGGCGTCCAGCTCCGCGTACGTCAGCCCGGTGCCGTCCGCGCCGACGAGCGCGAGGGCTTCGGGCGTCCGCGCGGCCTGCGCGGAGAACAGGTCCGGCAGGGTGCCGGCGCCGACGGCGCGCGTCTCCCCGCGCAGCCCGTACGACGTGGTCTCCACGGATCCACTCGCCACGGTCTCACTCCTCACGATGTCGGATCAGGCCGGCGGATGCCCGTACGGGCAGGTCGTAACGCCGGCGGATGCTGGTGCCGGTACGGCTGAGGTCGGCGCCGTACACGTGCAGCGAGACCGCTGTGCCGTCGGCCGCGTTGCGGACCTCGTGGATGTCGCCCGGCGGTGCGACGAAGGCGACGGTGCCGGGCCCGTTCGTACTGCGGCCCGAAGGCACCAGGCACCGGCCCGTGCCGTCGTCCGCGAGCCGGTACTGCTGCTCCTCCTCGACGCCGCGGTACGTCCCCGTGACGCACCAGGCGACGTGGTCGTGGACGCAGGTCCGCTGGCCGGGCAGCCACACGAGCGCCACGACCGAGAACATGCCGTCCGGTTCCGCGTGCAGGAGGTGCTGCCGGTAGTCCAGCGGATCGGCTTCGCACTGGGCCGCGGTCAGCAGCCCGGGGTGCCGCAGATGCGCGGCCAGGGCGTCGGCGACGCGCTGCCCGGCCACCTCGGGGATGCCGCTGCCGGGCGCGCGCAGGGCCGTACGGATGTCCGCGACGAGCCGGGCCAGACGCGGTGTGAGCGGGGGAGCGGACATGCTGGACACCCCTTCGGGCAACGGGACGCACACGGGTACGGAGTGCGCAACAGCGGCGTTAGGGGGTACGGAGCGTGCGGCGCTGACGGCGCGCCCGTGTGTCCGCCCCTCAGGACTGCCGGCGCGCCCGGGACCGGGCCATCCGGCTCTGCTGGTGCTGCCGGCGTGAACTGGCCCGGTTCTTGACCTCGTCCAGCGACTGCCGGGTGTCCTCGGCGGGACCGGTGGCGGCCCCGTCGACCAGGGCCGCCAGGCGCGCGACGGTCAGCGCCTCGTAGAGCTGTGCGACCGTCAGCGTGGCACCCAGCGTCTTGTTGACCGTGGCGACGAGCTGGATGGCGACCAGCGAGCTGCCGCCGAGGTCGAAGAAGCTGTCGTCGACGCCGACCCGGTCGATACCGAGCAGTTCCTGCCACGCCGCGCACAGCTGCCGCTCGGTGGCGCCGCGGGGCGCCGCGTACGTACTGGCGACCTCGGGGCGCGGATGGACCGACCGGGGCGCGCCCAGACCGGCCACCCGCTCGTCGCTCTCCGGGGCCTCGGCCGAGAGCGTGAACGCGTTCTCGATCAGGCTCCGCGCGTCCACGGGAGACACGATGAGCTGCGGCTCCTCGGACGAGGACAGGGCGCGTTCCAGTGCGAGCAGCGCGTCGGCGGGCGCCATGCCGCGCTCCGCCAGGTCCTTGCCGCGGGCGTCGGCGAGCGCGTCACCGAGGTCGGTGGCGGCCGCCATGCCGACATCCCGCCACGGCCCCCAGTCCACCGTGACCACCCGGCGCGCGGGCGCGTCCGGTCCCGTACGGGCGTGGGCGTACGCGTCGAGGAAGCTGTTGGCGGCGACGTAGTCCACCAGCCCGAAGTCGCCCACATTGGCGGCGTTGGAACCGAACAGGGCCAGGAAGTCGAGCCGCTGCCCGGACAGGGCGTGCTCCAGGTTGAGCGTTCCGGCGACCTTGGGCCCCAGGACGGCGGCGGCCTCGTCGGGGGTCTTGAGCTGGATGAGACCGCCGCCGGCCAGACCCGCCGCGTGGAACACCCCGTCGACGCGGCCCCACTTGCCCAGAACCTGCCCGACCGCGTCCCGCGTCCGGGCCCGGTCGCAGACGTCCGCCTGGACCACCAGCACCTCGGCGCCCTGCCGCGCCATGCCGTACAGCGCGCGGACGACCTCGCCGGTCCGGCCGCCGTCCGGCCGGTCGAGCCACCGGTCCCACTCCGGTTGGGGCGGTACGGGCGTGCGCGCGAGCAGCGCCAGTTTCCGCCCGGGCCGGGCCAGGTGCGCCGCCAGCGCCAGCCCGAGCCCGCCGGTGCCGCCGGTGATCAGGTAGACCCCGTCGTCCCGCAGGACCGAGGCCCCGGCCGCCGGTGCCGGCAGTGGCGCCGGGGGACAGGTCCGGATCCAGCGGTGCGCGCCTCGGTACGCGACGTCGGCATGCTCCGGCGGCACCGCGAACTCGCGGACCAGCTGGTCGGTCAGCCGCTCGGAGGGCGGCCCGTCGAGCACCACGTCGACGCTGCGGCAGGCCAGCGCCGGGTGCTCGCGCGGGATCACCCGGCACGGGCCGAGCACGGTGGCCTTGAGCGGCATGAGCGGTTCGGTGCCGGTGACGTCGTGCAGGCCGTTGCCGACCGTCCAGATCCGGCAACCCGGCCGGTCCGGCAGGCCGTTGAACGCCTGCGTGAGCAGCAGCAGACTCTCGAAGCCCAGCCGCAGCGCACTGGTGTCGGCCGCGGACCGGTGCGCGTCGGTCGCCTCGGTGACCGTCCAGCAGTGGGCGATGTGCGTGGGCGGACGGCCGTCCCCGTGAGCGGTCCGCAGCAGGCGCGCGTAGTGGTCCGCGTCCCCGGGGCCGATCGTGAACCGGCCGCCCTCCTCCTGCGCCCAGCCGCCGCCCGCGGCGACCGTCGCCGCCTCGGCGCCGTCCTGCCGCAGCCGGGCGGCCAGCGCCGCGCCGAGCCCCGTCGGGTCGGTGAACACCAGCCACCGCTCACCGGCGCGGCCCCGTGAGGCGGCCGGCAGGGGCGCGCGCTCCCAGGACGGCACGTGGAACCAGTCGGCGATGTCCGTACGCCGGGCGGCCGGCCGGGCGGCGGGCAGGCCGCCGGCACGCCGCTCCAGCCAGTACCGCTGCCGCTGGAACGGGTACGAGGGCAGCGCGACGCGGCGCCGCCGCTCCTCCCCGTACACACCGGCCCAGTCGGGCTCGCGCCCGGCCAGCCAGAGCTGCCCCAGCGCCCGCCGGAGCGCCTCGGCCGGATGGCGGGCGTCGCGGCGGTGCGGCAGCGAGGACGTGATCAGGCGGGCGGCGCCGCCGGTGACGATGCGCCGCGCCAGACTGCTCAGCGTCTGCCCGGGGCCGACCTCCAGGAGCACCAGGTCCGGGTCGGCGGCCAGGGTGTCCACCCCGGCGACGAACTCCACGGGTGCCAGGATGTGCTCTCCCCAGTACGCGGGATCCTGCGCCTGCTCGTCCGTGATCCAGGTGCCGGTCACGTTCGAGACGAAGCGGACGCCGGGGGCCTTGCGCGGCACCGCGGCGACGGCGGCGGTGAACTCCGCCACCATCGGCCGCATCAGCGCGGAATGGAAGGCGTGCGACGTGGCGACGGGCTGGGTGACGATGCCGCGCGCGCCGAGCCGGCCGGCGAACGCCCGCACCGCGTCCGTCGGTCCCGACACCACACAGTCCTTCGGACCGTTGTGCGCGGCCAGCGCGACGCCGTCGGGCAGCAGGGGAACGACGGTCGCCCGGTCGGCCACCACGCTCACCATCGACCCCGTACGCCGCTCCTGCATCAGCTTCCCGCGCAGCGCCACCAGCCGCAGCGCGTCCTCCACCGCGAACACGCCCGCCAGGCACGCGGCGACCAGCTCGCCGAGGCTGTGCCCGAGCAGCGCGGCCGGCCTGACGCCCCACGACTCCCACAGCTGGGCCAGCGCGTATTCGAGGACGAACAGCGCGGGCTGCGCCGCCTCGGTCCGTTCGAGCGCGGCGACCGTGTCCGGCGCGTCCCCGTCGCCGAACATCAGCCCGACCACATCCACACCGGTGCCGCCGTCCGCCAGCACCTCGGCACACCGGTCCACGGCCCGCCGGAACACCGGCTCCTCGGCGTACAGCTCCCGCGCCATGCCGGGGAACTGGCCGCCCTGCCCGCTGAGCAGGAACGCCACGCCCGGCGAGCCGCCGGCGCAGTGCGCGTCGGCGACCCGCGCCGGGTCCCGCGCCTCCAGGGCCCCGGCCGCCGCCGCGCCGTCGGGGGCCGTGACCGCCCGCCGGTACGGGAAGCGGTTGCGGCCCACGGCCGTGGTGTACGCGGCGTCGGCGAAGTCCAGGTCGCCGTCGCGCAGCCGTCCGGCCGTCCGCTCGCTCAGCTCCTCCAGCGCTTCCGGGGACCGCGCGGACAGCACCAGCAGCTGCGCGGAGCGCCCGGAACCCTCGGCCGGGACGGCGGCCGGCGCTTCCTCCAGCACCACATGGGCATTCGTGCCGCCGAACCCGAAGGCGCTGACGCCCGCGCGCCGCGGCGCCGCCGACCGGGGCCAGGCGGCCGTCTCCCGCTGGACGGCGAAGGGCCCGCCGACGAAGTCGATGCCCGGATTGGGGGACGTGAAGTTCACGCTGGGCGGCAGGGTCTCGTGCCACAGCGCGAGCACCGTCTTGATCAGGCCGGCTATGCCCGCCGCCGCGTCCAGGTGCCCGATGCTCCCCTTGAGGGAGCCCAGGGCCACCGAGCCCGGCGCGACCCCCTCGTACGCCTTCGCCAGGGCCCGCAGCTCCACCGGGTCGCCGAGCGCCGTGCCGGTGCCGTGCGCCTCGACGTAGCCGACCGAGTCCGCCGCCACCCCGCCGTCCCGCAGCGCCGCGCCGATCACCCGCGCCTGGCCCGCCACGGTCGGCGCGGTGAACCCGGCCTTGACCGCGCCGTCGTTGTTGACGGCCGACCCCTTGACCACGGCGTAGACCGTATCCCCGGCCGCCAGCGCGTCGTCGAGGCGCTTGAGGACGACCGCGCCCGCGCCGCTGCCGAACACCGTGCCCGCCGCGCGGGCGTCGAACGGCCGGCAGTGCCCGTCGGGGGAGAGGAACGAGCCCTCCTGGTGCAGGTAGCCCCGCTCCTGGTCCAGGTTGACGAACACCCCGCCGGACAGCGCCATGTCGCACTCCCGCTCGCGCAGCGCACGGCACGCGAGGTGCACCGCGACGAGCGAGGTGGAACACGCGGTGCGCAGCGAGACCGCCGGGCCGCGCAGGTCGAGCTTGTAGGCGACCCGCGTGGCGAGGAAGCCCAGCTCGTTGCCGAGCAGCACCTGCGTACCGCCGGCGGTCTCCACGACCTCGGGGTGCGAGTGGATGTTGGCCAGGTAATTGTTGGTGCCCGCGCCCGCGAACACCCCGATGTCGCCCGTGACGTTCTCCGGCCCGTAACCGGAATGCTCCAGCGCTTCCCAGGCCGTCTCCAGGAAGACCCGGTGCTGCGGGTCCATCAGTTCCGCCTCGCGCGGCGTGTAGCCGAAGAATCCCGCGTCGAAGAGGTCGAGGTCCGCCATACAGGAACCGGCCCGCACGAAATTCGGCCGCGCGATCTCCCCGGGCTCCGCGCCGGCCGCCAGCAACTGCTCCTCCGTGAAGAACGAGACCGCTTCCACCCCGTCCCGCACCTGTGCCCAGAATTCCCGCAGATTCCGCGCCCCGGGAAACCGGCCGGCCATGCCGACGACGGCGATGTCCCGTTCCCGGCTCATACGCCGTCACCCGCTGTGGTCCGGCTGCGCCCGGTCAGATTGACGAGCACCGTCGCGTCCTTCCCGATCCGTCCCGCCGCCGCTTCCGCGCGCACCGCCGCGATCGTCGCCGCCGACGCGTAACACACGTCGAGGCCCTCCAGCCCGGCCAGCATCCGCCGCGCCTCGACCAGTTCGGCCCGGGACGCCGAGACGATCGCACCGCCGGTCTCCGAGGCGATGCGGTGCAGGTACGGGTAGTACGGCGCGCCGTCACCGAGCAGGATCGCCGTCGCCAGCCCGGTGGGACGCTCGATCCGGTCGGCCTCGGTCAGCTCCGTACGGCCCTCCCGCCAGCCCTTCGCGGCCGGGGCGCAGGACTCCTCCTGGACCATCAGGAAGCGCGGCATCCGGTCGATCCGGCCGGTCTCCAGGTATTCCCGCATGCCCTTGTGCGCGGCCAGGAAGCCCATTCCGCTGCTGATGGCCTGCACGACGACGTCCGGGGTACGGTCCATCGCGTCCAGGGCTTCCAGGTAGGCCAGCTTGAGCCCTTCGCGGCGGGCCCAGTTGAAGAATCCCGCGTCGAGATGCAGCCGGTGTTCCGCGGCGAATGCGCGAGCCTCGGCGGACGCGTCCACATACGTTCCCGGAACGACGGTCAGCGAAATCTGCTCGCTCTCCTCCATGGCGTGATTGCTGACGAATTCCGCCCCGCAGAAGAAATGCGCCCGCATCGCGGGATCCCGCAGCACCGCACGGGCGAGCGCCGTGGAGCTGTTGCCCGTGCTGGAACCGACGAATTCCTTCACCCCGAACTGCCGCAGCACCGCCAGTACGACGGAAGCCAGCCGGTCCTTGGTGGTGCCGGTCGGCTGCCGCGACTCGTCCTTGACCCACAGCCCCGGCACCCCGATCGCCGCACCGAGCCGCGGCGCCGGACGGCACGGCGTACGGACGGTCACCCGGCTGTCCAGGAACCCCGGGGAGGTGAGCGGCAAGAAGTCGAAGTAGACCCGCTCGGGATCGTCCTCGTGGACGCGCGGGGCGGCGCCCGCGAGCTCGTAGCGGGGCTCCAGCGCCCCCGAACACTGCGGACATCGGTAGACCGGCGCCGGTTCCAGCTCGGCGGCACAGCACACGCACACGAGCACGAACTTCGCACCCGCGCCCTTCTCGTTCACGGCGGCCATAGGCACGGCAACGTCCCCTCGTGCAGCGGAAAGATTCGGTACCCGAACGAGGGCGCCCCGGCCACCGGCCTGGAGGCGCCCTCGTGTCTGCGGTCAGTCCTCGCCGTTCCAGGACCGCCAGAGCGCCGCGTACGGGCCGTTCGCGGCGATCAGTTCCTCGTGGGAGCCCAGCTCGACGATGCGGCCCGCCTCCATGACGGCGACCCGGTCGGCGTCATGGGCGGTCTGCAGCCGGTGCGCGATGGCGATCACCGTACGGTCCGAGCGGACCGCGGCCATCGCCCGCTCGGCGTGCCGCGCCGTCGTCGGGTCCAGCATCGAGGTGGCCTCGTCGAGGATGAGCGTGTGCGGGTCGGCCAGCTCGACCCGGGCCAGGGTCAGCTGCTGGGCCTGCGCCGCGTCCAGGTGGACACCGCCCGTGCCCAATATGGTGTCCAGCCCGTCCGGCAGCGTGCGCGCCCAGTCGGCCTCGACCAGCGCGAGCGCCGCGAGCAGCGCGTCGTCACCGGCGTCCGGCGCCGCCATCGTCAGGTTGTCCCGCAGCGTGCCCATGAACACGTGGTGCTCCTGGGTGATCAGGACGACCCGGTTGCCCAGCTCGTCCGCCGCGGCCAGCTCCGCCACCGGCACCCCGCCCACCAGGACCGACCCCGACTTCGGCGTGTCCACGCCGGACAGCAGCTTGCCGAGGGTGGACTTCCCGGCCCCCGAGGCGCCGACCAGGGCCAGCCGCTCGCCCGGACGCACCGTCAGGTCGACGTCGTGCAGCACGTCGTGGGTGCCGGACGCGTAGGCGTAGTGCACCCCGCGCACCTCGATACGGTCGTCGGCCGGCTGCCGCACCCCGGTCGCCGGCGCACCGGAGACCAGCCCGACCCCCTTGATGCGGGCCAGCGAGGCGCCGCTGCGCTGCAACTGCTCCACCCAGGTCAGCGCGCGGTCGAGCGGGTCGACGAGCTGCCACATGTAGAGGCTGCCGGTCACCACCACACCGAGGCCGACCGTCCCGTCGAGGTACGCGAACCCGCCCACCAGCAGGATCAGCGCCGTGGGCAGCGAGTGCGCGAACTCGGTGACGGGGAACAGCACCGTCCGCAGCGACAGCGTGCGCCGCCCGGCCCGGTAGGTGGTGTCCACGGCCCGGTCCGCCTCCCGCACCCGCCGTTCGCGCAGCCGGAACGCCTCGACGGTACGGGCGCCCTGCGCGGTGGCGTTCAGCGCCTCCGCCACCCCGGCGGCGGACGCGCCCTCGGCGAGGTAGGCGTCCCTGGCCCGCTCGAGGTACCAGCGGCTGACCGCCCACACGACGGGCAGCCCCACCAGCGCGCACAGCCCCAGCAGCGGGTGCAGCACGAACACCGCGACGAAGATGAACAGCACCTGCACGGCCGCGATGAACACGTCCGGCGCGGCGTTGCGCAGCGTCGCGGCGACCGTACCCACGTCCGTCGACGAACGCGTCACCAGGTCACCGGTGCTGACCTGCTCGACGATCCGGGCCGGCAGCGCCAGCGTGCGGTCCACGACCTCCTCGCGCAGCCGGGCCAGCGCCCGCTCGCCGAACCGGTGCGAGAAGTAGCGGGCGTACCGCGTCAGCACCAGCTGCGCCAGCGCGAAGCCCAGCACACCGAGCGCCAGAAGGTCGACCTGCGACGGCGACGCGTCACCCGCCTCGACCCGGCTGACGATCCGGCCCAGCAGCCACGGCCCGGCCAGACCCGCCAGCGACGCGAGGCAGGTCAGCGCGATGACCCTGACCATGGCCGGGCCGTCGTCCTTGAGCAGCTGCCCGGTGGCCCGCCGTACTTCGGCGGCGTCCGCCACCGGCAGCCGCCATGCTTCCCGTGTGCCGCTCATCGGCCGGCTCCTTCCCTGACCTCCGGCGTCCGGCCGGCCGGCTCGCCGTCCTGGTTGCCGGCCGGTTCGCTGCCGCGGAAGACCAGGGCCCGGTAACCGGGCTCACGCGCGAGCAGTTCGCCGTGCGTGCCCTCGGCGGCGACCCGGCCGTCCACCAGGTAGCAGACCCGCGCCGCCCGGTCGAGCAGCAGCGGCGACGTGGTCACGACGAGCGTGGTACGGCCCTGCCGGGCCGCGTCCACCCGCGCCGCGACGGTGGCTTCGGTGTGCGCGTCCAGCGCCGAGGTGGGCTCGACGAGCAGCAGCACCTCGGGGTCGGCGAGCAGCGCCCGGACCAGCCGCAGCCGCTGCCGCTGGCCGCCCGAGACGTTGCGCGCCTGGTTGTCCAGGCGCGAGTCGAGCCCCTCGGGCAGCGCTTCGACGATGTCGTCCGCGACGGCGGCCGTCACCGCCCGCCCGATGTCCGCGTCCGGATGGCCGTCGCGTACGGAGACGGCGGACCGCAGCGGGCCGCCGAACAGGTACGCGTCGTTGTCGGACAGCAGGATCCGGCGGCGCACCGTGTCGAGCGGTACGTCGGCCAGCCGTACGCCGCCCCAGGTGACCTCGGAGTCGGTGTACCGGCCCAGCCGTTCGACCACCGCGTACGCCGCGTCGGACCGGGCGCAGGCCAGCGCCGTCAGCTGCCCGGCGGGAAGTTCGAGACCGGACTCGGGGTCGTGCAGGCCGGCCGGCCCGGCCGGCGGCTCCACCAGGCCCGCGCGGTCCTCCTGGTCCGGCCGCATCGCCAGGATGCCGGCGACCCGCCGGGCGGAGACCAGGCCGCGCGGCAGGTCGTCGGCGCCCTCGATGAAGAACGAGACGGGCACCAGCAGCGCGGCGACGTATCCGTACACCGCGACCATCTCGCCGACCGTGATCGCGCCGCCGGCCGCCATCCGCGCGCCGATCCAGGTGACCGCGGCCAGGAACAGCACCGGCAGGCAGACACCGAGCGCCTGCACCCAGCTGGTCAGCGCGGCGACCCGGTAGCCGTGGGTCAGCAGCGCCTGGGAGCGCTCCCGGTAGCGCCGCGCGAACATCGCCTTGCCGCCGATGCCGTTGAGCACGCTCAGCCCGGTGACCATGTCGCCCGCGCGGGCGGTCAGCGACGCCTGCTCCTCGCGGTAGGTCCCCTCGGCGCCGTGCAGCTTGCCCAGCAGCGGCCCGATGGTCACCGCCAGCAGCGGCACACCGAGCAGCACCACCAGCGCCAGCACGGCGGAGATGCTGAACAGCAGCACCGCGGTGGCCGCGTAGGCGATCACCGCGCCGACACCGGGCCCGGTGATGGTCAGGGTCTGGGCGACCCGGCCGATGTCACCCGCCTGGAGGTGGGTCAGCTCACCGGCCGACACCTTGCGCGGCAGCGCCGCCCCCAGCCGCGTCATCTGCCGTACGAGGACCTGCACCGTCCGGTACGCCGCGTCCACCCGGATCAGTGTCATGGTGCGGTGGCGCAGGATGCCCAGGATCGCGATGGCCGCGCCGAGCACAAGGATCACCCCGACCCAGAACACCAGCTCCCCGGTGTCCCGCCCGCGCAGGCCGCTGTCGATCGCCCGCGACATCAGGTAGGGGGGCAGCATCAGCGCGCACATCCAGGCGCTGCCCCACAGCGCGCCGAGCAGCACCCGCTTACGCTGCATCACGACCAGCCACCACAGATACCGCAGGGGACTGCGGCAGTCGGGCGTTCCGGGATCGGCGTACGGCACCCGGTCCGGGAAGGCGGGCAGGTCTGGTCCTTCGGGCATCTCGCCGTCCTCGCATACGAATGGATGCATCGGGGTGGGGGGTGGTCTTCGCGCGCCGCCGCACGACCGGTCGTCGCGGGCCGCTCGTCGCCTGGGCCGCCGTGGCCTGGTCAGCCGGCTGTGCGCGGGCGGCTGTCCCGGTCCGCGTCAGGGCGCGGACCGGCCATGGCATCGGACGGGGAGGAGAGGAGCCGATGGCACCGGCGGCAGGGGCGAATAGGTGCCGGCAACGGCGGGCGGCGACGCCCGGATCCGTCACGGGCGCCCCTGTGGGCACACTGTTGCAGCGTCCAGCCATATTCTTAGGACGCCCCGCCCTTGTCAAGGGAGTACGTGGGACGAGGTACCCGCCCTGACGGGGGAGTTCACCTCCGGGCCGGCGGACCGCCGGCCGCGGCACGGTGCGCGGGGTGTTCGGTGTGCTGCGGTACATCGTCGTGATCCTCGCTCGGCCCGGCCCGGCGTCGGGCGCGCCCGGCCACGCGATCATCATGGACCCTCCCGCGTACGGACCCCGGACGCCGCGCGCCCGGCACACCCGCCGGACGGGGCGGGCGTGCCGGGCGCGCGGAAGCGGACCGAGGGCCTCTCACCAGGCGACGGGCAGCGATTCCAGGCTGAACTGCCGCGTCTGCGCGGACCGGAAGCGGATCTCGTCCGGCGGCACCGCGAGCCGCAGTCCGGGGAAGCGGCGCAGCAGCGCCGGGTAGGCGGCGGCCATCTCCATCTTGACCAGCGGCGCGGCGACGCAGTGGTGGATGCCGTACCCGAACGCCATGTGCGGCCCCGACTCCCGGGTGATGTCGAAGCCGTCCGGCGTGTCCCCGCCCTGCGCGCGGTTGACGGCGAACACGGAGCAGGCCACCCTCTCACCGGTCTTGATCACCTGGTCCCCGAGGGTCACGTCCGCCACGGCGGTCCGGGGCGTCACGGTGTGGATGACGGTGACGTAGCGCAGCAGTTCCTCCACGGCCCGGTCGGTCAGCTCCGGCCGCTCCCGCAGCAGCGCGAGCTGGTCCGGGTGGTCCAGCAGCGCCAGCATGCCCAGCCCCAGCATGCTGGAGACCTGCAGGAACCCGTCGGACACGAAGGTCGCTCCGATCCCCGCCAGCTCCTCGTCGCCGATGTCCGCGCCGTGCTCGCGCACCACCGCGCCGAACAGCCCGTCGCCGGGGTCGCGGCGCTGCCGGCGCGCGAGCTCGACCATGTACGCCCAGTACGCCTTCCCGGTGGCCGTCCGCTGTTCCGGGGACCCGGCGTCGTTCTGGGAGATGTCCAGGTAACGCGCCAGCTCCGCCCGGTCGTCCCGGGGAATGCCCAGCAGTTCGCAGGTGATCAGTCCCGCCATGGGCCAGGCGAACTGCCGCATGAAGTCGGCCGGCTGCCCGACGCGTTCCATGGTGCCCAGGCACTCCGTCACGACCTCGTGGATACGCGGCGCGAGCCTGCGCGTGCGCCGCGCCGTGAACTCCGGGGCGACCATCCTGCGCAGGCGGGTGTGGTCGGGCGGGTCGCACGTCAGCAGGTTCCCCGGCAGGGCCGGGGTCCCGGTCCCGTCCTCGCCGATGTCGGGCAGCGCGGAGCTGAACCGTTTCAGGTCGCCGAGCACCTCCCGTACCTCGGCCTCGCCGGTGGCGAGCCACTTCACCCGGCCGAAGGCCCCGAAGTCGATGTCGGCCTCCGTCAGCGGCGCCTCCTTCACCTGCCGGCGCAGTTCGGGGTCCGGGTCGAAGCGGTTCCGGCGCAGGTGTACGGGCACCTCGCGGGGCTGGGTCATCCTGACATCCCTTCTCCGTCGGGCGGCGCGGATCACCGCCGCGGGAGCACGCCGACGGCAGAGGTGTGCAGGCGGGCAGCGGCTGAGGGCGACCGTTCACCGCGCAGTCGGCGCCGGCCCCCGAGGAGGGGTGGCCGGTGGCCGGCGCCGGGTCCGGTCCTCGTGTCCGTCCGTGCCCGGCGACCGTGCCGAGCCGGCATCTCCGCGTCCGTGACACGACGTATTCCGCGTGACCCGCGCAATACCGGGCGCACCGTGGGAATACGCATCCGCCGCCGACCGGTGATTTTCCGCGAATTCGACAACCGATTGCCTTCACTTTGCGGTCACCCGAGTACCCGGTCAACCGCAGCCAGTTGGACGGACAGGCGAGCGAGGAAGGTGTCCAACCGGCTCTTTCGCCCGCGTTGGACGACGCGGGCAGGCTTCGAGGGAAAGACGGCCCCGGCGGCCGGGCCCTCGGGCGCTCAGCCGAGATCGCGTACGACGGGCGGCAGGTCCGGCCGGTAACCGGGGTCGGCGTGGGCGCGCCGATTGCGCCGGGCCCGCAGCCGCATACCGCCTTCGACCAGGGCACGTACGGGAGCGGAGGGCCGGCGGGCGCCGACGGCCCGGCGCAGCGGCTCGTCCAGGAAAGCGTCGGCGGCGGTACGGACGAACGGGCCGAACGGGGCCGGGAAGAAGCGGCGGATCAGCATGCCGCGGGTGACGGCCCACAGTTCCGCGGACGCGGGTGTGGCGGCGAACCGCCGCCGCTCGAAACGGTCGGTCCAGCCGGCGAAGGCGTCCCAGGTCGCCGGAACCCCGTGTATACCCATCCGCTCGGCCAGTCCGACGTAGAAGGCGTGGGACGCGGCTTTTTCCGCCGCGGTCGTGGCACGCCACGCATAGGCGTCGCACCAGCGCATCGGTGCGACATCGAAACAGGAAAGCACGTACCGGAAGGCGTCGTCTCCGATGCGCCAGCGGGAATGAATGCGATTGAGGGCGGCCACGGTCTCGGCGCCCTGTGCGCTGTCCAGCCCGGCGGCGAACAGCTGGTGCATCATCAGTCCGGTGGTCTTGGCGCGTACTTCCGCCTGCCCGGTCATCTTGCCGGTGGACACCAGCAGTTCGGCGATCTCGGGTACGGCGAACGTCCGGTAGAAGCCGATGTTGAGCCCGAACGCCAGGTCCTCGCTGAAGTCGTGCCGGACCAGACGCCGGTAAACGCTCTGCGCCTCAGCCAACGGCATGACCGCACCACCGTACGGGGGCCCCGCCGGGTACCCCGCACCTCGCTCCGCCCGGCCTCCCACCCCGTCAACCATCTTCCCCCCCATCGCCTGCCGTCACCCTCTCAAGCGGTCTCGGCCGGCACGCGCGTGACGAACGGCCCCTGAAGGTGCCGGGTCACGAGCACGAGATGACGGCGCTCGTCGGCGGGAGCGACATCCGCCCCCGGCGTGTGGACACAGTGCCGCACCGGCCGCTGCCGCCCCCGGAGCGCGCGAAGGCCGCCCACGAAGGCCGCAGCCGCGACCGCGGCCTCCTTCTCCTGCGGCGTCATGTCCGCGTACTCGTCCGCACACCGGCGGGCGGCCACGACCACCTCCTCCGGGACCCACGGACGCAGCGCGAGCTGCCCGTCGCGGATCTCCCGCGTACGGCGGGTCAGCCGCCACTCCAGGTCCCGTGCGGTCAGCCACTCCGCCCACGGCCGCCGCGGCCCGTCCAGCGCCAGCCGCCCGTCCACCCGCATGGCCGCCGTCCACGGGGGCCGCAGGGCACGGTAGTCGGCGCGCCGCTGACGCCAGCCGGCAGCGGCGGCGCCCGCCCAGCCCACCGCGAGGACCAGGCAGCCGACGCACCCGAAGAGCGGCTGACGACGGATCCCACCGGGTCCAGGACGTGGGTGCCGGCCGCCGCGGCGCCGATGGCCACGCACTTGGTGAGGCAGTAACCGCCGATCAGCCCGCTGCCGACGGCCAGGCACCGCAGGCTCCGGCGCAGCAGCCGCTGCGTGGCCACGGCGGCCGCGTGCCCCCAGCAGGTACGGCCCAGCTGCCACAGCCCCCACGCGAAGGCCGCCTGGTAGATCAGCAGGAAGGCGAGGACCGGCGGCTCCGCCGCGTACGTGGTGTCCAGGGGAAGCGAACTGTCCAGGCCCGGCGGGAAGAAGGCGAACAGCGCGACCATGGCCGCGATCACCGGCCCGTACACCCACCCGACCGTGCGCCGCACCTCCGCCCGCACCGCCGCGTACGGAACGGCCCACGCCTGCTCCCCGGCCCGCCGCCGCGCGGGCGGCGCCCACAGCAGGACGAGCACGACGGCACCGGCGCTGAACAGCAGCCGCGCTACGTACACGATCAGCAGGCCCAGGAAAACTGACGCCGGACGACGTGTTGACGACGGCCGCCACGGCGGGGGCCGAGCACAGGAAGGAGACGGCCGTGACGGCCGAGGCCGCCGCCATGACCAGCAGCGCCGGGAAGCGCTGCCGTCGCCGGGCGTGCGACTTGACGACGGCCAGCACCACCCACAGCGCGCCGATGGCCAGGTAGAGACAGGTGGCGACGAGGTCATACATGCCGGCTCCCGCGGTGCTCCAGCGACGTGACGACCGAGGGGCTCGCCGCCTCGTCGGGGGCCAGCGCGAGCCGCTGCCACAGCAGGGTGCCGAGGATCTCGGCCTGCTCCTCCGCCGGGTCGATGTAGTGCGAGCGGCCCAGGACCAGCCGGGCCACGCCCGGGTCCAGCGCGTCGAGTTCGGGGACGTGGGCGAGCAGGAGGTGGGCGATCTCGTGGCAGATGATGTGCGCCTGGTGCGCCTCGCTGGTGTGCAGCGGGTAGTGGATCCGGTCCTCGGTCAGGCGCTGTTCGAAGCGTCCGGACCGCTCACCGAGTGCCGTCTCCCGCGCGAGAAGCACGATCGCACGCCCGCGCCGCTCCCCGAGACGCTCGCACAACTCCCGTACGGTGGAGTACGGCGGCAGGTCGGCCTGCTCCAGCAAAGCCCGGCACTTGCGCCGGGCGCCACGTAACCCCACGAACGCGCTCTCCTGTCCCTCGGGCAACCGCCAGCGAACCGCACGCCCGACGGGTAAGTGCGCGGCGCTCACGATTCCCCTCCCGTCCCGGCGGACTCAACGGCATAGCACAACCCGCCGCCCCCACGCAGCCCCCGTCCGCCCCGGTACCCTCTCCGCTCAGCCACGTACGCCCTCGTCACCGCCGCCCAGCCCGATGGCCTTGCGCAACTGCTCGATGACGGCCCGCACCGGCCCCCGCATGGCCGGCGGCAGCTCAGCGGCCCCCTCGGCGATCTGCCGTACCTCTTCGTCGTCGAGGAGCCCGGCGTACCGGGCGTCCGCCGCGCCCCCGGCGGCCCGGTGCGCGATCTGCTGGGGGCGGCCCGCACGGTGCGTCTCGATCATCCGCAGATTGCGTTCGACGGACCGTACGGCGGGGTGGTCGGCCGGGCTGAGGAAGTAGTCCGTGGACACCCCGAACAACCGCGCCAGGCGCCCCGCGTTGACCAGACTCGGCACGGACTGCCCCTTGCGGAGCTTGCCCACGTACTGGTTGGACAGGCCGGTGTGCCGGCCGATCTCGATGTCCGTGTACGGCCGCCCCTGGGCAGCCGGATGGATCACGTCGATCAGACGCCGCAGACGCCGGGCGAACAGCTCCGCGTCCGGCTCGGGAGGGGACGACATGGCCGCATCCTAGCCCGCACACCCGGACACCAGTACCCCTCAACACCCCGGCAAGTAAACGGCAGTAGAGACCCCGAAAAGAATGCCCCCACCTCTGACCTGCCCTTTCCGAACAGCCTCCGCCTATTGGTTGACACGGCCCGACGACCTGCGCAAGATCGGTCCCCTACGAGCGGAACCACGGCCTCTGCACCCCGCTCGCCGCACGGCTTCTCACCCTCCGCGGGGGAGGGGGTGAAGCCGTGCCCCGCATCCTGCCGACGCGCCTCCTCATGGCATGTGCAAGCGGACTGGCCGACGGGCATATCTCCTGCGCAGGGTGCAGGAGAGGTCAAGGCCGGTCGGTAGTGCCCCTCGCGTGATCCGTGTCCGTCGGTTCCGCTCGGTTGCCGACATCTGGCCGGGACGGGCCGGGCGGTGGTGCGGCTGCTCGTGGTGACCTTCCGTGCCGTGAGGCAGGAGGAGGGCGTATGGGCCGGGAGCGCGATCGCAGGTGGCTGCTGTTCGCGCTGATTCCGGGTGTTCCCATCGCAGTCGGCGATCTCGCCCTGGGTGCGGCGCACAGCCTGGCCGGGCTGCTGCTGACCTGTACGCTGCTGGCCGCCACCCGGCTCGACGGTCCCCGTACCGGCGCTGTCGCCCTGTACGTGGTGCTCCTGGCCGTCGGTGTCGCGGTATGGGAGGGCGGTCTCGGTGAACGGGACGTGCCGGTGCGGCTGACCGTGCTCGCGCTGGGCGGTGCGTACGCCACCCGGAGCGCCGCCCAGCGGGTCTCCCGGGAAGGGGAACTGGCCGAGACGTCGTCTGTGGCCCAGCGTGCCATCCTCCAGCCCACCTCCTTCCGGCTCGGTGGCGTGGCCGTGTGCGCCCGCTACCACTCCGCTTCGCCGCAGGCCCCGCTCGGCGGAGACCTGTACGCCTTCGCGCACACTGCCGCCGGCCTGCGCCTGCTGATCGGTGACGTGCGCGGCAACGGTCTGGAGGCCGTGCGCCTGTCGGCCGCCGCGATCGGCTTCTTCCGGGACAGCGCCTACACGCACCCCGACCTGCCCGCCGTCCTGGACGCCACCGACCGGCGTCTGGCACCCCTGCTCGGCGCGGAGGACTTCGTCACCGCCCTGGCCGCCGAGTTCCGTACCACCGGCCGGCCCGCGGCCACCCGGGTCGGCCTGGCCAACTGCGGTCACCACCCGCCCCTGCTCGTACCCGCCGGTGCCCTGCCCCGCCTGCTCGTCCCGGCCGAAACGACCACCCCGCTGGGCCTGCACCCCACGCCGGTCGTCCAGGAAGCCGTGCTCGGCCCCGGCGACCGCATGCTGTTCTACACCGACGGTCTGGCGGAGGCCCGCAGTCCGCAGGGCGACATGGTCGATCTCGCCGGTCTGCGGTCCGCCTGCTCACGGGCGGCGCTCGACGAGGCGGCCGACGCGGTCCAGGAGGCCCTGCTCCGCCACACGGACGGCGCCCTCGCCGACGACGTGGCGTTCATCCTGGTGGAGTCCTGCCCGGCGGTGCCCCCGCAGGACGTCCGGGGCGCATCCAGTGGGCGGGGCCGGGCCGCCCCGGCCGGCACCGCCTCGTACGACCCCCTCCGCCCGTACCGCAAGGAGTGGCGCGGCCCGCGGCTGTCCGGGCCGGACGCCCGGTCCGGCGTTCCCGACCGCTGAGCACGTCCGGAGCACCGGGCGGGTGACCCGCGTCTCACCTGCGCGGTGCCGCTTGTCTATGCAACTCGTTGCATAGCAGGATCGGGGCATGGCGCTCGACCACGCGATCCTCGTCTCCCTGCTGGAGAAGCCGGGCTCCGGCTATGAGCTGGCCCGGCGGTTCGAGCGGTCCATCGGCTACTTCTGGACCGCCACCCACCAGCAGATCTACCGCGTCCTCAAGCGGATGGAGACCGACGGCTGGGTCGACGTCCGCGAGGTGCCGCAGCAGGGGCGGCCGGACAAGAAGGAGTACTCCGTCGCCGCCCGCGGGCGCACCGCCCTCTCCTCGTGGCTGCACGAGCCGATCGAGCCCGAGAGCGTACGGCACGACCTCGCCGTCAAGATCCGTGGCGCGGCCTTCGACGACCCGTCCGCGCTGATCCGCGAGGTCGAACGGCACCACCAGGCGCACACCGACCGGCTCGCGCACTACCTGGCGGGGGAGCGGCGCGACTTCACCGGCCCCGGAGCGCCCGCGGTCCTCGACGCCGGGCAGCAGCTCCAGCACGTCGTCCTGCGCGGCGGCATCGCGTACGAGCGGATGACCATCGCCTGGCTGGAGGACGTGCTCGCCACGCTCCACGGCCTCGCACGACCCGAGGGGTGAGCGGGAGCGGCCCCGACGCCCTCCCCGTATCCCGACCCCGAGCCCACCCGACCCCCGAAAGGCGGACCCCATGGCCGACCCGCTGCTCTTCAACCCGCGTACCTACGACCCGGCGCACTTCGACCCGGAGACCCGCCGGCTGCTGCGCGCCACCGTCGACTGGTTCGAGAACCGCGGCAAGCGCCGGCTCATCGAGGACTACCGCTCCCGTGCCTGGCTGGCCGACTTCCTCGCCTTCTCGGCCAAGGAGGGCCTGTTCGCCACCTTCCTCACCCCGGCCTCCGCTGTCGGCGAGCAGGCGGACGGGCCCTCGGACAAGCGCTGGGACACCGCCCGCATCGCCGCCCTCAACGAGATCTTCGGCTTCTACGGGCTCGACTACTGGTACGCGTGGCAGGTCACCATCCTCGGCCTCGGCCCGGTCTGGCAGAGCGACAACGCCGCCGCCCGGGCCCGCGCCGCCCAGCTCCTCACGGACGGCGAGGTGTTCGCCTTCGGCCTGTCGGAGAAGACGCACGGCGCGGACATCTACAACACCGACATGCTGCTGGAGCCCGACGGCAACGGCGGATTCCTGGCGAGCGGCGCCAAGTACTACATCGGCAACGGCAACGCCGCCGGACTCGTCTCCGTCTTCGGCCGCCGCACCGACGTCGAGGGCCCCGACGGGTACGTCTTCTTCGCCGCCGACAGCCGCCACCCGGCGTACCACCTGGTGAAGAACGTCGTCGACTCCTCGAAGTACGTCAGCGAGTTCCGCCTGGAGAACTACCCGGTCCGGCCGGACGACGTCCTGCACACCGGCCGCGCCGCCTTCGACGCCGCGCTCAACACCGTCAACGTCGGAAAGTTCAACCTCTGCACCGCCTCGATAGGCATCTGCGAGCACGCGATGTACGAGGCCGTCACCCACGCCCGCAACCGCATGCTGTACGGCCGTCCCGTCACCGCTTTCCCGCACGTGCGCCGCGAGCTGACCGACGCCTACGTACGCCTCGTCGGGATGAAGCTGTTCAGCGACCGCGCCGTGGACTACTTCCGCTCCGCCGGACCCGACGACCGCCGCTACCTGCTCTTCAACCCGATGACGAAGATGAAGGTGACCACCGAGGGCGAGAAGGTCATCGACCTGATGTGGGACGTCATCGCCGCCAAGGGCTTCGAGAAGGACACCTACTTCGCGCAGGCCGCCACCGAGATCCGCGGCCTGCCGAAGCTGGAGGGCACCGTCCACGTCAACCTCGCGCTGATCCTCAAGTTCATGGGCAACCACCTGCTGAACCCGGCCGAGTACGCGCCCGTGCCGACCCGTCTCGACGCGGCCGACGACGCCTTCCTCTTCCGCCAGGGCCCGGCCCGCGGCCTGGGTGCCGTACGGTTCCACGACTGGCGCGCGGCCTACGACGCGTACGCCGAGGTGTCCAACGTCGCCAGGTTCCGGGAGCAGGCGGACGCCCTGTGCGAGTTCGTCACCACCGCGGCCCCCGACGAGGAGCAGAGCCGCGACCTCGACCTGCTGCTCGCCGTCGGCCAGCTGTTCGCGCTGGTCGTCCACGGCCAGCTGATCCTGGAACAGGCCCGCCTGACGGACCTGGACACGGACGTCCTGGACGAACTGTTCGCCGTCCTCGTCCGTGACTTCTCCGCGCACGCCGTCGAGCTGCACGGCAAGGACTCGGCCACCGGGGCCCAGCAGGACTGGGCCTTGTCCGCGGTCCGCCGCCCGGTCGTCGACGAGGCCCGCTCCGCGCGTGTCTGGGAGCGCGTGGAGGCCCTGTCGGGGGCGTACGAGATGGCGCCGTAACGGCTGAGGGACGAAGACGGCCCCGCTCCGGACACGGGCGGGGCCGCCCCGCTGCGTCCGTGCGGGGCGGGTGCAGCGGGCGGCACACCGGGAGCATTCAGGAACTGGCCCCTCCAGTGCGACTTTTGGACAAAAGACTCACGCGTCCCGCACATCGTGCTCCGGCACGCCATGCTCAGCTTCAACCGGGCCGACCGTACGGGGCGCCCGCCGAGCAAGGGGGAAAGTCCATGAGCACACTGAAGAAGCGCGCGAGATGCTTCGCGGCTCTCGCCACGCCGCTTCTCCTGGCAGGGGCCACGCTCACCGTCGCGGCGCCGGCCGTCAGCGCCGCGCCTTCCGGTGCGGACGCATGTACCCACCCCGGCTGGTCGAACAAGTCCTCCGGCAAGGGAACGGCCCGCGGTGACTCCGTCAAGGTCCGCACCGGCCCCAACGAGGAGTGCGGCGTGGTCGCCACGGTCGGCACCGCCCGTGTGCTGTTCTACCACTGCTGGGTGAAGAACTCCGCGGGCAACAAGTGGACGCACGTACGGATCGACGGCCTCAACGTCGACGGCTGGGTCTACAACAAGAACCTCGACGACGGCGGTTCCGTGGACCCGGACAACAAGTGCTGATCTGACACGCCACCTGCACCACTCCAGGTGCTGACCTGACGCGTCACCCGCACGACCTCAGGAGCGGGCCCACCGCCACCACGGGCCCGCTCCTGAGGGCTGAGTGCGGGCCGGGGCTGCGGGGCCGGGGAGCGGGCGCGATGATGCCGGTGCGTGCGGCGCGGCGATCTGCGGCGCAGGAGATCCGTACCGGGGCGGACATCCGTACCGAGAGCGAGGAGCGAGTGCCATGCGTGTCGCGATCAACGAGTTCATGAGCCTGGACGGTGTCGTGCAGGCGCCGGGCGGCCCCGAGGAGGACACCGACGGCGGGTTCGCCCACGGCGGCTGGTCGCAGGCGTTCTTCGACCCGGAGACCGTGGGCGGCGCCTTCGACAGTGCGCTGAGCACCGCCGACGCCCTGCTGTTCGGACGGCGCACCTGGCAGACGATGGCCGCGGCCTGGCCGGGCAGAGGCGGCGAGCCGTTCGCCGACCGGATGAACTCCATCCGCAAGTACGTCGTCTCGCAGACGCTCCAGGACGACGAGCTGACCTGGGACAACACCGTCCGCATCCCGGGCGCCGAGGCAGTTGCCCGGATCCGTGAGCTGCGCGCGGCCGAGGGCGGCGACCTGCTGGTCATGGGCAGCCCCACCCTCGCGCGCACGCTGCTGGCCGAGGGCCTGGCCGACGAACTCCGGCTGATGATCATGCCCGTACTGCTCGGCGGCGGAAAGTCGGTCTTTCCGGAGGACGGTGGGAAGCGCACGCTCGAACTGGTCTCCACGGTCACCAGCGGCACGGGCGTGAACGTGTGCACCTACCGGGCGGCCGCCGAGGCGTAGGCGCTGTCGGGTGGGTGGCGGTCCGGGCCGAGGGCCGACGACGCCTCCGGGCCGTCCCCCGTGTCGCCTCTCGAACCGGTGCACGGATTATTGGATGATCGGCCCGCGATATGCGGTCGAACTGCGGTATTGAATGAGCAGAAACGGTCTCTGGGCGATCAGTAGAAATCTTTAGCGAAGGTTTCATTGATTCATGAACCTTCGGCTTCGTCTGCACGTGTGCGGTCCGTAAGCTGCCAGCAGCCCCGCCGCAGACCCGGTGGTGCGGGCAGCGTCGCACAGCCCCCGAGGAGTTGGCCGCCATGAACACCCGGTGCCCCGAGCTGAGGGAGGGCTGCCGGGTGGTCTGCCCGGTGGGCGAGATCGACCTGGCGACGGCGCAGACGCTCCGGGACCAGCTCAGAGGGAACGATGCTGCACCCCCCGCCCGCGTGGTCGTCGACCTGCGGCGGGTGACCTTCATCGACAGCAGCGGACTGCAGGAACTGATGAGGGCCCAGGCGCGCTGCGAGGCGGTGGGCGGCTGGGTACGCCTCGTCCACGACCACGAAGCCATCGCCCTGCTGCTCAGGCTGACCGGCTACGCGGAACAGTTCCCCCGCTACGCCGGCATCGAGGACGCCTGGCGCGGCCACCCGTCGCCTCCCGGAGAGTGGTGAGCCGGGGCCGGTACACCCCGCGGCCGGGGACAGGCGATGCCGGAGCCGCGGTCAGGCGCCCGGCCCGGCGCTCACCGGATGCGGGGGCGGCCAGGCGGGGCGGTGGTGCACGGGCAGGCTGGCCAGCGCCCGGGTCACGGTGGGGAAGACGGCCAGCACCTCCTTGCTGCCGGTGCTCTCCAGCATCCACTGCACGCGTCTTCCCACGCAGGCGAGCAGGAGACGGCCGCGGCGCCGGCTGAGCAGCCAGTGCAGCCCGAGCAGGCAGTTCAGGCCGCGGGAGTTGCAGTAGACCAGCGCCGAGCAGTCCAGGACCACATAGCGGTAACCGGCGTCCACATGGCCGCCCATCGTCGTACGGAAGAACTGCTCCCCGGCATGGTCGAGAGCTCCGCTGATGCGTACCACCGCACACGCGTCACAGTCGGCGACCATGTGGACCAGCAACCCGTCAGCGTGCGGCATGTCGCACCTCCGAGCGCGTTCGTACAACACCCATGGGGCCGGGCCGACCACGCTATCCGTACGCGGGTACGGGTACCAGGCGTGTCCGGCCCGGGGGCGGCGTCTTGCGCCACCCCTGAGAGAAAGGCCTGCGGCCCGGACGCCGGGCGCGGGCCGGCCACCCGCCAGGCAGGCGGGACCCGCGCGGGGCCCGTCAGCTGCCGTGCGGCCGCGTGGACCCGTACGCGGCCCTCCGGCGGCGCACGGCGAGGCGGCCGGAACCGCCGCCCGCCGAACGGCCGCTTCCCGCCGTCCCCACCGGGCGGGTGGCGCCGGTGGCCGGCAGTAAGGTGAACGGCTGCGCCAGCGGCACGAGTTGCAGTACGCGGTACACGCAGCGCGGCGGCTGGCGCAGACAGGTCCGCCCGCCGTGCGCGGCCACACGGGACCGCACCTCGCACAGCCACTGCAACCCGCTGCAGTCGAAGAAGGTGACCTGGCTCAGGTCCAGCACCACCGTGCGTACGGACGGGGAGGACACCTGGGACAGGGCGGGACGCAGACGCCGGGCGAGCTCCAGATCCAGGTCGCCGCGGACCGACAGCAGCAGCGTCTCCCCGTCCCGCCGGGCGCGCCAGCACGGGCCTTCGCTCTTGAGGTACGAGCTGGACAGCCGCCTGCGGGGCGCGCCGTCGGGCCGCCACCAGCGGGCACCGGGACGGACGGGGCGGCGGGGGGTGCCGCGGCCGCGGAAGCAGCGGGAGAGTCCGGTCACAGGCGTCTCCTCCGTCGGTGGACGAGTCCCGGCCCGCAGGGAGGTGGCCGGGCAGTCATGGCCGAGCGTGTGGGCGGTCCGGTGCCGTTTCCAGGGCGTTCGCCGACCCGCCCGTCGGCTTCATCCGATCTGATGCCCCCGATTCCGTAGGGACAAGCACGCGCCGCCGGAGAGTCCCACCGGAGGCACGCGGCCCCCGGACACCTGGACGGCCGCCCCGTCACTGTGCGAGGCAGGCCACCGGCCGGATCCGCGGCGCTCGCGGCGGGGACGGGCGGACGGCGTCCGTGGACGGCGTTCACGTCGCCGTACGACCCGTACTACGGCGGAACCGTGCGTGGCCGTCACTCGAACGGGGCATGGGTGGTACAGACCAGCCGCCGCGATCCGGCCACCGAGGCGCAACCCGAGGGGGCCGACTGGCCCTTGGGGGGAGTGAGCCGAACGTTGCGTACCCGTCGCGCCCGCGTCCGGACGACGCGGGCCGAATACCTCTTACCCCACGCCCGCGAAACCGTCTTCTGGGCCCGTTGGCTGACCGCCGCCTTCCTGACCCGGGACGGCAGCACCGGCCCCGGAGCCTGCCACGCGGACCCGGCGGACGCCTTCCTGATCGTCACCGAACTGGTCGCCAACGTCACCCGCCACACCCGCAGCAGCTGCCGGCTGCGTCTGTGCGTCCAGGACGGCACCCTGACCGTCGAGGTGAGCGACGACAGCCCGGTCCGGCCTCGACTCCGCCCGGCCGGCGACGGCGACGAGAGCGGCCGCGGACTGCTGATCGTGTACGCCCTCGCGCACACCCTCGACGTCCTGGACGCCCCGACCGGCGGCAAGACGATCCGAGCAACCCTGAGCGCCGGGTGAAGGCCCACCGGATCCCTGCCCCGGACGCCCGCCCCGCCGCACGGCAGGCGCCGCTGCGGCGCCGGGCGGCTCGGGCATCGTGACGCTGTTGCCGTCACTCTGTGAACCCGGCCAGACGCGGGTGAAGTACAGGGTCGCGCTCACCGTGGTGGCGAGCTGCCCCCAGCGCACCAGCGGTCAGTTGGGAGGACATGTTGACGCCGGTGCTGTTCTGCCGGCCGGTCGTGCCGCCCACCGTGAACGTCTGCGACAGCGGCGCGCCGGAGTTGTCGTACCGGACCGCCGAGGCCCACGCGGAGCCGGGCTCGCGCGCCGTCCCCGCAAGCAGGCCACCCGCCGACCGGGGAAGATCAGCAGAGGTGCAGAATGACCGATGTGCCGATAACGAACACCCCGCAGAGGGCGACGGTCGACGACGCCCGACTGGTCAGCAGCACCTTGGCCCGCGCCTTCGACGACGACCCGATGATGCGCTGGTTCTTCCCCGACGACTCCTCCCGCGAGACCGGGCTGGGCCGCTACTTCACCACCTTGTTCACCCGGCAGTACGCCCTTCACGGCGTGTGCGAACGCACCGACGCGGCGGCCGCCTTCTGGGTGCCGCCGGAAGGGCAGGCGAAGGCCGTCCCCGACGCCGAAACCGTCCAGGAGCTCCAAGACATCCTCGGTGACCGGGCCCCGCTGTTCCGCGACACCGTCATGATGGCGGCCGAGCACGCCCCCCAGGAACCGCACTGGTACCTCGCGGTGATCGGTGCCGACCCGGCGGCCCAGGGCCAGGGACACGGAGCCGCCCTGCTGCGCTCGGGGCTGGCCAAGGCCGACGCGGCAGAGCTGCCCGTCTACCTGGAGTCCTCCAAGCCGGCCAACCTCCCCGTCTACGAGCACTTCGGCTTCGCCGTGCTCGGGGAGTTCCAGCTCCCGGGCGGCGGGCCGGTGCTGTGGTCCATGCGGCGTGGCCCCCGCACCTCTGACGGCGCCTGAGAACCGACGAACGGGCTGCTGACAGAGCCGTAACCGCGTCGCGGGCCGACCGGGAAAACCCTCGGAACGCCCGCGACCCGCGTGCGACAGCGGCGCCGGGGCCGGCAGCAGCCGGCGCGCCGCCCGCGAACGGCGCGAACGTTTCTCCGGCGGCGGCCCGGCCCTGAGGACGCGACGGCCCCGCCGGGCGGCCCGCGGCCGGCCCGGCGGGGCTCCGGAACCGTCCTCAGATCCGGTCGGCGGCGATCAGCAGGTACTGGAAGCTGCCGTTGCGGTACGCGGTCAGAAAGGTTTCCTCAATGCCCGTGACCAAGTGGTCGGCCTGGCGGCGCAGGTCCCAGTACGGGAGCGTGGCCTCGGTGAGGTCCTGGACGTGCACGGGCACCAGCCGGTGGCGGGCCATCGCGCGGAAGTACGCCGACCGCGGGTGGATGTCGCAGATGTAGTGGGCGTTGATGAGGGACACCTCGCGGGAGGCGCGCCCGTAGGCGTCGTTGTAGCAGCCGGTGATCACCACATAGCGCCCGCCGCGCCGCAGCAGCCGCGCGTGCTCGGCGAACAGCAGGTCCAGCTCGACGTACATGGTCGACTCGTTGTTCCAGGACGCCGCGTACGCGCCGGTGGCGAAGCCGGTGTCGAGCATGTTGCGGTGGTGGTAGCGCACCTTGTCGTCGATGCCGCGCTTGCGCGCCTGCTCGTTGGCGAAGTGGGCCTGCTTGGCGGAGATGGTGGCCCCGTCGGCGTGGCAGCCGTGGCGCAGGTGCGCGACCACGCTGCCGCCGCCGCGTCCGCACCCGGCGTCGAAGACACGGTCGGCGGGCGACAGTGCGCCGAGGTGGGAGGCGAGGAGTTCGGCCTGCGCGTGTTCGAGGCGGTGCAGTTCGCCGGTGATGCGTTCGCGGCGCCGGACGGGGTCCGGCCCGTCCAGCACGGACCGGTCGGCGTCCCCGATGCCGTAGTGGTGGTGGTACAGGTCGTCGATCTTGCCGAGTTCCAGATTGACCGGGTTCTCCTCGGCGTTCCAGTAGTCCGCGACGCGGTCCTGGTACGTGGACTGGGTCGGCATGAGAGGGCGTGCGGCGGGGACGTGCGCGGTGGTCAACGGTGACTCCTTGCCGTGGTGCGCTGGATCGGTCTACCAGTAGTTGGGCAGGTGGTAGCGGTCGGTGTTGGTGGCGTGCCATGCGTGGTTGCCGGCCACCCAGTCGGACAGGCTCCGGGTGTAACGCTCCACGAGGGGGGAGGTCCCGGCCAGTTCGGCCGCCTCCGTCTCGTACGCCTCCATGACCTGGTTGTGGATGTCGACGCTCTTCAGGTAGGCGGCCTTCAGACCGCGCTTGTCGTTGGCGGCGACCACCTGGGGCAGGTTGAGGTGGTCCGGGTCGCTCGCCAGTTCCTTGGTGAAGGAGTACAGGTCGTTGACGATGGTCGTGGCGTTGCAGGCCAGGGCGGTGATCCGCTGGATCTCCGGACGGGCGTACACGGCCTCGGGCAGCTCGTAACCGTCCACGGCGTCGACGATCGACAGGCAGGGACGGAAGTTGTTGAACTGCCGCATCACCAGGTACTCCCAGACGTGCGGCACGTGCCGGGTCTCCGCCCAGGACGCCTCGGCGAGATAGCCCAGATGCAGCCGGGCGATGTCGTGGACGAACCGGCCGGCCTGGCTGGGGGTCGCCAGGGCCGCGTAGTCCTTCAGGGCCCAGTAGTACGAGCGCAGGGGCCCGTCGGCCTGCACCCCCTGACGCCACTCCTCCTCCGTCTCCGGTGTGCCGTGGAACGGGTCCAGGGCCGACTGGGCGATGATCAGGCGGCCGCCCAGGCCGCGGCGTGCGCCGCCCTTGCCCTCGTCCTCCTCGCAGTAGCAGGTGTCGACGATGTTCTCGGCCAGCAGCAGTTTGCCCGCGGTGGTGAGGCGGTCGAGGTCGGCCGCGGCGGGATGCTGCAGGACGACGGCCCGGCCGAACTGGAAGTCGGTGAAGTCGCCGGACCACTGCGTGGGGAACAGGTCCAGCCGGCGGGCCCAGTCCTCCAGCCTGCGGTCGACTTCCGCGGCCCTCTCCGGGTCGGCCGGGGCGGCGGGCCGGTACCTCAGCCCGGGGACGGCGCCGCCCCCGCGCCGGGCCGGCCGGGTACGGGCGAGGCTCGGCGGGCCCGGCAGCCTGAACGCGGTGGTGGTGGCAGGGGGTGTGCTCATGGTCCGTACTCCACTGGTCAGTCGGCGGTCCGGCCGAGCTGGACGTTTTCCAGGACACCGGCCGCGTCCGGCACGAGGATGGCCAGCGAGTAGTAGGCGGTGACGAGGTAGTTGATGACGGCGGCCTGGTCGATGCCCATGAACCGGACGTTCAGGCCGGGCTGGTGCTCCTCGGGGAGACCGGTCCGGTACAGGCCGACGACGCCCTGGTCGGCCTCACCGGTCCGCAGCGCGATGATGCTGCTGGTGTGCGTCTCGCTGACGGGGATCTTGCCGCACGGGAAGATCGGGACTCCGCGCCAGGCGGGGACCTGGTGCCCGTTGACGTCCGCCGCGCCCGGTACCAGACCGCGCTTGTTGCACTGCCGGAAGAAGACGGCGATCGCCTTCGGATGGGCCAGGAACAGCTGTGTCTTACGGCGCATGGACAGCAGCTCGTCCATGTCGTCGGGGGTGGGCGGGCCGGTGCAGGTACTGATGCGCTGCCCGTGGTCGGTGTTGTGCAGCAGCCCGAACTCCCGGTTGTTCACCAGCTCCCACTCCTGGCGCTCGCGGATCTCCTCCACGGTGAGCCGCAGTTGCTGCTGCGTCTGGTCCATCGGCTCGTTGTAGAGATCGGCGACCCGGGAGTGCACGCGCAACACGCTCTGGCTCAGGGAGAGTGGGTATTCCCGAGGGCTGAGGTCGTAGTCGACGAAACCGCTGGACAGCGTCGGTTCGCCGACGTGCCCCGCCTGCACCGGTACGTCCGCCTCGCCCCGGCGGTTCATCGGGCGCCGCTGCCGCTCCGCGTACGCGTTCACATGCGCGGCCAGGGAGGGCACGCGGTCGGTGAACTCCCGAATCGCGTCCCAGGGCAGCACCAGCAGGACGCCCGCGGTATCGGCCCGGACCGACGTCAGCCACAGCGGATCGGGCCGGCCGATCGCCTCGTCCCCCAGCTGGTCGCCGTCCGTGACGATCCCGACGACCTCCTCCTCGCCGTACTTGCCGGGGGCGTAGCGGGCGAACCGGCCGTGCACGACGAGGTACGCCTCGGTGGCGGGCTGCCCCGCCTCGAAGAGGACCTGCCCGGCCCGTACCTCCCGGACCCGGAAGCGGCCGGAGATCTCCTTGAGCACTTCGATGTCGCTGTAGCCGCGCAGGGCGGGGAGCTCGGTGAGGGTCTGCGGGATCACCTTGATGTCGTCCGCGCCGTTGTGCTCGAACTGGACGCGGCCCCGCCCGATCCGGAGTTGCAGACGCCGGTTGACCCGGTAGGTGCCGCCCTTCACGTCCACCCACGGCAGCGCTTTGAGCAGCCACCGGGAGGTGATGGCCTGCATGTGGGGTTCGGTCTTGGTGGTGGTCGCCAGCCGGCGCGCGGCCTGGGTGCTGAGGCTGGTGAGCACGCCGTCCGCGGGCGGACCGGGAGCGGGCTCTTCGACGGCGGAACCGGGGACACGGTCCGGTACGGGCACTTTTCCTCCCGGAGGCGAACAGGAGTGAGACGAACGGCCGTTGGTGAACAAGAGGGCCGTGTGCAGCAATAAGCGAAACAGGCGGAAGTGTGCCGCCGGTACGGCGCGAAAGGGGGCGCCTTGGCCTCCGGGAGGCGTAAACATCGGGGAGTTGGCAGAAGGCGCGCGGGGGGCGCTGACGTACGCCCCTCTCACCTCGGGGCTCGGCCGTCGGGCGCCGCACAGGTCAGTGGTGAGGATACGGGTGCGCGGAGCTGCGGAGCGGTGACCGCGTGCCAACTCCTCGGCAGACGGCGGCGCGTCGCCATCGGCCGAGAGGGCGACCAGCCGCTGTCGGCCCGCGTGCCGTGCTCGCTCCGCTCAGCCCGGGAAGGCGTGGCGCAGGATGCGAGCCCAGGTGGAGGCGTACTGGCGGTGCAGCGGGCCGGTGACGTACGGGATGCCGTAGGTCTCGCAGATTTTGCGCACCCGGTGGGCGATCTCGGCGTAGCGGTTGCTGGGCAGGTCGGGGAAGAGGTGGTGTTCGATCTGGTGGCTGAGGTTGCCGCTGAGGACGTGGAAGAGGGGGCTGCCCTGGAGGTTCGCCGAGCCCTGTATCTGCCGGAGATACCACTGGCCACGGCTCTCGCCCTCGATCTCCTCTTCGGTGAAAGTCTGCACGTCGTCCGGGAAGTGGCCGCAGAAGATGATGGTGTGCGCCCAGACGTTGCGCAGGGCGTTGGCGGTGAGGTCGGCGAGGAGGCACGGCACCGCCGACGGGCCCGCGAGGAGGGGGAACAGTACGTAGTCCTTGGCGCATTGGCGCAGGGCCTTGCGGGCCGTCCCCGCGGCGTCGGCGAGGAAGCGGCGGAGGCTCTTGCGGCCTTCGACGACGGCGTCCGCCTCCAGGTCGTACAGCGCGATACCCCATTCGAAGACCGGCGCGAGGAGGGCGGCGTAGAGCGGTTGCAGGAGGTGGACCGGACGCCAGCGCTGGTCGGCGCTCATGCGCAGGACCGTGTAACCGAGGTCGCGGTCGCGTCCGACCACGTTGGTGTAGGTGTGGTGCAGGTGGTTGTGGGTGTGCTTCCAGGCTTCGGCGGGTGAGGGGAAGTCCCACTCCCAGGTGGTGGAGTGGACGGCGGGGTCACCCATCCAGTCCCACTGCCCGTGGAGGATGTTGTGACCCAGCTCCATGTTCTCCAGGACCTTGGCGGCGGTCAGCATGCCGGTGCCCGCGAGCCAGGCGGGCGGAAGCAGCGAGATGGCGAGGGCGGCCCGGCCCCCTGCCTCCAGTCCGCGCTGCACGGCGATCACGGTGTGGAGGTAGCGGGCGTCGGCGGCGCCACGGTCGGCGACGACGTCGGCGCGGATCCGGTCGAGCTCCTCTCCGAACTCCTCGATCCGGTCGGGGGTCAGGCCGGGGACGGTGGCGGCCACGGCGTCTCCTTACCTTGCCTAGATGTCCAGGGCGAGCGGACTCGCCGCGGTGTTCACACAGGTTTGGACCAGCTTCCCCGGCTCGCCGTGCACCTCGCCGGTCCGCAGATCGCGTACCCGGCCGTGCAGGAGTGGTACCAGGCAGCCGAAGCAGATGCCGCGGCGGCACCCGTACGGCATGGGCACCCCCGCCTGCTCGCCGGTCACCAGCAGCGGGACGGCCGCCGCGGTCTGCGCCTCGACGCCGCTCCTGGCGAACCGGACCCGGCTTCCCGCGGCGCCGGGCTCCGGCATACGCGGTGGGGTGAGACGGAAGCGCTCGGTGTGCAGCCGGCCGGTGAGGCCGGCTGCCGCCCAGTGCTCCTCGATCGCGGCCAGCAGGCCGGGTGGGCCACAGGCCCAGGTCTCGCGGGCCCGCCAGTCGGAACACAGGCCGGTGATGTCCGCGGGGGTCAGCCGGCGTGACGGCGGGGCCGGTCCCGCCGGCCCGGCGGGGGAGGTGCGGGGCCGGGTGTGCCGTTCGTGGAAGCGGAACCACGGCAACCGCGTTGCCATGTGGCGCAGTTCGGTGCGGAACAGGCACTCCTGCGGTGTGGGAGCGCTGTGCAGGAGTACGACGTCCGGGCGGCCGGGCCACCGGGTGCGGCGCCTGGCCAGCGTACGCAGCATCCCCATGACCGGCGTGATGCCGCTGCCCGCCGACACCAGCAGCATCCGGCGTGGCGGCGGATCGGGGAGGACGAACTCCCCCTGGGCAGGGCCGAGTCGCAGTACGGTGCCGGGCGGGGTGCGGCGGACCAGCGGTGGAGAGACCCGGCCCCGCCGGTCCGCCTTGACCGTGATGGTCAACACCGCACCGGCTCCGCCGGGAGGGGAGGTCAGCGAATAGGTGCGCCAGTGCCGCACGCCGTCCAGTTCGACACCGACCGGCAGATACTGTCCGGCCCGGTGCCCCGCCCAGCCGCGCCCCGGCCTGATGACCAAGGTGGCGGCGTCGGGCCCTTCCGGCCGCACGGCGACGACCCGGCCCGCCGGGTGGCGCGCCGACAGCAGTGGATCGATCAGCCCGAGGTAATCGTCCGGTGCCAAGGGGGTGGTCAGCAGGGCAGCGGCCGACAGGACCCGGTCGCCGATCCAGCCGGTGATCCGACCGGGGAGCAGTGAAGGCGCGGGCGGATACATCTGCGCGTTCCTCCTCTCAGGCCGTCCGCGGTCACACGAGCAGGGCAGAACGTTGCACACATCCGGTGCTTCTCCGGCAGCGGCCGGCCCGAAGCCGCGGCCACCGCCAGAGAAACACAGGCACCCGGCAGCCGGGCGTAGGCGAGGAGGGAATCCCGCCAGTTGCCCCGCCCGCTGGCCTCCTGTTCCGGGCCACGGTCAACGCGGGCCGCGCATGACCACTCGTCGCGGCCTGTACTTTCCGTACGGGGGACGGGACACCGGAACACCCCGTGAACGACCGAATGAGGACGGCCCGACAGGGCGCCGGTTCCGGCGGAGGCGGCTCAGGTACCCGGCCGGAAGCCGTCGCCCGGCCGCCCGGAGCGTGGCCCTGCTGCGCCGCCCACGCCCAGAACACAGGACTCCCCCCGCACACCGTGCGTCGTGCTTCAAATGCACCGGCCGGGGCACACGGTGGCACCAGGACGCGCACCGCGCGCCCCTGCTCCGGGGAGGGCACCGTGACGTCGTCACACGCACGTGGGTACGGCCGGGCCGCGGGTTCCACGGCCCCGCGCACCGCCCAGAAAGAGTCGCTGACCGCTGCGGGACGGGCGGGCTTCGCCGCACGGGGCGTCGTGTACGTCCTCGTCGGTGTGCTCGCCGTCCAGATCGCTTTCGGAGACGGCGGTGAGTCGGCGGACCGCCAAGGAGCCCTGGGCCAGGTCGCGGCACAGCCCTTCGGGGGTGTGATGCTGTGGGCCCTGGCCGCCGGATTCGGCTGCATGGCGATCTGGCGGGGCGCCGGCGCCGTGCTGGCCAAGGGATCCGCGCGGAAGGTCCCTGCGCGGTTGCTCAACGGTGGACGGGCGGTCTTCTACGCCGCGGTCTGCTGGACGACCGCGGCCCATGCCGCGGGGAGCGGCGGCGGCAGCAGCGGCAACGCGCAGTCGCGGGACTGGACGGCATCGGCGCTCGAGCTGCCGTACGGCCGGGTGCTCGTGGCCCTGGCCGGCGCCGTCCTGATCGGTGTCGGCGTGGTGCTCGCGGTGCGGGCGGCTCTGCGGCGCTTCCTGCGGAAGCTGGACACCGGCGCGATGAGTCACCGTACGCGGCAGGCCGTGACCGGCATGGGCGTGGGCGGAGGCGTGGCGCGGGGGCTGGTGTTCGCCGCGGCGGGGATCTTCGTTCTGATCGCTGCCGTCGTCTTCGATCCGCACCGGGCCAAGGGCCTGGACGCGACGCTGCGCAGCTTCACGCAGACTCCGGTGGGCCCGTGGCTGCTGGTGGCCGTCGCGGTCGGGCTGGTGCTCTTCGGCGGCTTCTCCTTCGCTTCGGCCCGCTGGCGCCGTCTGTAGTTGGCGCTTCTCCCCCCTCGCGGGCTCCGACCGGGTTCCCATCGGGGCCGCGGCCGGGACGGGGACCACCGTCGCCGCCCCGCCGTCTCGTCCGTGTGCCGACCGGTGGCCGGGGTACTCGGCGGGTACTCACCGTGGAGCGCAAGAGCGGTGGGAACCGAAGGAGGTGGCTTCGCATGGCGGAGTCGATCAGTCCGGCCCGGCAGGAGGCCGTGCTGCCCCGTGCCACCGGTGGCACGGTTTCACAGACCGGGCAGCCCGGATCCGCGCAACTGTCCTCACCGCGAGGGAAGACGACCATCGCGGACGGGGTCGTGGGGAAGATCGCCGGGATGGCGGCCCGCGAAGTTCCCGGAGTTCACGCGCTGGGTGGCGGGCTCGCCCGGACTTTCGGCACAATGCGCGAGAAGGCCCCCGGCGGCACGCCGAACATGGGCCGCGGGGTCAAGGTCGAGGTCGGTACGCGCCAGACCGCCGTGGACCTGGCGGTGGTCGTCGAGTACGGAGTGAGCATTCCCGTGATCGCCGCCGATGTCCGTGACAACGTGACCGTGGCACTGGAGCGGATGACCGGCCTGGAAGTCGTCGAGGTCAACATCGCCGTCAACGATGTCCACCTGCCTGACGAGGAGGTGGCGGAGAACATCGAAGTACGGGCGCGGTGACCCGCTCCGCCGTCATGGCGCCGCTGGGGCGCGGAGGTTCCCGTGCGCCTGCGCGCCCTCGTCGGCCACCCGCACCGGGGCGCGCTTTCCCTCCTCTGCGGTACTTCGGACGGGCGTACCGTCGGCTCCTTCCGGGCAGGCGCTGAGAGCCAGGAGGGCCACGTCGTCCGCCGGGCCTACGGGAAACGTGGCCAGCAGAGCGGTGAGGTCGTCGATGATGGCGACTGCCCGGGGTGCCGTACTGGCGGCTGCGTGGTGGGTGAGGTGTGCGGCCAGGCTTTCCTCGTCGAACCGGGCGCCGTGGGAGGTGCGCGAGGCGGTGAGGCCGTCGCTGTGGAGCA
>NZ_JBVIBD010000011.1:175072-305544 GCF_055573595.1 Streptomyces sp. NPDC030165 | reverse complement strand
GGGAAGAAGGAGGAGGACTACCACACCGCCGCCCACTACACTTTGTTCGACTTGGTCGATCGGGTCTGTGGAAACTCTCATCTGTCCGGGGGGGGGGGGGGGGGGGCCCCCCCCCCCCCCCCGCCGCTGTGCTTCCCGCCCATCGCGGTACGCCGCACCTCGTCACCCGGACCCGGCGGGCGGACGGGAGCGGTCCGGACTGCTCCCGGCCCCGGCCGCCGCCCTCCGTACGGGCCGCCGCGGCCGCGTACGCGCTGCGCCGCCCCTGCGAGCGCACCGGCACCGAACCGGGGCGGCCCGGCCCGGAAGCCGTCACCGTGAAGGCCGCGCACCCTGCCGCCCGGTCGGTTCCCGTCGTTCGGCGGGCAGCGGGACGCACCCCCGCGAGAGGATTGTCAGTGGTTCCCGGTAGCGTTTCGGTAGAAACGACGAATGGGCGTGCAACGGTGGCAAAGGGACCAGGACGAGGTCACCTGCGGCGCGGCACGGCCCATGAGGCGCCGTGTGCCCGGCCGTTCCGCGGGCGCACCGCGACGGGTTTGGCGACTGAGAAAAGGAAGGCGGCGAACTGCCGTGTACCGCTGGGAGATCACCCGGGCCGCTCTGGCGCAGCGTGTTTTCGCCGTCGTCCGCAGCGAGACCTACGACGAGGCCAGCGCCACCGCTGACACCCTGCTGTCCGCCGGGATCACCAGCCTGGAGATATCGCTGACCACGCCGTTCGCGCTGGAGGCGGTCACCACCCTCAGCCGCGAGCTGGGCAACGACGCCGTCATCGGCGCCGGCACGGTCCTGGATGCCGTCTCGGCCCGGATGGCCGTGGACGCCGGTGCCCGCTTCCTGGTCTCGCCCAGCCTGGACGCCGAGGTCATCCGCACCGGCCACCGCTACGGCGTCCCGGTCTTCCCGGGCGTCGCCACCCCCACCGAGATGGTGCGCGCCCTGGAGCTGGGCGCCGACGCGCTCAAGCTCTTCCCGGCCTCCGCGCACCGCCCGGACTGGCTCCGTGACGTCCGCGCGGCCCTGCCGCAGGCGCCGGTGCTGCCGACCGGCGGCGTGACGGTCGAGACCGCGCCCGAGTGGATAGCCGCCGGCGCGGTGGCCGTGGGCATGGGCTCGGCGCTCTCGGAAGGCGACCGCGAGACGGTCGCCAAGCGCGCCACCGACCTGCTCGCCCGCCTCGCGGACGCCGCCCCGCAGCCGCCCGCCGGCCCGGGGGCGCCGGGTCTCTACGACGTCTGAGGCCGCCCCGCTCCCGGCATACCGCAGGCGCAGCACTCCCCACGGAGGACGTCCGGCCGTCCGCCTCCTCCGTGGGGCCGATGCCGCCCGCCCGTGGCGTACGTACGGTGACGAAAAAGCCTACGAGGGGCGGACAGGACCATGCCGGAAATCATCGACCTGAGCGCATACGGCCCGGATTTCGTCGCCGACCCCCACCCGTACTACGCCAAGCTGCGCGCCCAGGGGCCGGTCCACCGGGTCCGCGTCCCCGAAGCCGAGGGCATGGACGTGTGGCTCGTCGTCGGGTACGAGGAGGTGCGGGCCGCACTGGCCGACGCCCGGCTCGCCAAGGACTGGACCCGCTCCGCCGCTCCCGTCCTGGGCCCCGAGGAGGACGCCGAGTGGCAGCTGATGAACATGCTCGACGCCGACCCGCCGCAGCACACCCGGCTGCGCAAGCTGGTGGCCCGGGAGTTCACCTCCCGCCGCGTCGAGGCGCTGCGCCCGCGCGTCCAGCAGATCACCGACGAACTCCTGGACGCCATGCTGGCCGCCCCCGACGGCCGCGCCGACCTCGTCGAGGCGCTCGCCTTCCCGCTCCCGATGACCGTCATCTGCGAGCTGCTCGGCGTGCCCGACATCGAGCGGGAGCCCTTCCGCGTCTGGTCCAACGAGCTGGTCTCACCGACCAGCCACGACGCGTCGATGGCCGCCGCCCGGGACATGGCCGCCTACCTGGACGGCCTGATCGAGGCCAAGCGGCAGTCGCCCGGCGAGGACCTGCTGAGCGCCCTGGTGCGCACGAGCGACGAGGACGGCGACCAGCTCTCCCGGCAGGAACTCCTCGGCATGGCCTTCCTGCTGCTCGTCGCCGGGCACGAAACCACCGTCAACCTCATCGCCAACGGGACGCGCGCACTGCTCCGGCACCCCGCGCAACTGGCCGCCCTGCGCGCCGACTTCTCCCTCATGGACAACGCCGTGGAGGAGATGCTGCGCTACGACGGCCCCGTGGAGAACGCCACCTGGCGGTTCGCCACCGAGCCCGTCGAGATCGGCGGCAAGGCCGTCGCGGCCGGCGAGGTCGTCATCGTCGGCCTGGCGGCGGCGGGCCGCGACGCCGAGCGCTTCGCGACCCCCGACACCTTCGACATCACCCGCGAGACACGCGGCCACGTCGCCTTCGGCCACGGCATCCACTTCTGCCTCGGCGCCCCACTGGCCCGCATGGAGGGCCGCATCGCGGTCCGCTCCCTCCTGGAACGCTGTCCCGACCTCGCACTGGACGCCGGCAACGACACGCTGACCTGGCGCCCCGGCATGACGATCCGCGGCCCCCAGCAACTGCCGGTGCGCTGGCGCTAGCGCGGTACGGCATCGTGCGGGGCCCGCTGAGAGCAGGCGTGCCCCTGGACGGTGGCCGCTCCGTCCCGACCGGGCACAGGACGGGAGGACCGTGGGAACGCTCCTTCACCACCGGGTGCGGACGCCGGCGGCCCTACGCGATGGCCTCACCCCGCCCGGAAAAGGTCACCTGCTCGCCCTGCCGGGACCACGCGCGCCGCGAGCACCTGCGTTTCGCCGACCGGGTCGAGGAGTCGGCCCGGATGCCCGGCGTTCCCTTCACCGGCGCCCAGGCGGCCGAGGCGGCGGAACGGCTTCGGGAGCTCGCGCGAAGGTTCGGCCGTCAGGGCGTGTCAGGGGGGGCTCCCGCCGCGAACACCGCGCCCCCGGCGAGGGATGACGAACCGTAAGCCGTTCCACCAGCCGGTCACGCCCTTCACTCGCGTCCCGCGCTCTGCCACGCTGACGGCCCGGTCCGCCCACGTCCCCGCCGCGTACAGGAGCCGCACCATGCGCCGCGCCGCCGTTCTCTCCGCCCTGACCTGCGCCCTCGCCCTCACCGCCGCCGCACCGACGACCGCCCCGGTGGCCCCGTCCGGCCGCCCGGACCGGCCGTCCACCGCCGCGTACACCGCGACGCGCCCCGCCTCCCTCCTCGACACCGTTCCCCGGCGCGGTGTCCTCCGTGTCTGCACCACCGGTGATTACCGCCCCTTCACCCACCGCGACCCCGTGTCCGGGGCGTACAGCGGTGTGGACGTCTCGATGGCCCGCGACCTCGCCGCAAGCCTGGACGCCAGGCCGAAGTACGTGGCCACGACCTGGGCGAAGCTGGTCGGCGACCTGGCGGCGGGGCGCTGCGACATCGCCATGGGCGGCGTCTCGATCACCCTGCCGCGCGCCCGCAAGGCGGCCTTCAGCGAGCCCACGCGCACGGACGGGAAGACCCCCATCGTCCGCTGTGCGGACAGGGACAAGTACCGGACGCTGGGGGAGATCGACCGCCCGGGCACCACGGTCATCGTCAACCCCGGTGGCACCAACGAGCAGTTCACCCGCTCCGTCATCAAGCGTGCGACCATCAAGCCGCACCCGGACAACACCACCGTCTTCGACGAGATCATCGCGGGCCGCGCGGACGTGATGATGACCGACGCGAGCGAGACCCGCTACCAGGCCAAGATCCATCCGGAACTGTGCGCGGTCCACCCGGACCGGCCCTTCACCTTCTCCGAGAAGGCGTACGCCGTACCCCGCGCCGACGTCCAGTTCAAGGAGTACGTCGACCAGTGGGTCCACCTGGCCAAGCACGGCGGCACGTACAAGAAGTACGAGGACGCCTGGATGGCGAAGTGAGGGGGAGGGAGAGGGGGCGGCCGGGGGTACGGCGGGCCGCGTGGCAGGTACCCGCACTTGGTACGTACCATCCCTGTATGTGATTGTCCGGACAATGTGACCTCTGGACTTCCCGTCATCTGCCCGGCCGGATACGCTCCCAGCCGTGGGGAAACGCGATACAGACTCCGAGGGCGCCGAGAGCCCCGTCCGGTTCAGCGTGGACCGGAGCAGCCCGGTCCCGCTGTACTTCCAGCTGTCCCAGCAGCTGGAGGCGGCGATCGAGACCGGTGGGCTGGCCCCGGGCAGCCTGCTCGGCAACGAGATCGAGCTGGCCGGGCGCCTCGGGCTGTCCCGTCCGACCGTCCGCCAGGCGATCCAGTCGCTGGTGGACAAGGGACTGCTGGTGCGGCGCCGCGGCATCGGTACGCAGGTCGTGCACAGCCAGGTCAAGCGCCCGCTGGAGCTGAGCAGTCTCTACGACGACCTGGAGGCCGCCGGGCAGAAGCCCGCCACCCGCGTGCTCCTCAACACCACCACCGCGGCCACCGCCGAGGTCGCCGCCGCGCTCGGGATCGCCGAGGGCGCCGAGGTCGTACGTGTCGAGCGGCTGCGGCTCACGCACGGTGAGCCGGTCGCCCACCTGTGCAACCACCTGCCCGCCGGACTGCTCGACCTCGGGACCGAGCGGCTGGAGGAGACCGGCCTGTACCGCCTGATGCGGGCGGCTGGCATCACCCTGCACAGCGCCCGCCAGGCCGTCGGCGCGCGTGCCGCGACGGCCGAGGAGGGCGAGCGGCTCGGCGAGCCCGAGGGCGCCCCGCTGCTGACGATGCAGCGTACGACCTTCGACGACACCGGCCGCGCGGTCGAATTCGGCTCGCACGTCTACCGGGCCTCGCGGTACGCCTTCGAGTTCCAGCTGCTCGTACGGCCCTGAGGGCGCCGCCCCCGGAAAATTCCGCCACCCGGGTAAGGATGTTCTGACAAACCATTGACGGGGCTCGGCGCGCGCCGCTAGAACTCCTCCAGCCGCCATCGGGCGGCGCGGGAGAGAGGGCGGTTCCATGAGGCGTACCGTGCGCAAGGCCCGTACCACCGTGTCCGGCGCGGCCCTGCCCGGCGTCACCGTGTCCGGCACCCCGCTGCCCGGTGCCACCGTGTCCGGCACCACCGAGCGCCGTACCGCCGAATCCGGCACCGCTCGACCTCGTACCGCCGGACCTCTTGCCGACGAGCCCCGGACCGCCCGCGTCGGCAGGCCCCGGCTCCCGGCATCCGGGTACCGGGCGGCGTACCGCAGCCGGCGGAGTATCACGCGGAGTGACACCCGGCGCGGGACCCGCTGACCCCACGCGGAACAGGCGTAACGGATACTTGGGCGGCCGGGACCGATCATTTTCGGCCCAAACCCGGCACAGCGCCCCAGGCGCACAGTGACAGCAGCAACAGCAACGAGAAGGGCTCGACCTCGTGGCAAGGGTTCGGACAGGGGTACGCGCGGTGACCGCGGTGCTGGCAGCGGTGCTCGCCGCGTCCCTGGCGGGGTGCAGCAGCACCGGCGGCAAGCGCGCCGAGGAAGCGCGCGCCGCCCAGACCGCCGGCGGCAAGGCGGCCGTCAACACCCCGAGGTGGACCTTCGCCATGGTCACCCACTCGGGCGACGGCGACACCTTCTGGGACATCGTGCAGAACGGCGCCCGGCAGGCCGCCGACAAGGACAACATCAAGTTCGTCTACGGGCACGACAAGGAGGCGCAGCGGCAGAGCCAGCTCGTGCAGTCCTACATCGACCAGAAGGTGGACGGGCTGATCGTCACGCTGGCCAAGCCCGACGCCATGAAGGACGTGGTCGCCCGGGCCGAGAAGGCCGGCATCCCGGTGATCACCGTGAACTCCGGCGCCGAGGCGTCCAAGGCGTTCGGCGCCCTGACCCACATCGGCCAGGACGAGACCGTGGCCGGCGAGGCCGTCGGTGAGGAGCTGAACCGGCGGGGCCGCAAGAAGGCCCTGTGCGTCCTGCACGAGCAGGGCAACGTCGGCCACGAGCAGCGCTGCGACGGCGCGAAGAAGACCTTCAAGGGCGAGATGCAGAAGCTGTACGTGGAGGGCACCAACATGCCCGACGTGCAGTCCACCATCGAGGCCAAGCTCCAGTCGGACCGGGACATCGACTCCGTCGTGACGCTGGGCGCGCCGTTCGCGCCGACCGCCGTCAAGGCCAAGGAGCAGTCCGGCAGCGACGCCGAGATCGACACCTTCGACCTGAATGCGAAGGTCGCCGACGGCCTCAAGGACGGCTCGCTCGGCTTCGCCGTCGACCAGCAGCCGTACCTCCAGGGCTACCAGGCCGTCGACCTGCTGTGGCTCTACAAGTACAACGCCGACGTCCTCGGCGGCGGCAAGCCGGTCTTCACCGGACCCCAGGTGATCACCAAGAAGGACGCCGCGGCCCTGCAGGAGTACACGAAGCGGGGGACCCGATGAGCACCACGGAGACACCCGTGCAGGACAGCGGGCCGCAGGGCGGCCAGGGGCCGGACGAGCGCCTGGTGCCCCGGTCGCCGGCGCGCCGCCTGATGAGCCGCCCCGAGCTGGGCGCGGTGGTCGGCGCCGTGGCGGTCTTCCTCTTCTTCTCCTTCGCCGCCGACACGTTCCTGCAGGCGTCCAGCCTCTCGACCGTGCTGTACGCGTCGTCGACGATCGGCATCATGGCCGTACCGGTGGCCCTGCTGATGATCGGCGGCGAGTTCGACCTGTCGGCCGGCGTCATGGTCGTCAGCTCGGCGCTGGTCTCGTCGATGTTCAGCTACCAGATGACGGCCAACATCTGGGTGGGCGTCGGGGTGTCCTTGCTGGTCACCTTGGCCATCGGGGTCTTCAACGGCTTCCTGCTGACCCGTACGAAGCTGCCCAGCTTCATCATCACCCTCGGCACGTTCTTCATGCTGACCGGCCTCAACCTCGGCTTCACCAAGCTGATCAGCGGGACGGTCTCCACGAAGTCCATCGCCGACATGGAGGGCTTCGACTCGGCCCGGGCGCTCTTCGCGTCCCACCTGAGCATCGGCGGCGTGGACATCCAGGTCACCATCCTGTGGTGGATCGGCCTGGTCGCGCTCGCCACCTGGATCCTGCTGCGCACCCGCGTCGGCAACTGGATCTTCGCGGTGGGCGGCGGCGCGGACGCCGCACGCGCGGTCGGCGTCCCGGTCACCAGGACGAAGATCGGCCTGTACATGGGCGTGGCGCTGGCGGCCTGGATCTCCGGGCAGCACCTGCTGTTCTCGTACGACGCGATCCAGTCCGGCGACGGTGTCGGCAACGAGTTCCTCTACATCATCGCCGCCGCGGTCGGCGGCTGCCTGATGACCGGCGGTTACGGCTCGGCGATCGGCGCCGCCGTCGGCGCCTTCATCTTCGGCATGGCCAGCAAGGGCATCGTGTACGCCCAGTGGAACCCGGACTGGTACAAGTTCTTCCTCGGAGCGATGCTGCTGCTGGCCACGCTCCTGAACGCATGGGTCCGCAAGCGCGCGGAGGCGACGAAATGAGCAACCCGGAGAGGCCGGAGGGCGCGGCGGACGCGGACGCGGCGCCGGGCGCGGAGGCCGTACCGGCCACGGCTGCCGCGGAGGCGGTACGGGCCGCGGACGCCCCGGAGGTCCAACCGGCCACGGACGCCGCCCCGCCCCTGGTGGAGCTGGCCGGCGTCAGCAAGTTCTACGGCAACGTCAAGGCCCTCGAAGGCGTCTCGCTGGAGGTGCACGCGGGCGAGATCACCTGTGTGCTCGGTGACAACGGCGCGGGCAAGTCCACCCTCATCAAGATCATCGCGGGGCTGCACCAGCACGACGCGGGCCGCTTCGCGATCGAGGGCGGGGAAACCCGGCTGTCCTCCCCGCGCGAGGCGCTGGACCGCGGCATCGCCACCGTCTACCAGGACCTGGCCGTCGTCCCCCTGATGCCGGTCTGGCGCAACTTCTTCCTCGGCTCCGAGCCCACCAAGGGCGCCGGCCCCTTCAAGCGGCTCGACGTCCAGCTGATGCGCGAGACCACCCGCGCCGAGCTGCTGCGCATGGGCATCGACCTGCGGGACGTGGACCAGCCCATCGGCACCCTCTCCGGCGGCGAACGGCAGTGCGTGGCCATCGCCCGCGCCGTGTACTTCGGCGCGAAGGTGCTGGTGCTGGACGAGCCGACGGCGGCACTCGGCGTCAAGCAGTCCGGCGTCGTCCTGAAGTACGTCGCGGCCGCGCGCGACGCCGGCCTCGGCGTGGTGTTGATCACCCACAACCCGCACCACGCCTACCTCGTCGGCAACCGCTTCGTCCTCCTCAAGCGCGGCACGATGGCCGGCAGCCACACCAGGTCCGAGATCGCCCTGGACGAGCTGACGCGCCAGATGGCGGGCGGCAGCGAGCTGGAACAGCTCAGCCACGAGCTGGCCCGCGCGCCCGAGCCCAGCCACCTCGGCGGCCACCCCACGCACTGAGCGGGGCGGTCCACGGGCGGTGGCGCGGGTTCCGCGGGACCCGCGCCGCCATGCGCCGTGTACCGCTGTTAGGGCACAATCGCACCGGACCGTGCACGTCACCGCCGCCGGGCACGGACCGCGTACCCCGGGGCCCGGCCCCGGGAACGCACCCGTACGCGTACGGCACCGCACGCGTACCGGCCGAACGAGCACGACACCGGACCATGCACGCCCGAGGCCCCGGCCTCCCGACACCCGCAGGGACGAGACGACTCTTGCGAGCACGCAGCCGCCGCCACCGCAACGGCGAAGAGGTGGGTCGATGAGCACGTACCGGGACCGGGTGCACCGAGGGTCGGCCAGAGCGACCGTGCTGCGCACGGTGGGCACCCGCGAGCGGCGCTCCCACCTGAGCGCACCCCGCGTGCCGACCGTGGGCATCGACATCGGCGGCACGAAGGTGATGGCCGGCGTCGTCGACGCGGACGGCACGATCCTGGAGAAGGTCCGTACCGAGACGCCCGACAAGTCCAAGAGCCCCAAGGTCGTCGAGGACGTCATCACCGAACTGGTGCTGGACCTCTCCGACCGGCACGATGTGCACGCGGTGGGTATCGGCGCGGCCGGCTGGGTCGACGCCGAGCGCAGCACCGTCCTCTTCGCACCCCACCTGAACTGGCGCAACGAGCCGCTGCGCGACCGCCTCGCGGGCCGCCTGGCGGTGCCCGTCATGGTCGACAACGACGCCAACACGGCCGCCTGGGCGGAGTGGCGCTTCGGTGCGGGCCGCGGCGAGGACCACCTCGTCATGATCACGCTCGGTACCGGCATCGGCGGCGCGATCCTGGAGGACGGCGCGGTCAAGCGCGGCAAGTACGGGGTGGCCGGCGAGTTCGGCCACATGCAGGTGGTGCCCGCCGGACACCGCTGCCCGTGCGGCAACCGCGGCTGCTGGGAGCAGTACAGCTCCGGCAACGCCCTGGTCCGCGAGGCCCGCGAGCTGGCCGCCGCGGACTCCCCGGTCGCGTACAACATCATCGACCGGGTCGGCGGCCGCGTCACCGACATCACCGGCCCGCTCATCACCGAGCTGGCCCGCGAGGGCGACGCCATGTGCGTCGAGCTGCTCCAGGACATCGGGCAGTGGCTGGGCGTGGGCATCGCCAACCTGGCCGCCGCGCTGGACCCGTCCTGCTTCGTGATCGGCGGTGGCGTCAGCGCCGCCGACGACCTGCTCATCGGCCCGGCCCGGGACGCCTTCCGGCGCACCCTGACCGGCCGCGGCTACCGCCCCGAGGCCCGTATCGCCAAGGCTCAGCTGGGCCCCGAGGCCGGCATGGTCGGCGCCGCCGACCTGGCGCGCCTGGTGGCCCGCCGCTTCCGGCGCGCCAACCGTCGCCGCGTGGAACGCTACGAGCGGTACGAACGATCGGGCCGGCGATGACGGAGCCGGCCAACCCGCCCATGACCGAGGAACGCGATCAGGCCGGGACCGAACCGGGCCACGCCACGCGCGAGGCCCCCGAACGGCCCGACCCGCCCACCGGACCTTCGGCCAGCCCCTCGACCGGCGCATCCGCGGCCTCCCGGCCGAGCCGCGGCCGCCGCTGGCTCACCGCGCTGATCATCTTCCTCCTCATCGCCATCCCGGCGGGCTACATCGTCATCTCCGCCGAGCAGAGCCGGGACAGCGGCCAGAGCAAGGAGGAGGAGGCCGCCTCCACCGGCCTCTACAACGACTACCCGTCCAAGGTGCAGCAGCGCATCTACAACGTCCCGATCCCGGCCGGCGCGACCCCGGTCTACTACTACGAGTCCAACGCCTGGCACCGCAGCTCCCTGTACGTCCAGTTCCGCACCAACGACTGGGGCCTGGACCACTATCTGAAATGGGCCGGCACCGGCCGCGAAGCCCTCAAGGACGGCGAAATCACCATCACCGGCACACAGGCCGCCAAGGTCGGCTGGGACCTGGCCGGCGGCGGCCAGTGGTCCGGCACCTCCATCAAGGCCAAGGACCCCCACCCGAGCCAGAACATCACGGTCAATTTCGATGAGCCGGGGCATCCGGTGGTTTACGTGGTTTCCACGGTCGCTTTTGAGCGGTGAGGGGATTACGGGACAGCCTTCAGCTGCTGGTCCGGGGGTGGCCCCGGCCCGACGGAGCCCCGCCGTAGCGCCCCGGCGGGGCTTTCGCGTGCGGCGCATGCTTTTCCGCTCCCGCGCCTGATCGGCCGCGTGGGGCGCTTGAACGGCCATCCGAAGACCGTTCCGCTTCCGCACCATCGAGATCGCGCCCCACTTGGTGCCCTGTCCGGCGGACAGTAAGTGACCGGTACCCGAATGGTTGGCCATTGGCCTGCCTACGAGAGACCTTCGCGCAAAACCTCAGGGCCCGGCGGCCGCAGACGACTTGCCGACTCTCGCCGCGATGGTGAGTCTCCTCCTCCTGGCCCCGTCCCAGACTCTGCCCGCCGCCGCAGGTACACGGGCGCAGGCGCCCGCTGCTACCGCCTCCATGTCAAAAACGGTCTCGCCAAGGAGGCAACGGTCTACCACTGATCAGGAGTCTCCGGGCCAGGGCGCGCATGGTTAGGGTGTTGGTCATGTTCATGTCCTCCAATGCTCTCGGCGGCAGTCGTCGACATCGCCCGGCCATGGGATCGATCCTCACACCGTTCCTGGTTCTGGTGGGCGTGGCGCTGACTGCCACGGCCGTGAGCATGTCCGAGCGGCCTTGGCGGTTGACCGGCATCGGCGCCGCGCAGGACGGGGAGACCGCGGCAGCGGCGATCAGCCTGGTGCTCGCTGCCGTGCTCCTCCTGCCCGTAGCGATCTTCCTCGTCGTGGTGCTGTACACCCTGCGAGAGAGGCGCTCCGGCACACCGGGGGCGACGGGCACCAGGCCGGACACCTCCGGGCCCGCGCCGCAACGGCCGTACCGAGCCTGGGGCCCGATCGACTGACCGCTCCACGGGCGAGGACCGGACGGGGTTGGTGGGCGCCGCTGTGAAGGTGACGAAAGGATGGTCGGGGAGCTGAAAACAGGCATAGCCTGCACGGAGCATTGCATGTGGGGCGGGGCGGCCTACGGTGCGGTGGAGGTAGTGATGGGTGGGGTACCGCAGGGGTCAGCGGATGCCAGGGGTGTGGAGCAGGGGAGCAGGAGGCCGCTGATTCATGGCTGACCACCGGTCGGATGACGGGCCAGGCCCTCACCCTGCCTCAAGAGGTCAAGATGCCTCAGCAGATCAAGATCTGGAACACCGGCTACCGGTCACGGCAAGCCACCGCAGGCCGACCCGACGCGATGGGCGTGTGACCGGCCGGCCTGCGCCTGCGGTGCTGCCTCCGTCGCTGCGCGCGTGGCTCGGGCTGATCGCGGCTCTCGCCGCGCTGACGGTCGTCGTGCTCGGGGCCCTGTACGCCGGCCACAGTGAGCCCGGCAGGGTGGACAGGTGGATCATCCAGCCGACCGCGGACAGTGTGCGGCCGCCGTGGCGGCACGTCGCTCTGGCCACGGACTTCTTGGGGGAGCCCGCCGGAGCGGCGACGCTGGTCGTGGTCACCGCCACGGGCTGCCTGCTGCTTCGGTGTCCTGGCGCGGCGGTGCTCGCCGTGGTCGGTGTCGGCGTGGCCGTGGGTACGGCGACACTGCTCAAGCCTCTGGTGGGACGCACCATCCACGGCGACGGCAACCTGTCCTACCCGAGCGGGCACACCGCCTTCCTCACCGCGCTCGCCCTCGTGGTGGCGCTGCTCGCGACCGGCCGGCTCGGCCTCGGCAGGACGACCGGCACGTTGCTCGTGCTCGCCGCGGCGCTGGTTGCCGGCGCCGCCATGGGCTGGGCGCAGGTCGCTCTGGGCGCGCACTACCCGACCGATGTCCTCGGCGGCTGGTGTACCGCGCTGGCGGTGACACCGGCGACGGCGTGGCTCGTCGACCGGATGGCCGATCGCAGGGCCGACGCCGGCTGACACGCGCGCTGCTGACGTGCCGTCACGCCGGCCGGCGGAATACGGGCTTCACCGGTCGCCCGGCCAGCCAGGGGGTGGGGTCACCGGCGTCCAGCGCCTTGCGGTACACCGCACATGCCTGGGCCACCACGTCGACGGTGCGGTCGATGTCGGCGTCTTCCAGCGTGCTGCTGACCACGAACGACGGGGCCAGCACCCCGCCCGTGAGGAGTTGGCGCAGGAACAGAGTGCGGTACTGCTGTGACGGCTGCCGATTCTCGTCGAGGGTGGCGAAGACCAGGTTGCTGGCCCGGCCCCGTACGACGATGTGGTCGCCGACGCCCGTGGTGGCCGCGGCGCCCCGGACACCGGCGGCCAACCGCTCGCCGAGGCTGTGCAGTCGCGCGGTGACGCCCTCCTCGACGTAGGTGGTCTGCACGGCCATCGCGGCGGCCAGCGCGTGCGTTTCCGCGCCGTGCGTGGTGGACAGCAGGAACACCCGGTCGCCGCAGTGGCGCAGCCCGCCCCGCTCCATCAGGTCGCGGCGCCCGGCCAGCGCGGAGACGGCGAACCCGTTGCCCAGCGCCTTGCCGAATGTGGAGAGGTCGGGGACGACGCCGTACAGGCCCTGGGCGCCCGCCTCGGACCAGCGGAAGCCGGTGATCATCTCATCGAAGATCAGTACGCAGCCGTGCCGGTCGGCCACCTCGCGCAGGCCCGCGAGGTACCCGGGAGTGGGGTCTTCCCTGCTCGAACGGAGTTGAGAGCTTGGGGAAGGCTCGGTGTGGGTGGCGGGTTCGAGGATCAGGCAGGCGACCTCGTCCTGGTAGCGGGTGAGCAGTTCCTCCGTGGCGGCCAGGTCCCCGTAGGGGAACGACACGGTGAGTTCGGTGGTCGCCGCCGGGACACCGGCGGACATCGGCGTGGTGCCGATGAACCAGTCGTCGACGGAGAAGAAGGGGTGATCGCCGCAGAGGGCCACCCGCGGGCGCCCGGTGACGGCGCGGGCGAGGCGCACCGCGGCGGTGGTCGCGTCGGAGCCGTTCTTCGCGAACTTGACCATCTCGGCGGTCGGCACGGTGGCGAGGAAGCGTTCCGCGGCCTCGACCTCCACGATGGAGGGACGGACGAAGTTGCTGCCGCGGTCGAGCTCCCGGCGCACCGCCTCGGTCACGCGGGGGTGGGCGTGGCCGAGGCTGACCGACCGCAGTCCTGATCCGTACTCGATGTAGCGGTTGCCGTCGATGTCCCACACGTGGGCACCGCGGCCGTGGCTGATGACCGGGGCCAGGTTCTCGGGGTACTGGTCGTCGCCCTTGGCGTAGGTGTGCGCGCCTCCGGGGATCATGGCGTGCAGCCGCTCGTTCGCCGCCCGCGACCGCGGCAGGAGGAACTCCTCGGTCTCCATGGTGTGTTCGGTGTCCACGCCGGCCTCAGCTCGCTTTCTGCTTCAGTACCTCGGCGAGGCTCGGCGCCTCCCGGTCCCGCTGCGACATCGACGCGGGCGGCAGCGGCCACGGAATGGCGAGCTCCGGGTCGTCGAAGGCGATCGTCACGTCCTCGGCCGGATCGTGCGGGCGGTCGATCCGGTACGAGGTGTCGGCGGTCCCGGTCAGTGCCTGGAAGCCGTGCGCGCATCCCGCCGGGACGTACAGGGTCACCTGTGTGTCGCCGGAGAGTTCGAAGGAGGCCACGTTGCGGTAGGTCGGCGAATCCGTCCGCAGGTCCACGACGACGTCGAAGATCTTCCCGTACGAGCAGCGCACCAGCTTGGCCTCGCCCGCACCCGAGCGCAGGTGCAGGCCGCGCAGCACACCCCGGGCCGAGCGGGACACGCTGTCCTGGACGAAGGCGTACGGGTCGAGGCCGACCGAGCGGACCACGTCGGCGTCGAAGGTGCGGCAGAAGAAGCCGCGCTCGTCGGCGTACGGCGTCGGCTCGAACAGGTACGCGCCGGCGATCGCCGGAACTTCGGTGGCTTTCATGGAGTCTCCTGCCGGGCGGTCGCCTTGAAGAGGGTCCTGGTCAAGGCGGTGAACTGATGGGCGAGTTGCTGCGCGGCGTCCTCGTTCCGCTCGGTGAGGGTCCGCCGCAGCTCCGCCGACCGCTTCTCCAGCTCCCGGAACTGTTCCAGCAGCCGGTCGGCGTCGATCTCTCGGGCCGGGTGGCAGTACGCGCCAAGGCCCATCCTCGCCATGAGCGCGTCGCTCTTCGCCGCGTAGCTGAGTGCGATCGTGGGCGTGCCGGCCTTCAGCGCGCAGATCAGGTTGTGGTAGCGGGTGGCCACCACGGCGTCCGCGGCCGACGTCTCCTTCATCAGGTCGGCAAGGGAGGACACTTCGGCAGCCGTGACCAGTGGCGAGGCCACCGCTTCGATGATCGCGGCGACCACCGGCCCGTCGCACGCGTCGCCGGTCAGCAGCCGGACCCGTCTGCCCTCCGCGACCAGCGCACGCACGAAACGGGTCGTTCCTGCGAGGTAGCGGCGGTGGATCTCGTCGGCGTGGGCCCGGTCGTCGTTGCCGCCGTGAAAGTCCATGACACCGACGCAGACCCGGCCCGTCGGGCCGGGCGGCGGTGCCGGCAGGGCGAAGGCGAGGTCCGGGTAGACCTCGTCGCGCGCGGTGTCCACGCCCATCGCCCGCATCGCGTCGTGGGACAGGGCGTCCCGGTACGACCGGTACGCGGCCAGCCGCGCCGACCAGCGCACCAGGGCCCGGGTCGGCCGGTCGCCGATCTCGGCGGCGCCGACGCTGACCAGCGCGACCCGGGTGCCGGACAGCCGGCCGGTCGCGCAGAGCAGGAACAGTGAGTACGGGAAGCCCCACGGCCGCAGCGGCAGCGTGGCCTCCAGGACGCCCATGCCCGGCACGATCACCACGTCGTGCCGGCGCACCCAGGCAGCGGTGCGGACGGCGTCGACGAGTTTGCCCAGACCCTTCGCCGCGATCGCGCCCGCACGCGTCGCGGTCCGGTACTCCCCGCGGTACCAGTGCAGCCGCGTCGCGGGGATGCGGTAGCGGGCCGCGACGACCTCGGGTCCGCCGCACAGCGCGTCCACGACCGCCTCCGGGTGCTCGGCGCGGAGGTACCCGAGCACGGCCTCCAGCGACCCGTCGTTGCCGAGGTTGCCGGAGCCGAGCAGGCCGAACACCCCCACCCGTGTCGCAGGCTTCATGCCCCACGCCCCTCACGCCCGGCGACGAGGGCGTCCACGGAGACAGTGAGCCGGGCCGGATCGACCGGGGCGCGGTCCTCGACCCGTTCGCCGGCGCCCGGCCGGACCCGGCTGGACATCCATGCGGCCAGGTGGCGGTAGCACGCGCGCCGGTCGGCCGGGGACAGCGGCGCCCGCCGGATCGCCGCGACGAATCCCCAGACGTACTCGGCGAGCAGCCGGGGCGTGGGGTGCAGCGGGCCTGCCCGGCGCGGGTCCAGGTTGACGCACCGGGAGCGCTTGGACGGGTTCGCCCGCTCGGCGCGGGTGGGGTGGTCGCGGCGGAAGTACAGCAGCTCCGGCACCTGGTGGAAGGGCCCGTGCAGGGCGATCTCGGCGACGAACGTGCGGTCCGCGTGGTGGTAGCTGTCGTGCGGCTTCACCCGGCGCAGCACGTCGGCCCGCATCACCCCGTAGAAGTCGTCGCCACCGGGCTCGAACAGCAGGCTGCGGAAGCGCTCCGGCGCGTGCGGCGAGTCGGTGGCGAGCCCGTACTCGTACGGGACCTTCACCTGGCCGTCGCCGTCGATGACCGCCTGGCCGGAGTGCGCGAGGATCACGTCCGGCCGCTCGTCCAGCGCCTGGACGCAGCGCCGCAGCAGATCGCGGGCGTACAGGTCGTCGTGCGAGGCCCACTTGAACAGCTCGCCGCGGCACTCGGTGAACACGTGGTTGTGATTCGGCGCGGCGCCGATGTTCCGGGGCAGGCGGAGGTACCGGATGCGCGAGTCCTGCGTGGCGTACTCGCGGCAGATGTCCCGGGTCCCGTCGGTCGAGGCGTTGTCGGAGATGACCAGCTCGAAGTCCTCGTAGGTCTGGCCGAGCAGGGCGTCGAGCGACTCGGCGAGGTACTGCTCGCCGTTGTACACGGGCAGGCCGATGCTCAGCCGTGGAGTGCGGCGAGATGCCGTCATGTGGTCCTCACTTCGCGTACGGGGTTGTGGTGGTGTTCGCCAAGGCGGACCGCAGGTGCAGCCACCACACGGCCGAGCTGCTGACGGTCGCGGCGGCGACGCCCCAGGCCGAGCCGGCCGTGCCGGCCACGGCCGCCCCGCCGAGCCCGCCGATGACGTAACAGGCGGAGGCGAACAGTTGGCTGCGCAGGCTGCGCCGGGCCGCGCCGAGCGCGCGCAGCCCGGCCGCCGCGCCGGTGCCGAGGCCGGCGCCCGCGACGCCGAGCGTGACCGGCACGATCAGCTCCGAGGCGGAGTTCCAGACGCCGCCGAGTACGAGCTCGCCGAGCCGGCCGGGCACGAGCAGCAACGCCCCGCCCCACAGCAGCGCTGCGGCGGCCTGCCCGCCGCCCAGCAGGAGGCAGAACCTGCCGAGGCGGTGCGGGGCCCGCCGCAGCACCCGTGCCGCCTCCGCGACGGTGACCAGAGACAGCCCCATCAGCACCGCCATGAACGGGCCGAGCAGCAGCTCGGCACCGCGGACCACACCCACGGCGCCGATCCCGACGATCGCGCCGAGTCCGTAGGCCCTCAGCTGGCTCGCGCCGCTGTTGCTGACGTTCTCGACCAGGTACCGGTAGCCGAGGTCGCGGTGCGCGCGAAGCCACTCGCGCGCTCCGGTCAGCCGGGGCCGGATCCCGGACTGGAAGCAGCCGTACACCGCGGCCACCGCGGCGGAGGCGCCCCAGGCGAGCACGAAAGCGGAGACGCTGTCCCCGCTGCCCGTACGACTCGCCACCACCATGGCCGGGACGAGCGCGACGCCCCACACGAGGTCGTTGACGAACGCCTTGCGCCCGGTGCCCGCGGCGAAGAACGCGAACCGCCACGCGTCCTGCAGCAGCAGTCCGGGCAGGACGACGCCGAGGCAGGCGAACGCGGGCCCCACCCGGCCGCCGACGCCGAGGCCGACCACCAGACATGCCGCGCCGAGGGCGCAACCGACGCCGAGCGCGGCACCCGACGACCGGGCCACCGCCCCGCGCCAGGACGCGTCCGGCACGCCGCTGAAGCGCACCACGAGCGGGTCGGTGGCCAGGCCGCGGGAGACGTTGAGCACCACGCCGTAGGTCACCCAGGCGAGGCTGAACACGCCGAACGCGGTCACCCCCAGCGAGCGGGCCACGTAGATGCCCACCACGAAGTTGGACACGCTGGAGGCCGCCTGGTCGGCCAGTCCCCAGGACAGCCGTCCGACGAGGGCCCGCTTGGCGGTCCCGGCCCTCGGCCTCGTCTTCTCCCCCTCGGTGGCCATGGGTGTCATGCCTTGATCAGCCCGGCGCCGTGCAGGGCGTCGGCCGCGGCGGCGACGGTGTCGAACGGCAGCCCGGACCGCTCGGCGACATCCAGCAGACCGTGCTCGCCGTCGGAGAGACTGAGCACCCAGAGCATGGCCATCTGGGCCTGCTTGGTGTCGCTGCGGCCGCCGAGCGTGTCGTACAGACCGCGCCGGCCCAGCTGTGGTTCGCCGTAGGGACTGAGGTTGAGGTACCGCCGGTCGCGGTCGAGGACGGCGAACGCCTCGCGGCAGACGGCGAGCGTGTCCGCCATCGCCTCCGGCGAGACGAGGTCCAGGTTGTCCGCCGAGGTGTGGTACTCGGGGTAGCCCGCGTACGGGGTCCGGGTGAGCGAGCCCACGCCGAGATTGAACCCGGGCGAGCAGAACTGCCGCTCGTCGTAGCCGTACGGAGTGAACTCGGTCACGCGGTGCGGGCGTTCGGAAGCGGCGAGCACGTGGCGCAGTACCCGGTCGATCCCGGCGTCGCCGCGCCTGCTCTGCTTGTACGTCAGCTGCCCCGGGTCCCCGGCGCAGGCCAGCACCAGCCCGTGCTTGACCCGGCCCATCCGCTCCGCGTTGCGGGCCAGCCAGGTGATCGCCCCGATGGTGCCGGGTGCGAACAGGAACCGGTAGGTGTAGTACGGCGTTCGCTCCGCCAGCGCCCGGGCCAGGAACGTCGCCACCGCGATGCCGGCCAGGTTGTCGTTGGCCAGCGACGGGTGGCAGACGTGACAGGAGATGATCACCTCGTCGGGGATCTGCCCGGGGACGACGTGCTCGGCGTAGGTGAGGTGGCCGTCTGCGAGCGTGGAGTCGATGCGCACCTCGTACTCGCCGTCCGGCAGCGCGTCCAAGGTCTCCTGGGCCAGGCAGAACCCCCATGCCGGCCGGTAGTAGCTGGTGCGGTACGGCACCCAGGCCGGGTGGTCCGGCAGGGTGTGCAGGTGTCCGCGCAGCTCGGCCAGCGGCATGGTTGCCGACACCGGCACGCTGTAGCCGAGTACGTGCAGGCTGGACGCGGCGAAGTCGACGACCCGGTGCCCGGAGGCGTCGGCGATGTACGCGTCCCGGATGTTCCACTCCTGCGGCACCGTCCAGTCGAGCACCCGCGTCCCGGTCGGCACCTCGTGCACCTGGAGCGGGAGGTACTCGCCGACGATGTCCAGGGTGGCGCGCACACCGTGCCCCGTGATGCTCCGGCAGAGCGGGTACAGCCGCTCCACCAGGGCAAACATCTCTTCGCCGGGATCGGCCGCGGTCATCGGCGCCACCGCAGGGTGTCGTCGACGGCGCCGGCGTCGGACGCCGCGCGCAGCACGGCCAGCCGGGTGAAGCGCCGCTCGAAATCCTCCCGGGTCAGCCCGAACCTGCGGTAGGCGTCGGCGAGTTCGAGTGCGCCCTGCTTCACCGTCCACTCGCAGTCGAAGCCGGGCACCGCGGCGCGGAACCGGGAGAAGTCCACCCGGTACGACCGCGGATCGGCCCCCGTCTCCCCGGTGATCACCACTTTGGAGCCGGACACCGCCTCGGCGACCTGCCCGGCGATCTCGGCGACCGTGACGTTGTTGATCTCGCTGCCGATGTTGAACGCCCGGTCGTGCACCGCTTCCCGCGGCGCGGTCAGCGCGGCTGTGAAGGCCCGTGCGATGTCGGCGGCGTGCACCAGCGGCCGCCAGGGGGTGCCGTCGGAGAGCACCAGCACCTCACCGGACAGCAGCGCGTGGCCCACCAGGTTGTTCAGCACGATGTCGGCGCGCAGCCGGGGTGAGAAGCCGAAGGCGGTGGCGTTGCGCATGTACACCGGGCTGAAGTCGCCGTCGGCCAGCGCGTGCAGGTCGTCCTCCACCCGCACTTTGGACTCCGCGTACGGCGTCACCGGGCGCAGCGGGGCGTCCTCGCCCACCAGGTCACCACCGCCGGCGGCGCCGTAGACCGAGCAGGTCGACGCGTACAGGAAGCGCCGCACTCCGGCGTCGCGGGCCAGCCGGGCCAGCCGTACGGAGGCGTGGTGGTTGATGTCGTAGGTGAGTTCCGGCGCCAGCGATCCCAGCGGGTCGTTGGACAGCGCGGCCAAGTGGATCACGGCGTCCACCCCGGCCACGTGTTCCGGTGTGACGTCACGCAGGTCCACCCGGTGCCCCGTGGGGGCACCGCCCACCGGCGCGCCGGCGCCGACTGGGGGAGGGTCCACGGGCGGAGGGCCCAGCACGCAGTCGGCGAACAGGCCGGAGTCGAGCCCGACGACCTCGTGCCCGGCGGCCGTGAGGACCGGGGCCATCACGGTGCCCAGGTAGCCCTGGTGTCCGGTGAGCAGTACGCGCAAGGTTCAATCCCCCAGCTCGAGAGTGAGTTTGGTGACGGCGAACGCCTCCGCGTAACGCGAGTGGCATTCGATGCCGCGGATCCGGGCGAGGCCGAGGAAGGCCTCCCGGTCGTACCAGGGCCGGTGCCGCTGTGAGGGGTAGTGCTCCTGGAGGAGCCGCACCTTCTGTTCGGCGGTCTCCGGGGACAGCGGCTGGTACGCCGCCATACGGCCGAGGTCGCCGTCCCACTTGACGATCTCGTAGCCGAGCACGAGGTGATCGCGGAACGCGGTGGGTATCAGCCGCGCCAGGCCGCGGTGATCCTGGTGCGCGTCATCGGTGCGCGGGGCCAGCACGAGATCCGGCTCGGTCTGCCCGCGCAGCTCCTCGATGGCGGCCTTGGCCTCGTCCCACTGCGCCGGCAGCCGGCCGTCCGCCAGCTTCAGCACGGTCAGCCGCAGATCGGCGCCAGGGCAGAAGGCGGCCAGCGCGGCCTGCTCCTCCTGCTCCCGCTCGCTGCCACCACCGGAGAGCACCAGCGCGTCGACGCGGATGCCCGGGTGTGCGAGGCACAGCGTCAGCAGCGTGCCGCCGGCGCCGATGGCGATGTCGTCACAGTGCGCGCCCACCGCGACGATCCTCTCCAGGCGCCCGGCCCCGAGCCGGATCACGCCCTCGCTCCGGCGCTCGCCCCCGCGCCGTCCCGTTCCCATACGGCCCACGGGCGGTCCCCCCGGGCGTAGGCGTCGTCCAACGCGGCCCGCTCCTTGACGGTGTCGGTCGGCTTCCAGAAGCCGCGGTGCCGGTGCGCCACCAGCCGGCCGCGCTTGGCCAGTTGTGCGCATCCGTCGGCGACCAGGTCCCCGTTCTCCGGGATGTGGTCGAAGACCTCCTGGCGGAGCACGAAGTAGCCGCCGTTCTCCCACAGCGGCAGTTCGCTCACCGCGGTGATGCCCCCCACCAGACCGTCCTCGCCCAGGTCCACGCAGTGGAACGAGGACTGCGGCGGCACCACCATCATCGACGCACCGGCGTCGCGCCGGGCGAACTTCTCGATCATCTCCGGCAGCGGGGCGTCGGTGAGCACGTCGGCGTAGTTGGCGAGGAACATCTCGTCGCCGTCCAGGTGGTGCCGCACCCGGCGCAGCCGTTCCCCGATCGGTGACTCGATGCCGGTCTGCACGAACGTGATCGTCCAGTCGGCGATGTCGGTGGTCAGCAGCTCGGTCCGCCCGCCCCGCAGCACGAAGTCGTTGGACGCCGTCTCCTCGTAGGTGAGAAAGAAGTTCTTGATGTGGTGAGCCCCGTAGCCGAGGCACAGGATGAACTCCGTGTGCCCGAAGTACGCGTAATAGCGCATGACGTGCCAGATCAGCGGCCGCGGACCGACCATCGCCATCGGCTTGGGTATGTCGTCCGCCGCTCCGCTGCGCATACGCAGCCCGTAACCGCCGCAGAACAGTACGACCTTCATGGCTTGACCTCGACAATGCTCAGTTCCGGGATGGGGAAGACCAGCCGGCCGCCCCAGGCGTGCACGAAGGACAGCTGCTCCGTCAGCTCGGCCCGCAGGTTCCACGGGAGGACGAGGACGTAGTCCGGCCGGTCGGCGGCCATCTGCTCGGGCGGCAGGACCGGGATGCGGGTGCCCGGGGTGAACCTGCCGTGTTTGTAGGGGTTGCGGTCGACGGTGTACGGGAGCAGGTCGGGCCGGATGCCGCAGTGGTTGAGCAGGGTGTTGCCCTTGCCCGGGGCGCCGTAGCCGACGACCGTCGCGCCGCGCTCGGCCGCCTCGATGAGGAACCGCAGGAGATCCCGGCGCACCTTGGCCACCCGGGCGGAGAACTCGGTGTAGCCGGACAGTTCCTGGAGCCCGATGGCCTTCTCCTTCTCCAGGACGTCGGCCACCGCCCGGGACGGCTCGCCGGCCACCTCGGCCGGCCGGGCCCACAGCCGGACGGAGCCGCCGTGCGTGGGCAGCAGCTCGACGTCCACGAGCGCGAGTCCGCCGCTCGCCAAAGCCCGGATCGCGGACGCGACCGTGTAGTACTGGAAGTGCTCGTGGTAGATCGTGTCGTACTGGTTCTCCTCGATCAGGGTCAGCAGGTGCTGCACCTCGATGGAGACCCAGCCGTCGTCGGCGACCAGGGCGCGCAGCCCCCGGGTGAACCCGACCACGTCGGGGATGTGCGCGTACACGTTGTTGGCCACGACCAGGTCCGCCGGACCGTGCTCGGCGCGGACGGCCGAGCCGGTGGCCGGGTCCAGGAACTCCGTGAGCGTAGGAACACCCGCGTCCCGCGCCGCGGCGCCGACGTTCACCGACGGCTCGATGCCGAGGCAGCGGATCCCGCGGTCCACCATGTGCTTGAGCAGGTAGCCGTCGTTGCTCGCGGCCTCCACCACGAAGGCATCGGGGCCGAGACCGAGGCGCTCCACGGCGTCGGCGACGAACGTGCGCGCGTGCTTCACCCAGGAGGTCGAGTACGAGGAGAAGTACGCGTACTCCTTGAACGTCTCCTCCGGGGTGATCAGCGGCGGGAGCTGCGCGAGCCAGCAGCCGGTGCAGACCCGCAGGTGCAGCGGGTACGTCGGTTCCGGCTGGTCCAGTTGGTCAGCGGCGAGGAAGCTCTCACATGGTGGCGTCGCCCCGAGGTCGACGACGCTCGCCATCGCTTCCGAGCCGCAGAGTCGGCATCGTGTCATCTGCTGTCCCCATCCCCCCTGCTCGCGCGGGTGTCCCCGCTGCGATCCGGTGCTGACCGACCCGCGATCGCGGTGCGGTACCCCTCCACCAGGCGCTCCAGGCCGACCGCCGGGCTGAACCCCTGTTCGTAACGGCGCCGGGCCGCCTGGCCCATCTCCCGGTTGCGGGCCGGACCGGCCGTGATCCGGCGCAGGCAGGACGCGAGCGAGGCGGGCTCGCCCGGCTGGTGCAGCAGCCCCGTCACCCCGTCCTCGACGAGTTCCACGAAGGCGCCGTGACCGGCGGCGACGGCCGGGACCCCGGCCGCCATCGCCTCCACGACCACCAGGCCGAACGCCTCCAGCCACGTCGAGGGAGCCACCACGGCGACCGACCGCGCGACGGCCTGCCGGCACTGCGCCGGGTCGTACAGGCCGACGTAGTGCACGTCGTCCCGGCCCGCGGCCCAGGCCGTCACCTCGCGCTCCAGCGGCCCGGTGCCGGCGATCACGAGCGGCACGCCCACACCGCCGGTCGCGGCGATCTCGTCCCACGCGGCCATGAGCAGCCGCACGCCCTTGGCCTCCGCGAGCCGGCCGAGGTAGAGCAGATGCTCGCCGGCACCCGATCGGCGGGCGTCCGGGTCGGGCACGAAGTTGTGCTTCACCGTCAGCCGCTCGGCCGGCATGCCGGCCCGCACCAGGACGTCGCGCTGCGCCGCGGAGATGCAGAAGAACCGCGTGACGCCCGACCACCACCGCCGCCGGTTGACCGAGAGGCTGACCGCGAGCGGCACCGTCGCCAGCCGGGAACTGCGGTAGCAGCCGTGCCGGACGGCGGGCAGCGGCGCCTTCCCGACGCACTCGGTGCACGGCCGGCCGTCCCGCCGGAGCGTGCCGGGCGGGCAGACCTGGGTGTAGTTGTGCAGCGTGGCGACGGCGGGCACGGCCGCGTCGGCGCAGGCGGCGAGGACCGCGGGCGACAGGAGCGGGAAGACGTTGTGGACGTGGACCACGTCCGGCCGTCCGGCGCGGAGCCGGGTGGCGAGCTCCGAGCGGACCGCAGGGTTCCACGGCACCAGCAGTGGCACCGCGGCCTTTCCCGGCAGGGACCGGGTGGCGATGTCGTCGCTGCGCCGCTCGAACACCTCGACCCGGTGGCCGGCCCCGCGCAGCAGCGCCACCTCCTGGTCGACGACCTTGTTCTCCCCGCTCGGCTGCGCCGAGGAGTAGCGGTTGTGCACCACGAGGACGTGCATGCTCAGGTCACCTCCCGGTCCCGGGCCCAGCGCGGGACGTGTCGTCGGGGAATCGCGGGCGCCGGGAGGGACGCGGCCGCGGTCGGCGCCGCCAGCAGTGCGGCGGCCACGGCCAGGTGCAGCAGATACGGCGAGGCGTCGCCCAGCCCGGACTCGGTGTACGACGCGATCGCGCAGTAGCTGATCAGGAAGATCGCGCAGGCCCTCGGCAGCGACGGTGGTCGCAGCAACGCGACGCCGCCCAGCACGACGATGACCGCCGCCACCAGGGCGACACCGGTCAGTCCCTGCTCGTGGTAGACGGCCAGCCAGCTGTTGTCGATCGGCAGCCCGCCGAACGACTTGTCGCCCAGGCCCACGCCGAACCACTCCTTCGCGGCCGTCCGGGGCGCTGCCAGCAGGGCGTCCCAGACCTTGGCCCGGCCGGTGAGGCTGGACAGGTACTCCTGGCTCTGTCCGCGCAGGAACCACGCCCGTAGCGCGGAGGCGAACCCCACCGCGGCCACCGCGGCGCACAGCACCGCCCAGGCGAAGAACCGGCGGGCGGCCGCGCTGGTCAGGACGAGCGAGCCGATCGCCAGCGCCAGCCCGAGGAGCAGGCCGAGCGTGGCCGTACGGGTATGGGTCAACGCGAGCAGGACGAGTGAGGGCACGATGACGACCGCCGCGCTCGCCCTGTCGGTCCGGCAGCCCAGTACGAGCAGCACGGTGAGCCCGGTGATCACCGCGGCGTACTGTCCGATCTGCGGCGGGGTGAGCGGCCACAACGCGCCGACCAGCCGCCCCCCGTAGAGCTCGGGCATGGCCGCGCCCGGTGAGACGACCGCGCCGGCGGCGACCGACCCGAGCACCGCGAAGTACATCCGGATGTGATGCCGCACGAACGTCAGGCTGCCGTCCCACCAGCGGCTGAGCAGCCACAGCGTGCTGACGAAGAGAGCCAGCCGGGCGCAGCGGAACAGCGCGCCGACCCCGGACTCCAGTTGCACGCTGGCGATCACGCTCGGCACCAGCAGCAGGGTGAGCAGGAGCAGGAAGGCGCCGGCCCGGATCCGCAGCCGGGAATTGAGCGCGAGCGCCAGCGTGAACGCGGCGACCAGCGCGCCCATGGTGACCAGCTGGATGAGGGAGCGGGGCAGCGGGATGACGGTCTTCGCCCCGGCGGAGCCGAGCGTGTTGAGGATCAGCAGCCCCCAGACGGTCCCGACGAGCTTCGGTGTGCCGGCGGGGCGCGGTCCGGCGCCGGGCCGCGTGTCCGCCGTGTCGGGTCCGCGCGGCAGTCCACCGCGCCACAGGTCCTGGCTCATTTCAACCACCGGCCCGTGGGTCGAGGGTGCTGCCCGTGTCCTGCTGGTACGGCGTGCTCTGCCACTGTCCGAAGTCGAGCACCCGGCTCGGGTCGTGGGCGACGAATTTCCACGGCCCGATATAGACGTTGTCGTGCCAGCGGTTGTGCTGCTTGTGGGTGATCGCCTCGGCCACCCGCTCGCCCTGGTACGGCGACCAGTCCGGATAGGTGCCGTAATTGGCCAGCACCGCCATCCGGTCGCACTTCACCGTGCACTCGACGACGGACGGGTCCAGCACGAAGCGGTTGCCGTGGATGTCCACCCGCTGGGTCTTCCACCGGCAGTCGCCGTAGAGCGGTGCGGTGGCGATCGCCGGCCGCGCGCAGCGGTCGGCGTCCCGCACCAGCAACGTGCAGTCACCGGAGGAGGTGTTGGCCGGGCTGTTGCAGAACCGGTCGGCGTTTTCCCACAAGGTGATCCCGGACCAGTTGTTCTCCAGCACGTTCCGATCTATCTCGATCTCGTCCGTGCGGGCTTTGACCCGTGGTTCGCCGCCGGACTCGGACAGGTAGACGGTCGCGAACGGGAAGTTGTCTCCGCGGTCGGCGTACCTGCGGCCCTCGACCCAGTTGTTCCGCCGGATCGTGTTCTTCCGGATGACCGCGTTGTAACTGGTCTCGTAGATCAGCGCGGCACCGTCGTTGGCCTCCAGCACGTTGTCCTCGATGCGGAAGTCGTTGTTGTTGGTGTCCGCCCACAACCCGGCCCCACGGTTGTCGTGCACCCAGTTGCCGCGTACGTCGGCCCCGTCGACGGCCCAGAACTTGACGCCTCCGGTGCAGCCGCAGCCCTTCCGCCGCCGCTCCCAGTCGCCGGTGTTGTTGCCCACGATCTCGTTGCCCTCGACCACCAGGCCGCGGATACGGCCCTTGGCCTTGTAGGCGTTCATGCCGTACTGACCGTTGCCGTGCAGGCAACTGGCGCGGACCTGCTGGCGGGCCCCGGCCATCAGCCCGGCCGCGGAGTTGTACTGGATCGTCGCGTGCTCGATCACCCACCCGTCGGCCGAGTCGTGGTTGACCACGCCCTCGTCGTGCGGCGCGACGAAACCCTGCACGGTCAGGTGGCGGATGGAGACGTCGCGGGCACTGCCGCCGAACGCGTACTGGTTGGTCTTCCGGCCGTCGAGCACCGCGCCCGGCGCGCCGAGATAGCGGTTCCCCTCCTTGGGGATGACCTGGGAGTAGCGGTCCGGGGCGAGCCGGTGCCGGCCCGGTCGAAGCCAGAACGTGGTGCCCGGGGGACTGCTCCGGGTCTTCGCGGCCAGGTCACCGACGGCCGCGGGGTCGACCGTCACCGCGCCCGCCGGCGCCTTCACCGGCCCGGCCGCCGGCTCGGCGCACACCCGGGCCGCGGACCGGGCCCCGGACGCGGACGGCGCAGCGGTCGGCTCCGCCGGGGCGTCCGGCGTGCTCACACAGCCGGTCGCCAGCAGGGCCGGCACCGCCACCGGCAACGCCCAGTTCCGCCACTTGATCCCCACGCGTCCTCCTAGCCACGGAACCTGAGTACGGTGGTGAACCCCTGCGCGCCGTCGGCGAACCCGGTGCCGAGCAGCGTGGTGGCGGGTTCCTTGCGTCCGAAGCCGGGGGAGTACCAGCCCAGCACGGGGTGTCCCGTGCTCGAAGAGCTCGGGGAAGGGCCGGTCTCGCCGCGATGCGCCCGCCAGCTCAGCTGTCCGGGCAGGTCGAGCACCGCGGAGCGGTCCTCGCCGTCCCGGGTCCAGGTGAGCACTGCCCGGCTGCCCACCAGGTCCGCGGTGATCGCCGGGCCGAGGTGGAACGCCAGGTGCACAGCCCGGCGCGGGCTGTGCCGGCCCCGGACCTCGTCAACCACCTTCAGCTCCTGGCTCGCGGCCGTCAGCTCCACCCGGCGGCGGTGCACGGAGGGCCGGTAACCGTCGTGCTCGGCACACCAGCGGACCGTCCCCGTGCCGGAAGCGCCGGACGTGTCCGCGATCAGGACGCGGCTGCGGGCATGCCGGGTCCACAGGAACGGGCCGCCGGAGACGGACTGGTCACCGCCGTCCATTCGCAGGGTGTTGTGGCCGAGGGTCGACCGGAAGTACTGCCGCCACTCGGACTGCCCGTGATAGCAGAACGTTCCCGGGTCGGCGAGCACGTCGACCCCGTCGTGCCGGACCTCCACGGACAGCGCGTCCGCGTGGGCGTGCGCGGCGATGGACAGGAAGCCGTGCGGACCACCGTCGCAGCGGCACCAGATCTCCGCCGGACCGCGCAGGATGGTCATGCCCGCGTCGGCGAAGTGGCCTGGTCGGCTTGCCGGACGGGTCACGGCCGGTGCCGTTCCACGGTCCGGATACGGCCGGATGAGCGCGGCCAGCAGCGGGGTGCGCACATCGGTGCCGGTCACCGCCGGCCACCAGGCGAGCCGGCCGAACACCGCGTCACCGGTGGCCAGCAGGGAGGCCCAGCGGTCGGTGCCCGCGCCGTCCAGGACCAGACCGTGCCCGTCGTCCGCGTCCCCCTGGCGGGGCGGCCGTAACCGGTTGTCCACGATGGCCGCGAGCGCGTCGGTCATCCGCAGCAGTACCAGCCGGATCGACGCGGGGACCGGCACGCCGGCGGCATCCGCCTCGGCCACCGCGGCCAGGCCCAGTTCCAGCACCAGTCCGTGATATTCGGTGGCCAGCTCGCGGTTGAGGCCGGAGGGAAAGGTGTTGCTGCGCAGGTGCCGCTCCAGCGACCGCAGCGCACCGGCTCGCCACCGCGCCGAGGAGGGGAACCACCCGAACGCGCAGGCCGCCGCGAACTGCCCGGCGGCCTCGGCGATGACGTGGTTGTTCGCCGAAGACCCCCGGCTGGGGAAGGCGGCCAGCCAGCGCTGGTGGTGCCAGATCTGGTTCAGCGCCACCGGGTTGTTCTCGAACAGTCCGGCCGCACCGGGCCAGCCGTCGAGCAGTCGGCGGATCCACACCCAGGACAGCAGCCGGATGCCCAGCTCGATGCCGCTGATCCAGTGCACGCCGCGCAGCGGTGGGTCGGCCGCCCACCACGACCGCAGGTGTTCGGCCACGCGCTCGGCGTACCGCTCGTGCCCGGTGACCGCGTAGGCGGCGGCGAGCACGGTGAGGTACTGGTGCCGGGACGGCTCCCAGATCTGCTTGATGTCCCCGACCGCGTCCTCGTCGCGGTACGGCACGTCGAAGGCGTAACCCGACGGGGCCCGGCGCCCGGTCTTCGGGTCGTACCACCAGTCCGGGTCGGCCAGGTCGTCGCGGGCCACCCCGAAGTACTCGGCATGCCCGTCCATCAGCCGGTCCGCCTCGGCGATGAAACGTTTCGCGGCGTCCGGAGGCAGCGCGGCGACCGTCCCGGCGGGCAGTACCGCGGTGAACCGGGCGCCGGGCACGCTGGGGCAGTCCGGCCGCGCCGACCGCCACAGCCGCCTGCGCACCGCGTCGCCCACCCGGCCGCCGACCTCCCGCGGCCCCATCCGGGACAGCCGCCGCAGGTACCAGCCCGCACTCCCCGAACTCACGGTCATCGCGCCCTCGCCAGCGTCACCGGCGCGCCGCCCGCCAGGCCGGCCTGTACGGCGAGGGTGGCCGCCGTGGTGGCGACCAGCGACTCCAGCGGCACCGGCATCGGCCCGCCGGTCCGCACGGCCTTGACGAACGCGGCCAGTTCGGCGTTCTGGCCCTTGTCCCTGGCCTTGGGCAGCCGCGAACTGACCCACCGCTTGCGGCTGTACACCGAGGCACGGACGAAGTCGTCGAGCCGCAGCGCCTTGCCGTCCGCGACCAGGTCCAGCGTCTCCTTGGGGAAGCCGGCCGGGCCGGTGGTGACGTAGCTGATGGTGGCGGTGGATCCGTCCGGGTAACGCAGTACGGCCTGCAGGTCCTCGTTGCCGGGCGTGGCGGCCGCGTACACCGAGACCGGGTCGGCTCCGAGCAGCCAGCTCGCCGTGTCGATGAAGTGCCCGCCCTCGCCCGCGAACCGCGAACCTTCGGTGCTCTGCCGGAGATACCAGCTGCCGTGCTGCAACCGGCCCGCGTTGACCAGGTAGCGCAGGCTCGCCGGGCCGCTCCGGGCGCCGAACCGCTGCCGGGCCTCCCGCAGCAGCGGCGCGAACCGGCGGTTGAAGCCCACCTGGAGCCGGTCGTTGCCGGACTCCTCCACCGCGGCGAGCACGGAGGCCAGCTCGTCCTCGGTGAGGGCCAGCGGCTTCTCCACGAACACCGTCTTGCCGGCCAGCAGCGCCCTTCGGGTCAGCTCGGCGTGCGAGCTGTGCCGGGTGACCACGAACACCGCGTCGATGGACGGGTCACCGAGCACGGCGTCGAGGTCGGTGGTCGCCTCGGCGAAGCCGAACGTCCGCTGCGCGTTGGCCGCGGACAGCGCCGTCGTGGTGACGACCGCCGACAACTGGACGCCGTCGCGCCGGGCCAGGTGCGGCAGCAGCATCGACGTCGCGTAGTTCCCCGCGCCGACGAACGCGAGGCGCACCGGCGTCGTGGCGGCCCGGGCCGGACCCCGCTGCACGGTCACCGCGGGCACGGCCACCGCCGGAGCCTCGGCTTCCACCGCCTGGTCCGGGTACCGGAACAGCACCGCCACGGCCTTCAGAGCGCCGTCCTTCAGGCGCTGGTACGTCTCGACGGCGTCGTCGAAGTCGGCGATGCGGGAGACCAGGGGCTCCACGTCGACGCGGCCGCGGGCCAGGAGATCGAGGAAGCACGCCAGGTTGCGGCGCTCGGTCCAGCGTACGTAGCCGATCGGGTAATCGCGCCCCTGGAGCTCGTACTCCGGGTCGTAGCGCCCGGGTCCGTACGAGCGGGAGAACCGGACGTCGAGCTCCTTCTCGTAGTACGCGTTCCACGGCAGGTCCAGGCGGCACTTGCCGATGTCGACGACCCGGCCGCGGTCCCGGCTCAACCGGGCGGCCAGCTCGACGGGCTGGTTGCTGCCGCCGCCGGCGGCCAGGTACACCTGGTCGGCCCCGTGGCCGCCGGTGAGTTCGGCGACGGCCGCTTCCACGGCAGCGGACGCGGGATCGCCGCAGGCCGCGGCGCCCAGGCGCTCGGCGAGCCGGCAGCGCACCGGGTCGGGGTCCGCCCCGACGACGCGGGCTCCCGAGGCGGCCAGCAGCTGCACGACCAGCTGCCCGATCAGCCCGAGGCCGATGACCAGCGCCACGTCGCCGAGCTGCGGCTCGCCTTGGCGGACGCCCTGCATCGCGATCGACCCGACGGTGCCGAAGGCCGCGTGCCGCGGCGCGAGGCCGTCCGGCACCGGGGCGTAGAGGTTCTTCGGCACCCAGTTCAGCTCGGCGTGCAACGCGTGCTCATTGCCGGCGCAGGCCACGAGGTCACCGACCGCCACGTCCTCGATCCCGGCGCCGACCTGCTCGACCACCCCGCACAGCGAGTAGCCCAGCGGCGTGTAGGAGTCCAGCTTGCCCATCACCTTGCGATAGGTGGCGGGCAGCCCGTTGGTGGCCACACTCTGCATGACCTTGGCCACCTGATCCGGCCGGGAGCGGGCCTTGCCCACCATCGACATAGCGGCCTCGGACACCTTCATGAGCTCGGTCCCCGTGGAGATCAGCGAGTAGGCGCTCCTGACCAGCACACCGCCCGGCTTGCACCCCGGCACCGGCACGTCGAGCAACGCCAGCTCGCCACTCTTGTAGTTCTGCACAACCTGTTTCAACCCGAGCTCCTCTTGTTTCCACTCCGTCAAGCCGCCTGGCTCTGGCCGGAGCCAGAGGTCGCGCCGCGGTACCAGTACTCCAGGGTCAGCACGTGCCACAGATGTTTGGAGAAGTCCCGCTGCCCGGCGGCGTCCTCGGCGACCAGCCGCGCCAGCGCGTCGCGGCGCAGGATCCCGGAATTGACGAGCACGCCGTCATGAATCACCTCGCGCACCAGCGGCGCCAGATCCCGGCTCATCCAGGCCCGCAGCGGGGCGCTGAACAGGCCCTTGGGCCGGTACACGATCTCCCGGGGCAGGACCGAGCCGGCCGCCTCCTTCAGGACGGCCTTGCCCTGCCGCCCGACGATCTTGCGATCGCCGGGCACCGCGAACGCCGCCTTGACCACCTCGATGTCCACGTACGGCACCCGCACCTCGGTCGACGCGGCCATGCTGGAGCGGTCCGTGTAGGCGAGGTTCAGGCCCGGGAGGAACATCCGGGCGTCGCCCAGGCACATGCGGTTGACGAAGTCGTCGAGGCTGTTGTCCTGGTAGATGTCCGCATGCTCGGTCAGCACGTCCTCGACCGTCCCGCCCAGGTCCGGGTCGATCAGGGCGAGCAGTTCGTCCCGGTCGTACATGGTGTAGCTGCGCCGGAACGCGGTCTCCTCCGGCAGCTCGGCGAAAGAGAGGAACCGCTTGGCGAAGCGCACCGACCGGTACCCCCGGCGGGACGTGGCGACCGGCAGCCGGTCCACGGCCCTGGACAGGCCGCGCCGCAGGGGCCGCGGGACGCGCTGATAGCGCAGCGCGAGCAGGTTGGCCAGATGCTTGCGGTACCCGGCGAACAGCTCGTCGGCACCCATCCCCGAGAGCATCACCTTGACCCCGGCCTCCCGCGCGGCCGAGCAGATCAGGAAGGTGTTGATCGCGGCGGGGTCGCCGATCGGCTCGTCCAGGTGGTACGTCATCCGCGGCAGCAGGTCGAGCACGTCCGGAGCGATCTCGATCTCCCGCAGGTCGACGCCGAACCGCTCGGCCACCTGCCGGGCATGGCGCAGGTCGTCCGGCATCGCCTCGAACTTGGCGTCCTCGGCGCGGAATCCGATCGTGTACGCGGAGATCCCGGGCTGGTGGCGGGCCGCCAGCGCGGTCAGGTAGCTGGAGTCGAGTCCGCCGGAGAGGAAGGTCGCCACCGGTACGTCGGAGAGCATGTGTTGCCGGGTCGACTCCTCGACGATGGCGGCCAGGTCCGGCTGCTCGCCGCTGAGGGCCCGCTCCGCGGCCTCGGCGGCGACGTCCCTGAGGTTCCAGTACCGGCCGCGCTCCACCCGGCCGTCAGGCCGGCACCGCAGCCAGCTGCCCGGCGGCAGCTTCTCCGCTTCGCGGAACGCACAGCGCGAATCCGGTACCCAGTAGTACAGCAGCGAGGCCACCAGCGCCGCGTGATCCACCTCCAGCGACCCGCCGGTCACGGCGGCGAGCGCCTTGAGCTCGGAGGCGAACAGCAGGCCCCCGCCGCGCCGGAGCAGGAACAGCGGCTTGATGCCGAGCTGGTCGCGGGCGAGCACCAGGTCACCGGTCCGCTCGTCGAAGACCGCGAACGCGAACATGCCGCGCAGCCGGGGCAGGCAGTCCGTGCCCCAGCGCCGCCAGGCCTCCAGCAGCACCTCGGTGTCGGAGGTACCGCGGAAGCGCACTCCGGCGGCTGCCAGCTCGGTGCGCAGTGCGGGCGCGTTGTACAGCTCGCCGTTGTACGTGAGGGCGAGGCCGCCCGAGACCATCGGCTGGGCGCCGGTCCCGGACAGGTCGATGACGGCGAGGCGGCGGTGCCCGAGCTGCACTTCGCCGTCGCCGACGGAGTGGCCGTACCGGCCCGCCCCGTCCGGACCGCGGTGGGCGAGGACGTCGGTGAGCCGGTCGGTCACGGCCTTCCCGTCCGGCCACCGGTAACTGCCTGCGATGCCACACATGTTCTACCGCGCCTCCTGGTCGCTGTACGGGGCCCGTGCGGTCGGCATCGACGGCCGCTCCGTCCGCGGCCGGCCCTCCCCCACTGGCTCAACGGCGGGGGAGGTACCCCCACCGTTCTGCCGGGCCGGCCGCTCAAAAGGGCCGCGCAGCGCGGTGTGCGGCCCGTCCCACAGCGTGCCGTCGGTCCGGTCCCGCGGATCGGGGTCGATCAGCACCACACCGATCACCGGAACGCGCTGGTCCGCGAGCTGCCGCGCCACGGTGTGCAGCCATGCGGCGCTGCCGTGCCCGGCCCGCACGACGAGCACGGTCCGGCGCCCGAGGTACTGGAGGTCGGTCCACGCCGTGCCGGGCGCGACCGAGCCGACGCCGAGCCGGCGCGCCTGATGCGGTACGGACGCGGCACGCTCGCCGCCGACCACGCTCGGGTCTCCGGGCTTGCGGGGGCTGTCGGCGAGCTGCGGGCCGGGCAGGCCGTCGATGACGACCACGGGGCCTTCCGCCGCCAGTGCCCTGGCCACGTTCAGGGCGATCACGCTCGTGCTGCGCGCACAGCCCAGTTCCAGCAGCGACACCGGTTCCGCGGAGCGGCGCACGGTGCGGGCCAGGGTCTCGGTGAGCCGGTCGTGAGCCGCCCGGGTCCGTCGGCGCCGCCACAGCCAGGACGGCCGGCGGGGCAGCTCCGCGACGACCGAGGCGCCCAGGTTCGCCGCGATCTCCCGGCGCAGCACGGGGCGGTCCGCCACCACCGCGCCGACCGCGGCCAGCGCGAGTCCGAGGGCGAGTCCGAGGGCGAGTCCGATTCCTGCGTTGGTGGCTGTGGCCCTGGGCAGGGAGTGCCGCACCGCGCGCGGGGCGTCCACGATCTGCGTGCCGGCGATGAGCCGGGGCGTGCCGATGCGCGCCTCCTCGGCGCGCTGGTCGAAATCGGCGATCCGCGAGTTGAGCTCGGCCCGGCGGGCGAAGAGCGACTCGATGCTCGCCGAGGCTCTCGGGTCGCTGTCCGCCGGCCGGTCTCCGATTGCCTTGTTGACCTGGGCGAGTTCCTTCCGCATGCGGTCACGCTGGTCGAGCAGGGCCTTGGTCTCGGCCTTCGCGGTTTCCCGCATCCGCCGCACGTGGTCCGCGACGAACGCGTCGGCCAGCGCCTCGGCCCGGGCCACCGCTTCGGCGTCACTGTCACCTGTGACGTCGATCTGCAGCAGGTTGTTGGTCAAGCCGGTGCCCCGGTAGTCCCGCAGGAAGTCTTCCGGTTTCTCCGCAGAGTTGAGGGCTTGCAGGGCCTGGCCGGCGATCCGCGTGGTCCCCAGCAGCTCGACGTCGGTGCGGATCAGTGTTCCGGTGTCGTTGGGCTGGTCCTCCTTGTGCGCGACCAGCACCTTGGTCACCGCGGCCGGCGGGGGCGGCATCAGGACCGCCACCGCCGCGCCGACCAGCAGCCCCAGCAGCGCCAGGGAGCTCCAGAGGCGACGGCGCCTGCGCACCGCCACCACCAGCCCCTGCAGGTCCAGCAGGGGGGCGGCTGCCGACGGCTCCGGAGCCGTACTCGTCGTCACCTTGCACCTCCCGTCGCATGGCCGCGGACCGCGAGCGCCGGGGCGGCGTTCTCCGGAGAACGGCCGGCGGACCGCGTAGGACGGGACCGGACGGTGCCGGCGACGACGATGCCGACGACCTCGTGCCCGGCGTCCGCACACGCCTGGGCGATGCCGGCGAGCTCCTCCGCGGTCCGGCTGGCCGCGCTGAGCACGACCAGGGCACCGGACTCGGTGTCGCGGTCCGGCACCATCGGCCGGGACACCGAGACTTCCAGCACCCGCGGCATGGGGCTCCCCCTGCTCGAAGAGCCTGGGGACGGACCGCTCTCCAGCTCGGCGACGAGCTGTCCGGCGGCCCGGCGGGCGATCTCGTCGCCGTCCGGTACGACGACCAGCAGCCGCCGGGGGGACGGCAGCCGGTTCCGCAGACGGGCGCACACCCGCCGGTAGCGGATCAGCCTGCCGGCCTCGTCGCCGGACCGCTGCGGTGCCGGTAGGTCCCACGGGGTGTCCACACCCAGCAGCCAGCGGGCCCAGGCCCACGGGCCCTGGCCTGCCGGCCGGTGCGCGCGCCGTTCACCAGGCACGTCGACGGAGCCCAGCAGCGCCGCGCCCAGCGCCGCGGCGATCTCCGGTTCGGAGCGCAGCCGGCGATTCATCCGCGCGGCGGCGAGCTGGCCGATGACCGCGAGCAGGAAGAACAGCAGCGCTCCGGCGACGATGAGCTGCATTCTCGTCGGCGCTGCCTCGCCGGCCGGCCGGGCCGCCGGCCCCATGACGACCATGTTGGCCTTGTCGGTCACGGGGTCGGCTTCGTCCAGCTTCTTCATGGCCTCCTGCAGTGCGGTACGCAGCTTCTCCAGCGAGGTGCGGGCCTGCACGCTCTCCACGGTCCGCCCCGGATCGGCGGACTCGGCCAGCTCGGTGATGCGGCGGTTGGTCTCCGCCACCTTCTTCCGCAGTTCCTCGGGCCCCGTGACCGCTTCGGCGTCCGTGCTGCCGCCGGCGATCCGCGCGGCGAAGGCGACGAATTGCTGGGCCACCCGGTCGGCGAGCTGCTGCGCGTGCTCCGGGGTGCCGGCCGTACCCGAAATCTTGATGATGTTCCCGTCGGTTGCCTTGGCGCTCACCCGGTCCCGCAGTTCGCCGCCGCTGACGCCCGGCCGGCCGAGCGCGGCGGCCGCGCGGTCGACCACCGCCGAACTGGCCGCGATCTCCGCCTGGGTCAGCAGCTCGCGCTCCTCCCACTGCCCCGGCAGCAGTACCGATGCCGACGCCGTGTACCGCGGCGGAAACAGCACCGAGGTGCCGTAGCCGACGAGCGCGCCCACCACGACGAGGACGGCGAGCAGCCGCCGGCGTCGGCGGAGCATCCGTCCGATCGTGGCCAGACGAATCGTGTCATCGCTCAACGGCGCGGCCTCCTCCCCCGCCGGGCCGGGGCGCCCGCCGGCACCGGAGTGTGGTCACGGCAGGCAGCGGCGTAGGCGGCGAGCAGCGACGCTTGCGAGTTCCGCCAGGAGAGCTGCCCGCCGACCCGCTCCTGGCCGGTCCTGCCCATCCGGGCCCGCTTCTCCGGGTCGTCCAGCAGCAACGCGATGAGTCCGGCGAATGCGGCCTCGTCGTTGGCGGGCGCGTAGACGGCGGCGTCGCCGGCGGAGACCCGCGCCTCCCGGAGGTCGAACGAGACGATCGGCCGGCCCATCGCCATGTACTCCAGGACCTTGTTCATGGTCGACACGTCGTTGAGCGGATTGCGGGGGTCGGGGGAGAGGCACACGTCCGCGGTGGACAGGTAGCGCACCAGGTCGGCGTCCGGAACGCGCCCGGTGAACTGCACCTGTTCGGTGAGTCCGAGCCGCCGGGACAGCTCCACCATCGCGTCGAAGGCGTCGCCGGCGCCGACGAACACCGCGTGCCAGTCGGTACGCCCGAGCTCGTCGCGCATCTTCGCCAGGGCCCGCAAGGCGTAGTCGACGCCGTCCTGAGGGCCCATGACGCCGAGGTAACACAGCAGATGCGGCTTGCCGCGCTTCAACTCCGGCTCAGGCGGCACCGGTTGGAACCGGTCGATCGCGGGCGCGCTGCGCACCACGAAGACGTCCTCAGGACGCTGACCGCCACGGCGCACCGCGACGTCCCGGTAGCTCTCGTTCGTGGCGAGTACGACGTCCGCGGCCCGGTAGGTCAGCCGTTCCAGCGCGCACACACCGCGGTAGAGCAGGTCCTCGCCGCGGTCGAACCGGGAGAGATACAACTCGGGGACCAGGTCGTGCTGGTCGAAGACGAACCGCGCACCGCGCCGCTTCAGCCACAGTGCGGGCAGGAACAGCAGGTCGGGCGGGTTGCAGGCGTGGACCACGTCGATCGGGCCGACCTTGCGGGCCAGCCGCGCCGTATGCCACAACGCCGTTCCGTATTCCCGCAGGTAGCCGGCCGGCCCTCCGGTGGCCGCGCGCAACGGGTAGCGGTGGATCCGCACCCCGTCGATCTCCGCCTCCGGCTCCGTGTCCCGCGTACTGCCCCGGGGACAGATGACGTGCACCTCCCAGCCCGCGTCGCGCAGCGTCGTGCACTCCTGCCACACCCGCCGGTCGAACGGGACCGAGAGGTTCTCCACGAGGATCAGCGCGCTCCCGCCCGGCCGGTCGCCGCCGGCTGTGTCATCGAAGGACGTGTCACCGAACGTTGTGTCACCAAGCAAGGCCTATGTACCCCGGTTCGGTCCGGCGCGCAGCGGCGTCGGGAAGGTGGATGAGGTCGATGAGCACCGGGCCGTCGTCGCCATGGGGCAGCGCCGAGAGCACGGCCGGATCGCTGGTACCGACCAGGCACACCTCGGCGTGCTCCAGCACCTCGCCGACGGAGCCCGCGAGCAGCTGCGCGAGGTGCGGCAGCCGGGTCTCGATGTACTCGCGGTTCGCGCCGAGCAGCCGGGACAGGCTCACGTTGGCGTCGTAGATCTTCAGGTCGTAACCCTTGCCGAAGAGCCGCTCCGCCAGCTCGACGAGCGGGCTCTCGCGGAGGTCGTCGGTGCCGGGTTTGAAGGACAGCCCCAGCAGGCCGGCCCGGCGCTTGCCGGTGCGCTCGACCAGCTCCACCGCGCGCTCCAGATGTGCGGCGTTGGAGGGCAGCACGTGGGAGAGGATGGGCACCGACACGTCGGCCCGCTGCGCCGCGTGGACCAGGCTGCGCAGATCCTTGGGCAGGCAGGATCCGCCGAAGGCGAAGCCGGGCCGCAGGTAGGCGGGGCTGATGTTCAGCTTGCGGTCGGCCAGGAACACGTCCATCACCTGGTGCGAGTCCACCCCGAGTGCCTGGCACACAGCGCCCAGCTCGTTCGCGAAGCCGATCTTGAGGCCGTGGAACGCGTTGTCCGCGTACTTGATCGCTTCGGCCGTCGGGACCGGTACCCGGAACACCTCGCCGGGCAAGCCGTCGTACAGCGCCGTCACCGCGTCGCCGCTTGCCGGGTCGAGTTCGCCGACGACGGTCTTGGGCGGGTCGAAGAAGTCCCGCACACTCGTGCCCTCGCGCAGGAACTCCGGGTTGACCGCGACCCCGAAGTCCACCCCGGCCGTGCCGCCGACGTTCTTCTCCAGGATCGGTACCAGCAGGTTCAGGCAGGTGCCCGGGAGCATGGTGCTGCGGAAGACGACGGTCTGCCGCCCGCCGTGCCCCCCGCGATCCGCCAGTACGGCGCCGATCTGCTCGGTGACCCGCTCCAGGTACGTGGTGCACAGGCTGCCGTTGGGCTCCGACGGCGTGCCCACGCAGACCAGCGACACCTCGCTGCCCATAATCGCCTCGTGGACGTCACGGGTGGCGCGTAACGCTCCGCTCCGCACGACCTCGGTGATCAGCTCGCCGATCCGCTCCTCGACCACCGGGGCCTTGCCCTCGTTGACCAGGTCGACCTTCACCTGGTTCACGTCCACCCCGATGACCTCGTGGCCCATACGCGCCAGGCACGCGGCCGACACGCAGCCCACGTAGCCGAGTCCGAAAACGCTGACCTTCATGATCCGTTCCTCCCCCCAGGCAGGCCCTCTCGGCCTGCGGTCCGCGCCCCGGCCGGACGACGACTGCCGCGCATCAGTAGGCCCCCTGCCCGTAGAGCACCGCACGCAGCGTCTTCCACAAGATCACTGCGTCCAGGGCGAGCGACCAGTCCTCCACGTACCGCAGGTCGAGGCGGACCGCCTCCTCCCACGGCAGGTCACTGCGTCCGCTGATCTGCCACAGGCCGGTGAGCCCGGGCTTGACCAGCAGCCGCCGCCGGATGTCCGGGCCGTACGCGGCGGACTCCTCGGGCAGCGGAGGCCGCGGGCCGACCAGTGACATCGATCCGGTGAGCACGTTGAAGAGCTGCGGGAGCTCGTCGATCGAGTACCGGCGCAGCACTGCTCCCACTCGTGTCACCCGCGGGTCCCGGCGGAGCTTGAACAGCAGCCCCGCACCCTCGTTGCGGTGGGCCAGCCCGGCACGTGCCGCGTCCGCCCCGGCGATCATGGTGCGGAACTTGAAGATGGTGAACTCACGGCCGTCCTTGCCGACCCTGCGCTGACGGTAGAACGCCCCACCCCGGCTGTCGGCAAGGACGAGCAGCCCGACGAGCACCATCAGCGGCGCGAACAGCATCAGCAGGACCGCCGCGCCCAACCGGTCGACGACCTCTTTGACCGCCCGGCGGGCCCCGGTGAAGGCCGGCATGCTGACCCGCAGCAGCGGGATCCCGAGCACCGCGTCGACGTGCAGCCGCGGGCCGGCCACCTCCATCAGCACGGGGGCCACGACCATCTCGGTATCGCTGCCTTCGAGGTTCCAGGCCAGCCGCTGCAACCGGTCCGGCGACCAGTGCGGGTCCGGCGTGACCGCGACGACACGGTAGCCGTCACGGTGGATGTGGCCCGCGACGTCCGCCAGCCGGCCGACGACCGGCACTCCGTCCAGGTGGTCACCGTCGAGCCCGAGACCGTCCGTCGTGCACACCGCGTCCACCCGCCAGCCGAGGTGCGGGAGCTTGCGGGTCCGGGCGATCAGGTCGCGCACGGTGGCCGGGCTCCCGGCAGCGAGCACCGGTCTCAGGCACCGCCCTTCCTTGCGCTGTCTGTGCAGCCACAGGCGCAGCAGGTACCGGGCGGTCATGGTGATGAGCGCGATCGCGGGGACCGCGACGAAGATCCAGAGCTTGATGTTGCGCGAGGTGAGGGCGATCCCGCCGAGTGCCAGTACGACGGCCGCCGTGAAGAGTGAGCGTCCGAGCCGGCGGAATTCCTCGGCACCCTGGCCGAGCACGGCCGGAGCCCATGCCCGGCTCACCGCAAGGGCTCCCAGCACCAGCAGCTCGGTGCCGAATGCGAGAATTCCCCATTTCTCGTGCCAGTTGGCCGCGTCCCGGGCCCCGAAGAAAATGCCGATCGCCGCCACCACGAAGGCGGTGGCCACGGTATCGGTGGTGATCACGGTACGCCGGTACCGCTGCTCCCAGTCGGTCGCGGGCCGGCTGATTGCCCCGTTCGCCAGACGCCCCCGCGCCGACGGAAACGGGTTGACCAATTCCCCCTGCTGCACAGAATCCCCCAGGTCGCCAGTGGTTCGACGTGGTTCGCCCAACACTGTTCCTCGGAAAGGCCCCCGCCCCCTGCGCCGTGCTGTTCCTCCCCTCGGGAGGCCCCCGCCTCCCGCGCATGGAATTCCGCCTGTCGCGGCGCTACGTGAACAGCCCGCCCTGGCGGCAGCAGACTCGCATGTCCTGTCAGACGCCCGACGTGCTCGGAAACCCGTCGAAACCCCGGGTGCTCCCCGCACCCGAGACCGCTTTCGGGCCCCGAAAATTGATCATCCCCACGTCTGGCGCCGGGGACGCGACCGCTGGCTGTTTTGCAGCGCCGGACCTAAAGATCATTATCGGTCGCTTCGTGTTCGAACAGCTGAAGCACCGTCAATCTAGACCATCGGGGCCGGTATGAAGAGGGGGATGTGTGCAATTAGTGCCCAAGCTGCGAAACCGCATCACCGACCGGTGACCGCCCACGGGCGCCTCGACGGCGAAGACGTGCCGCGTGACCTGTGACAACGGGAGTTCTCCGGGGCGCCGGCACCGGCAGTCCGAGGCGTCCCTGGGCCGACGGCTGGGCCGCGGGGTCGGCAGCTGTAGGGCGGCTCAATCGCTGAGGAGGGCTGGCAGGCCGGCGTGGCGCGCCGCGCATGGTGCACACGCCTCCGGTACGACGCCCGTACCCGGCCCTACTGCGAACGGCGCACCGCGCAGGGCGGGACCCGCCGCACGCGGAAGCCCCGCCGGAGCACTCGGTGGCCGTGAGGATGCCGCGGGCCCGGCCGATGGTCGGGCCGCCCGGCTGAACCAACCTCTCTGCGGGTGCCCTCAGGAAGGGCGCGTAGCCTGCGCCGCCTGCTTGAAGATCTCGAACACGGCCAGGTAGTTCTTGCCGCCGTACCCTGCGCCGATCGCCTGCTCGACGATCGTCTTCATGAGCTGCGGCTGGTCGGAGCGGATGCCCTGCTCCACGCAGGTGCGGGTGATGTGCTCGATCGCGTTCAGGTTCATCTCCATGGTGCCCATGTCGCCCGGGTAGCTGCCCTGGTCGAGGGCGGGTGCCTGCTCGGCGAGGGTTGAGCCCACCACCGAGGGCAGGAACCAGTTGAGCGCGAGGTCGGCGAACGTGACCGCCGAGACGTCCGCCGAGCCCACCAGGGCGGCGGCGTGCAGGAAGCCGTTCATGGTCGCGTACATCATGTCGAGCAGCGCCGTGTTGTACAGCACCGCCAGGCCGGGGTCGCGACCGAGGTAACGGGGGTCACCCATGCTCGTCAGCGTGGCCCGGTGCTCGTCGAAGACGTCTTGCGAGCCGCTGTAGAGGAAGACGGAATCGGGCTGTCCGACGAGCGGTGGCGGCACCATGATCACGCCGTCGAGGTAGGTGAGACCGCGACCGGCCGCCCAGCCGGCCGCCGCGTGAGCCTCACGCGGCGTACCGGAGCTGAGGTTCACCACGACCCGCCCCTCCAAGGCGTCCCTGGCGGATTCGAGGACCGCACGCATGGTCTCGTAGTCCTTGAGGCACAGGATCGTGACGGGGCTCGCGGACACCGCCTCGGCGACGTCGCCCGCGCGGTGGGCGCCTTTGGCGACGAGGCTGTCGGCCCTTTCCGGGGAGCGGTTCCAGACGGTCGTGGGGTGGTCGTGGTCGTGGAGCGTTTCGGCCAGGGCGAGGCCCATGGGGCCGAGGCCGATGACCGTGGCGGGTGCCTGCCGCGGAGTTGCCGGCTGATGGTTCGTCATGCGGAATAGACTGCTGTCTCACATCGATGTGAGAGTCAACGGAACGTGGTGGTCGTCACATGCGTATGGGGGAGTTCTCCCGACGGACCGGGGTCAGTCAACGGCTGCTGCGTTATTACGAGGAGCAAGGGCTGCTCAAGCCGTCGCGGCGGCCGAGCGGATACCGCGAGTTCACGGAAGAGGACATATCCACTGTCCGAGGTATCCGCATGCTGCTGGGTGCCGGTCTCAACACCGCCACCATCGCCGAACTGCTGCCTTGCATGATCGACGACGGGCAGAATCTGGCGCCCGCCTGTTCCGGCATGCTGCCCGGCCTGAACCGGGAACGCGAACGCATCGGCGAGGCAGTGGCGGGCCTGCTGGCCGCCCGTGACGCGCTGGATGCCCTCATCGCCGCCACGGTGCCGGCCGGTGGCGACGATCCGGAAGCGTGCTGGGCGGCCGGTGTCGCGAAGAGCCCGACCGGCGAAGCCGCGCCGCTGAACGGGGCGTCGGCCTGACGCGACGTCAGTCATGGTTCCGAAGCCGTCACCGCAGCCTCGCCCGCTACGCAGCCCAACTCATGAGAGAGGGGCGCGGGTTCGCGGTGCGGCGCCCTATCTGAGGTCAAAGGGGGTCGGGGCCTGATCCTTCCAGATGTCGCGGGACACCTGTCCGGGGTAGGGGGTGGTCTTCGATTCGGTGTCCAGGACGCGAGTGAGCTGCTGGTCGGCGCGGTACGCGGCCCACCCAGGCGCGCCGGTGAGAGCGAAGCGGACCCACGCTTGCCGGAGCTCTCCCGACACCGCGATGGCCTCGGGGGTGGGGCTGTCGCCCAGGAGACCCCTGCCCGCGGGGCTGTCCAGCGTGCCGAACGCCAGGGGGACATCGAGGCTGTGGCAGGCGCCCAGCGCTCCTCCGAAGCCCGAGGCGGCCAGTCGCAGCTCGAACAGGAACGAGGTTCCTCCGGCTGCGGCGTTCGCCCGGGCCAAGTGCAGTGAAGGCATCCGGAAGAGGGCATCGGAGTACACCGTCTCCACCAGTTCCTCCGGGGTGGCCCGTGCGTGAGCGGCCCGGTAGGCGTCCGCGCCGTAAGGTGCCGGGGCGAACAGGTCCAGGGCGTCACGGGCGTCCTGGTCGGTGAACGTGCCCCGCCGTCCGCTCATGACGCTGAACAGCCGGAACTCATCACGCGTATGGCCCACGAGGAGCTCGGTACCGTCCGCGCGGCCACCGGACAGTGCGCTCCAGGGCGTTTCGGGGAGGACGTCGCCGTCGATGACCGGGCAGAGGGCGACACCTGTCAGGGAGAGCCCGCCCCACCTCTCGCGGTAGTGGGGAAGATCGGCGCCGAGTGAAGTGAGCGCTTCGGCCAGGCGCCAAGGGCCGGTTGTGCGGAGGGCGGTGGCGGTGGCCGCGGTACCCAGACGGTCCGCGAGTTCGGCGGTGACCTGTCGCGCCAGAGCGCGGGTGCAGTAACCGCCCGGCACGGAGTGGGCGATGGCCCGCCGGAACAGGCCGCGTGCCGGCTTCATCGTCAGCAGGGCAGCGATCGATCCGGCCCCGGCGGACTGTCCGGCAACGGTGACCTGGCCGGGGTCTCCTCCGAAGGAGGCGATGTTCCGGCGTACCCAGTGCAACGCCGCCATCTGGTCGAGGAACCCGCGGTTGGGCGTGGCGCCTTCGAGGAAGGCGAAGCCCTCCGCGCCCAGCCGGTAATTGATGCTCACCACCACAAGCCCCGCCCTGGCCAGTGCCGACGGGTCGTACATCGGGTCACTCGAGGCTCCCGCGATGTAAGCGCCTCCGTGGATCCACACCAGTACCGGCAGTCCTGCCGCACCCGGGTCCGGGGTGCAGACGTTGAGCGTCAACCAGTCCGTACCTCCCGGCGTGCTCGCGAGGGCCGGGCCGGACTGCGGTGCCGCGGGGCCGAACTCCGCCGCCCGCCTTGTCCCTTCCCAGGGCCGGGGTGGAGCGGGGGCGGTGAAGCGTAGTGCTCCCACCGGCGGTTGCGCGTAGGGGATGCCGCGGAACACCGCACAGCCCTGCCTCCACCGCCCCTCCACCGCGCCTTCGGCAGTGTGCACCCTCGGCTGCTCACGCATGCGCTTCCCTTCCAGAGGCCGTCCAGGTTGTCGGCCAACTGTATTATGTCAGCTGTACGGGAAAGAGATGGGGAGCAGTCGAAGATGCCGAAACAGGTGGATCACCGCGAACGCCGCGAAACGATCGCCAGGGCGCTGTGGCGGGTGGTCGAGCAGCGCGGTGTCGCCCACCTGACCCTGCGCGAGGTCGCGCAAGAGGCGGGCATCTCCCACGGAGCGCTACAGCATTACTTCGCCTCCCGGGAGGAGATGCTCTCCTTCGCCATGGACTTCGCGTCCGAGCAGAACTCCCGGCGCGTCGGCCGGCACCTTGAGGAGCTCGGTGACCGGCCGCCCCCCCGCGACGTGCTGCGCGTGATGCTGACCGAGATGCTCCCGTTGCACGCCGACGCCCGCGCGACCAGCCGGATGAGCGCCGCCTACGTCCTGGAGGCGCTGCACGACGAGAACGTCCACGCACGGGCGCGCGGCGGGCTGGTCGCAGGGCGCGCCCTCGTCGAGAAGCTGGTCCGCCAGGCGATCGCAGACGGACACATCCACCCCGACCGCGACCCGGTGTCCGAGACCAACCTGCTCCTCGCCCTGACGGGCCTGACCCCCTTCATCGAGCTGGACGTCATCACGCCCCGGGAAGCGCTCGCCGCTGTGGACCAGTACCTGGACAGACTGTTCACCGGCGACGAGGAGAGCGCCGAGCGCGAGAACACGGCCGGCGCGAACACCTCCCGTACATGCGGCACGCCGGACAGCACACCCAGGAGGCCATGAGACAGGGCCCTGCTTGGCGGTGGCGTCCGCCGCCGTCCTGCCCCGGGACTTCGGGAGGACGACGTCCGGCTGATCGCCTATGTCGTCCCGGCCGAGGAGGCCGCCACCGGCACGTACGAAGAACTCGCCGGCGAACTGCGCGACTTCACCGGCACCACGGTGCCGGCCCACCTGCGCCCGTCCGCCTACGAACGGCTGGACGCCCTGCCGCTCCCCCCCCACGGCAAGGTCGACCGTGCCGCACTGCTGGCCCTCGCCCGCAACGGCCACCGCCCCGCCGTCCGGGCGGACTCCCCGGCCCGGGCCCGGCCGCCCCCCGTACTCGACGCCGGTCTGCGGGCAACGGGAGCCGCGGGCACCACGGCGGCCGGAGCCACGGCGGGCACGGTGGCCGATGCGGAGCCCACCGGCCGGCCCGGGGCGCCGTGACCACCTCCGGCGGGCCCCCGCCCACCCGGAGCGGTACAGAGGCAGAGGCCCGCACGCCCTCGCCGAGCCCGCTCTTCCAGCGGCCCCGGCCACGCCCGCAGGCTGCCCTGCGGCTCGTCTGCGTCCCCCACGCGGGCGCGGGTGCCCTCGGTGTTCAGAGGCTGGGCGGACCACCTGCCGCCGGATGCCGAACTCGTCGCCGTACAGCTGCCCGGCCGCGAGAACCGCGTACGGGAGCGCCCGTTCACCTCGGGGGAAGGCCTGGTGGACGCGGTGAGCGGCGCTCTGGCCCTCGAAGTGCGCCCGCCTTACGCCCTGTTCGGGCACAGCCTGGGCGGCATGCTCGCATACGAACTGGCAACGGCATCGCGGCACAACGCCCACTCCACCGGCCGGCCCGTACCGCACCCGCCCGAGCGGCTGGTCCTCGCGGGCTGCCGTGCCCCCGACGTACCACCGCCGCGCCCCGGCTCCCGCGGCTCCTCCGCCGACGAGGTGGCCACCGAACTCGCCGCGCTGGCCGGGACACCACCCGAGGTGCTGCGCAACCGTGATCTCCTCAGGATGCTGGGGCCGATGCTGCGAGCCGACCTGGAACTGGCCCGGACCTGGCCATGGCGCCGACCGCTCCCGCTCGCCGTACCGCTCACCACCTTCGACGCTTCCGACGACCCCATGGCACCGCCCGAAGCCTTCCGCCTGCACGTGCGCGCCGTGTCGGCGGCTGAGACGGAGGGTGCCGCCGGAACCTGGGAACGGGAGCGCCGCCTGCCCCGCCGGCTCTGGAAGAACCTCGCCGCCCACGATCTTCTCGGGCTCCGGTACGCACGTGACGACGGCGGTGGGTCAGCAACGGCACCACCGCCGACTTCCATGTCACCGCCGTCCGGACCACCCCCGCGGCCCAGGGCGGACACCGAGGCCGTACCGGGCTCTCGCTCCTCGCCGTCGACGCGCACGCTCCCGGCGTCAGCGCGCGGCCCCGGCCCACCCTGGGCTGGCGTGCGGCCGACACGGCGGAAGTGACGTACGACCAGGTACGCGTTCCCGCCGACAACCTCATCGGACGGCAGGACAGCGGCTTCTACTACCTGATGCGCGGGCTCCCGCTCGAACGGCTCGCAGCTGCCGCCCTCGCACTGGGGGGCATGGACCGCTGCCTCGAACAGACTCTCCGCTTCCTGCGCGGACGGCGGGTCCTCGACGGCCCGCTCGCCGGCCTGTAGCGCTGCGACACCGGCTCGCCGATCTCTCCACGGAACTGGAGGCGGCCCGCACCCTGGTCCACCACACCGCCTGGGGTCTCCAGCAAGGGGAACTCGCGCTCGCCGCCTGCGCGATGGCCCAGCTCCACACCACCGAACTGGCCTGCCGCCTGGCCGACACGAGCCTCCAGCTGCACGGCTCCGCCGGCTACGAGGAGGATTCCGAGGGCGCACGCACCTATCGCGACGCACGGGCCGCGGCCATCGCCGTCGGCCCCAGCGAAGTCATGCGGGACATCATCGCCGGGGAACTGGCGGGTCCCCAGGGGTGACCGGACCCTGCCGTGCGGGGCGGGGGAGAGGCAGCTGTCGCTGACCCATGTGCTCCGGGGCACAAGGAGCGGTGGGCGGTGCGGCACGGGCTTGTGCCGCACCGCCCGTCGGCGCTGACGGACCGCTGTCAGACGCAGGCTCTAGCGGTGGGAGAGGGCGGGTTCAAGGGGTTGGTGTGACCAGTTGGTCGGCGAGCTTGCACAGACGACGGACCGTGCGGTCTTCCAGGGCGACCGGCGCGGCCGGGGAGGGAACGGTGCGGTCGTAGTAGGCGCCGGGGACGAGCTCGGTGGCCGGGTCGCACAGGCGTGCCACGCGTGCGGCGCCTTCGGTGGCGGAGTCGCCTTCGTGAGCGTAGAGGGGGAGCAGAGCGGTGTCGCATACGCCGGGGTGGACGCTGACGGACGTCCAGGGGGCCTCGGCCCGGGCGAAGATGGTCAGGGCGAGCTGGGACTGGGCGTAGGCGGCGAGCCGGGAGTAGCGCTTGGCGCGGTGGGGATCGCTCCAGGCGATGGATGCGGTGCGGTGCATGGAGGAGGACACGTTGATCACGCGGCTGCCCGGGGTGGTGCTGAGCGGGCCGCGGAGTTCGTGGGTGAGCAGGTAGGCCGCGAGGAAGTTGACCTGGAGGGCGACTTCGTTGCCGTCGGCGGTCAGGGTGCGCCGCTCGGGTGCGGCGACGGCGGCGTTGTTGACGAGGACGTCGAGGGTGGGATGCTCGTCGGCGATGCGGGCGGCCATGGCCCGTACCTCGTCGAGGCGGCCGAAGTCGGCGACGGCCAGGCGCAGCCGCAGGGTGTCGGCACCGTCGGCCACCAGGCGGGCGATGGCGTCGTCGCCGGATGCCTGGTCCGGGGCGTGGACGATGACCGTATCGCCCTGCTCGGCGAGCAGCCGGGCGGTCTGCCGGCCGATGCCGGAGGTGGCGCCGGTGACGAGCACGGTCTGCCGACTGGACGGAACGGCAGGAGACATGGTGATTCACTCCGGGGAAGGGGCGGGCGGCACGGCCTCGCCGGATGGCGGGCTGCCGGGCGCGGGAACGTTTCACCTCACCGAGCGCGCCACAGGAGCGCCGGGGAAGCGATGGACACGGCCGGATACGGGACGACGGCCGCGGGGAAGGGGGCTGGTGCGGTTACCGCACCGGATGTGAGCAGCGCGCAGGACTCGGCGACGCCGTATGCGGCGGCCGGTCGTCATGGCGCAGATGGCTGTTCACACACACCATCCAAGGAGCGCACGCGGCCCGGGGCAAGCGCCTCGCCCCATCCCTGACGCCGCCCTGACACCGCCGGCCGTTCGCCGTCGGGGCCACCATTCCCCCGCCCTCCACGGAGACCCACCGGATACCCCTAGCGGGGGAGAAGAGCGCTTATGGTCTTTCCGCCGGCTGCCTGGCGGGTCACGGTGGTGGTGCGGGCGAGGCGGTTGACCATGGGCCAGCCGAAGCCTCCGGTGTTGCCGTTCAGGTCGGGGGTGCGCATGCGCGGGGCCCGCGGGCTGCGGTCGTGCACGGCCACCTCGATGGAGTCCTGGAGCGCGGTCAGCTCCAGGTTGCAGATGCCGCCACCGTGGCGCAGGGCGTTGGTGACGAGCTCCGAAACCACCAGGACCACCGCGTCGGCAGCCTTGGCTGCCATCGCCGGTACGAGACCTGCGAGGAAGTCCCGGACGCTCTCGCGAGCACGGGCGGCGGACGGTACGGCGTCGAGGGTCGCGACGGTGCTCAGCGTGTCCACCACGTCACCTTGGGTTCTGGGGTCGATTCCGGGTGCTGCGTATCTGGTGCGTGTGCCCCCACTGGAGACTTCCAACCCGGTAGTCACGCCCTCGCGTCTGCTCCGCCACCACCTGAGGGTGATTACCTCGGCGCCGCGCCCTCGAAAATCTGTGATGGCTGGAGTAGACATTGGGCTGTGGTGTGGCTATGGTTTCTCTCGTAGCCAAGAGGGACAGCAGGCCCGGCAGAGACGAACTGCCGGGAAGCAGTACACGCAGTGCGCATGACGGTACGGCGGTGGAGTCTCGAAGCCATAGCGGTTGCAGGACGGCGACGGGGCTGACGGCCGGACCGGGCGGCCCGCAGTGTCAGGGGCCGCCGTGAGCGGGACCGCGGTCAACGCGAGCGGTCCCCGGTAGGTGCAGTTCGCAGTACCCAGCAGCGCAGAAGCAGGACCTCGGTAAAGGCGTCGGCTGCGGGCGCGCGTACCGGGAGTCCGGCAGTGGTGTTCCTGGCCGGAGCAGATGCAGGACGGGCGACGGGACCGGCTGCCGGAGAGTGGCGCTGTCACAGGCCGCTGAGCAGGTCGCAGTACAGCAGTTTGCAGTACCCGTTTGGTAAGTGGTTCATCACTGAGGGAAGAACGGAGGAATGCGCGCCATCAGGATCGCCCGGGCGGAAGCCTTGAGCCCGGGTACCGCAGGACATCGTCAGTGAGGTGGTCTGAGGTCAAGCAACCGCGATCCCCGCACCCCCGACAGCATGCAGGTCGGGTCAGCGGAAACAGGAAGCCGACGCAGTTCCCAGGTCGGCAGATGGTCTAGCAGTTCCTTCGGGGCCCTGGTGCCGTACGGCACCAGGGCCCCTCGACGCGTTTCACAGAGAGGTGCACATGACAGCAGACGACTCCTACGGCCGTCTCGATGACGACGACTACCCCGCCTACACGATGGGCCGGGCCGCCGCGATACTCGGCACCACCCAGGGTTTTCTCCGCGCCGTCGGAGAAGCCCGCCTCATCACCCCGCTCCGGTCCGAGGGCGGGCACCGCCGCTACTCCCGCTACCAGTTGAAGATCGCTGCCCGCGCCCGGGAACTCGTCGACCAGGGCACCTCCATCGAGGCGGCCTGCCGCATCGTCATCCTCGAAGACCAGCTCGAAGAAGCCCAGCGCATCAATGAAGAGCTGCGGCGCTCCGCCGCCGAGCACCGCCGCGACACCGGCGACTGACCTGTTCCCCGCCGTCCCTTGCGCAGGCCCCGGTCACGGGACGACCCACATGGACGAACCCGGCCGGACCGCAGGCGACGGGCGGCGGCGCTCCGCTTCCGCGTCCCGCGCCCGGAGGCCCCTCTGTCTTTGAGCGCCTGAGGCATGCCTCGCAGCCATCAGCGTCTCTCCCAAAAGCGGCCCGGTCGTCACCTCGGAAGAGAACGGTTCGCTGACAGAGGCGAAGCTCCCGGCGACGAGCCCTACAGCCCCGGTGGGGCCTGCCAGGAAACGCACGGCAAGCGGCGAGCGGCTTTCCACGGCAGCTCCGCCCCTGTCTGTGGCGATCGGTCAGGCGGTGACGGGCCGGGCCCGGGGTACGGCCCGCGTCAGGTGCCCATGACGGCGCAGGCCGTAGAGGGCGGCTGCACACGCCAGGCCCAGGGCGCTCAGCGCGATCCACGGCAGGGCCGGCACGCCCGCGTTCCGGGCCGCGTCAAGTGCCGCGCCGGTGAGCAGGTTCCCCAGCGTGATGCCGGTGCCGCAGATGGTGTTGTAGAGGCCGTAGTGCGTGGCGACGAGCCGGTCACCGGACAGCCGCACGATGGTGTCCATCTCGAAGGGATAGGCGATCATCGTGCCGAGCGCCAGGAAGAAGGCGGCCAGCGCCGGCGGTACGGCAGCCGACAGCCACAGCGCGGGGCCGCGGTCCGGCACGGGCAGTGCCGTGGCGATCAGCAGCGGCACGAAGGCCATGCTCATGCACAACAGGCCCAGGGCGAGGGCCCGGCCCGGGTCCATGCGGCGCTTGCACCAGGCCGTGACCCGGGTCTGGCCCAGGATCGTGCTGAGCCCGGAGACGGCGAAGAGCAGTGCCACGGCCACCGTGCCGGACTCCCCTTCGCCGGCCACCCGGCGGACCTCCAGGGGCAGCGCCAGGTAGATCTGGAAGGACAGCACGTACGAGCCGATCATGGCTGCGGAGAACAGCAGGAACGGCCGGTTCATGAGTACGCCCCGCCACTGGGCCAGCACCCCCTGACGTTGCTCGGTCCGCTCCTTCCCCGTGCCCCGGCGTGCCGGGAGCGAACGGATCTGCACGACGCTCAGCAGCGCGAAGACAGCGGCCGCGACGAGACAGGTGACCCGGAAGTCCACGCCGGTCAGCACCATGCCCACCAGCGGACCGAGCAGAATGCCCGCCTGGTAGAAGACGTTGAACAGCGCGAACGCCTCGACCCTGCGCTCGCCCGCGTCCACGGCCAGGTAGGCCCGTACGGCGGGGTTGAACAGGGCCCCCGCGAAGCCCGTCGCCGCGGAGGCGGCGAGCAGCGCGGGGAGCGAGTCCACCAGGGCCAGGGTCGCGAAGCCGAGCGTGCGCAGGACGCACCCGGCAACGATCATCGGCTTGTACCCGAGGCGGTCGGCCAGCGTGCCGCCGATCAGGAACATGCCCTGCTGGCTGAAGTTGCGTACGCCCAGGACGAGCCCGACGACCCAGCCTGCCAGGCCGAGCGTGCCCGACAGGTGCGCGGCCAGGTACGGCATCAGCATGTAGAAGCCGAGGTTGATGGTGAACTGGTTCACCATGAGCAGCTGCACGCTGCGCTCGTAGGAGCGTACTTGCGTCAGGGCGCCTTTCACCGGGCCCCCTCCGCGGCTGCCGCTGCCCCGGTCGCCAGGTCGCGGGGGGCGACCACCTCGGTGCACCGGGTCCAGTGGGTCGCCTCTTTCTCGTCGGGGCGGCCCACCACGTCCGGTTCGGGCGCCGGTGAGGGCCCCAGCAGGCCGTGGTCCCGGCAGTATTCGTCGTTGTAGACGGTCTCCAGGTAGCGCTGCGGGCCGTCGGGGAAGATCGCCGCGATACGGGCCTGGCGCGGGAAGGTACGCGCCACCCAGCCGGCGACCAGGGCGACGGCGCCGACGCTCCAGCCGCCGGTGGCGTAGTGCGAGGCGGCCAGCCGGCGGCAGGCCCACACCGCCTCGGCCGGAGCCACCCAGTGCACCTCGTCGAAGTTCTCGTAGGCGACGTTGCGCGGATAGATGCTGGAGCCCAGGCCCCGCATCAGCCGGCTGCGGGCGGGCTGGCCGAAGATGGTCGAACCGACCGTGTCCACGCCTACGAGCCGCAGCTCGGGGCAGAGCTGGCGCAGCACCCGGGAGACGCCGGCCGAGTGTCCTCCGGTGCCGACGCTGCACACCAGGACGTCGATGTGGCCGAGCTGGGCGGCCAGTTCGAGGGCGAGCGGGGTGTAGGCGGCGACGTTGTCGGGGTTGCCGTACTGGTCGGGGCACCAGGAGCCGGGGTGCTCCGTCAGCAGTTGGCGCACCCGGTCGCGGCGGGCCTGCTGCCACGCGCCGGTCGGGTGCGGCTCGGTGACGATGTCGACCCGGGCGCCGTAGGCGGTGAGCAGCCGGGTCATGGACGGTTCCAGGCCTGGGTCGGTGACGAGGGTGACGGGGTGGCCGTACGCCATCCCGGCCAGGGCGAGCCCCAGGCCCAGCGTTCCGCTGGTCGACTCGATGATGGTGCCGCCCGGCCGCAGGTCGCCGCGGGTCCGGGCCCGTTCGACCATGTGCAGGCCGGGCCGGTCCTTGATGCCGCCGGGGTTGAAGCCCTCCAGCTTGGCCCAGAAACCCCGCCCGTCCGGGGCGAAGGGCTCGGAGATGTGCAGGACGGGGGTGTTGCCGACGAGCTGGAGGAGAGGGGAACGCAGGGGTGTGTGGTCACTCGTGCTCACAGAGTGCATCTTTTCGCTCTCGATCGAAGTGGCGAGGGGATGCTCATCTCGCGTGACGCCCCGCCCACCGGCCGAGCGGAGGCTTCTCCAGTGGGCATCGGCACGCGGCAGCCGGCCTTCCCGGCTGCACGGGCTGCTTCTAGATGCGCCACCGGCAGAGGGAGGCGAGAGTGGCCCGGCCCCGGCAAGGAGGTTCTTGTGGAGGCTCGGCCGCCGGGACGAAGGAGGTCGCCCTCGATGCGCGGGCCGCGTCCGTGGCCGGAGCCGGAACGGCACGCGTCGGAGGTTCAGGCATCCGCTGAGGAACGCGGGTGCTGCCGGCCGCCGAACAGGTGTCGGGACCGCTGATCACATGGGTCGTTGCGGCGGAAACGGCAGTCTCGGCCTCCTGGCGGGCCTGGGCGGACGTGACCGGGGGATGCGCACCGGACTGTTCTCCTGAGTGGAGCAAGGCACCACAGTCGACAGTGGCCAGCAGCACGATGCCGAGCAGCAACGCGGCCAGAAGACGCGACCAGGAAAACGCGGAAACCGGGAAGGGCGTATTGAGGGACGACGGCACAAAGCCTCCACGCGATACCGCGCTGCTCCGAGAGGAAGACGAGCGACGGCAGGGAAAAAGGACAGACCTACGTCGGTGGATTCCCTGATCCACTCCAGTGAAGGGAGGGCGGGGAAAGCGGATACCGACAACTGGGCACAACGAGCCCGAGGTCGAGCAGCTTCAGAGGCATCGGCGTCTCGAATACGCCGTCCAGTTGAAGGCGGTCTGGCCTAAACGCGCAGGACCGATGATCCGGCGGGGCCTCCCAGTGAGGGCACAGCCGCCTCAGGGGCAGCCGACATGGGCCGCCCGGTCCCCGGGGACAATACGGCCTGTTCGGCCCATTCGAGCGGCGTCAGACAGGGCGCTGCGACATCGGGCCCCTGCTGCGGCAGTCCTGACACGCACTCCTCGGCCGGGTGTGCGAGGTGGTGATCGTCGTGGTGCCCGCCCAGAGGAGCGGGGTGAACAGGCAAACCTGCGGCGGACACCAGTCGGTTGTTCTGCTCCGGAGAGGCGGGAGCGACGGCCGAAGTCGACGCCAGGCTTGCCGATCCGTGGCCTGCGGCGCCCTCCCCGCTCAGGACGTGCGTATACGCCAGTCCGAGCAGGAGCATGGCCAGCCACAGCACGCGAAACGGACCCGCTGATGAACGGGGCCGCTGCATCCCGAAGGGCGACCGGGCCGTGACCATGTCGTGATCCTAGCTGCTCTCTGCCGCCGCGCCAGACCTTCTTCCAAAACAATGCGTCAACAAGCCACTGGCCTCCCTGATATGACGCGCGTTGCCGACGCGCGTGAACTCCCGCCACGGTTGCGAATAACAGTGGCGCGCCAAACCCCGCTTATCGACTGGCAGTCGCAGGGCCTCGGCTGCCGTCCGGCGCGCTCGGCCCACTGTCGGCCGGGGTGGGGTCGGAGGTTGACCGGCCCGGGCTTCCGGCGGGGCTCGTCCGTCGCTGGGCCATGTCTGCCTCGCCTTGCGTACCGGTGCGGGACGGGCAGGCCGCCCCGGTGGGGGCGGGAAGAGGCGGGACGGTCTTCGGGCGGGTGGCGCGGGGGCAGTGGGCTCATTTGTCGTAACGCCTGTTGTGTAAATTCGTGGGACTCGATACGGTGCCGTCATCTTTCGTACTCAGGACGGGAATCCGAGGCCGACATGTACGACGTTGCAGCGAGCGGGGCCGGCTTCGCCGGCGTGACGTACTCGGCGTTCAGCGGCTGGGCCGACCGGCCCACCGACTTCGCGCCGATGCCGGAAGGGGAGCTCACGTGCGACATCGCCGTGGTCGGGGGCGGATACGCCGGCATGGCGGCGGCGCTGCGGCTGGCCGAGCGCGGTGCCGACGTCGTCCTGCTGGAATCCGGGTTCTGCGGATGGGGCGGCAGCTCGCGCAATGCCGGGTACCTGTCGAACGCGCTGGCAGGCGACCCGCAGCTGTTGAAGACGCTGTACGCCCGCCGCCTGCCGCAGCTCATCCGTTACGCGGACAGGGCGGCCCTCTTCACCGAGGACCTGATCCGACGGCTCGCCATCGACTGCGACTACGAGCCCACGGGCAACGTCATCGCCGCCGTCTCCCCGGGACAGCTCCGGCGCACCCGGCGGAACGCCGAGATCCTCCGGAACGCGGGGGCGGACGCCGAGTTCGTCGAGGGCGGCGGCTTCGGCCTGCCGAAGACGTTCCTCGGCGGCGTCTTCGAGCGGGCCGGTGGGCTGCTGAATCCCGGGAAGTTCGCGCTCGGCCTGCGCGAGGTGCTTCTTGCATCGGGCGTGCGGGTGTACGAGCGGACCGCCGTGCGCGCGGTCGAGCCCCATGCCTCGGGAGCCGTCGTCAGCGTGCCCGGCGGCCGCGTCCGCGCCGAGCGGGTGGTTCTGGCCACCAATGCCTACTCCCGCGACCTCGCGATCGCCCCGAAGCGGATGGTCACACCGATCTGGACCAGCTTGGTCGAGACCGAGCCGGTGGCCCCCGAACGCCTGGCGGCGACCGGCTGGACGAGGCGCGTCGGCATCATCACTGCGCACGCGATCCTGGAGAACTACCGGCCCACGCCACACGGCACGATCATGTTCGGAACCCGCCGGCTGCGGACGGCGCCGGGAGCGCTGGGCGCCCGTGAGCCGGACGACACGGTCGTGGCGGACCTCGTCCGCGGCTTCCACGAGCGGTTTCCCTCCCTCGGCGATGTCGCACCGCGACGCGCCTGGGGCGGGTGGATCGCGATGACACCGTCCCTGCTGCCGGTCGCAGGCGAGGCGACGAACAACGTTCTCTACGCCATCGGCTGCAACGGCCACGGCCTCGCCCAGTCCCCTTACCTCGGAACACTGCTCGCCGACCGGCTCGCCGGCGACCGGATGTACGAGGACCTCGCCGCCGTATGGCGTGCGCGGCCGCGGTTCGCTCCTTCCGTCCTCAGCGCGCCGACGCTGCACGCCGCCTGGACGGCCGACCGCGTCTCGGACCGCTTGCGTCGCCGCAGGGCGTTAAGCCGGCTCGCCGCCGCCGTTGACCGAGGGCCACCCGGCCATTGACCGCCCGCGCCGTGACAGCGGCTGGGTCCTGACTGCTGACCAGAGGGAACAGGCGCGGGCGTGCTGTGGTGTGCCGCATCGATTTCGCTGGTCGGTCAGCGGCCGCCCAGTGCGGAGACCAGGCTTGCGACCGTGACGGTGTTGAAGACGAAGGCGATGACGGTGTTCGCCGCCACGGTCCGTCGCATGTCCCGTGAGGTCACGTCGACGTCGGTGGTGCCGAACGTCGTCATCGCGGCCAGGGCGAAATAGACGTAGTCGGCCCAGGCCGGAGCCTGCTCCCCGGGGAAGTCGAGTGCCCGCTCGTTCTCCACGAGGTTGTCGGCCTGGAAGGTGACGGCGAAGGCGACGACGACGCAGATCCAGGCGACGACGACCAGAGCGAGCGCCACCAGTGTGCGCGGGAGGGCCGAGAAGGTGGTGCTGAGGTGGCCGGGAAGCCACAACACTGCCACCACCAGCGCGGCAGCCGCGATGAAGAGCGATCCCCCGGGCCCGGGCGCGGTGCCCAGGATGTAGCGCTGTATGAATGTGCCGCGGGCTTCGCGATGCGCCCAGGAGCGGACCTGCTCCGGAACCACACGCAAGAAGGCGGTCAAGGTGATGGCGAGGTAGGGGAGCAGGTAGGCGAAGAGTACGAGTACGCCGACATCCGCTGCCGAGATCCGCGCCACGCTGTCGATGGGAAGGACCACTGCCGCGCACACCGCGACGGCCAGGCTCACCGCCGATCGGCGCCGTTCGGAAAGCCAGCGGTGCACGGACGAGCCTCTCTGGCCGGGCGTCGTGTGACGGGGTGCTGAAGAGAAAGGTCGCGGCTGATCTTATGGGGTGGCTCCGGCTTCTGGGCGCCTGCGTCGAGGGCGTGTCCCGGTTGGGATCCAAGTTGGTTCGGGGCCGGTCGGGATGCCGGCTGGTAGAGCTTTGAAGTGGTTCGTGAGCTGCCGCCGTCCGAGTGGTCGAGTGCCCGGCAGACGGCCCACTGCCCGCGCCGCGCGGTGGCGTGGAGCGGGCACCGTCGAGCGCCTGCCGAGGCCCGAATGGGTCAGCGGCGAAGCCGCTCACAGGGGTATGACCGTCATGTCCCTGCACTCGTCCGCGTGTCAGTCGGCCGGTGACCGGTCGAGGCGGTGGCTGTCGGTACCGGTGTCGGTACTGATTTCGGTGCGGTTGCCGCTGCCGGCCACGGCGCGGATTCCGACCAGCAGTTCGGGCAGGGCCAGCTGGGTCACTCCGATCGCGGTCCACGAGGGGTAGGGGGCGGGTCGACCGATCGGCGCTTCATTCCGTGGGGCCTCATCGTGGGTCTGGTCAGACGAGCTGACGGAAGACGGGGGAGCGGAACGGGGCGCCCGCGTTCAGCTTCGCCATCTCCTCGACGAAGAGAACGCCGTTGCGGGCGAAGTGCTTGTTCTCCTCCGGGAGGGGGCGGAATGTCGCGTCGTCGCCGAAGAAGCGCAGGACCAGCGTGTGGCGCTCCGGGCACGCGGCGTCGACGTGCGCGCCGCCGTGCAGCGCGCGGGGGTGGAGTACGACGACATCGCCGGGCTCGGTGGCCCAGGAGAGCACGTCGTAGGCGTCGGGATCGTGCGCGAGTTCGGCGTCGATGTCCGGCAGACGCGGCAGGGAGCCGCCGCCATGGAGGGGTTCGGTGGGATCGTCGGGGTTGGCGAAGGTGGTCCCGTCGTACTGGGTGCCGTGGCGGGAACCGCGGATGATCTCCAGCGAGTTCGCTTTCGGGAGTGCCTGGAAGCTGATCCAGGCGTTGGCCCAGTGTTCTCCGGCCCAGGGCAGGTACGCGGTGTCCTGGTGCCAGGCGGTGCGGGCGCCTCGTCCGCCGGCCTTGAGGAATATCTCCTCGGCGAAGTACCAGACATGCTGCGAGTCCCACAGGTCGGCGAACGGCCGGCCGAACGGCAGCGACGAGACCATCGCGTCCAGCCGCGACTTGGCGAGCGGGTTGGCGTTGTCGACGTGTGACTGCTGCACGGTTCCGTTGAACACCCGGGTCGCGTTGGGTCCGGGGTGCTCGACGGCCCGGTGGTACGCCTCCTGGCACCGCGCCAACTGCGCCGCGTCGAGGCAGTTTTTCATGAGGACGGCGCCGTCGTCGCGGAATGTTTCCCGCACTGACTCCTGCATGGGCGTTCGTCCCGTAGGTCAGGTGGTGGCAGCACCGTAACGAGCCCTCCGCACTTTGCATAACAGTCGTTACGTTAATTGTGTGGCAGAATCACAGGGTGGCCGACAACGCGACCCGACAAGCGGACAACGACGGCAGAACCGGGCCGGTGGGGCGGCGTGGCCGCCCGACGGGCGATCGCGCGGCGAAGCGGGCCGAGCTGCTGAAGGCAGCGGCCTCGGTGATCGCGCAGGAGGGTTACGCCAGCACCTCGTTGCGCAAGGTGGCCCACCGTGCGGGGTGTACGACCGGGGCGGTGACGTACTACTTCGCGAACAAGGAGGAACTGGTCACCGCGTTGGCCGAGAGCCGGTTCGACGGCTTCGACGCCATGCTCGCGGCCGGCCGGGACCAGCCCGACATCAGGGCGCTCCTGGAGCGGTGGCTGCTCCGGACCACCGACGACCCCGAATTCTGGCCCGTGATGTCCCAGCTGCTCGTCCACGCACGGTACGAACCGGCCTTCGCCGCCGTCATCGAGCGGCGTTACGCCCGTCACCGCAGTGGGCTGGCCTCGCTCCTCGCGGCCGGACAGGCGCAGGGAACCATCCGCGACGACATCCCCGCCGACCTGCTCGCCGACCAGCTCGGCGCCATCGGTGACGGCTGGATGATGATGTTCCCCATCGAGCCCAAGAGGTTCACGGCGAGCCGGGTCCGGGCTCTCCTCGATGCCGCCGTCACCTTGATCGCTCCCCATCCGGGCGCCCGCCGTACGTCCGGTTCGTAAGTGACGAGCCCGCCGTCCGTCATCCGCCGCACGGGTGGCGGACGACGGACGGCGGGTGGCTGCGGCCCGTCGGCGGCCTGTCCCACCTCGCGCATCCGGGGCGCGGCCTGGGTCAGGTTCCCCGGCCGGTGATGCGCCCAGGCGCCGCGGGAGAACGGATCGGTCGCCCAGTCGTGGCAGGCGGTGTCGACCATTTCGATGCCGGGGACGAAGGTCCGCAGGGCGCGTTGCACCGCCGCTCGGTCATGGCCGTCGATCGCCGAGGCGTCGGAGCAGAGGCACATGACCAGGGTGGCGCCGTCATGGCGGTACTCCGTCCTGGCGGCGTTGACGGGGTGCTTGCCGACCGGGGCGACGGCGGTGAAGGGCGCTGTCCCGCCCCGGACCCGCGCCCAGAGCTTGAGCGCCTTCACCGGGTGCTTCTGCTCGATCATGGTGCGCACCGGCTGGGCGAGGGCGGGGGCGATGGTCACGTCGTCCAGGGTGTTGAGCGGGAGTGCGACGACGGCGTGACGTGCTCGGACGCGGTCGCCGTCCCGGGCGGTCACGGTGACCCCGGCCCCGTCGTCCTCGACTGCCGACACCGGTGTGGACAGCCGCAGTTCGGCCTTCGACTCGCCGGTGATCGCGTCGAGCAGCCGCTTGGTTCCGCCTTCGATGGGCCAGGCGTGGGCGGTTTCGAAGAACGCGCCCCAGTCGCCGAAGGTGGTCGCGGCCCACAGGAGGAATTGGGCGATGCCCTGCTCGCTGTGGGAATGGACCAGCGACGCCGGCATCCCGTCGAGCGCGTTCCGGTCGTACGCCGGACAGGTCCAGTGCGTCGAGCCGGTCCCCGGGCGTCTCCTTCTCGATCGCGCTGGTGTCGGCGGCGCCAAGGTCGAACGGCTGCGGGAACCGCGCCCGCGCGTCGTGCAGGCAACGGGCGGCCAGCGGGCCGCAGGGGCTCGCGTACTCGGCCGCCGTACCCGAGTGCACGGCGCCGTCGGCGAGCCAGTCGTTCTTCTCGGTCTCCATCGGTGCCGCCAGGCCGGTGCCGTAACGCGTCAGTTCGCGCCAGACGTGCGGCTGGGTCCAGTGCGCGTACGCGCCACCGAACTCCACCGAGCGGCCGAACGCCTCACCCGTACAGGTCCGGCCGCCCACTCTGTCGCGCGCTTCGCACAGCACCACCGAGTAGCCCTCGGTGCTGAGATCCCGGGCTGCGACCACACCGGCGAGGCCGGCCCCGACCACTGCGACGTCATGCAAGTCGGCCACGGCTTCCTGTCCTGAGTACGGAGGATGGCGGCACCGTACCGAGCGGCACGCATTTGCGCAACGAGTGTTACGAGAAATGCGGCCGCGCCTCTGCCCTCGCGCTCTCCCCAGAGTCCGAACTCTTTCCGCCGGCCGGCTCCCGCCGGAACCGGCCGGCGTCACCGGGGTCACGTACTGCGAGCGATTCCGGTCACCAGGCGAGGGGGCGGCCTGTCCCGCAGGTGCCCGCCCTGTCCATCTGCGCACTCTTTCCGGGCCTGCCGAGGCGGGAACCCGGGTGTACCGTCGATGTCAGGGCGACTCGCCGTAACGGCGCAGGAACCAACGGTACGGCGGCGGGTGGCTCCAACGGGGGAAGGAGCCGGGATGAGCGAACGGGCACTGATCGGCGGACGGTACCGGTTGGTGCGTCGCATCGGTCGGGGGCCTTCGGGCGGGGAGCGATGGGTCGCGCAGGACGATGACCTGCGGACCGAAGTCCTGCTCACCGAAATGCCATTGTCGCCCGGCGTGGTCGAGGGCGAAGTGGTCCGGCTGCGCCAGGCGCGCGAACGCGCCGACCGAGTGGGGCAGTTGCGCCGGCACGCGCATGTGGTCGCGCTGTACGACGTCGTGGAGCACGAGGGTGATCCCTGGGTGGTGTCCGCGTACCACCCGGGCGCGGTCGACCTGGCAACGCGCCTACGGCAGGACGGCCCGGTACCGGCCGGGGAACTTGCCGGTATCGCCCTGGCGCTCGCCGACGCGCTCGGAGCGGGACACGCCCTAGGGGTACTGCACGGGCAGGTCTCGCCGTCCGCAGTCCTGCTGAAACCGGAGGGGGCGGACGGACAAGTGCCTGAGCAGGTACTGCTGACCGGATACCGATTCAGCGGCACGGTGCCGGCGGTGGGCACGGAGGCCGGGTTCCTCGCCCCCGAGCGGTCGCGGGAACCCGGCCGGGCCGCGACTCCGGCCTCGGATGTCTACGCGCTGGGCGCGACGCTCTACGCGGCCGCCGAAGGCCACCCGCCGCCTACACCCCCCGAATCGCCCGTTCACGCGCAGGAGTTGGCGGGCCTCATCGGCGAGATGCTGGCCGAGGAGCCGGCGCAGCGGCCGTCGGCCGACCAGGTGCGGGCGGCACTGGAACGGCTGATCGGCGCGAACGCGGACGGCCCCGAGGCCGAACAGGCTGGAGAACGACCCGGCGAGCGGGAAGACGAGGAGGGCACAGGTCCCGTCGGTGAGCGCCGGCGGTTCGCGCTGCGGGCGGCTGGCGTGTGGCGGCCCGTGGCCGTGTCCGCGGTGGTGGTGCTGATCGCGGCCACCGGAACCTTCCTGGCGCTGACCGCCGGCGGAAGCGACCCGGAAAAAGGCCGGGACAAAGGCCAGGGCAGGGGAACGCCGAGCGCGGCGCCGTCCACCTCGCACAGTGCGGCCGTCTTCCCGTACGGGCAGTCGGTCGGGCTCACCGAGCCGCTCACCACCGGCGACTGCGTCAGCGCCGTGTGGGCAGGGCGCCCGCTGGAATCCGTACCCAACCTCGGCGTCGTCGACTGCGGCGCCGGGAACAACGCCCAGGTGGTCGCCATGCTGGACTTCCCCAGCGTTGAGACGGCGCGTTCCGGGGCCACCCGGCAATGCGCACGGCAGGCCGACGAGGTGGCGGGGCAGCTGCCCGACGCCGGTGCCTACGCCGTGGTGCCGACAGCCCAGGGCTTCGAGGCAGCGGGCGGGCGGGCTGCCTGTCTGGTCGCCTCCCGCCACGTCCCCTTCAGCGGGGAGGTGGGCCGCTTCCGCGATCACGGTATCGACCTCAACCTGCAGCAGATGTCGGTCGGTGACTGCTGGACCTACAAGGAGAAGAAGGACACCTACCAGGCGTTGCTGGCGTCTTCGTGCAGCGAATCGCACACCGACCAGGTGGTGGGGTTCGTCGAGGCACCACAGGGCATGAGCGTCGACCGGGCGTCCAAGAGCGCGGCCGATCTGTGCCGCAACCGCTTCGGTGCGACCTGGGCACCCGGCGACGACACCGCCCTGTTCGGCTACGTCATCGACGCCACCGGATGGAACAACGGGTTCCGGCAGGTGGTCTGCACCGTGAGCCGGGCCGACGGCAAGCCCGTGACGGGGGCGTACGAACCGTCGGACGCATAGCGGCCGGGGCGGAAGGGGGACCCGCATGAGCAGGGATTCGAAGGGCCCCGCGGGGCAGGAGGCCACCCGGCTGCTGTGCGTGGGGGCCTATACGGACCGGCGGTACCGGCGGCAGGTCATCGAGGAACTGGTGGAACACGAGGAACGGCCGGTCGCCGCTTCCCTCGGCTGTGACGTGCTGCCCGTCCTCGCGCATGCGCTGCGTGCCCGGCGCTGGGAAGCGCTCACCGGACTGGCGGTGCTCCTGATATGGGCGGCCTTCGCCGTGGTGAACGCCCAGGAAGCGGCAGTGTTCGCGACGGCGTGGGTCCTGCTGTGGGGGCTCACCCTGGCGGGGCGCCAGGTCGCCGAGGCGTTCATTCGAGGGCGGGGCGGGGAGGGGCCGAAAGCGCTGTCGCCGGCTGCCCTGTTCAGTGGCGTCGTGCTCCTGGCCGCGCTCGTGGGCGGAATCCCGGTTCTCGTGCCCTGGGCGTTGACCGGCGTAGCGCCCGGCCACGCCCTGCTCTTCCTCCTGCTGCTGGTGGTACCGGTGTGGGCACACCGGGTACGGACGGTGCTGCTGATGCGGCGGGAGCTGAGCCGGGAGTCGTTCGACGCCCACCCCACGCTCCGGCTGCCGGACACCCGGCGCTACCGGCGCATCGGCGCGGCCATCGGCCGTGAACAGTTCTCACCGCTCTGCGCCTACCGCCCGGACCGCCCGCTGATCGGCTTCGGGATCACCTACGACGCCTGGTCGTTCGTCCTGGAGCTCCGGCCGAAGAACCGGGCCGCCGAGGACGGCGCCGACCGGCCGCCACCACCCGGCGGGCTGAGCAACCGCGACGTACTCGACCTCATCCGGCCACAAGTGGCGTCGCTGCGGCTGGCAGGCCCGGCCACCGCCCGCGACCGGCTCAGCCAGTTGAAGGTCGACGAATGCGTCTGTCTGCCGGTGTACGGGCCGCGCCAGGACATGCCGTACGAGACCGAGCAGCTGCGCGAGTGCCTGCGGGAGGCGGTGAACGACGACGGTGAGGCGCGCCGGCACTTCCTGCGGGTGCGGATCACGGCCTGGGGCGGGCAGTTGGTGGTGACCGTACTGGTCCGGGTGCACACCCAGGGCGCGATACTGGTGCTCGAAGTGGCCCCGCACGTCCTGGCGCCGGCCCGGGCCGAGTTCGAGTCGGCCGCCCGCGCGGCCTCCGACCAGGACCGGCTGCTGCTGGGCAACACGGTGCTGGCGCTGCTGACCAGCCCGGTGACCTCCACCGCCGCCGCCTTCGGGCTGCTGCGTACGGCCCTCACGTCGTCCCGGACATGGCTGCGCCGTCCGCCCCGGTCGAGGCCGGACGGCCCCCGGGTGTCGGTACGCGAACTGGGCAGTACGAACCAGGTGACCCTCTTCCAGGAGATGGACGCCAGCCGGTATGTGAAGACCGTGCAGGACCGCATCACGAACGGTGTGCTCCAGGCGCTGCGGTCGAAGGGCTACGACACCCGCGAGTTCGAGCGGCAGACCGTCACCGTCGGCCAAGGAGCGATCTACATCGGCGCGATGAGCGGTGGAGTCGCCTCCACCGGCGCACGCACGGACATCCAATACACCCGAGGAGACCGCCATGGGACCGCCCCCGGCCGACGACCCACACCCCCCTGACGTCCACGGCGGCGCACCGAACCGCGACCGTGCCCCCGCCGCCCCGCCGGGTTCGATCAGCGTGGGCGGCTCCGTCTCGGGCGGGGTGCTCAGTACCGGTCCGGACGCCCGTATCACCTACGCCATGCCGGAACCGACCGACCCGGCCCCTCTCCTTTCGGCGATGACTGCGCTGCGCGCCGCCCTCCTTGCCGCCACAGGCCCCGGCCCTACGGAAAACGACACTGACTACCCGGAACTCGACGCCGAACTCGCCCTCACCCAGGAAGAGATCGAACGTCGCGGAACCCTCGCGGCCAACCGCCGGCAAGCGCTGCGGGAGCGCCTGGAGCTCATCACCGCCGCGACCGCCGGCGGCACGTCACTGGCCACACTGGCCCAGACGGTCGCCGGCCTGCTGACCTGACCTCACCTTCTCCCGGCGCACGGTCAAGCCCCGGCACATCGCGCCGGGACCGCCGTCCGTACGGGAGAACGCCCCGTCCCGGGCCCGTACCACCGGCCACCGCCCGCCCTTCCACTCGGCGCCCCCCCGCCTCGCCCCGTTCGGTGACCCAGCGGGCGGGCGCCTGCGCGCTCCAGCCGATCCGGTGCGACAGCAGATGCAGCTGCGGGCCCTGTGCCGGCGGAACCGGCACGTGGCCCGACCCGGCAGGACCGCCGCACCCCCGTGGCGGCGGCCCGGTCCCGGCTCAGCGCAGCCGAGTTGCGGCGTACGCCTCGATGGCGGCCCGCTGGTACGCGGCCAGGCCCGGCGCGATCGACTCGTACACCGCGCGCCAGTGCTCGTTCTCCACACAGCAACGCCCGATCGCGCGGTATTCCTCGGCGGTGGCTGCCCGGCTCTGGGCCAACGTCCGGTACTGGGTGTCGATCTCGGCCTGCACCGCGTCGGCGTCAGCGGGCAGGCCGGTGGCCATCAGCTCCGCCAGCCGGATCATCTGCGCCGTGCGCTCGCGCTCGTCGGCCTCGATCTCGGCCTCGCTCAACGCCGCGGTATGCCGCTCGACGGCCCCGACCAGCTCCGGGAAACCGCGCAGGACCTTCATGCACTGGACAGGCCGGAGGCCCTCGAACAGGTTCTCCGGCCGGCTGATGCTGATCATGTCTGTGCCGTCCTTCCTGGACTGCTCCAGTTCGGTGATCGTGCGGGCGACGGTGCCGGCCAGGCCATCCAGCCGGTCGCGCTCGGCGAGCAGCCGACGGTAATGGCCCCGCAGGGCCTCCAGCTCGTCGACCTGCGCGGCCAGGATCCGGCCGATCTCAGGCAGCCCCAGGCCCAGCGCCCGCAGGACGAGAACCTGCTGCAACCGCAGCAGTTGCCGCTCCTCGTAGTACCGGTGGCCGTTGGCCCCGACCCGGGCCGGCGGCAGCAGGCCGATGTCGTCGTAGTGCCGTAGTGTCCGGGCCGTCACACCCGACATCCGGGCGACCTCCGCGATCGGCCAGGCCATCGCCGCCTCCCTCACACGTGCTTCACCGGGCCGGAACGTCCGGCCCTGCTCAGGACGGTAGAGGCTTCCGCTGCGGCAGCTTCAAGCCCAGCTCCCAGGTTCCCAGGTCGCGCACCGATCGGCGGCCGGTCGGTGATCACGGTGGGCCTGCTCGCGAAACCCAGCGCTGTCGAAACTCGCAAATACTCTCGCACCGCACCGATGAGCCGGTGCCTCCCGGACCAATGCAGAAGTGCCGACCCTTTCTCGCGAACGCCGACTCTTTCCCGTGAACGCCGACCTTTGCTCGTGAACGGAGGCGGCGGACCCACCGTCAGTCGTCAACCAGCCGAGAATCTCCACCATTGATGATCCCTGGCTCTTGGCGGAGAAGAACGTGTCCCGGCCCTCGCGTCCGACGGCGGGCCGCCGGCCCCGGATCTCGGTGCCGCCGACCGTACCGGGTCTTCCCGCTGTCACCGAGATGGCCGACGACTCGGCCAAAGCGCGCGGCCGAAGAACAGGGCTCACAGTGCACCCTCGCTCGGCGAGCAGCGGTCGCACCGCGCCGAATGCGCAGGCGATGATGGTCGCACCATCGGGGATACGGAACTCACTGCCGTCCCCCAGAGGGGGGTTGCGGCGCACGGCACTGACAACGCCCGGATGAGGCGCTGTCGCCGGCTTTCTCAAGATGTGGTCAGCCCGGGGCGTAAGAACGGTCGGGCGCCCGTCAAGGCCGTGCTGCAGGCAGGTGTGCGCATCCGGTCATTTCTTCGACGGGCGTTGTGCCGAGCATGTCAGTAATGCAAACCTTCTCCCGGCAACGGGGAGCCACAGCTGCACCATGCCCATCACGCCATCACTGATGGGCCAGCGGGCCCCGGCGCTCTCTCGGGTGACCACAGGAGATCCACGGGAACATGGGGGAAAACACATGACGAGGCGTCATCGCCGTTGGGGAAGAGCAGCAATGGCCGGCTCGGCGACAGCCGTCCTGGCGCTGGCAGTGACACAACCGGCCGCTACGGCCGCGGGCCACGCCCAGAGGCCGGCCGAGCGTCAGAGCCCGGGCGTGGCGCGGGCAGCGGAAGCCAGTGGCGGCGCTCATGCCGCCGGGAAGACTCGTGGCTCCGCGTACTGGACGAAGGAGCGGATGGCCAAGTCCAAGGCCACGCCGCTGCCGACAGTCACATCCAAGAACCGGCAGCAGCCGACAGGTACCGCTCCCTCTTCGACGCTCGGCCCGGAGTCCGCCCCTCCGACGGGGCCCAAGGACCAGGGCGGGCACGAGAGAGCGTCTGGCGGCACGATCGCCGACATCAACAAGGCCCAACGATGGGGCCGGCCCGGATCACAGCCCGCGATCACTACGGGACGTCTCTTCTACCGCGCTCCCGACGGCAGCGGATTCAACTGCTCGGCAAGTGTCATCACCGCCAAGAACAAGAGCACCCTTTGGACCGCCGGACACTGCGTGCACCCCGGTGGCGGCGGCGACAGCAAGTTCTACGACCCGGACTACATGGCCTTCGCCCCGGACGACGACGATGGCAAGGCGCCGCACGGCACGTGGGACGTCACCTACATCAACACCACCAAGGGGTGGTCCGAGGACGGCGACTTCGACTACGACGTCGCCGCGATCAAGCTCGCTCCGCAGGCCCAGCACGGCCACATCGAGGACTTCACCGGGTCCCAGGGCTACCGCTTCAACTACGGCCAGGAATTCAGTGACGTGACCTTCCTCGGCTACCCCGCCGCCGGCAACGGCCGCACCTTCCCGGGAGATCAGCTCTTCTACTGCCTCGCCGACACCGAGGACGCGAGCATCTTCCCCTGGGACGAACGGCTCCAGATGGAATGCGACATGGGACAGGGCTCCAGTGGCGGCCCCTGGATCGACGACCTCGGCGGCAACGGCCGTGGCTACATCGTCGGAGCCATGTCGCACATCGACGAAGACGACCCCGACGACCCCGACAATCCCTGGAACGAGCCCTATGGCTACTCCGCCAACCATGGGGACGGCGCGATCAACGTCTACCACGACGTCGCGGACGACTGAGGGCCACTGCTTCACACCCGCACGACCGGGCGGCACCATCACGCGGTGCCGCCCCACCGCATGAACGGCGCGTCACTTCCGGGGATCGGGCATCTGCGCCGGTGACGCCTCGCGCCTGCGTTCTTCCGTCCAGTACGACGACCCGGTGCCCGGTTTCCGGCTGGCCGAGGCGCCGCCGCCGGCCTTCTCGGGGTCGGACGAGCGGTGCGTCGGGGAGGATTCGCTCGGTGCCGGTTCGCCCGGGCCGCCGGTCTCACCGCCCGGGACACCACTCACTGAAACACCGACGACCACAGCCGCCAGTACGGCGGCCACCGCCCCGGCGACGGCCCACAAGCCTCTCGACACTCGCGCCACAGTGGCTCCTCGAATACGGCAGGTGTCCTTCGCCCTGTGGGACGTGGGCCCCGGCCACCTGGTTCCCCAGGGCGGGCCCCTCAGCCGGCGAAACCACCCGCTGGAACAACACCTACAGGCCATTCGATACCTGGGGCAGCCCACGGGCGGCTTCACGCCTCCTCGAATGCCGGTGCAGCATCCTCGGACGTCGACACTGATCACTTCCGACAAGTGGGCTGCTGCCTCCGCCACACCGGGGTGGCCACACCGTGGGAACCGGCGACCATGCGCCGAGGGCAGCTGATGCGGCGGTACGGACGGAACGCGGCGATGTTCTGCGCGATCTGCTACGACAGGTTCCGGAGTCGGCCCTCGCGGACCGGTCCGCGTCGTCGCGCCGCAGTGCGGCGATCAGCTTGCCGGCCTGACGAGGCTCAGCCCGGTGAACGGGGCAGTCCTGGACGGTTTGCTTTCCCGACCTCCGGCTGCGCCGCCCGGCTTGCGTGCGGAGTTCTCAGGCAAGACCGGCGTATGTCACCGTCCGCCCTGGTTTCAATGCACCGGCGACCCGATAAGCCAACTCTGCGCCTCTGCGGCGCAATTCGACACGCCGAGCGTCATTCCCCTCTTCGTCGCGCGTCGCCAGGTACCGGTTCATCTCGGCGTCGAAGTCGCCGGCCCAGGAGTACAGGTCGTCCACCAGATCGTCGGGCAGGTCGAGGGCAGCGGCAGGGTCATCCGGCATGAAGTCACCGAATCCCTCCGCACGGAAAGGCCCCCACTGGTACTCGGCCATGATGGTCATGTGAAGGGGGTGCGGTGGAGTGCCATGTGCCTCCAGAGTCCAGTGCAGGCGTGAGCACCCCCAGCACACGAACTTCGCCGAGCCGTGCCGAGCGTCCCAATAGCGCACAACCCACTCCGGCCCCAGATGCCGCGCCACGGATTGGGCAAGCCCGAGGCCGGTCTTGAGGTGTTTACGCAGTGCGCCCTTGGCGGTGGAGCCTTCCGGCGGAAGAGCGGTGTCCCAAGAGGCGAGGTCGTGTGCCAAACGTTCAGAGAGTCCCAGAGCGGGATCGCCCACCGGCACGCCGACCGTGAAGTCGTCCGGGGCAACCGCATGGAACCCCGAGGTCGAGGTGAACAGGGGAGAGCCATCTCCTCGTGCCAGCACCAGAAGATGACGAAGTACCTCTTGCTCGTTCATGCAGGATTTGCCCCTGGGGTGAAACCGTTGTCGCCCACCGAGATGGCAACGCCTCGGCTCAACCCAGCGTGTCCATCAGGGCGGTGACATAGGCGTCCAGCCGCTCCTCCACAGCTCGCGTCGTCAGCTCTGCCCTCCCTGCCTCCCGCCATGGCTGCGCCACCTGCCGCACTTCTTCCGAGGCGGCCAGCCCGTCCCGCACCTGCCAGTACAGCCGCTCACTCGCGGCCGCTGCCAGCACCCCGCCGGCCTCCTCATATGCCTCGGCGAAGCGCAACCCCCACGCCGGGCCGTGCAACAGCGCGAGATTGACGGAGCAGTGCGCGACATCGAGGTCCGCCGGGCCCCAGGAGGCCGCCGCCCAGTCGACGACGCCGGTGATCCGGGGATCAGCCGGCCCTGGGGACGGCACGTCGAACAGCACGTTGCCGGGCTGGAAATCCCGGTGCAGAAAGCGGCCCTTATAGGGCGGCGCGGGCCGGCGGATCACGTCGATCGCCGCGGCCCATACCGTCGCGTCGGCGCCCTTCGGAACCACGACGGTGTCGGCGGTCGTCAACGCCACGTACTCCCGGGGCCGTTCGGCGGGCCGCAACGCGTGGATCGCCACGAGTTGACGGGCCAGCAGAGGAACGCGCGTCTCCAGCCCCTCATCGTCGAGGACCGTCCGGCCCGCCACATGCGTCATAAGGAGCGACGGATACTCGCAATGCGCGGCGGTCGGATCAACCGCGACTAGTCCAGGAGCCGGCACGCCGGTCCCCGTGAGCAGGGACAGGGCGTCGGCTTCCCTGTGCAGCCAGTCCCCGGCACGCTCCACGTAGTACGGGTCGACGAAGCTCCGCAGCACCAGGTCACGAGTGCCGCCGTCCCGCGTGCCGATGGTCAGCCGCCGCATTTCGGCAGTGATGCCGCCGTGCAGCGCCTCGGCCCTGACGACCCGTTCACCGGGCCCCAGGTGCTGGCTCACCCAAGCCAGTGTCAACGGCCGGACCGCTGCCACCTCATCATGGTTGGTCACCGTGCCACCTCATCATCCGGACGGCGGCACGCGCAAAGGCATTCATGGGAGGAGGTGGCAACACTGCTCTGCTCCTCTCGCAGCTGCCGCAGGCACCGTTCAGGCCTCGCACCGAGCCGTGGCCGCAGCCTGGAGAGTCTCCGTTCAGCGGGCTCCGGCTTCGAACGCGGGGAGTTGTCGCGGTCGGTCACTGAAGCAGGAGCACCTTGCGACGCCGTCCGAATCCGGTGCGCCCGTGGAGCTGCTTTCTGACCTTCTCGATGCGATTCACGGTTCACTGACCACATCGCCGCTACCCCGCTCCCACGCCCACTCCCGCTCCAGGCGTCCTTGCCGAAGCCGACGGTGGAGCCGTCCATCCGGGTCTGCTCGAACTTCTCCGAGATGACCATCTGGCCGTTGTACGTCGGGTTCTTCGCGCTGCCGCCCGAGATCGGCACGGACTTGATCGTCTTGCCGTCGCGGACCACCGTCATGGTCTGGGTGTCCATGTCGACGGTGGAGACCTGGGAATGGCCGATGGTGAAGGTCACCGTCTTGGGGGAATCCCGCGGCAGGCGGGGCCTTGGCGGCAGGGGCTATGCCTTGAGGTGGCCGCCCATCCACTCCAGGGCGGCGGGTATCTCACGGCGCCAGGTGTTGAAGCTGTGGCCGCCGCTGTCCAGGATGATCGACGCGATGCGGCCAGGGGACTTGGTCTGCTGGATGAACTTCAGCGTGTCCGGGTAGTTCGGTTCGCCCTGCTTGCTGGAGGTGACCAGGAGGTTCACCGGCGGTGCGGGAAGGTTTTTCTGCCGCCACAGCAGATCGTTCTCCCGCTCCAGCTGCTTGTCGCCGCCGAACAGGTCGCCGGTCTTGGCGTCCCGGGGAGCCTTGTAATCGGCGGAGAGGGCCACACCGGTGGAGAACGCCTTCGGGTAGCGCATCGGCATCTTCAGGGCGCAGTAGCCGCCCGTGGAGTCCCCTATGACGCCCCAATTCCTGGCGTCGGTGCCCACCCGGTAGTGGCTGGATATGTCATGGCGTACGTCATCGGTGAAGAACGTCTCGGTCTGCGGGCCGTTCGGGACGTCCACGCACTCCGTGTCGCGCCCCGGCACGACGGCCGGGCTCATCATCACCAGTATCGTCGGCTGCGTCTTGTTCTTGCGGACCAGGCCGTGCTGGGTCTGCGGGAAGTCCAGCTTCTTGTAGAGGTTCTGCGCGATGCCCGGGTAGCCGGTCAGTACCACGGAGGCCGGGAAGCGCTTCTTTGCGTACTCCGACTGGAAGTACTCCGGCGGCAGATACACGAACGCCTGGCTGTTGACCTTGGATTTCTCGCCCTTGAGCACGACCTTCTCGATCCGGCCGGCGGCCTGGGGCTTGGAACCGCCGGGCAGACCTGCGTGCTCGGTGCCGAGCACCTTCACCTTGCCGCCGTTCGGGCCGGTGCTCACGGAATCCTGCTTCTGGCCGAGCAGTTCCCCCCAGGAGCCGAAGAAAAGGTGCGCGTCGTTCGCGAGAAGGCCGACCAACGCGAAGATGGACAGCTGGGTCGCCAGCAGCAGGCCCACACGGCCGAGGACCGCGCGCCAGTTGCGTTTGGACAGGCGAGGCCATAGCCAGATGGTGAGGGCGAAGAGTGCTACCGCGAAAAGGACGGCCAAGAGCAGCACTGTTTTGCTGGTGAGACCCATGTGGCGCTTTCTTACGGGCGGCCGGTCAGCCGGGCCGCAGGTGCTGCCCCGGGCCCTGATACACCGTCGTACAGGGCGCAGCCGTCCAGAGATCGCGACGCACACTCGCATGTTCTCTCGACCGGGGCGACGGGCAAATAATGTCTGCCAGGCTAGATGGCGAAAAGTCCGGGACGGTTGCATGGCATCCGGGACGGTTGCGTGGCCCCCGCCACGTCGGCTGCGCGGCCCCGCCCGGGAAGGTGCCGCCGTTGGTGGCACAGCCGGCTGCATACGCCGCCCTGGCTCACGCCGCGTGGACACCGGAGTGACACGCGGCTGTTCGCCGGCTCGCTGCCCGGCGTCATGTAACAGGACGTAGTCCTTGGCGGACTGGCGCAGGGCCTTGCGGGCCATCCCCGCGGCGTCGGCGAGGAGGCGGCGGCTCTTGCGGCCTGCGACGCGGCCCGTTCCCATGGCTACCGCGCCGGACCGGCGGGAGAGGTGGGCGAACCCGTGTGTGAGCAAGGTGATGCACGCCGCTCAGGCCGCTCGTTCGCCGCACGGAGTAAACTGGGTATCACCGAGAGCATTTCGTACACCGGCTCAGATGTCGGCGTCGTTCTCGGAGAGCGATGACCTTTGGCAGACGACGCAGGCGAACTGCCCGTCGCGGTGCCTCTCAGGTGGACCGAGCCATGACTGTGCTCGCCGAACCGACGACCTTCTCCCCCGACCAGCGAACGGCCAGGCTTTCCCTGACGCCGGCGGACCGGTCCGGTGGCCCGCTGGACGGCGCCTGGTGGCCCTGTTCCCGCGACCTGGCGCGTGAACTACCGGCTCTCGCCGCGACACTCGACCCGCTGTGGGGCCGGATCACCCACATCACGGTGAACCCGACCCACTGGCCGGCGATTCCGCGCAAGGTGCCCGTCAACGGCCATGTGGTGGGGGTCGGAGTGTTCGCGGCCGAACAGGACCCGCACGAGCTGTACCTCGTCTCCTACACCGTGGGACGCTGGGACCTGCTGATCGTACCGCCCGAAACCGCCCCCGACCGGGCGGCGGAGCTGATGCGGGCGGCGGCCGACCCGCACAACACACGTACGGCGAGCGGTCTTATCGAGACAGTCGGTCCGTCAGCGGTTGCGGCCGCCCGCCGGGCGGGTACGCGGAACACGCTGTCCGACGCGGCCGACGACGCGGCCGGGTGGGAGAGCGAGGGCGGAGCCGTCCGCACAACTCCGGCCCGCACCGGGTACGGCCGGTGAGCACCGGGAGTTCCCGTCACGATGGCGGTGCCGCGTACCGTCATCGCTCCGGTCTCTCCGTGTGCTCCTCGGCCCGTCGCCCGGCACCTCGAATACACCGCGGGCTCCCGCTCCGGCGATCCCGCGCCCGGTTCCGACGGCGAAGACCGCCGGGCCCGGAACGGGGGAGTGCTGGACGCACCCGGGGGCATCCACTCCGCGGGGACCGCCATGACCGCCCATGGCGGTGGTCGTGACCGACCGCGCCCCCTACGCCGCCCCGCGCGGCCCGGAAGGAACACTTATGACATATCGACGCCCACTGTCCGACCGCCCCGAGCGCACCACCCCACGGCCGGGGGCCGCCACGGCGGCCGAGGAATCGCCGCCGGCCCCCGGTCACGCCGACGTCCGCATCGTGGCGGCGTCTCCCGAAGCGGCCCGTCTGGTCGCCCAGACGCTGCGCGACCACTACGCCGCCACCGAGCAGCGTAGCTACCCCACCGACGCACCCGACGGCGGCACCAGGCTCCACCTCACGGTCGACACCACCCGCACCCCCGGTGCCGTGGAGCCGCCCCGGCCGTGGCCGGTCGCCGGCCGGCCCCACCACGACGAACTCGCGAACGCCGTCCCGCAGCGGTCCGCACCCACCACCCCGGACGAACCGTCCGGAGACAGGCTGACCCCATGACCACCACCAGCGTGCCCCCGACCGCCCCTCAACGGTCCCTCCCCGCCCGGTTCGCCCTCCTCCCCCAGGGCACCGGCTTGCACCGCATCGACGGCGCGTGGTGGCCGCGCACCCGCCACCTCGCCACCGAACTGCCGCCCCTGCTGGACGCGTTGGCCCCCCGCTGGGGCCGTATCACCCGGGTCACCGTCGACACCTCGATGTGGAACACCGGCCCCCACCGCCTGGTGCTCGGCCGCCGGGTGATCCACATCAGCCAGTCCGCCGGCATGGGACACCGGAACACCGTATGCCTGCTCTCCCTGGGCACCGGCCGGTGCGACCTGCTCGTCATACCGCCCGACACCCCAGCGGACCGGGCCGGCCGCCTCCTGGCCAACGCCTCCCACGCCGACGGCGGGGCCGGGCGGCGGCTCGGCGCAGCGGGCCACAGCCCGCACACCACGGCCGGCTGACGGCCCCGCGGCGGCACAGGCCGCAGCCTCCCGCCGTACCGGCACCCCTCTATCTTGCAGGCCCGAGCCCCCGGCCGCACCCAACCCCTCTGACCAGGCCGAGGAGTCAGGTATGACCACGACCACCGCACCCCAGGCACCACCCGAACGGCCCGGGAGGGCACCCGCCTATGACGGGACCTCCCCCTTCCCGTCTCCGGACAAAGGCAACGGCCCCCGTACCGGCGCCCAACGCCTCCAGATGGTCCTGACGGGGACCATCGTGGCGTTTCCCCTGCTGGCCGTGGCCCTGGCCGGATGGGTGCTGTGGGGGCGGCTGCTCGGCCCGGCCGACCTCCTCATCGCCGTCGCCTTCTACCTCGTCACCGGCCTGGGCGTCACCGCCGGATTCCACCGGGGCCTGACGCACCGCAGCTTCACCGCCGCCCGGCCGCTGCGCCTAACCCTGGCGGTGGCCGGCTCGATGAGCTTCCAGGGGGATGTGATCGGCTGGGTCGCCACCCACCGGCGCCACCACGCCTTCACCGACCGTCCCGGCGACCCCCACTCACCGTTCCGCTACGGCACCAGCCTGCGCGGCCAGCTCCGCGGCCTGGCCCACGCCCACATCGGATGGCTCTTCCACCGCGAGACCAGCGTCTCGGCGCCCGCCGAACGCTACGCTCCCGACCTGCTCGCCGACCGCGGGCTGCGCACCGTCTCCCGCGCCTTTCCCGCCCTGTGCGTCCTCAGCCTCGCCCTGCCGTTCGCCGTCGGCTGGGCCGTCGGCGGCACCCTGCACGGCGCCCTGACGGCACTGCTGTGGGCCGGGCTGGTACGCGTCGCCCTGCTCCAGCACGTGACGTGGAGCGTGAACTCGCTGTGCCACATGGTCGGCAGCCGCCCGTTCCGCACCCGCCGCCACGACCGCGCCACCAACCTGTGGCCACTGGCCCTGCTCTCCTTCGGCGAGAGCTGGCACAACCTCCACCACGCCGACCCCACCTGCGCCCGCCACGGCGTCGACCGCGGCCAGCTCGACCCCACCGCCGCCGCCATCCGCCTCTTCGAACGCCTCGGCTGGGCCACCGACGTCCGCTGGCCCACCCCCGCCCGCCTCGACCACTGCCGCAAGTGACCCACGCGGCGCGCGGTGACCGGGCACCGACGTCATCGACCGCTCCGGCCGGATGCGGGTCGGCGCGGGGCGCGACGTCCGGTCCGTCCGTGAAGCAATCTCCGCACAGGGCGCGTCGGCAGTGGTGCCGGAGCGAGGCCCGGCATGCCCGTGGAGAGTCGACCACCGGCACCGCGGGCTCCTCCGCTCTGTCCGGTGCCCGACCGGTGCCCGCCCCGCCGGGCAGCCACCGTAGACGCCGGAGAGGGATGGACGGTTGAACAGCAGGTATCTCTGCACCAGGCATGTACAAGGGTTCCTCGCCGTGGGCGCGGGCCCGGTCGAGCATGTCCTGGCCCCGTTCGGCGCGGGCGGCGATGCACCGGTAGCGCGCGGCCTCGCCGTCGGGACCGGCGGCCAGCGCTGTAACGACACCTGTCCGCCCTCCCGGCCCCAGCCGAGGCGAACGTGGGCTGAGTCGTGCTGGGAACGATGGTTCGAACCGGTCGTATACCGGAGTACGGTGGCAGTACCGGGCGTATCTCGTATGCCGTCATCCCTTTCGGTGTCGCTCTCGGCGAACGGCAAGCCTGGGGGCCCGTCGGCTCCCGAGGACGTGGGACCGATGTATTCGCAATCCTCCATCTACAGCCGCTGCAACAGCCGCTCGGCACCGACCGAAGAGATGCTCTTCGGTCTGACCTGCGTCATCTGCGGCATCGACTACCGGAGCGCACCGACCGCGGACGCCCTGGTGGTCTCCCACAGCGCAGATGGGCCCACGCTGGCCTGCCGGGGCGTGTGTGCCCGGCTGGCCAGCGGGTCCGCCACCGGCCTGGACGAGGCCCCGCTTCCTCTGGCCGAGCGCGTACGCCGGTACGAGGCGCGCGCCCGGAAGCAGGCCGGTCAGCCGCAGGGCGATCAGCGGGGAAGCGCCGCATGAGCCTGATGACTCTGGGCGTACTCTCCTCCCGCCACAAGGAGAACGAGTTCCGCCTTCCGCTGCACCCCCGCCATCTCGACCGCATCGACTCCGATATACGCGAGCGCATCTTCCTGGAGCACGGCTATGGCCTCCGCTTCGGCCTCGACGACGAGGCGCTGCGCCCCTTCGTGGCCGGCCTGCGCTCCCGCGGGCGGCTGATGGCCGACAGCGACGTGCTGCTGCTGCCCAAGCCGATGCACGAAGACGTTTCCGCGATGCGCACAGGCCAGGTGCTGTGGGGATGGCCGCACTGCGTGCAGGACGAGGTGCTGACCCAGCTCGGCATCGACCAGCGGCTGACCGTGATCGCCTGGGAGGCCATGAACCGTTGGACCGCCTCGGGCGACTTCAGCGTGCACGTCTTCCACAAGAACAACGAGCTGGCCGGCTACTGCTCCGTCCTGCACGCGCTGCAGCTCGGCGGTGCGACCGGCAGTTACGGCCGGCGTCTGCGCGCGGTGGTCATCAGCTTCGGTGCGACGGCGCGTGGGGCGGTGACGGGCCTGGGCGCCATGGGCGTGTCCGACGTCACGGTGCTCACCCAGCGCGATGCGGTGGCGGTCGCCTCGCCGATGCCGTCCGTGGTGATGGGCCATTTCCAGGAGCAGCCGGACGATCCGTCCCGCCTCCAGGCCCTGACCCCTGCCGGGCCGGTACCGCTCGCCGAGTACCTGTCCGGGTTCGACATCGTCGTCAACTGCATAAGGCAGGACACCGACGCGCCGCTGACATTCGTCACGGACAAGGAGCTGGACCTGTTCCGGCCGGGGACCTACTTCGTGGACGTGTCGTGCGACGAAGGCATGGGCTTCGAGTGGGCGCACCCGGCCACCTTCGGCGAGCCGATGCCCACCATCGGTGCCGGCTGCCACTACTACGCCGTCGACCACAGCCCGTCGCATCTGTGGGATTCGGCTACGTGGGAGATCAGCGAGGCCGTCCTCCCGTATCTGCGCAGAGTCCTCGAAGGCCCCGGGGCGTGGGAGGCCGACGCCACGATCCGTAAGGCGATCGAGATCCGCGACGGCGTCGTCCAGAACCCGAAGATCCTCTCCTTCCAGCACCGGGCCACCGCCTACCCGCACGACCGGACGCCGTAGGTCCCCGGCTCACGGACCGGGCCGTAGGGCCTGTCGCGGTCACTGGCGTCGTATCAGCCTCGGCGTGACAGGGCCTTGCGGCTGCCCCGGAGCGGGCGGAGCACGAACGCCAAGCCGTGGTCGCCGCCGATGCGGTCCGGCAGGCTCCGGCGTCCCAGGGCTGCGGGCAGCAGCGGACGGCTCGGCATCCGCCCGACGGAAGGTGACGCGGCCATGGGCACCGTCCTCACCGTCGCCGTCATCCTCGTAATGACCGCCCGGGGACGTTCGTGATTTACCGTCTCAGCGCCCAGCGGCCGCAGGAGGGCCGGGCGCGGGGCAGGCCGGCCCACCCAGGAACTGCGCAACACCGCGCGCCGGGCCATCGCGGAGCTGACCCGCCCATGCCGGGGATCGCCGAAGGTGGCGCAGATCGCCGAGCACGCCCGCCTGTCGCGGAAGGACGTGCTGCGCACTCGGGAGGTCATGGAGTGCTACCGCTCCTTGTCGCTGGACGGGGCCAGGGACAGCAGCGGAGCCGGCGATTACACCCTGGGGCAGACCCTGGGCACGGCGCTGGAGCGGTTTTCCCGGGGCGTCTCCGCACCGATCAGCGCTTGAATGCCTTCCTGGCCTTGGCGGCGGCTTGCTTGAGGTTTCCCATCGAGCGGTCCGTCCTGCCTTCTCGTTGCGTTTGCCGGTCGCGGGTGGTCCGGCCGAAGGCCTCCTTGATCCTGCCTTTGGCAGTCTGCGCTGTGTTCCTGATGGCTCGTCCCATGTTCATGGCGGTCCTCATCTTGTGTGGTGGGGTGACTGAAGCCTCGGGGGCCGTGCGTGTGCGCGTTACGGGAGGTGGTCCGCGGCCCCGTCCGGTGGTGAGGTCATGAGCGATCCTGTGGGCGGGGGCCGTTGGTGCAGGCGGTGCCCGCCGTGCCGACGGGGAAGGTCGCCAACAGGGCGGTGAGGTCGTCGATGATGGCGGCTGCATGGGGTGCCGTACTGGTGGCTGCGTGGTGGGTGAGGTGTGCGGCCAGGCTTTCCTCGTCGAACCGGGCGCCGTGGGAGGTGCGCGAGGCGGTGAGGCCGTCGCTGTGGAGCAGAAGTGTTTCGCCCGGGGCCAGGCGCATCGTCCGGGAGACGACCGGGGCCGGTCGAGCGCGCCGAGAAGCATGCCGCCGGGCAACTCCACCGGTTCGGCACGGGGACGCAGCCCCCGGCGGGCCGGACGCAGGTGGTACGCGGGAGAGCGGCCGCCTCCGGCCAGGGTGAGGGTGAACCCGCCGCCGGGGTGGGGGGACCAAGGTGCCGAAGATCAGGGTACACAGGCGGACGTCGGCGGCCGCGTCTGCCAGCAGGGCCGTGTTCAGCGTCTCCAGCACGGTGCGCGGGCCGGGCTCCAGCTGTGTCGTGGAGCGAAGGGTGTGGCGGATCACGGAGGTGAGGGCGGCCGCTTCCGTGCCTCTGCCGCTCACGTCACCGAGGCAGAAGGCCCATCGTCCGGCGCCGAGCCGGTGGCCGTCGGGGGTGATGATCGGTGCGGCGGCGTAGAAGCGGATGCCGCCCGGGCCGGCCACCATCGGGTGTGCGCGGTTCAGAGCATCGTGATGCCTGCCGGGGATGACCAGGGGAGCGTCGGAAAGGATCGCCGAGGCGCTCAGGCCGGCGTCCCGGCCGGTCTGGGTGGCACCCTCCAGTCCGTACGCGGCCTTGAACCAGACCCGGTCGGTGTCCACGATCGTCACCGTCGCCATCGGGACGTCGAAGAGACGTCCGGCCAGCGCGGCGATCCGGTCGAACGCCCCGTCCGGCGGGGTGTCCAGGATGTCGTAACGGCGCACCGCCGCGATACGCCGCGCTTCGCGTTCCCGGCAGTCCTCGGAGGAGGTTCCGGGCTTCCCGTCCTGTTCGGCGTCCGGCATGCGCCCACCTCGCTTCGGGTTACTCGGGACGTTGCGTACGGGCGTCGTGCGCGAGGCCGTGGCGCTCCCCCAGGGGCAGTACCAGTGCCCGCAGGTCCGCGGGGCCGGACGGCCTGCGGACCTGTCCGATGTCCTGCCATCCCCACGCCCGGAAGGCGCTGTGGGCGGCGTGGTCGGCCTGATCCACCAAAGTCGCGCCGAGCGAGGCGTGGTTGTTCGCAAGCAACCGTGTTTGCAGCCGCCGGGCGAGGCCGGGGGCGTGCTCGTGCGGATGGACCACGATCTCCGTGACGGCGAAGGTGTGCCCGGAGGAGGGCAGCTGCTCGACGGACCGCGGGAGACCGTCCTCGAAGCCGATCCACCAAGCCCCGTCGCGTGCGACGGGGAAGCCGAAGGCGCAGCCTGCCAGGGTGGGTGGCTCGGCGACCAGTAGGGGAAAGCCCGGGTGCCGGACAGAGTCTGCGAGGCGGCGAAGAAATTCCTTCGTACGGCGGTACGTCTCGCCGGCCGTCGCGTCCGCAGATTCGGCGTACAGGTCCGCCAGGTCCTCCCGGAGCGCGGCCTGCCGGCGGTTCAGGTGGCGTAGGCGCACCGCCTCCGGGGCGGACCGCCGCTCCTGGCCTGGTCGGCGTCTGGTGCCCGTCACGGTGCGCCTGCCGAAAAGGGAGCGGGCCATGGTGAGGGCGTGCTCCCGCGATGACTCGCCGGAACGCCGCCCAGCAGCAGAGCGGAGTCACTGTGCGAGAGGATGCGTAGCAGAGCGAGCGGCGGATGATGCAGTCGCAGGGTTCCGCCGCTCCGCGTGGTCTGCGCGGCAGCGTGCAGGAAGGCGTTGAGGCCGCTCACGTCGCAGAAGGTGACGGCCGTCAGGTCGACGTCGATGGTGCGCATCCCGCCGTACAGGCACTCCCGCAGGGACGCGCTGACCAAAGGCGCCGTCGCCAGGTCGATCTCACCGGCGAAAGTGATCAGCGCACGGCTTCGCTTGTCGTGCCGGTAGACGTTCAGATCGGGCAGGGACATGGCGCCTCCGGTTCCGGGCGACCGGGCCGGGACGGGAGGCGGCGGTGCGGGCCGAAGTCCCGGCAGGTATGTGCGCTCAGCAGCAACGCGCCGTCGGGGTCTGGAACGTCGACGTCCTGATGCGAGGGTAGCCCCGGGCCCAGCGGTCCGGGAGCGGGGAGAGGCATCAAAACCCGCACGGCCGGGAGGAGTTCGGGTACGACGGTAACGGGGCGGTCGAGGCCGGGAAAGCGGTCGAGGGTACGACAGCGCACAAGCCGCGGGTCCGGCCGGGCCGCGCGCGGAGCCCGACTCGCACCCGCGTGACCCGCCGGGACGTGTGAGGGTTCGCCTCGACGACGCGGACGTCGGCGCGGCTCTTCGGCCCTCGGACACGTTCTGGCACCGAGTGCCCGCTCACGGGTCGTGGCAGGCCCGTAGTTGCTGCCGTGAGAACGGCACGGCAGGCCCGGTCACGGGTCCGCCGCGTCGTGCTGTTCTCCCTGTCAGGACTACCGGCCCTTGAAGGAGCCGGTGGTCCTGCGCCGCGGGCGCAGGCGTCCTCGGCCTCCGTCCCTGTGGTCCCGGCGGGTGTGCACGGCGGGAGGGGCGGCGGTGACCGGCTGCGGCCGGGTGGGGCTGTGGGAGGCGCGGCGGTCGGCAAGGCGGCGGCTGTATCGGTGCAGCGCGATCCGGTCGTTGTGCTGGGCGTTCAGAAGGTGGATCACGAATGCTCCCAGAGCGATCATGGCGAGTATGCCGGTGACGGTGAGGCCGGTGCCCATGGCCGCTCACCTCCCGCCGGCGGTGGAGGCGGGTGCGGCCGTGGCGCCGCCCTCCGCTTCCCCTGTCGCGGTGCGGCCCGGCGGGTCCGCCTCGGCAGGGGCCGCGGGATGACTGGCCGCCTCGGCCGCCATGAGGTCGCTGCCCGTTCGGGCGGTGTGCGGGTCCGCGGCGGTGTCCATGAGCCGTGCGGCGGCGGCCGCGCCGGTCTCCGGAGGGACGATCAGCAGGTCCCAGCGTCCGATGCGGGAGGAGAGCAGCAGGAGCTGATGGGGGTCCTGCTCGTCGGTGAACCAGCCCACCTTGATCACACGGCCGTTGGCGGGGATCGTGCGGGGCACGACGGGCCAGTGCGTCGGGTTGACCGTGACGCGTGTGATGCGGCCCCACCGCGGTTCCAGCTGTTCGGTCAGGGCGGGAAGCTCACGTGCGAGGTCACGCGAGCGTGGCCACCAGGCGCCGTCGAGCAGCCCGGTCTGCGGGCCCGAGGGCTTGAGGGAGAGCCGGACCGGCGGGTGGCCGGAGGGGCTCACGGCCGGCGCGGCCGGCGGGGGGCGTTCGGTGATCACCTTCATGGTGTCGACCCGTCCCCGGACCTGGCGTGCCCGGCCCGGTGCTTGGAACCGAAAGAGATACCGGCAAGGAAGCCGGTCAGGAAATGCTCTCGGTAGCACCAGCCTACTCCTCGGCCGGTGCCGACCACGACTGCCGATGGCGAAAGCCCTGGGCAGAGGGCCTGATCAGGGAAGCGGTGGACGAGAGTAGGCCGGTTGCACCGAGGGCTCTCGTAGGCGGGCGCCGTTGCCCGTGTCGTTCTCGGTGAATGACCACACCGGTGCTCTTCCCGGGCGAAGTGGCGTGATGAGCACGGACACACTCGGTCGTCCGGTGACCGGCAAACGGGCCTTCCGGCCCTGGACGCCGGCGCCGCGGCCGGGGCGGTCACAAGCTGAGTGGGGTTCATGAGGCCGATGTTGTAGACCGTCACGATGTTCTCGGCCAGCGGCTGGGAACGGGACTCCCAAAAGGCGCGAGCGGCCCCCGAAAGGCCACTCGTCGTCGGCCCCACGAAGCCCTCGTGTGCGTCCGGCTCCCTCTCCCGGCGCTCAGAACGAGTCGTCCGCAGGCGCGGGCAGCGTACGCAGGGCCCGGGGCGGCAGATCGCGCATGTGGTGGCCACCCCCGGGTCGTGGGCGATGTCCACCCGGCCGGGCAGCGTGAGCTGGTAGACGTACCAACGTGCCCGTGCGGTCATGGCGGCGTCGGGCGACCACCGTCCGCGCCATCTGCCCATCCGGTCGCCGGATTCGCGAAGGGTGTAGGGCAGGACGCACGGAGGAGCTCGCCCCGGCACTCAACCCGACCTTCGCCGTGGGGACATGCTGTGGGCGAAGCCCTCGCATCCGGTCTGCCGGTCGGCCACGTGCCAGAGTGATCCGGTGCCGTGATCCGGTGCCGTGATCCGGTGCCTTTTCCCCGCTGGAAGGATTTCCCATGCATCAGGAACACCATCGAGGGACTCCGCGCCGGGACGGCCGGCCGACTTTCGTCCTTGTCCACGGCCTGCACAGCAACTCCTACTCCTGGTCGCCGGTCCTTCAGCAACTCGCTCTGCTCGGCCACCGGGCACTGGCCGTCGACCTGCCGGGCCATGGCATGGGCGCTCCCTTCCCGCTCTCCTACCAGGCGCCTCAGGACCTGGAGGCGTTCTCGGCCCAGCCTTCGCCGCTGGCCGATGTGACCTTGGAGGACAACGTCGCCCACGTCGTCGAGGCAGTCCGCCGGGTCGCGCAGTACGGGCCGGTGATCCTGGTGGGGACAAGCGGGGGCGGGGCGACCATCACCGGCGTGGGCAATGCGGTGCCCGACCTGGTCAGCCGGCTCGTGTACGCCTCGGCGTGGTGCTGCGTCGAACTGCCGAGCGTCGCCGGATACCTGCACACCCTGGGGATCAGAGATGTTGCCTCGTCCCTGGTCAACTGGCGCTCGGCCGACCTGGAGTTCCTGCGCGCCGCCAAGGAGAGCCTGATGGCCGACGCGACCGACGAGCAGTTCCGGGCCGTTCTGAATCTTCTCGAACCCGCCGACTCCGTACAGGTCCTCACCGCCGACGCCCGCGGCCGGGCGGACACCTGGGGACGCATCCCCCGCACCTACATCCGCTTCTCCCGGGACCAGGCGATCCCGCTCGCCATGCAGGACCGGATGATCGCCGAGGCCAACGCGCTGACCCCGCACAACCCCTTCCAGGTCCACACCGTGAGCACCTGCCACATGGGCATCCAGCTACGCCCCCGTGAGGTGGCCTGCCTCCTCGACACTCTCGTGTGAGACAGCCATGGGCCGTGCTCGGCCTGCTGTGCGGCCTGTTCTTTACGACCTGCACCCGCTACCTCCAGCGTGGCCTGGGCATGAGCCCGTTTTACACGGCCTGGCCTTCGTGCTGCTTGACGAGTAGTTCCGATTGCGGGGTTCATGGATGCAGGGAGGGTGTCCAACATCGGGTTGTGACGACCGGGTTGGCGCGGGGCGGTGCTGCCGACGTGGGGGCTCGTTGCCGCAAAGTCTGAGCGGATGAAGGACTGGTGCATCGAACTCGCCGGTGCTTCACCAAGGACGAAGCGATCCGTTGGTTCTGCCGACCGGGACTGGGCAAGGGCTTGGAATTGCCGGTTGACGCGTAGGCGACGAGGCCGACGAGCGGCTGCCGATCCCGGGCGTCCCTGCCGGATGCTCCCTGTACCGACGATCCGGGTTGCCGGCATGGCAGTTCGGTCAGGTCCGGGGTTTCTTCAAGGTGACGTTTCCCCCTTTGACCAAGAGCCACACCATCAACAGGAACTCGCCGACGAAGGCGAACATGGCGACCTCGGCCGCATAGCCGGCAGACAGCAGGGTGCCGAAGCTGTCCACCAAGTAGCCGAGTCCTGCGATCACGAGCAGAGCTCCCAGAACCTTCGGGACATAGCCTGACTTGTAAGCAAGGTATCCGAGTGTCAGCAGGTGGAAGGCGAAGAGAATGAGGCCGGCGTCCCAGATGTCGTGGAAGGCGTCAATCTTCATCAGCGCTTCTTCATGCAACCGGCTCACGCTTGACGCCCCAGGGCGCACGCCGCCCCCGACGAGCGAAGGCACTCCGGCCAGTTGGCTCACGGCGACCATGAGCACCGCTGCGTACGCGAGCCTGAACCACGCCGCAAGTGTGGAGAGCCCTTTGTGTGCTTGCGCGAAGAGGGTGAGCAGCGCCCAGGCCACTACGACATCGAGAGCGGCCACCAGCGCCCAAGCGGCGACGCCGTAACGGAACATCGCCTCGGAAGCGTGTATGTCGCGTGCTGTCCTTTCAGCATCGCCTTCAGTGACTAGGTTCTCCACGACGGTGAAATTCGCGAAGGCAGCGAGTGCGGCCATCGCCAGAATTCCGATGCCCGCGACCAGGGCCGCCCCGCGTAGGTCTCGGTTCGTCGGCTCCGAATCTTCCATTTTCCCCTCCCGGTGAATGCCTGGACAGAGTCCGGCTGCGGGCAACAGAAGTCACCCGCGGGGCCCGCCGTGCACCGCTCCCGGACGACTGGCCTTCGTGCGGGAGACCGGGTCGGCGGAACGCCAGCCCCTGAAGATCAACAACAGCGGAAACGCTATTTCGAACAGGCCGCCAGGAACGAGGAACACGATTCCGGTGCCGGCATCGAGATCGACTGCTCCCAGCACATCGGTCAGAACCCCTGCCAGCAGAGCGGCGTAGCCAGCGATCCCGAGCAGCGACAGCCACCGGGCGATCAGCCCGGATTCCACAGCAGGTAGGACAGGACGAGACCGCCGGCACCGGACAGGGCGTAGATGAGCAGGACGTAGTCCTCGAATGGGTGTCGGCTCACCAAAAAATAGGCCCCTACCGCGATGATCGCCGTGCTTTCCATGGCCCGGAAAATGAGGTAGCCCGCCGACAGGTTCTTCCCGTGTGGCTTGAGGACGGGGAACAGAGCGATACCGATCATGGAGACCGCTAAAGCTGTGTACCACTCCAGAAAAACGCCGCCGAACAGCATCCCGCTGCTTGGGTCGGCATCGGAGAAGTAGGCGTGTACGAGGGAACTACCCGCGGCAAAGGTGACCGTAGAAGAGAGGAAGAGTAATCCCACGAAGATGGCGGTTTTCCTGTATGGCATGTGGGTTCTCCTCTGCGGCGCACACGGAAGCCGGGACGACGGATGCCGGTGACCGGCGTCGGCGTACCGGTTTTGATGGGGTTCGCCGCGAAGTACCGGCCCGGTGTCTTCTCCGATGCAGCCTCAGGCCCCGTATGCATCCCGCTGAACCGCTGCCGCGACACCGAGAGTGAGACCCTGCGGAATTTCCGACGGGTGCCGTCGAACGGCGCGTCCTTGTCCCGGTGCCGTTGCCACTCAGCGGGCGGTGGTTCCCGGGCAGGGAGTACGGGCATCGTCGCGACTCCCTGCGGAGGCCGTTGCGGCGCCGGCCCGGCGGGCCGGATTCTTGAGAGCTTCCTCCCACCCATGCCCACCCACCAGGGTCTGTGCGCACCTCTTCCGGACAGCGGAGAACCCAAAGACCTCACCCCGGTGCTGTCGCCCTGCCCGCACAGCCATGGCGGGCCCCGCCCCCCCCGCGTCTCGTGGGCAGGAGGAGTACGCCGATCAGCGGACCCGGCTCCGTCGGGGTGCGGTGCCTGACGCGCCGTCCGGCATGGCGCCTGGGGCCGGAGAGTGCTCTGAGCCGGAACGTGCCAACGGCGACGAGTTGCGGAGCGCGGGATGCAACTGGCCGGGGCTTCGGCCGTGTCGTTGCAGACGTAAGTGCCGCCACGGGGGCCAGCCAAGTCGGCGGGGCACCAGGTGGTACACCGGGCACGACTTCGAGGAGGGCACACGATGCAACGCTGGGGACACATCCGGATGGCGGGGGCCGCGGTGGCACTGGCGGCTGGGGGCCTCATGGCCACAGCCACCGGGGCGGCAGCAGCTCCGGCCCAAGCCAAGGCCGCCTACAACAAGGCATGCGGCGCCGGCTACAAGGTCGTGAACCAGGCCAACATAGGGAAGGTCGGCACGTCCTACCTGACCTACAACGCCGCGACGGGGAAGAACTGCGCTGTGACCATCCGGAACACCGCCGGTCCTGCTGTCTACATGTACGTCTGGGTCCAGCGGGATGACACCAGAGACTACGCTGACGACGGAGGCTATTACCGTTCGTACGCGGGTCCGGTCTACCTCGACGCCAAAGGCTACTGCGTCTCCTGGGGTGGAGTGATCGCGGGTGAGTCGGCCGGCAAGAGCGGCACCAACTGTGGCCGTATCGCTCGGTGAGATGCACCCCAACCGGACTTCCCCACCGGCTCGGCAGCACCGGCGGGATTGCCCAGATTCTCCCAAGCGGTGCCCCTGCGGTGGGGGACAAGGGGGAGAGGTCGTCACGGCATCAGGTGTGACCGATACCCCGTCCGGAGCAGGTTCAGTAACAGTTCGCACGAAGTCTCCCGGGAGCGGTCAGGTCAAGCAGTCGCGCCGGGGCAGTGGGACGCGGTTGCATAGCACCGTTTCGGGCGGGGTCTGACTCATGACACCTCTGACCGAAGTGTCATGTCGCGGACGTGTCAGCTGCCGTTGCGAGATGGCGTCTGCTGTCACCGGACCACAGGGCGTGTCCCCATAGGGGCCTTGCCGTCTTCCAGGCGCCATCACGGTTCGAACCGCCCGGCCGGGCGGGTGCCGGCCACCCAGCACATCACCACGCGGGAGGCGGACCAGCATGACGACCGGACCGCGCGGCACCTCTTCTACCAGCACTGGCCCGCCCGCTCGGGGCGAGGTCGCCCTGGGGGCGGACACGCACGGCGCGGGCTTGTCCCGCTACCTGCTGGCGCAGCATGACGCGGTGTTCGAGGTGAACCGGCCCGACCGCTCGGCCCCGCCGTCTGCTCGGAAAGTCGGATCCGAACGATGCACAGGCTGCTGCGCGGGCCGCAGCCCCATCGAGTACTTCTCGGGCAGCCGAAGATCGCGGCGACTCCACCGCGGCGGCGACCGGCAGGCGAACGCCGCGCTGCACCGCATCGTGTTCACCCGGCTGCGCCACGACCCGCGCACCCAGACGTACTACGAACGCCGTACCCGGGAGGGCGAGATCCGTCGTGAAATCATCCGGATGCCTCAAGCGATATGCCGCCCGCGAGGTCCCAACCTGGTCAGGGCGGTCTCTACCGACCCCCTGTCATAGGGGCGTGTGATCACTCGTGACATGTGAGGGCCCTGCCGGCTTGCTCCGACGGGGGCCTGCGTAGACGGGGCCGGTTACGACGACACCCCGTCGGCTTGCTCCGGCGGGGTGTCGTCGTGCGGTTGGTCACGACGGTTCGGGGCTTGCACCGGAGGCTCTGCTGTACTCCGGCTCGCCGCTCTCGAGTACCCGGAGGAGCGAGGCGGTGGCGACGCGGGCGGTGCGGCCTATCGACAGCACGCGGCAGGGGAATTCCCCGCTGCGAACGGGGTCGTAGCTCTTCGACCTCGACAAGCCGAACGCCTGGGCAGCGTCCTCAACGCTCGCGGTTCCGCTCCAGGTGGCTCGGATGTGCTCGGGACTGAACGGGCCCATTCGCTAGTGTGCGTCATGTGCATTGTGGGCGTTTCGGGCGATATCTTGACGCTCTCCGATGCGCCTTGGCGCCTATCATGATGGGGCGTCAGGCGCCTTGTCGGGCAGGTCAGACTCTGTCAAGGCGACGAGCATCGAGTGGGGCGCCGAGGGCAGGCGACGCTGAGCGCAGACCTACTGAGTCCTGCTGGTCAGATGTCCGGGAAGAGACCAGGCGGCGCCCATGAACCGGCCCCGTTGCGGGCGAAGGTCCTGGAACCTGGACGGCGAGTGGCTGGCGCTGGCCGATGCCTTGCGGGATCGTGGGTTCCTGATGAACGATGACGACTCTGCGTACGCTGGTGCCGGTGAGTCGATGGTGCCCGCCAAGCCTCGGACGCCCTACAGTGACCGGCCCGTCGCACGGGCCCGGCGGGCGAAGGCACAGGAGCTGATCGAGCGGCTCGTCGCCGAGGGGCGCGTCCGGATTGCAGATCTCGATGACGGCGAGGTCGTGGAGTGGCGGCGCGTCGTCAACTACGCGAAGCGGCATGGCCTCGAACCGGTGGGCAAACGTATCGAAAGGGTTCCGTACGGCGGGCCGGGACTGGAGCTCTTCCTCGCGGAGGGCCCGCATCCCAACGCGCGGAGTCAGCGGCCGAAGGAGGGCGGGGGTCTGATTCCTGTCCCCGCGCGACTGGGCACCTGCATCCGATGGTGGCCGCCCTCAAGGACGACGAGAGTCGGCTGGTGATGCCGTCTGCGCTGCGCCGCAGATCGCTCCTGTTGCTGCAGGGACTGGCGGCTGAGGCGGTACGGCGAGGGTACGAGGTGCGGAAGGCCGGGCCGTCTCTCTTCCCGCGCGAGGGCGGAGTGGACGTCGCTCTCGACGGCTTCGCCTATACCGTCACCGCCAGGCAGGAGTTCCCAGAGTCCACAGACCCGGGGCGCTCTGCTCGTCTCGTCGTAGAGCTGGCCCATGGCCGGGCCGGTCGGCCCGGTCGCTGACGGGATCGGAAGAGCCGGATGCTCGAAGAAGCCCTGGGCGTGATCCTCGGAGAGATCGAGGCACGGGCGGTGGAGGACACTCAGCGCAGGCAGGGTGAGCAGCAGGCCAGGGCAGAACGGGAAGTTCGGTGGCAAGCGGCCATGGACGTGGCGAAGGAACGAGCTGTTGGTAGTCAACTGGCTGAGGTGCTTCGCGAAGAGGCCGGGCGCTGGCAAGAGGCCGCTGTCCTCAGCGCGTATTGCACGGCATTGGAACGTCGTATCGGCGAGCAGGACGGTGCTATGGGTGAGTCGGCGCTGGACTCGGCCCGACGGTGGTTGAAGTGGGCAAGGGAGTACATGGGGTCGATCGACCCCTTGACCCGGCTTCCAGGAATGCCGCACACACGTGAACCCACGCCGGAGGAGCTCAAGCCGTACCTCGAGGGATGGAGCCCCTCCGGATCGGAACGGCGCCACGGACGATGACGTGAGCGGCCGGCCAGAGCTGCGGCTGGGACAACTGGTGGCGGGCGGTGCCCGACAGCCGTCCTCGGCGATCAGGAAGCCGCGCAGGTCGGAGAGCTTCCGGAGCGTGCCGTCCCCCGTCAACGACCAGAAGGTCCACCCGTCCACCTGATCATCGCCGGTCGCCATCCGCGCCGCGGACGTGGGCGTGGTCAAGGGCCGCTGGAAGCAGACTATGCTGCCGTCGGCCAGCAGGGTCGCCCTGGCCAGGCCCCGCTTCCCCCGGCCTGTCGGCGCGGTCCCGCCTGCGAAGAACGCCTCGGGGAGCAAGGCGGCCACCAAGGTCCGCAGGCCGACGTGATGGCCCGTCGCCGTGGACGCTGGGGGCTCGGTTCCGTCGCTGGCGTGATCGGCGACGTCGCCCCCGTCCCTCCCTCAAGCGGTGCATCGCCTTCAGAGCGGTCGTGAGCGAGGAGGGCCAAGCGTTCGGCCGCAGCGGCCGCCGCGCTCCACTCGGCGGTCGTCTGGGTCAGGTGGTCGAGCTCGGTGCGGGCGTACAGAGCCGCGCCGGTGTGGCCTCCGCTGGCAAGGTAAAGCTGGACGAGTCCGTTCACCCTGCCGATCAAGGTAGATCTGCTCTCGATGAGTAGGTCGGAGTCGAGCGCGAGCATGCGTATGGTCTCGTCCACCCGGCAGTAGTCCCGTGCCATTTCGTCTTTGGAGTACGGTCGCTCGGGATGTCCGGGCTCCCTTGCCGGGTCCGGCGCTCTGATTGCCTAGCGGGCACCGCCGTTGTTGCAGTGGTGGCAGGAGAGACGGTGGTTGCCAGGGTCGTAAGCGAGCCACCAGTACCCGCGGCGCTCCGCCTCACCGACGACGACGGACTTCGGCCGGTAGCGGTCCACGTGGTAGGGCGAGCGGACGAACCTGGTCTTGCACTACCAGCATTTCTCCCCGATGAGAGCGATCAGCCGGTCGCGGATCGCGTCCTCCCGCCACATTTCGCGGAAGGAAAGCTCCTTGTCTGCGTCCTCCGCGTCGTTTTGTAGCTTTTCGAGCTCCTTAGCGGCCCGGTCTGCCCACTTCTGCGGTGCGGTGAGTCCGCTGTTGTCCATGTGGCGCACCGGGATCAGGCCCCCCCGGGGAGAAGCGCTCTTGATGCCGACGTGGACCAGTTCGCCGGACCAGGCGCGTTCGTAGCGGCGGATAGGCCGGCCGGTGAGCCGGTCCAGCCAGGCCAGACGGTTCAGGCCGTGGCGGGCCAGGATGCGGTGCACGGTCGAGGCGGGCAGACCGAGCACCGGCCCGATGCGGGCCGGACCCAGCTTGCGGGCCTGCCGCAGTGCACAGGCTCGGATTTCGGTTCGCGGGCCGGTGCGGTGCGGTGCAGGGAGGGCTGGCTGGGGCGGTCGTGCAGGACCCGCGTCGCCTTCCGCCTGCCACCGGCGCATCCACGTGTGGGCCGTCGGCCGCGAGATGCCCATCTCCGCGGCGACATGGACCACTGACCGCCCGGAGGGGACCCGGTCGACCAAGCGGCTTTCCGGAAGTTCTGTCGGTAACTGGTCGGGAACCAGGGGCTGGTCCAGGGTGCGGCGGTGGCGAGGAGCTGGCCGGGTGCGCGGGTGCGGAAGAAGGCGTGGACCTGGCGTCTGCGGGCCGGCCAGGAGACGACCGTGTTGGCCAGGTAGTGCTTCAGGCCAGCCCAGACGCGTTCGATGGGGTTGTCGTGCGGGCTGTAGCGGGCGCCGTACCACAGGTGCATCCCGGGGTGGGCGGCGATGAACGCGCGGACCGTGCGGGCGTGGTGGATCTGGTCGTTGCCGCAGATGATCACGGTCGCCGGGGCGTTGGGGAAGGCCGTGACCACTTGCTGGAGCAGGTCGAGGAAGTCGACGGCGCGCCGCCGGCCGAGCTGGTAAACGAAGGCGCCGGTGGTGACCTCCAGCGCGCCGAGCACGGTGAGCTGCCGGTTCTTGCCCGGGGTGGGGAGGTTCGGCCGGTGGCCGGGAAGTGTCCAGCTGGAGCGGACGTGGGGCAGCAGGTGCAGATGTGTCTCGTCGGCGGCCCACACCACCGTCCCGGACGGCAGCAGCCGCAGCCGTTTGGCGATCGCTGCACCACCGCCTCCCGGGCCGGATCGCCGCGGGCGATCAGCTTGGCCGCCGCCAGAGGGCGACCTGCCGCACCCGGCGGTACAGCGTGCGGCGACTGATCTGCGGTCGACCCAGGTATCTGTGCAGCCTGGCCACGGTCCATGGCCCGGGCCGCTGAAGCAGCGCCGTGATCCGTACGGTCAGCCGGGTGCCGCCCAGCTTCGGCCGTCCGCTGCGGGGCCGGTCGTCAAGGCCGGACACTCCGCAGGTGTCGAAACGGGTGATCCAGCGGCGCACCGTGGCTGGATCACACTCCACCAGCGCGGCGATCTGCGCTGGTGGCAGGCCCTGCAGCGACAGCAGCACCATCACCGCCCGTAACGCTGCCCGCCATGGGCCCCGCAGCAGGCCGCGTAGCCTTTCGGACTCGGTGACGGACGCGTTGGCGAACACGGTGGGCGGGCGCACACTGACCACAACCTCGCCGGGCGGGCGGACGATGCTGACACTTCGATCGAAGCCCGGCGAGGGCCGTGTCAATGCCTCCCGCGTCGGAGGACCCAAATGCCTTTACGCGCGGCACTTCTGGATACGCGCTTAGTTCGGAGAACGGGTCCTGTACGAGATCAGTGATCAGCAGGTTCGCATCAGCGTGAGCCAGCTCGGCCGCCTGCGCTGACGGGGGCCCGCCCCCGATACGGACAGCCGCGGCGAGCTCTGGGGGCGGACCACGAGAGGGCCAACGTCGGCGCCGTTACGGCAACGGCCATGGAGTGTCCAGAATGTGCGGCAGGCCGAGCCGGTAACGGGTCGCGTCCAGCAGTTTGGCCGCCTCGAACTCCGGCGGCCGGTACCCGGCGAACAGCCGGACGCGGCCGGCGTTCGAGCCGGCGGCGCCCAGCAGCGCGTTCGCGGCACGCCGGCCGGCCTCGTTCGCGGTCTCCATCGACGTGAAGTCGACATTGCTGTACGTCCGCACGTAGTCGGCGGCCAGGAACAGATTCGGGATCGCGGTCGCCGCATCGGGGCGGTGCTCCCAGGACCCCGCGTCGTTGAGCAGGTACGGCTCGTCGTTGGCCGGTTCGGGCCCGCCGGTCCCGGAGACGGCCGGGTCAAGGAACCACGAGTGCAGGACGTCGTCCGGCAGGTAGGTGCGCCCGGTGTCCTCCAGGGCCGCCTTCATCTGCGCCCACACCTCGGCCGCGATCTCCTGGCGGGTGCACCGCTTGGCGGGCTTGCCGTACAGGGCGCCCGGGGCGTCCCAGTCGGAGACCACGACGGAGAACGAGTCCCGCGCCTGCCCGTCGCCCCAGGTGCGCGGGAAGTCGCTCCGCCAGAACTGTGACTGGCTGATCGATACCAGCGACCAGGGCGAGTCGATGTACGCCACGTGTCCCTGCACCACCGGGACGGGACGGCGCAGGAAGTACTGGATGCCGTGCGACCACGTGGTACGCAGGCGGTCCATGCCGGCGAGCCGCCGGTCCGCCGCGCGGATCGGCGCGCTCCACAGCGCCCGCGCGCGTTCGGCCGGTACGGCCGCCACGAACCAGTCCGCCTCGATACGGACCGGACCGGCGGGCGTGGCGGCGCGGGCCGCCGTGATACGCCCGCCGCTCAGCTCAAGGGCGTCCACGGTGTGGTCCATCGCGAAGCGCACCCCGAGGCTGCGCAGATGCCGCGCCCACGGGTCGATCCACGCCTCGCTGGTCGGACCGTTGAAGATCCTGTTGGAGGGGCCGTCCGTACCGCGCTGGAGCAGGGAGAAGAGGATCGCCTCCACGCCCTGCCCGCAGGTGCGGCTGCTGGCGTCCTCGGGTTTGAGCGCCTGGATGACTTGGGCGCCGCCGCCGAACAGCTTCTCGTACTCCGTGGACTTGCCTTCGACAGCGAGGAAATCCAGCCACTTGACGTGTTCCCACTGCCCGAGCGCGCGCTCCCTGCTGCTGGTCATCAGGATGGCCAGTTGGCGGGCGAAGAAGGCGGCCTCGTGCAACGGCAGATGGAAGAGCTGCTGCACGGCACCGACCAGCATGCGCCGCAGGGCGTCCACGTCGAGCGTCCGCCCTTCGAACGGGGTGGTGGGGATCGGCAGGTCGGCCCGTCCGTCGTCGCGGGCGAAGGCGATCCAGGGAACGGAGGTGAGGTTGTCGTGGACGCCGTGGGCGTTGCCCGGGTACGGGATGCGCCGCAGGGTGTCCGGGAGGTTGTGGTAGAAGCCGAACACCCCGCGGTGCCCGTGTTCGCCCGGCAGGTCACGCCGCCCGCTGGTGCCGGTGCCGGGTACGGGGATGCTGCGCGCCTTGCCGCCCAGCGCCTTGCGCTCGTACACCGTCACCTGGAAGCCGCGCTCGGCCAGTTCGTGTGCGGCGGTCAGCCCGCCGACGCCGGCGCCCAGTACGGCCACCGACCAGCCCTGGCGGCGCCCGGCCGCGACCGCCGGCACGGCGTCGGGGAGCGCCGCAACGCCCAGGGCACCCGCCGTGGCCGCTCCGTACCGCAACACCTGCCTGCGGCCGGGGCCCCGGGCCGCTCTCCCGGCCGGGTCCCGGTGTCCGTGCTGTCCGTCCGTCATGGGTCACTCCTGCCATTCCGGTAGCTCCCGATGAGGCAGGCGACAGTAGCCACGGGCGCGGAGGAACAGAACAGCCGGCACCGAGGCACCGACCGCAACGCGCCATGGTCACCGCCCTCTTGTGGTGCGGCGAGGAGTGAGTGGTCCGTCCCGTGGACCGCCAGCACTCGGTATACGGAGTGGGTCGGGCTGTATGGATCCGACCTGCGCGTGGTGATCCGGTTGATCAAGGAGGCAGGCGGACGCGAGCACGTGCACAAGACCTGGACCGAGGGGCGCGAGGTTCAGGGGCCGACCGGCTGACGGCCCAGGCCCTTCCGTGGTACGTGAGCAGATGGCCTCCGGCCCGGCCTTCCGTGTGACCCCTGTCGGTGGCCGCTGCCCCGCCGTGGTGACCGCCCTCGCCACCGCTCGGATCATCTCGCCCGCCACCGCAGTCCAGCCCGGCGCCGGCGTTGCCCGCGGTGATGCCGTGGCAGAGTCCTTCTCATGTACAGATCCCGATCCCGTTCCCTTGCCGCGGGCGTCCTCCTGGGCGCCGTCCTGGCCCTGTCCGCCTGCGGCCAGCAGCGCACCGGCTCCGGCCCGAGCCCTTCGCCCACGCCGTCCGCCCTCGGCCCCGCACGCGGCAACGTGGAGCCCGACTCCCACGACGGCGCCCCGCACTACCGGGAGAACAACGGCTTCAAGGTCCCCCGCGAGATGACTCCCGCCAGCGAAGAAGCCGCCCGCAAGGAAGCCGCCCGCATCGACCCTGTCCTCAAGCGTCTCTGGAAGGACCACGCGTGGAATCCGGACCGCGTGCGCGCGGCGCTGCTTAGCCTCGGCTACCGAACCGGCGACGGCCTGCAGCCCGGGACGCTCATCGTGAGCGGCATGGGGGAGCGGCACATCCTCACCCAGACCGCCCCGGTCACCCCCGAGGGCGCCCTGTTCGGCCTGCGGGTGCGCAAGGACGCCTGCGTGCACGGCGCCGTGAAGCCCTCCGGCAGCCAGCTGGAGGTCAGCGGCCCGTTCCTGGAGACCGGCTGCTTCGAACCACGCGGCGGCCACTGAAGAGCCACCGGCGAACGGCATGCGCCCGGCAGCCAGACCCATCTGACCGCCGTGCCGTGTCACCTAATGGCGCTTCCGGCGGACCTGAGTGGAACAGTCGATAAGCCGAGGAGCTGCTGGCTTCAGGTAGCGTGAGCGGCTACCGCCCATGCTCGGACCGGCCTTACGGGTACCGGGCGGCTCTTTGAGGGGTGCTCTCTATGACCGCCATGCCCGCCGGCATTGCCCTCGTTCCGGGCCGCCTGCTGATCACCGCCTCCGCTTCCGAGGAGAGCGCGGTCAGCGCCGGTCTGCTGTGGCGCTGCCCTGCCCCTTGTGTGGGATAAGCAACGCCGACGACGCAGGCGAGCGCGACTTGGGCGCGGCCGATCGGCTGTGGACCACCGACGTGATGCCGTCCCGGGCCGGATTACGGGAAGCTACTGGACGCTCTCCGCGAAGGGCTGAAGCAATAGTTTGGTGCCCGGGCTCCCGACCGTCGCCTGGTCGCCGTCGACTTCCGTATTACCGGATACGACGGCGTCCAGGCGGGGCCACTTGGGGCGCCACCGTCTCCTTCACCGACTCCCTGGGCGGGATCGCGTACCCCGACGACTTCGAGGGCTCGGGGGCATCTGACCGGGCGCCCCGCGTTCGCCTGGAGGAAGCGGATGGCTTTGTGAGCGCCCCGTGGCGGCACTCATGGCCGTCTACCGGAACCGGCTGGAGGGCCTGTCGTCGTCAGCTCAGTGATGACCCGCCAGTAGGCCGCTACTTTGGGTACGGCGCCCTCCGGCGGCAAGCCACGGCCCCTTCCGACAGGAGCACGGTATGCCGGGTACCAATGGTGACAAGGACAATCCGCAGACCGACGGCACGGAGATCAGGGACACCGGGCAGCCGGACACCGGCAACGGCCAGGGCTCGGGGGCGGACGAGGACAAGATGGGCGGCGGCGCGCCCGGCAAGTAGGGCACAGGGGGGAGCGATGGACGCTGTCGAGCTGCGCGCGCGGTGCGCCCAGCATATCGACGAGTACGCAGGCGGCTACTTCCACGGCCGGCCGTGGCTGCGGGCTGCGTACCTGGCGGTGCCGCGGGAGCACTTCGTGCCGGGCCGGATATGGCGCCCGCGCCCCCGGGGGGAGACGGGCCCGCACCCGCTGCTGGACCGAGCCGCCGACCCGGAGCGGTGGCTAGAGGCCGTGTACGAGCCGACGACGCCCCTGATCACACAGGTCGATGACGGCGCCGTACCGCCCAACGGGCCAACAGAGTCGAGCAACTTCACCAGCTCGATCTCCTGCTCGTCGGTCGTCGTCAGCATGCTCCACCACCTCGACCCGCAGGAGGGCGACACGGTGCTGGAGATCGGCACCGGCACCGGCTACAACGCCGCGGTACTCGCCGAACGCGTCGGCGCGCACCGCGTCGTCAGCGTGGAGATCCAGCCGGACATCGCCGAGCGGGCCGTCCGGACGCTGCGCCAGTACGGGGGCAGCCGTGACGTGCCGCTCGTCGTCGCCGCAGACGGCGAGTCCGGGTACCCGGAGCGGGCGCCGTACGACCGGATCATCTCCACCGCGTGCGTGCGCGAGATCCCGTCGGCGTGGCTGAAACAGGCCGCGCCCGGCGCCGTCATCATCACCCCCATGCGGACGCCGTTCGGCATCGATGCCCTGCTGCGCCTGGTCGCCGACGGTGAGGGCAGTGCGGAAGGCGGCTTCGTCACCTCCGTGTCCTTCATGCCTACCCGGGGCCAGCGGTCGTACAGGCCGTGGAGTGAGATCGGCTGGTTCACCCTCCGCGACCTGGACGTGCGCGCGGACGCCGGAGGGCAGCGTATTCGTCTGCGCTGACCACCGGGCCATCACCCCGACATGAGCGCGAGGTCGTGCGTGCGGGAGCCTCGTCTCTGACGGGGAACGGGCATGCCCGCTGAGCGTGAGGCGCCCGACTCACCGTGCAGTTCCTCGGGCGTGCGCTGGCTGAGGTTGCGGATCCCGCGCAAGGTCTCCGGCGCGTCGGGGCCGAGGGAGCTGACGCGGCGAAGGAGGTAGTAGAAGCTGGTGGTGTCGGAGGACACCTTCTGGTGCGTCGCCGCCTCGGTGTCCAGCGATTCCACGATGCCGCCGACGGTGATGCCGGAGACGGTGCCGCCCTTGGCGACGTTGACCACCAGGTCGTCCGGGTACGGCGGTATCTGCCTGCTCTGCGCACTTGATCAGCGGGTTCAGACGCAGGTGATGGGCCCGCCAGGGGCGGGCTGGTACAAGGTCCACACGACGAACGCTTCGCCCAGCAGGAGGAAGATGCCGAGCAGCATGGACACCAACGCCACTGTGCCGCGCCAGCCGCTGAAAACCGTCGGCGTGCGGTGGGCGCGCCTCGCCAGTTGGACATAGGCGACGACCGCCCCCAGTCCGCACAGCAGCGCTCCATAGGCGAATACGTACATCTGCCAGGTCAGGGGCAGATCGCCGCAGTGCGCCCATTCGGCCTTCTCGTGGGCTTTTCTGGCGGAGTACTGGGCGAAGCTCGCGAGCACGCCGAGAACTACCAAGGCCGGCACCCACAGAGCAGCGAGCCCCGGCCTGGTCGGTGTTTCCTGGTCCGTGGCCATCAGTACCAGTCCGGGTGGGGTCGCACGATCCGCGCGTTCTGCTTGCCTTCGGCCTTTTCCGTGTTGGGCAGGCGCCCGTCGAGGCTGACATTGCGATACGGGTCGCTGTGCTGGGTGTACTTGATCTCGCCGTCCGGCATGACACCGGTGACAACGGCGGCGTGGTGGGTGTTGCCCTTCTCGATCTGGCTGTTGTCGCCGGACTGCTCGTAGTAAATGATGTCGCCGGGACGGACCTGGTCACGCGGCACTTCCTCGCCGCCGTGGTCCAGCATGAAGTTCTGCTGGTTTTCCGCACCAGCCCACGTCTTGGAGAACGCGGCCCGGTCCAGGTCGCTGATCAAGGGAAGATCGAGGCCGGTCGGGTGGCCCCTCATCCAGGTGTCGTCGGCCCGGGTGCCCCAGATGGACTCCTTCTCCTTCATTCCTGCGTGCGCCAGGGATTCGGAGACGAAGTTGGTGCAGTTGTTGCCGAAGTCGATCTCGTCGTCCTGGTCCCAGTTCTGCAGCGCGTACTCGACCATCTTGACCCGGTCGAACTTGCCGTCCGTGCCGCGCATCTCCTGCTTGACGCTCTCCGGCAGCCCCTCCAGCTTCGACAGGGCGACCGGGTCGGCCAGCATCAGATCGTGCCGCTGCTTCTCGCTCAGGCCGTTCCACCACATGCGCTGGGTCATCGCCCCCGCATCCCGGGGAATCTCGGCGCCAAGGATCTCCATCTCCGCCTGGGATGCCTTGTTCTGCACCTTGAGCGCTTCACCGGGATCGGCGACGTTCACCTTGTCCGTCAGCATGGCGAACTTCGCGGCGGCCGTGTTGTCGGCCTCGCCGACCTGCCGCAGCACATGATCGCGCAGCGCGACGATGTACTCGCGCGCATGCAGCTTGTCCGGGTCCTCACCGGGCATCGGCGCGCCCTCGGGCAGGCCGTCCGGTCCGATGCGCAGATTGTGGCGCTGGGCGAGTTCGTTGATCTCGCGCGCCGAGCTCAGTGCGGTCTCCATACTGTCGGCCACGGCCTCGCAGAGCATCTTGCCGCCGAGCAGGATGTCGTAGGCGGACTCCAGCTGGTCGGCCAGCTTTTCGAATTCCTTTGCGGCCTTCTGGCCCACCTCGTCGGTCCAGTTGTCGGCCAGCGGCTTGGTGCCGTTGTCCCGGATGTCCTGGGCGGCACGCAGGGCGTGCTTGGCCAGCGTCGCCCATTCGTCGGCGGCTTTGTGCCACTTCTCGGGCCGGGCGTTGATCACGGCCTCGTAGTTCACCACCGGCCGCTCACGCCTTTCCCAGGTCGTTCAGACCGTGCCGCAGCCGTGAGGCCGCTTCCTCGTCCTGCGCGGTGTAGCTGCCGGCGCTTTCCTGCAGCCCTCGCCCAGCTCCCCCATCTTCTTCGCCAGGCCCACCATGTGCTCCTCCCACATCAGCGCGCAGGAGTAGAGGTGCCCGGCACACTCCCAGCCCAGACGGAGTCCGCCAAACCCGTCGCCTGGCACTCCTCCAGGGAATTGTTCAGCTTGCGGGCCCCCCCGCGACAGCGCGCTCACATCACCGCCCGCCGCCTGCACAGCATGACCGTTGATGTTGATGTCGCCCATGGCCCCGTCCCCGTCGATCCACTTTCCAGCTCATCGTAAATGGCCCCGAGCGGACAAACCGGCTCCTTGAGCCGTGGTCGCGGAGCACGCCGACAGCCCGTCGGCGCCGAACGGCACGGCACTGTACACAGGGGAAGCGAGGGACTTGCCTGGCCGGGAAGAGGCCGTGCAATTGTGAAGCCGAAGCCTGCTGGCCGGCGCGAGCATCAGTCCGTCCTCCTCGGCCGTCGGCTTTCAGCGTCTCACCCTGGCTGCAGGGCACCGCCGCGAAACGTATCCTCACTTCGGGAAGTCGGCATCGCCGCCGTTGCACAGCCATCACGGAGCGGAGCGGACAGGCACATGGATCACTGGTCGACTACGACTTCAGCTCGGCTCCACCTGCACCGCACAGCGCGTTCTCGCCTTTTCCTCCGTGGCCGTCGACAGCCTCGACACGATGGCCGCCGTCAGCGTCGGCACCCTGATCCGCGACGGCTACGGCGGCCCGGACACCTGCCAGGCCCTGTACTGCGCCCTGCCGCGCCCCGAGTTCACCGGCATGTCGATCCTGCTTACCGGCACCGAGGATGCCTACCCGCCCGGCATGGTCACCGTCGACATCGACTCACCTGGCATGCTCGGCTTCCACTGACGGGCAGGCGACCCGTCGGTCCTGCTCGGCGCCGGTGCCGAGCAGCCCCATGGAGGGGGATGCAGTCTGCGCTGCCCGCCCTTGGAGCCAGCCGCCCAGCCGGGCGGGGGTTCGGCCCTGTGGCGGACAGCCGTGTTCGTCGCCCCTCCGGCCCCACGGCCAGCGCACCGGCCGGACAGGCCGCGGCCGCGCTCACGGCCCTGCGCGATACACCCGTCCAGGCCGGAGTGCTCCAGGCCGCGGCGGTGCCCCTGGAGGCCCCCACCCGTACGGCTGCCGACCCCGAGACCGTGGCGGCCGCGGCCGCCACGGTCAAGCTGCTGCGTGCCGCCCTGCAGCAGGGCCTGGAGGACGGTTAACCGCCGTACCGAGGTCCCCCGGCAGTACGCCACTCCCGGCCACCGAGCCACTGCACCCATCCCGGGTCGTCGAGGAGCGCGCCACCTTCCGGCAGCCCGGCGCGCCGCAGGAACTCTTCGACGTCCGTGTCCGAGAACGCGATGCCCAGGTCGCGGTCGATCCCGGCCGTACGGACGGAGACGCGGCGGCCGCCGGAGGCCGCCGGCCGGTGCACGGCGATGGGCGCGGACATGGCTCCACCCTGGGCGCGGGGGCCTGCGGCCGCACGCCGGCGCACGCGTCCGCAGGCTGCCACGGCCGCCTTCACAGCTCCGGGACCAGCTGCCGTCCCAGGGACAGAAGTAAGTCCATCGTCCAGTCGTCCACGGCCTTCTCTCCTTGTCGTCGGGTGCGTAAGCGTTCGGCACCCCGGTCGGGGCCTGTTGTGAGGGAGGGAGTCGGCGAGGGGGCTTTTCCCACGCGGCTTTCGATGTGCTGTAGGGCACGCCGGGGTCCGTTTGGCTGTAGCCCTGCCGCGTCCGGGAGCCCAGGGCGGTTGCGGCCAGGCCGCCGTGACCGAGTACTCGCCCGAAGCGGTTCTCCTGTGCGCGCTTACGGGGAGGAACTGTCAGTGCCCGTTGAGACGTGCTGCGCGCACGCTTGGGGAGTGGGGGAGGTCCAGCGCTGGACGATCTGCTGGTGGCGGGGTTCGCCCTTCAGACGCAGACCGAGGTCCACATCGGCGAGAGGCCGCTGGAGCAGTGGCGGGCGCTCAGCTACGGGCGGGGAGAGACGGTGGTGTGCGGCCTGCTGCTCACCTGCCAGCCGACCTGTCGGGCCAGCGCGTCCTGAAGGCGATCGCGGACCGGGTCGTGAGCGCAAAGTCCCTTTTCTGCCGACGCGTTGGGCCCTGTCACTGCCCGCCCATGGGCCCGTTAGGGTGGCCCGGTGACCGACGAGATCGTGGACGGACTGAACCGCTTCCGAGCCGAGGCGATATCCCGGGGCCTGGCGTCGGAGGAGGTGGAGGAATGGATACGGGTCGCCGTGCCGGCGGTGTACCTGGCCGAGGGCGGTGACGGCCCCCTCGTGGCCCGGGTCGGCGGCAACCCCCTGCTGCCGCACGGCGTGCCGAAGCCGCCCGACCCCTTCGTGGCCTCCGTCGACCTCGCGGCCCTCCCGCCGGGCGCGACCAACCTTCCACTGCCCGCCGACGGCCACCTGCTCTTCTTCTCCGGCACCGATGTGCAAGGCATCGAGGGACAGGTGCCCGACGCGGTGCTGTACGTCCCCGCCGGGACCCCTACAACCCCGACCTTCCTCGAACACCGCTGGCGCGAGCCGTACCGGCCGCGTGAACTGCGCACGGTCTGGCACCAGCCGAGCGCGCAGATGCCGGAGAGCTTCGCCCTCGACAGATGGGGCGACTTCCCCGAGGAAGAGCAGTTCGAACTCGCCGACGAACTCAGCGACGCCTGGGCACACGTGGGCGGCTACCGCCCTTCCTGGGTTTTGCAGATCGGCGGCCATCCGGTCTCGCCGCAGAACGACCCCGTCCACTACGCCCGCACGCCCGAGGAGGCCGGCCCCTGCGAGCACGGCGGTACGGCTCACGAAGAGGACGCCGGCGACTGGGCTCTGCTGGCCACCTGGAGGTGCGGCGATGACGTCACGGAACTGGACTCCGGCGTGGCCCACTGGGTGATCCGCCACCGGGACCTGGCGGCCCGGCGCTTCGACCGGGTTCACCGCTACGTCGAAATGGCCTGACCGCGCGGGGCGGGGACAGTCTGCTCCCTGACGCTCATCAGCCGCCCTCCCTGCCCCGCCCACGCCACCCGGTCCGTGCCGTCACCGTGACGATCGGCCTGTCAGAACGAGTGCAAGCAACCGGCGGCCGCAGCCCGGCAGCCGTCCCCCGGGCCGTGCGGCCAGGCTGAGATCGGCCGTGCAGGAGCTCGCGGCTATGGAGCCGCCCTGCCGAACACATGGCGATCTCCGGGCTGCTGGCCAGAGACGAGTGTTTTCTGATTTCAACCAAAGTGGCCGCCTCACCAAGGAGGGCATCGTGCAGGACCGGGCAGTGGCCACGCGGCGTACCATCCTGACCGCGGCCGCCGAGGTGATCATCGAGCGCGGGTACGGCGGCGCGTCCATCTCGCAGATCACCGCCCGGGCCGGCGTGGCGGCGGGAGCGGCGTACTTCCACTTCCACGGCAAGGAAGGCATCGCGCACAGCCTGCTCGGCCTCGACCTCCTTGAGGGGCTGCCCCCGCGCCGCGGCCCGGTCCTGCAGCAGTGGGGCGACCTGGCGCTGCTGCTGGCTCGCCGCCTCGACACCGATGCGAAAGTTCGGGCCGCGCCGTACCTGGCCGCGCTCGCCGAGAGCCAGGACGGCTGGAGGTCTCCCTGGGCCGCCTGGCGGGCCACCGTAGCCCGCCGCTGCACGTCGCCGGGCAGGAGGGCGAGCTGCAGGCGCACGTGCAGCCCGACGCGGTGACCGAACTGCTGATCAGCGCGTGGGCCGGGGTGGCCGACCACCGCACCCCCGGCACCGCGGAGCAGCAGATGCGTACGTTCCTGGCCTGCTGCCTGCCCGGCATCGCCGCCCCGGCGGCCGCGGCCCGGGCTGGAGCCGGCGTCACGGCCCGCACCGCGCTCTGGCCCCAGCCCGGCCGAGACCGCGGCCTGACCCGGCGCCTGTGCTGGAACCGGCTACCGGGGGCTGGCGGGACTCTGGAACAATCGGTACGGCACACCACGGCCGCGCCGCAGTTCGGGTGAGCAATAGTCTCCGAGTTCCTCGTTCGTCCCCCAGCTCCCTGGCGCCGCTGAGAGTGCCTGGACCTGGGCCTGTTACCTCGTCCGGGTGAGCGCAGGCCGTTCTGACCCAACCTCGCCCATAGTGCGCAACCCTCATCCCGGTCGGGATTCCTTCAGTCTGGGTGAAGTCGTGGAGGCGTGGGTCGGCTCCGGCCGTAGTGCGCGATCTGCGCGAGTACCGCGCACCGGTGAGCGAGGAGGAGCTCGCCGAGTTCGAGACCGATGTGCTGGCGGGGTTCGTGCTCGCGCGGGCCTCGGCCGGTCTGGTCGACAGCACAATCCGCAACGACACCAACCACCTGGACCTGATCCGGGACTGGTTCGGCCGTCTGCTGTGGGAGATGGAACCGGCCGACGCCGACGTCTACTTCGGCAAGGTGCTCCGCAACGCCAAGCCCTCGACCCGGACCGGGTGGGCCGGCGCGCTGGTGCAGATAGCGCAGGGCGGAGACCAGGGTGTGGCCGGTGCGGCCTCTGCCGCGGCGGGCCCGGGCGTCTTCCCAGATCTTGTGCAGGACCGCGGGGTCGGAGCCGCAGGCGCGGGCGAGACGGGCGGTGACGTCCCAGGAGGGAAAACGTTCGCCGCTCATGACGCGGGAGAGGTAGCTGGAGGACAGGCGGGTGGCTTCGCCCAGGCAGGATCCGAGACCGTGGCGAGGTACTGGGCTTCGGAGCGGCGGTCGTCCTGTTTCTGCCCGGAGTCGCCTACCTCGGGATCACCAACGGCCACCAGTTCATCGCCAACGACTTCTTCGCCTTCATGTACTGCCGGGCCAGCGTCGGCTTCGCGGCGGTCCCGCTGCTGGCATGACGCCGGGGCGGCGGCCGGGGAGCCCGGCCGTGGATCTCCTTGACGACCCGGGGCGGATGCAGTGTCTCGGCGGCCGGGAGTGGCGTACTGCCGGGGGACCTCGGTACGGCGTTCGCCGAGCCCTCGGGAAAGCACTGGTCACGGCAGGCCCGGCGGGAGCAGCAGAGCCGCACCGCACCAGCCGAGGGGGCTGCGATTGTCGCTCATGGCCGTACGCGATGCTGAGGCGGTGGAACTTCGTTACTTCAATCAGACCGGCTGGACTGCCGTCTTCACTGGCACCGAAACCGAGATCGGCCGCATGGTGCGGGTGGAGGCGTGGGAGCCGGGAACCGGAACGGCTCTTGTCGTCGATCCCGAACGAGGCGCCATGCGCCCCGTCACGGACTATGAGGACTTCTCCCACCTCGAGAAGGCCGATCAGGTCGTGGCCGCAGTACCCGGTGGTGGGTGGCGGGCCTACTGGAAGGACGAGGGGCCGGGGAAGACCCCGCTGACGGAACAGGTCCTGGCATGGCTGATCACCTCGCAGGGACGGGCAACGGCCATCACAATGGACGCACATGGGCATGTTGACGATGCCGACAGCGCCGACGCTTTCATCCCTCCGGGCGAGGGCCTGGGACAGGTCTGAGGATCCCATCAGAGCCCCGGCCGACAGCCGCAGGCCGGGGCGGGAGCGTACTTACACCGGCTGGTACTCGACGTGGGTGCGGCCGCAGCCCGCGGCCAGGCGGCGCAGTGTGTCCCGCTCGGCGCGGTCCACGGTGAGCCCCCAACGGAGCTTGGTGCTGACCCAGTCGGCGGCGTAGGTACAGCGGGCGTCGGCCAGCGGCGGCAGCCAGGTCGACGGGTCCTGGTCGGCCTTGGACCGGTTGGACTTCGCGGTGACCGCCACGAGGCTGCGGTTGGCGCCGAGGTCGTTGGCGTACGCTTCGCGGCGCGCCGTGCGGCCTGGTGGCGGTCAGCTCCGGGCCGAACCGCGCCAAGGGCGACAAGGACCCCGCCGAGTGGCTCCCGCCCGCCAAGGACGCCTACTGCACCTATGCCGCCGACTGGGTCAGCACCAAACTGCGCTGGAACCTGACCGCCGACACCGCCGAGCGCGCCGCCCTGCGCAAGCTCGCCGCCGGCTGCCCGACGACGAAGGTGGCCTCCACCCCGGCACTGTAGCCAGAGCCACCCGCCGGGTACGTACCCCTGCCCGCGGCGGCGGGGGCCGGGCCGTGCGCACCAGAGGGCGGCGTTGCCGCTCAGTGGGACCGTTGGTGAGCTCGTGGGGCTGCGCGGCAGCCGGACAGGGCGGTGCGCCGCAGCCCTGGGCCGCGGCGCACCTGGAGTCCGGGCCGCTGGGGCGGCCCCGCGGGCTCAGCGACGGCCCCAGTGCTTGGTGCCGACCACGCGGTGGTGGTCGTTGCGCAGGGTGGTGGTGTCGCGCCGGTTGTCCCACACGTAGGTGCGGCGGTCCTGGTAGACGTCCCGCCAGGTGTCACGCCTGTGGCCGGTGTGCACGCGCACCTCCTGGCGGCCGTTCAGGCGCAGGGTGTTGAAGCGGTAGGTCTTGTGGGTGCTGCGACTGGTCAGCGTCCAGCCCTTGAGGTTGACCGCGCGGTGGCCGGTGTTCTTGACGGTGACCCACTCCGCGTTGAGGCTGCGGTTGGAGCCGTCGTCGCGGCCGGGGCTGTCGGCCTGCACCACGCCGATCACGACGGGGGAGTGGTGCGGGGCGGGCAGGGTGTGCGCGCCGGTGGCGGCGGCGGGCAGGGCCGCGGTGACGGCCAGGGCGGCCGAGCCGAGTGCGACGGCCGCGAGACGGGCAGAACGAGACATGACAAACCTCCTGCGGACAGCCCCGCCCGAGGCGGAGCCGGTAGGACGAGATGCCCGGAGCTGCTGGGCGGACCTCACTGCGGGCCCGTCCGGCGGGCAGTGGTTGAAGATGCGACGGCCCATTACAGAACCCGGACATTGCACACCCGCACTACGCCCGTCGTGCACGCCTCCGCGCACACCGGACGATCACACGGCCCCGGCACACCGCCTCAGGCGCGCCACCGACCTGCGCATTCGACGAGCCCGAATCTCCCGGGATGGCGGCTCGCACGGGCGTGCCCGGATGCCGGCCAGCGGCGTCGCGCTGGCGCTTCCTGCCCCCCAGGCCGCGTCCCCCCATGGGTACCGAGGCGCCGCAACGGCCGGACACGCACCGCTGCGATCGCTTCACCTGATGGTCACAGGCGAACCGGTTCCCCGAGAGATCAGATGGTTGGAAACATCCCCGGGCCGGCGCACAGTTCAGCACCGGCGGTCGAACGGCCACCAGCCCCAGCCCTGAGCGTGCGGCGGCGGGGCGGGACAGTCGGTCGTGGCGGTGTCGCCGGAGGTATGCGGCCGGTGGCAATACAGGGGAGCGCCGATTACCGGTGAGGTGCCGGACTTCGGCAGGATGCTGCCATGATCGAGATCCGCACCCCCCGCCTTCTGCTCCGTCGGTGGCACGACGACGACCTCGCGCCCATGGCGGACATCAACGCGGACCCGCAGGTCATGCGCTGGATCGACGACGGCTCGGCGCGCGGCCTGGACGACACGGCTGAGGCCATCGAGCGCTGGGAGGAGGAGTGGGACGAGGAGGGCTTCGGGCTCTTCGCCGTCGAGCTGCTGGCCTCGGGGGAACTGGCCGGCTGTACGGGCCTGTCCGTGCCCGAGTTCCTGCCGCAGGTGCTGCCCGCCGTGGCGATCAGCTGGCGGCTCGGGCCGCAGTTCTGGGGCCAGGGGTATGCCTCCGAAGCCGCCCACGCCACACTCGAGTTCGCACTCCAGGACCGTGGCCTCGACCGTGTCAACAGTATCAACCAGGTGGGCGACGACGCCTCCGAGAACATCGCGCGGAAGCTCGGCATGGAGCTGGAACACGAAACGGCACACCCGGTCTACGGCCGTCCGCTGCGCGTTCACACCATCGATCTGACCGAGTTCGAGGCATGAATCGGTTCAGGCCCTCGGCCGCGGCCACCGATGTCGACCGGATCCGGAACTTGTGGCAGCACATGACATCTCAAGAGAGCCTATGAGCAGCCGGCGTCACTCCTGCCGGAGATCACATACGGCACTGGCCTCGGTCGCTCGTCAGGAGCGCCCGAGGCCAGTGTTGTGACCGGGTCAGCCTTTTCGCCGCCGATACTCAGTTGGCAGAGGAGGATAGCTGCACCTGGGTTTCACGGCTGCATCAGGAAACCCTCTTGAAGCGGAACTGCTGCGCGGTTTCCGCGGACACCGGGAGGTAGAGGCCGTCCTCGGCTTCTTGGCCGTTGACGCTCAAATAGAAAACGGTCCGGATATCAGGGCCGCCTGTGTTGAGCACGACTCTGATCTCCTGGTCCGCGGTGGACACCGTTCGCTTCTTCATGGACCACGTTCCGCTCCCGCCGGCTGTGGTGATCGGGGTTCCGTCCGGCCTGAAGCCTACGGGCACCTTCACTCCGGTCGCCGTTCCGTCCTCGCGCAGGGTCAACTGGGATCCGCGGGAGCCGGTCCAGGACCCGATGACGTCACTGCGCTCCGCCGTGCCCGGCTTCATCGCGTCGATCGCGGCGAAGACCAGGAACCCCCCGGCGGCGAGTACCAGTACGGACGCCGCGATGACCAGCGGCACTACCCTTTTCATCGGATTACCATTTCCTCTTCCCAGACAACTACCTGGAGCTTTGTTCGGAGTGGCCCGCCAATTCCGTCTGCGAGGCCCGTCAGCGGTTTCCCGAACCACTTCTCGACGAAGGGCCTGGCCGACCCGGGCGGATGCAGGAGGGAGTTGATATCAGTTTTATTCTCGATCTGAATCCGCAACTTCGTTTTACCCGTTTTTGCGTCTCGCGAGAGAACGTCGAAATGATATTCATACGAACCCACGAAGGTCGCGGACGAAGTGCCGTACTTCCCTCCCGTACGCGCAACTCTCTCAAACCCGGTGAACCCGTACGTCAGCAGGTCGGTTGCATCGTCGAGCAGCCGGCCCCAGCCCCCGTGTCTCATCAGGTTGTATCCGCCGTCGCGGTCATCCGGGTTGCCCGCGAGAATTTTCTCACGGATGTCATCGCGAACAGTGTCCATCGAGTGGTCATTTCGGAGCTGCTCCGTGAACTCGTCTCCGGCGAGGAAGACGTCCACCCGGTTGCCCGTTCCGGCCAGCCATTGGATGCCGAGCTGGATCGCGCTCGGCGCCGTGGATCCTCCTGCGTTGTTCGCGCCGAAGGTCAGCAGCTCCCGCCATGACTGAAGCTGCATACGCATGACGTCTGTCATGCCCGACTCGGCCTGCCGGGTCACCTCCTCTTGTTGCCGTCGGCGCTCTTCCTCCTCGCGGACCTTGAAGTAGTAGCTCGCAAGAGTGTCGCCGTAGGCTTTCTCCGCCGCGACGGCGTCCTGCCCGGCGGCTTCGGCCGAGGCACGGGCCTGGCGTGCTGCGGCGTAGGCGGAGTCGGCATCGGCGTTGGCCCGCAGCGCGAAGGTGGAGGCCCGGGACGCTTCGTACCCGGCCTTGGTGGCATCGTGCTCGGCCTGGGTGGCCGCGGCGTCGGCCAGGTGGGCCGACTTGTACGCGGCGGCCGCCGATTCCTCGGCCGCCTTGGCGAATGTGTCAGCTTCCGCGGCGTATTCCTGGGCCTTTTTCTGCGAGGCGTTGGCGTCGTCCGCCGCCTCCTTGGCCTCAGTCGCCCGCTTATTGGCCTGTGCCGCGATGACGGCGGCCTCGGCCGCGTTCTTCTGCGCGTTGGCGGCAGCGACGGCGGCTTCGGCGAGCAACTGCGTGATCACGGCATTGTGCGCAGCGGTGAGCTGGTCCCGCCGGGCCGTGGAGTACTGCCCGTTTTGGACGAATGCGTGCAGGGCTTCGGAGGTGCCCTCCAAAGCGACCCTGGCAGCGGCCTTCGTCTCGGCACCGCCGCTGCCCGCCAGCCTGGTGGCGGTGATGCCGTCATCGATCTGCTGGGCTGTGTACTGGCCTTCGCTCAGGAATGCGCGCAGCTTGCCGATCGAGCCGTCCCTCAGTGCTTTGTAAGCCGCGGCCTTGAGCTGTGGCCCGCCGCCGGACGCGAGCTGGGTGGCGCGAATGCTGTAGCCGGTCCGGGCCGCCTCGTCCGCGCCGGTGCGCAGGAACTCGCTGATCTGCTTCGCGTCCCCCTTGAGCGCTTCGCCCGCCGCCTTCCGGACATCTTCGTAGTTGCTGTTGACCGCGAGACTCTGCACGCGCGCGCGTTCGTCCTGCTCGGCGGCCCGCTGCCAGCCGGTGCGCAGGTATTCGGCCACGGCGTCGTCCGAGCCGGTCAGCGCCGCCTTGGCGGCCGCCTGGCTCCACGGGCCGCGGGTCTTCAGCGTGAGGACGGCGACCTTACGGCCCTTGGCCGCGAGCTCCGCGGTCTTGGCCTGAGGATCCTTGGCCTCGGCGAGCAGACGCTTGGCCTCTTCCTCGACGTCGCGCGCGGCCGCGGCCCGCTGGGCCTCTTCCTTCTGCGCCGCCGCCTCGCTCTGCTTCTCGGCCCTGGCCGCCTGGATCGAGGTGTCCGTCCGGGCCTTCAGCTCCTCGGCTTCGAGCTTGGCCGCGACCTCGTGCACCTTCTTGGCCTGGGCCACGGCCTCGGTCGCGGTGTCTGCGGCTTCCTTGGCCGCCTTGGCATGAGCGTCTGCTTCCTTGGCTGCCGTGGCGGCCTCACCGGCGTGCTCTGCCGCCTTCCTGGCGGCGGCTGCGGCGTTCCTGGCGTGTTTGGCCGCGGAGTTGGCCAGCTGGCGCGCCTGTCCGGCGGCGTTGGCGGCTTCGTAGGCGAGGTCGCGTGCCGCGATGGCGGCACGGCGCGACGCCGCGGCGTGGCCGCGTGCGGTCGCCGCCCACTGCTTCGCTCTGGCGGCCTGAACATTGGCCGTACCGGCGTAACTGCCGGCCTCGTCCGCCGCGCTGGCGGCAGCGGCGGCGTTGTCACTGGCCCGGAAGGCCGCGTCCGCGGCCTTTCCCACCGCCTTCGCGGCTATCTCCACCTGCCGGGCCGCTTCTTCGGAGTTCTCCGCGGCAGCTGCGGCGGTGTCGGCGTCCTCGGCGGCCCGTCGCGCCACCGCGGCCGAGCCGGCGTTGACCGCGGCGTTGCCGGCGGCGTCACGGGCCCGCGCTGCTGCCGTCGCGGCGGCAGCAGCAGCGGAAGCGGCCTTCGCGGCGGCGTCCGCGGCCATGCGGGCCGCGTAATTGGCGGCCTGCGCCGCGCTGATGGCCTCCTGCGCGGCGGATGCGGCCTGCTGTGCCGCGTCCGCCGCACGCCCTGCCCAGTCTGCAGCCTTTTGGGCATCCTGGCCGGCCGCCTGGGTCTCCTTGCGCGCCTCGTCAGCCTGCTCCTTGGCCAGCTGAGCCGCCTTCTCCGCCTGCTCGCCGGCCGTCTTGGCCGCGGCGGTCTGCTGTTCGGCGACCTTGCCGGCTTCCTTGGCCTGCTCGGCCAGCTGCGCCACGGTCGCCCGTTCGTGGTCGCGGTTGCGCGCGATGTTCTGGCCCACGGCCAGGAATTCGCGCACGTCCTTGATCGAGCCTCGCAGGGCGGCCGCGGCGGCTTCCTTGGTCGCCGGCCCGCCCGCCGTCATGATCTGCGTGACACGCAGCCGGTCATCCGTCTCCCTGGCCGGATACTGCGTCTGCTCCAAAAACTTGCGGACGTCCTCGATCGAACCCCGCAGCGCGGCCTGTCCGGCTTTAGCGACCGCAGGGCCGCCGTTGGTGGTGACTTGCGTCGCACGGATGCGCAGGTCGGTCTCGGCCGGCTGCTTCCACCCGCTCTTGAGGAAGGTGACGAGGTCTTCCTTGCTGGTTCCGGGTTTCAAGGCCGTGTAGGCGGCTGCACGGACCGTCACCCCTCCCTGCTGGTAGAGACGTGTCGCAGTGACCTTGAGGTCGGTCAGTTCGGCGAAGGCGAACTCGTCGTCGAGGAATTTCCGGACGTCATCGTCCGTCCCCAGCAGCGCCTTCTCCGCTGCCTTCTTGACGTTTGGACCGCTGGTCGACCACAGCTCCACCACGCGCGCCCGAGCAACATTCGACGCCTCGGCGGCAGCGGCAGGGCTCGTTCCGAGCATTCCCGCGATGAGCGTTGAGGGTAACAGCGACAGGCACAACAGGCGCGTCCCGCGTCTGCATCTTTGTCTGGACCGCGCCGACCGGCGCAGAAATTTCTTCACTTGTCGATTCCTTGTGTCGCATTTCACGAGCAACTGCACTTCAGAGCAGTGATCATATCCACGCCTCCGGGGACGACAATGCGAACGGTGATGCCGGCGCCACCGAAACAGGTAACGGAAGTATCACGCGGCCCCCAGGGTTGCACCGGAAAAGGTTGCGAAATGATCACAGTGCCCTCTGGTGTCACCCTGTCGAGTCGGATGGGCGAAAGCGCGCACAGGAATACTTAGGCAAGTTCAAACGAGGGGCGAAATGAGGTGCTACTCTCGGCGATCTCCCTTATCTCGCCATTTCGCCTGGCTGTCTGCCGGGATTTGTACGCTGGAAGGATTCCTCTGTGATACGTCACGCGCCCAGGAAGCTGCTGTCCGCCGGTGCAGCCGGGGCCGCCTTGCTCATCACGGGCTTTACCGCCATGTCGGCCGGCTCCGCGGTAGCTGCACCGACGGCGGGTGAGGATGGCGCTCTGCCCTACATTGTTGAGACATTCGACTACCCCAACGCCGCGAAAATCCTCAAGGAGCAGGGCATCGCCCTGCGAAAGGGTGACGGGCACATCGTTCTGGCCAACTGTCTGGACCCCGACGGCCAGGACATTCAGGTGACCACTTCGATCAGTTACCCGGGACAGCCCGTTCCCGGCCAGTACTGCTTCAAGGTGACCGGGACCGGGAAGACCGGCTACCTCACGCTGGAGATCCCCGAGGTCTACAACATCATGACCGGTGATGTTTCCATTCAGGCCAGCCTCACCGCCGACAAGAAAACCGAGTCGGTGAAGGTGGACAAGAACACCGTCCACGGCTTCGGTGCGGGCGCCACCCCGCCCGGCACTCCGCCCGTCCTGGTGGAGCTTCGCGTCACCGGCTGACCGGCCCGCCCGCGCCCATCCGGGCCATGCGCTTCACCGTATCTCGCACCAGAACCAGACAGGAATTCCCCATGCCTGCCAGACGTCCGCGCGCAGCCCTTGCTGCAGGGCTTCTCACCCTCGCCGCTGCCGGTGGCCTGCTGACCGCCGCCCCGGCCGGTGCCGTGGTCGGCACCGCCACCAAGGACGGCTCCTACCCCTTCACCGCCAAGCTCGACATCGGCGGCACCCGCCACTGCTCAGCCGCTCTCGTCGACGAGCAGTGGCTGCTCACCACCGCCAGCTGCTTCGCCGACAACCCCGCCCAGAGCCTGGAGGTTCCCGCCGGGGCGCCGAAGACGAAGACCACCGCCACGGTGGGCCGCACGGACCTGACCCGTACGGACGGTTTCGTCACAGAGATTGAGCGGCTGGTGCCGCGCAGCGACCGTGACCTGGTCCTGGCCAAGCTCGCCAAGCCCGTCACCGGCATCACCCCCGCCGAGATCACCGCCAAGGCTCCGCTGCCGGGTGAGGACGTCTTCGTCAGCGGCTACGGCCGCACCAGGGACGAATGGGTCCCCGACCGCCTGCACTACGGGCGCTTCTCCGTGGAGGCGGTGAAGGAGACCACGGTCGGTATCAAGGGCAAGGACAACGGCGCCGCCGTCTGCGAAGGCGACACCGGCGCCCCCGTATGGCGTGCCATCTCCGGCCGCTACGAACTGGTCGGCGTCAGCAGCCAGTCGGGGCAGGGGGGCTGCTTCGGCCACGACGACGAGGCCCGCACCGACGCCGTCGTCTCCCGCACCGACGACATCGCCGGCTGGATCCAGCAGGCCCGCCTGTCGACCCTGGTCCCGAACGTCACCCCGGTGATGACGACGGCCGACTTCAACGGCGACGGCCGCACCGATGTCGCCGCGGTGACCAAGGACGGCAACCTCCACGCCTTCTACGGACGCACCGACGGCACCTTCGAATACGGCCGCCCGCTGTGGACGCAGGACGGCGGCTGGAAGGGCATCACCAAGATCATCGGCGGTGACTTCAACGGCGACGGGCACGCCGACATCGCCGCCGTATGGGGCAACGGCTCCCTGCGCCTGTACACGGGCGACTCCCAGGGCACCCTGGCGCAGAACAAGCCGATGTGGGCGGACGAGAAGTTCAACTGGAACGAGATGGTCCAGCTGGCCCGCTTCAAGTCCGGCACCTCCAACCGTGACGGCCTGCTCGCCGTGTGGGGCGGCGGCCCCAAGGGCGCCCTGTACGCCTACGACGCCGGCCCCAGCGGCGCCCTGAACGGCACCAAGCGCAACATGTGGCGCGACGCCACCTGGCAGAACATGAAAAAGATCGCCACCGGCGACTTCAACGGCGACGGCCGTGACGACATCGTCGCCGTCACCAACGTCGGCGGCCTCAACCGCTACACCCGCTACGACAGCAAGGCCGGCGGCGGACTGAGCGAGGGCGTGTCGATGTGGCACGACAACGGCTGGGGCGGCACCCAGATCCTGCTGGCCGGTGACTTCGACGGCGACGGCAAGACCGATGTCGGCTCGCTGTGGAGCGACCAGCAGCGCTTCAACTTCTACAAGGGCGACGGCAAGGGCAACATCACCACGGGCACCCACGCCTGGCCCCGCACCCCCTGAACCGGCCGGAATCGCCGGTGGCATACGGCTCACCCCGTGTGCCACCGACGCTGACCCAACCCACGCTCCGCGGCACAACGAGCCCTGTGACGCCATACCGCACCCGGCCACGGACCGGCGCCGACGAGCAGGCGGCGCTGCGCAAGCTCGCCGCCGGCTGCCCGAAGACCACAGTGACCTTCACCCCGGCACCGTGGCCAGCCCCGCCCGCCGAACCCCCGTGTCGGGGCCTGTCTGCCCCCGCGCCGCGGCCCGACCGCCCAGGGCAGTCGCCCCGGCCGACGTCGGCGGTCACCTACCCGGTGCACTTCGAGGGCTGGGACGACCCGAAGCCCGCACCGAAGCCGACGGTCAGGTACCCGATCCGGTTAGAGACCGATGACCACGGCGGCCCCGGGGCGGTCCAGGCCCTCTTGCCGGGGCCGAGGAGCCTGCCCTGGCCGGCCCGGACGGGCCACGGGAACTGGCGTGCGCTGACGCTAAGCGTCCGGGCCGTCGGTCAGGTGCGTGAGGATGTCGCGGGCGAGAGCGGGCAGAGGGCGTCCGGTGGTGAAGGCACGGGCGCGCAGGCGGGCCGGGGCTTCGTGAACAGTGATCTCCAGGACGCTGGCGAAGGCGCCGACCGCACGGCAGGTGGAAATCCAGTGCTCGTCGATCAGCGCGGCCGGGTGCCAGGGCAACTCGGCGGTGGCGCCCAGGTGGGGCAGGCACCGGTCGGCGACGGCTTCGGCTGTCGCGGCGAACCGGTCGTTGACCGACCCGGGCTTCAGTCGGCCGCCGCGCTCGGTAAACCACAGCGCCGGGTGGTCAGGGAATCCGAAACGAGGACGAACATTCTCGACGTAGTCGGCCACCGCATCGACGGCCCAGTCCATCACCGACAGCACGTTTCGCCGACGCGGCGGCTGCACCTTCTTCACCTTGCCACAGCGGATGTTGAGCGTCCCGTACCGGCCGAACTGCGGCGCCTTCGGATTCCTGCCGAAGTCGACCAGGCGCAGCCTCGACGACTCGGTCCGGTGCAACACCCACCCGTAGATGACCTTGAACAAGGTGGCGTCCCGATGCGCGGCCAGCGCGTCCTTGCGTCTGCTGTGGACCGCCCGTTCCACCTGGTCGTCCGCGTAGTCGAGGAAGCGTTGGAGCTCCTCCCGCGTGAACGGCCGGGCCTCCGGGTCACTTTCGTAATCCTGGAGGTGCGGGATGGTGTTCTACTCGTGGGTGATCGCCACGGGGTACGTCCCGAAGTCCCTCTCGCACACAGGCGCCCAGCCGTAACGAGGGTCGATGATGTACTCGGAGAAGAGCCGCAAGGTCCCCTGATAGCCACGCACCGTCGAGGGTGCCAAGTGTTTCTCCGTGGTCAGCGAAGCCGACCACTCGTCCATGTTCGCCGGCGTCCACAGTCACAGGTACTCGTTCGTGTACGAGTGGAAGGCGCAAACCCGCTTCTCCCGCGGCTCGAACGTTCCCCTCTTGAGGTTGCGGGCCTGCTGCGACTTCCAGCCCCGCAGCATGGCCTTCCACGTGGCGTCTTCGGGGCGGAGGTGGGTGACGCCAGAGACGAGCTCCAGTTTGGCCGATCCGGCCAACTCCACACCTGGCTGACGCATCACGAGCGATCCCTTCTGAAGCTGAGACATGTATCAGAAGGGATCGACGTGCAAGACATGCAGGTGGAGAGCATGTGTCGTGACATCTACGGTAGCGTCGGGGAGTTCTCCGATCAGGCGACCAGGGCAAACGCGACCATCTGATGCAACTCCCGAGACTTTCCGTAGGCGATCGGCAGATGGGGCCAGTACGACCAGCCGGTCTCTTCCTCCAGCCGCTCGAACCGCTCCTGGAGTTCGTCCGCAAGCTCGTCCGGCAGGTCCCAGTCCGGGTACTCCACCACCCGCTCCGGATGCAGTACGCACGGAGCCGGCAGGTAGTCGTCCTCGGCTCCGTGCGGCCGCGGCGGCGCCGGCGCGGACTGTGCGGCAGTCACGGTGCGCCGGTCGCGCCAGAAGATCTGCGGACGCGGCATGTAGTCCGGTTCATGCGCGAAAGGACACCACAGAACCTGCAGGACATCCGATCCTTCGGGAAAAGGCGACCGGGAAGCGGGCTCGGGCAAATCGGCGGCGTAGAGCTGGAGCACCGGCACCATAGGCTGGGCCCAGGACAGCCAGGATGAACCCCTCACCTCGGGGTGGGCATGGTCGTAGTACGGCCACGGCTGCACCTGCGGCCACAGCAGTGGGCCGCCGACCGAACTGTCCTCCACCGTGGGACAACCGGCTCGCGGATGCAGCCGGACGGCCTCGCGGCGGTGGGGGACGAGCTCGGGGAAGAGCGCCTCCACGTCAACGGGGCGTGGCGGGGTGGTACGGAAGGTGTCCCGCGGTGCCATGGGTGATTCCTCGGAAGTTGCGGCGACAGCAGGCCACCGCGAACCTGCCGGCGCCGCGGCGGTCACCATCACGAACCTATACCCGGCGTTCCCCTGGACCTTGTCAGCTGGCGGCGATGACTTTGAGGGGCAGGGCGCGCAGGGATGTGATGTGACTGCGGGCAGCGTTGTGACAACCGACAGCAGGCAACAAGGTGCCCACACGGATGCAACAAACACGAAGGAGCTGGGCTCACGTGTCGATCGTCGACAGGGCAATGCTGGAAAACCAGTTCAGTGCAGACGAGGTGGTCATCTTCACGGAGGAGGAACTGGACGGCATCGAACACGAACCCAGTTGGCGTTTCCTGCGCGAGGTAGGGCTCCCGGTCCGCGCCAACCCATGGTTCGACCTGATCGACAGGTTTGACCCGAAGCTCAAGAAGGCCGGCGCGTGCTACGAGAACCTGAATGCCCGCTGGACGAACCTACCCGACAACGCGGCGGACTGGATCCTGCTCGGCATGGTCCCGTACGACGACATCGCCCTCGACATCGCCACTGGTACCGTCCTGTGCCTTCCCCAGGACGAAGACGAGGTCTACCCGCTCAACAAGGACCTTCGCTCCTTCGCCCACTTCCTCTACCTGCTTGAGGTCGAGCGTCCGAACTACGACGAGGAACTGAACGAAGACCTCAATCATGAGAAGGCCGAGCAAGCCGGGCAGCGTCTGGCCGAGCAGATGCGAGCCATCGACCCGGCAGCCTTGGACGTCCCACACTCTCGGTGGCACAACATCCTGGAATGGGTCTCTGACCCGGACGCCAGGTAATCCACCGCACCAGCGGAACGTCGGTTGCGAAGAGTTTCGTGCCGGGGGCTTTCGCCCCCACTCGCTCTACAAGCGCCTCACGGTACAGGGGTAAGACGGCTTCAGTTGCGGCAGGGCATGGGCGCTACCGGCCCCTTGCCCGCGAAGCGTTCTGCAGGATGCCCGGCCCGCTTGGCAGGTCTTCCGCGCGGCGCCGTTCCAGCGCCCGCGGGGTCGCGGCGCTGGGTTCCGGCAGTCTGACCTGCCTTGCCGCCACGGCCCGCCCCCCGGCCCTGGCGTCGTGTCCCAGCATCGTCCGCCTTGGTCTGCCGCCGGCATTGCCCCGCCGGGCTCCGGCTGTCCGGGAGCCGACGCGGCCGCCAACGCCCAGGTCGATGTGCAGGTGGGCCCAGGTCATCGCGTCACCGTAGCCCTCCTGGTGCAGGGCGAAGGGCCGTTTCATCGGTGGGACCCCGGGGGCCTCGGCACCCGGGGTCCCCGTTGGCGGAGCCCAGTGCCTCAGTGACACTGCCCGCTACCGCTGTAGCAGTGGGAGTAGCCCACGCTGGAAGCGGACGCAGGGTGCTCGGCTCCTTACGCCTGGGGTCCGGTCCTGCGGCGACGTGCGATGACGACGGCCCCGGCACCGGCGAGGACGGCGGCGCCACCGATGGCGGCAAGGGTCGGCAGCCTGTCCGAGGAGCCGGTTTCCGCGAGCGTGCCGCTGACCGGGAGCTCGTCATGGCCGCCGTGCGACGCCGGCTGATTCCCGGCGGTGCCCGGCTTTTCCGGCCTGCCCTTGCCGTCCACGGGCTTGCCCCTGGCGTCGTCGACCGGGCCGGGCTTGCTGTGGGGGGAGAGGACGGTGAAGTCGAACTGGCTGATGTTGTCGAAGCCGCACCGGTCGTCCTCGCCGTAGGAGTACCCGATGGTGAAGAAGTATCCCGTGCCGGCCTTGGCCTTGCCGCCGGCCTTGATGCGCAGCTTGGCGTCCGCGTATTCGCCCGGCTTCAGCTGCTTGACGGTGGCGAAGTCGTCGTTGTCCTGGAACTTGGCGCCCTCGCCTTCGATGGGCTTCCAGGTGTGTGTCTTCGGGTTGAACCACTGCACCGTGACGTCCAGTTCGGCGATGTCGCTGAGTTTCGGGTCGGCGGTGCCGAGGGAGAGGGAGATGTCGGTCGCCCTCACCGCAATCTTGGAGACGTTGGTGACGCGGTAGGTGAAGTCATGCCAGCCGGAATCGGCGACGATCTTGCTCGGGAGACCGGTCAGCCCCGTCTTGCCGCGGTCTACGTCGAAGATCGGGAAGCAGGAGGTGGAGCGGGTTTCGGTGGGGGACGGCGTGGTGCTCGGCTTCGCCGCGCCCGAGGCAGTGGGTGTCGGCTCAGCGGTCGGCCGCTCGGCGGTGGACTCCCCACTGCCCATGTCACCGGCAGCGCTGTCACTGCCGTGGGTGCCGGCGGCGCCGGCGTCGGCGCCGGTCGATGCGGCGGTGGCCGGGTTCGACGCGGAGGGGGTGGTACTGGGCGCCGGCGCCTGGTCCGTCGCAGACGCGGCGGGGGCCGCGAGCAGGGTCAGGGGACTGATGACGGCCGTGACAACTGCGGTCGCCAGGGCACGGTGGAGCTTCATTGAAACCTTTCTTGGGGAGCCGGACTGACGGCCGACGGTGAGGCAAGCGCGGTACGGCCCCGTAGGCGAACAGGTATGTGACCGGCGACGCCATCGAATGGTTGTGCACCGAGCGGACGCGCCCGGCGTGACGATGCTCACCGGGCGCCCGCAGGTCGGCCCGTCCTCGGAGCGTGGCCTGCCAGCGCCCCGCCTGATCTGGCGCCTAGGCCGTTTCTGATGGCTCTTGTCGGGCGGGGTGGGTCAGGTCCGGGGCCGGGCAGGCGTCGGGCATGGTGCGACGACACGAACTGACCGATGCGCAGTGGCGGGCGATTGAGCTGTTGCTGTCGGCCAACGGCAGGCCCGGCGGGCAGTGGTCCGATCACCGGACAGTGGTGAACGGGGTGCTGTTCCGGGCCCGTACCGGAGTGCCCTGGCCGGATCTGCCGGAGCGGTACGGGCCCTGGCAGACCGTTTACGAACGGCATCGCCGCTGGTCGGCGGACGGAACCTGGCAGCGGATCCTGGCCGGGCTACAGATCGAGGCCGACGCCGGAGATCCCGACGGTGTCCTGGCCCGCGAGCTGGAGCGGGAGTGGGCGGTGAACATCGACTCCACCACGTGCCGGGCTCATCAGCATGCGGCCGGGGCCCGTCATCGGCCGCCGCGGGACTTCCCGCAAAAGGGGACGGGGCGCGTGTGGAGGCCGATGGGCGGGGGCGATGGGGCGCTCACGGGGCGGGGTGACCACCAAGGTGCATCTGCTGGCTGACGACCGGGCCCGCCCGCTGGCCTGGCTCACGTCACCGGGCCAGCGGGGCGACAGCCCCATGCTCTGGCCGGTGCTTCAGACGCTGCGCATTCACCGCCGCGGGCCCGGCCGGCCACGCCGTCGCCCGGGCCGGGTGCGCGGCGACAAGGCGTACTCCGGCCGTGACAACCGCGTCTACCTGCGTCGTCGGGGCATCAAGGCGACCATCGCCGAGCCGGACGACCAGCGGGCCAACCGCCACAACCGTGGCCGGGCCGGCAGCCGTCCACCCGCTTTCGACAAAGTCCAGTACCGGCGGCGCAGCGCGGTCGAGCGCTGCGTCAGCAAGTGGAAACAGTTCCGGGCGGTGGCCAGCCGCTACGACAAACGCGACTACGTCTTCAACGGCACCCTCACCGTCACCGCGATCGTCATCTGGCACCGCGACACCGTCCAAGAGCCATCAGAAACGACCTAGGTTCACCCTGGCGATGTGACACCTTGTGACAGATGAGAGGGTCAGGCGGGTGAGTGAGACGACGGTGAAGACCCTGCAATACCGCTCTGACGGGCCGGAAGACGCACCTTGCCTGGTTTTGGGTGCGGCGCTTGGTACCACATGGCACATGTGGGACCGGCAGATACCCGAGCTGACCCGGCACTGGCGTGTCATCCGGTTCGACCTGCCCGGGCACGGTGGGTCGCCCGCCTATCCGGCGTCCTCCGTCGCGGAGCTGGCGGACCGGCTGGTGGCCACACTTGATGTGCTGGGTGTGGAGCGGTTCGGTTATGCGGGGTGTTCCATCGGTGGGGCGATCGGTGCGCAGCTGGCTCTCACCCGGCCGCAGCGGGTCACCTCGCTCGCGCTGATCTCCTCGTCGCCGCGGTACGGTACCGCCGACTCCTGGCGGCAGCGGGGTGTGGTGATCCGTACGAACGGGCTGGACCCGATCGCCCGTACCTCGCCCGAGCGCTGGTTCACCCCCGGCTTCGCGGGGGCCCAGCCCGCCATCGTCGAGTGGGCCGTGCAGATGGTACGTACCACGGATCCCGGCTGCTACATCGCCGCCTGTGAGGCGATGGCCTCCTTCGATGTCCGCTCCTCGCTCCAGCGGATCGGGGTGCCCACCCTCGTCGTCGTCGGTTCCGAGGACCAGGTCACCCCGACCACCGACGCCCGCACCCTGGTGGCCGGCATCCCGGACGCGAGCCTCGCGCTCGTACCCGGGACGTCCCACCTGGCGCCCGTCGAGCAGCCCGCCGCCGTCACCGAGCTGCTGATCCGGCACTTCACCGCCGCTTGGCACGACAAGCCGGGCGCCGCCACGCAGGCCGCGATCGGCGCCGCGGCGCCGAAGCCGGTGCTCGGGCCCGCGCCGCCGCCCCCGCCCGTGGCGCCCGCGGCCATCGAGTCCGGTCTCGCCCAGCCGGAGGCGGTCCGGGGCGGCGCGTACGAGCAGGGCATCAAGGTCCGGCGCGAGGTGCTCGGGGACGCGCACGTGGACCGGGTGGAGGCCGACACGGATGCCTTCACCGGGGACTTCCAGGAGTTCATCACCCGCTACGCGTGGGGCGAGATGTGGACCCGCTCGGGGCTGGACCGGCGTACCCGCAGCATCATCACGCTCACCGCGCTGGTCGCCCGCGGCCACCAGGACGAGCTGGCGCTGCATACCCGTGCCGCGCTGCGCAACGGGCTCACCCCCACGGAGATCAAGGAAGTTCTGCTGCATACCGCGGTGTATTGCGGCGTGCCGGCGGCCAATGCGGCGTTCGCCGTGGCGCAGCGGGTGATTCGTGAGGAGACCACTCCGGAAGGGTGAAGTCAGGGTGGGTAAGAGTAAGTAAGTGTGAGTAAGGGGGTTTGAGGGGGGCTGTGCTGCGGTGCGGGGAAGCCTGGTCCCCTGCCTGTTCCGTGCGTTCCATCAGCCCCGTCTCGCCCGTCCGGCAAGATCGCGCGGCAAGATGGGGGTATGGAACTCACGAAGAAGACCCACGCCTGCGTCCGGCTGGAGAAGGACGGGCAGGTGCTCGTCATCGATCCCGGTGTCTTCAGCGAGCGGGACGCGGCGGTCGGTGCCGACGCCATTCTGATCACTCACGAGCACATGGACCACTTCGACGAGGAGCGGCTGCGTGCGGGGATGGAGACCGACCGCGGTGCCGGGATCTGGGCGCCGGCCAGTGTCGCCGAGCAGATTTCCGCGGCCTTCCCCGGGCGGGTGCACACGGTCGGTGAGGGGGACGCGTTCACGGCCGCCGGGTTCGACGTCGAGGTGCACGGGCAGCTGCATGCCGTGATTCATCCGGACATTCCGCGTGTCACGAACGTCGGCTACCTGATCACCACGGAGGACGACGGCGCGACCGTCTTTCACCCGGGTGACGCGCTCACCGTCCCGCAGGGCCGTACGGTCGACACGCTGCTGCTGCCCGTGCACGCGCCGTGGAACAAGATCGCCGAGGTCATCGACTACGTCCGCGAGGTCCGGCCGCGCCGGGCCATTGACGTGCACGACAGCTTGTTGCAGGACCATGCGCGTCCCGTGTACGACGGCATGATCGACAAGCTCGGCGGTGCCGACCACGCCCGCCTCACCCCCGGTGACCGCACCGGTTTGAACTGACTGTCAGACCCCCGCTGTAGGTTTACGGACATGCGCATCGCGACCTGGAACGTCAATTCGATCACCGCCCGCCTCCCGAGGCTGCTGGCCTGGCTGGAGAACACCGGCACGGACGTGCTGTGCGTCCAGGAGACCAAGTGCTCGGCCGAGCAGTTCCCGTACGACCAGCTGCGCGAGCTGGGCTACGAGGCCGCCGTCAACGCCACCGGCCGGTGGAACGGCGTCGCGCTGCTGTCGAAGGTGGGGCTGGAGGACGTGACCCCCGGCCTGGCGGGCGGCCCGGATTACGAAGGGGTGCAGGAGCCCCGCGCCGTCTCCGCGACCTGCGGGCCGGCCCGCATCTGGTCGGTGTACGTGCCCAACGGCCGCGAGATCGACCACGCGCACTTCGCGTACAAGCTCCAGTGGTTCGAGGCGCTGAAGGCGGCCGTCGCCGAGGACGCGGCGGGTCCGCGCCCGTTCGCGATCCTCGGCGACTTCAACGTCGCGCCGACCGACGACGACGTGTGGGACACCTCCGTCTTCGAGGGCATGACGCATGTGACGCCCGCCGAGCGTGCCGCCCTGGCCTCCCTGCGCGAGGCCGGCCTGTCGGACGTGGTGCCGCGCCCCCTGAAGTACGACAAGCCGTTCACCTACTGGGACTACCGCCAGCTCTGCTTCCCGAAGAACAAGGGCATGCGCATCGACCTGGTGTACGGCAATGAGCCGTTCGCCAAGGCCGTCTCGGACGCGTACGTCGACCGCGAGGAGCGCAAGGGCAAGGGCGCGTCGGACCATGCTCCGGTGGTGGTGGATCTGGAGGTCTGAGCCGGGTGAGGGGATGGGACGAGGGGGCCTGAGCCGGGACGGGGAGCTGAACTGGGTCAGGGAGCTGAGCTGGATCAGGAGGCTGCGCTGGGTGAGCGCCGGACCTTCCGGCGTGGAGGGGCCGTCTCAGGGCCTGCCGGGTACGAGTGCCCGCAGGTCCACCGATTCCCCGAGCGCCCGCAGGCCCGCGTCGCCGGGGTGCAGGTGGTCGCCGCTGTCGTACGCGGGCAGCAGCCGCTGCGGGCGCGCCGGGTCCCTGAGTACCGCGTCGAAGTCCAGTACGGCGTCGAAGCCCGCGCCGCGCGTCCGGATCGCGGTGTTCACGGCGGTACGCCGCGCGTCGACCGCCGCCGTGCAGTCCGCGAAGCCCTCGCACGGCGCGACGGTCGCGGCCACCACCCGCAGCCCGCGCTCGTGCGCGCGCCGGGCGATGGCCCGCAGGCCTGCCACGACCGCGTGCGCCGGGGTCCCGGCCCGTACGTCGTTGATGCCCTCGAAGACCACCACCGTACGGACCGAGGGCTGCGCCAGGACGTCCCGCTCCAGCCGGTGCTCCGCGCTGACTCCGCTGGTGGTGGCGCTCACGCCGTCACCCGGATAGCGGTCGGTGACGACCCGGTTTCCCGCGATGCCGCTGTTGAGCACGCCGTAGCGCGGCAGCCGGTCCTGTGCCTGGAGGCGGCGGGCCAGTACGTCCGGCCAGCGCCGGTCGGCGCCCGCCGTCGAGCCCGAGCCGTCGGTGATGGAGTCGCCGAGCGTCACGACCGTGCCGGGACCGCCCGCGACCTCCACCCCGGTCAGGAACGGCCAGCCGGTCAGCGTGCCCGGGTACGCCGTGCCGCCGGTGTCACCCGTACGGTCGCCGCTGCCCGGCGCGCTGACGTAGGAGACCTGCCGGGATTCCCGGTGCACCGGCGCCGCTGTCACCGTGCCCGGCAGATGCAGGCTGACCAGCAGTTTGCGGTCCGCGCGCACGGTGAAGGGCAAGGGATCGCTGTACGCTTGGGCGCCGGCCGGGACCTGTACCCCGCGGCGCCCGCCGAAGGTCAGCGGTACCGGCGCGCGGGCGGCTCCGGCGCCGCCGTCCGTGCCCTGTACGGCCACGCTCGCCGCCCCGAAGTCCACCGGCGCCGAAGCGAAGGTGTTCGCCAGCCGGACCCGGACCCGCGGCCCGCCCGCGCCGGTGTGCACGACCAGCCGCAGCGTCTGGTCGCGCCACGGCCCGGCCTTCGCGTACCCGGCGGTACTCGCGCCCCAACCGCCCGTCCAGCCCGCACCGTTGTCGCGCACCGCCGCGGCGAAGACATGCAGGTCGGCGTCCGGGCCCGGGTCCTTCGGCAGCACGACGGCGGACACCTCGCGCCCACGCGCCACCGGCACGCCCACCGCGTAGAGCCGCGTCCGCTCCGCCCGTTGGCCGCCGGGCGTGTTGATGTGCGGCAGCGCCACCGCCTTGGTGCTGAGCGGGCCCGTACGCCAGTCCGGCGCGGTCAGCCGGTACGTGCTGCGCGACCCGTCCCGGTAGTGGACCGTGCCGCTCCCGGTCGCCGCGCCGCCCGTCGCGGCCACCAGCAGCGACAGCGCGTCACCGCGCCCGCGCAGCCGTACCGTCTGGCCGTCGGCCCGTACGTTGTCCGGGCGGCCCGCGGTGGCACGCGGCCACCGCAGCCGGGCCGCGTCGACGGTCAGCACCCGCCCCGGCGTCCAGCCCGCGGCGGCGAGGTCCCGTGCGGACAGCGAGTTGCCGTCGCCGTCGAAGTCCGCCGACGCCGGGTCGGACGGCTCGCTGACCGCCGTGTTGTCGAAGAGTCTCTCCAACGGCACCGGGGCCGTGGCCCGTTGTGCCGGCGCCGCCATCGCCATCGCCATCGCCGCCGTCGCCGGTGCGGCCGCGGGGGCGAGGGAGAAGCAGAGAGCCGGGGCGAGCAGCGTGCCCCACAGTCGTACGCGCATGCGGTCTTCCTTCCGCCGTACAGCAAAGGAGTACGAGGATGAGTACGAGGCCGAGCACGGGCCCGGCCGGATCCGGTGGCCCGGGCGGTGATCCGGCCATCGGCCTGCCGCGCGCCTGTGGCCACCGCCCCGGCCCGGGTGGGACGCTACGCCCATGAACATGTCTTTCCTGGACAAGTGGCGCAAGCGCCCGGAAGTGGTCCCTGCTGTGGAAGACGACCCCGAAGGCGCGGCGATGCTCCTGGCGGAGTGCGAGCTGCTGCGTGCCCAGGCCCAGACCGAAGGCGTGGAACTGGACGACTCGGTGGCCTCTTTGGAGGCACTGGACCAGTTGCGCCCCGCCTGGCGTGACGACCCCGAGGTGGTCACCTGGCTCGGCAACGACGCGGGCTGCTACCTGGGTACGGTGCTGGTACGGACGGTGCCCGGCGCGGCCTGGAAGGTGTGGCCCGGCGGCGAGCCGTTGGTCCGGCTGGCCTCCGGCCGGGAGGTGGACGTGGTGACGGCGGGCCGGGACTGGGCGGCCAACGGGGCGCCCGAACTGTCCCAGCTCTACGCGGAGGCCGCGGAGAGCTGACCGCCGGGCACACGGGTAGCCGCGGAGAGCCTTCCGCCGGTCACACGGGAAGCCGCCGAGAGCTGATCCCCGATCGCTCGGAAGGCCGCCGCGAGCTGGCCACCGGGCACACGACGAACCACCGAGAGCTGACCGCCGGTCACCCGGAAGGCCGCCGCGAGCTGGCCACCGGGCCTGAGGGAAGACGCCGTGAGCCCAGAGGGTGCGCCTCGCCGAGTGCCGGTCACACGAATCCGATGTCGTACGCCAGCCGCCACCGGTCGGCCCGTACGACGATGTCCGAGGTCTCCACGGCGCGCCCGTCCGCGTCGAAGTGGGTGCGTTCCACGGCCGTCACGCACTGGCCGGGGGAGCAGCCCAGCGCCTCCGCCTCGGCGCTGGAAGCGGGCCGGGACCCCACGCGCTCCTCGGCGCGCACCACCCGGATTCCGATGGCGGCCATGCGCCCCCGCACTCCGCGCCGGGCATAGGGCCCGCACTCCGGGAAGACGACGTCCGTGCCCTCGGTGATGGCGAGCGGCTCCCAGCTCGTGGCGAGTTGGACGGGCTGGCGGTTGGCCAGGTACTCGTACACCGAGCGGACGACGCCGGTGCCCGGCACGATGCACAGCCGCCGGGCCACCCGGTCCGACGCCGCGTCCGTCGTCGAGGACACCTCCCAGGTCAACGGCGCGCCGTCGGGTGAACCCTCCAGGGTGATGCGGGCGGCGAACGGGGAGTCCACGGCGCCCGTGGAGCGCAGCAGGGTCCCGATCGGTGCCCGGTCGGCGACGAACACCCCCCGCCCGAACTGCCCTTCCGCGTAGCCGGCGGCCTTCAGGACGCGGACCGCGCGGTCCACGGTCTGGTCGCTGGCTTCGTACGCCCGCTTCAGCTCGGACCGGGAGGGGATCCGCGCGCCGACGGGCAGCGCCCCGTCGTCGATCTGGCGGCGCAGATCGTCGGCGATGCGCTGGAAGACTGGCCGGTTGTCACGCATGCCCCACAGGCTAGGTACGCAGGCAGGCACTGTGTACCTAGGGGAGTGGCGCGGAGCAGGGGGCGCGGGCCGGAGAGCGCGTACCGGGCAGGCGTGGGCACTTTTCCCGGTAACCGGGGATTATCGGGGCATTCGTGCGTGTCAGGGGAAAAGTACTGCTCTGGGGCAGGTAGTTTGCGGGGTCTTGCGGTGTCCTGGCTGTACGGATGAGAGTGAGCAGGCTGCACATGGCCGGTGATGCGCTGATCGAGCTGCGCGGGGTCAACAAGCACTACGGGAAGCTCCATGTCCTCCAGGACATCGACCTCACCGTCGGCCGCGGCGAGGTGGTGGTCGTCATCGGGCCCTCCGGGTCCGGCAAGTCCACCCTGTGCCGCACCATCAACCGCCTGGAACCGATCGAGTCCGGCACCATCACCCTGGACGGCCACCCGCTCCCCGAAGAGGGCCGCGAACTGGCCAGACTCCGTACCGAAGTGGGCATGGTCTTCCAGTCCTTCAACCTCTTCGCGCACAAGAGCGTGCTGGCCAACGTGATGCTCGCGCCGGTCAAGGTCCGTAAGCGCAAGAAGGAGGAGGCCGAGCAGCGGGCCCGCCAACTCCTGGAGCGGGTGGGGCTGGCCGCGCACGCCGACAAGTACCCGGCGCAGCTCTCCGGCGGGCAGCAGCAGCGCGTGGCGATCGCCCGCGCGCTGGCCATGGAGCCGCAGGCGCTGCTCTTCGACGAGCCGACCTCCGCCCTCGACCCCGAGATGATCAACGAGGTGCTGGAGGTCATGCAGCAGCTCGCGCAGGAGGGCATGACGATGGTCGTCGTCACCCATGAGATGGGGTTCGCGCGCTCCGCCGCCAACCGCGTCGTCTTCATGGCCGACGGCCGGATCGTCGAGGACCGTACGCCGGAGGAGTTCTTCACCGCGCCCGAGAGCGACCGCGCCAAGGACTTCCTCTCCAAGATCCTCAAGCACTGACCGGGGGCGCCGCCATGCACCAGACCCGAACCGCCTTCGTGGCGCTCGCGCTGACCGCCGCCGCTCTGCTGGCCGCCGGCTGCGGCAAGTCCGGCAGCCCGCCGGTCAAGGGTCCCAAGGGCAGCGAACTGCCCCGCTACACGACCGCCGGGGATTTCCGGCTGCCCGCCTCCGCGACCTGGCGCAAGGCCGAGAGCCGTGGCCGGCTGGTCGTCGGCGCCAAGGAGGACCAGCCGTACATGGGCGAGCGGGACCCGGCCTCCGGGACGTACACCGGCTTCGACATCGAGATCGCCAAGATGCTGTCGGCCTCGCTCGGCTTCGACCCGAAGGGCATCCAGTTCAAGACCATCGCCTCCGCCAACCGGGAGACGGCCCTGCAGAACGGCCAGATCGATTTCTACGTCGGCACCTACACCATCAACGCCAAGCGCAAGCAGCAGGTGGGCTTCGCGGGCCCGTACTACATGGCGGGGCAGGGCCTGCTGGTGCGCAAGGACCAGAAGGGCATCGACGGGCCGGGGGACCTGGCGGGCCGGAAGGTCTGCTCGGCGGCCGGTTCCACGCCGTACCAGCGCATCAAGGCCGATTACCCGAAGGCCGACCTGGTCGCCTACGACACGTACTCGGTGTGCGTGGACAACCTGCTCACCTATCAGGTCGACGCCGTCACGACCGACGACGCGATCCTCATGGGCTACGCCGCCAAGGTGCCCGACGAGCTGAAGCTGGCGGGCAAGCCGTTCTCCGAGGAGCCGTACGGCATCGGCGTGCCGCGCGGGGACACCGCGCTGCGCTTCGCGCTGGACGACGCGCTCGCCGCCCACGAGAAGAACGGCGACTGGAAGAAGGCGTACGACGCGACACTGGGCCTGTCCGGCGTCCCCGCTCCGCGGCCGCCCGCCATCGACCGCTACCCGGCGAGCTGAGGACGAGGACCGACCGGATGAACGTACTGCTGGACAACTTCTCGCTCTACGGGGAGGGCCTGCTCGGCACCGTCGAGCTGACCGTCTTCGCCTCGCTGCTCGCGCTCGTCGTCGGGGTGCTGATGGCCGCCTTCCGGGTGGCGCCGGTCGGCGCGCTGCGGGCGTTCGGCACCGTGTGGGTGATGGTGCTGCGCAACACGCCGCTGACGCTGCTGTTCTTCGCGGTGCTGCTGGGCCTGCCGCGCTTCGGCGTCGTACTGCCCTTCAAGATCTTCGCCATCCTGGCGCTGGGCTGCTACACCTCCGCCTTCATCTGCGAGGCGGTGCGCTCCGGCATCAACACCGTGCCGGTGGGCCAGGGCGAGGCGGCCCGGAGCCTCGGCATGACCTTCTCGCAGACGCTGGGCGACGTGGTGCTGCCGCAGGCGTTCCGTACCGTCATCCCGCCCGTCGGCTCCACACTCATCGCGCTCGCCAAGAACTCCGCGATCGCCGGCTCCTTCAGCGTCGTCGAACTCCTCGGTACCTACAAGACACTCAACGAGCTGGGCTACAGCATCATCTGGACCTTCGTCTGGATCGCCGTCGGCTACCTGATCGTGACCCTGACCATCAGCGCGCTGTTCAACGTGCTGGAAAAGCGCTGGGGGGTTCCCCGATGACCGCCACCACCGCCCTCTACGACGTTCCCGGACCGCACACCAGGCGCCGGCACCGGTTCTACGGCGCGGCGGCGACGGTGGTGATCCTCGCCCTCGTGGCCTGGGTCGTGTACCTGCTGATCGACACCGGCCAGTTCAGTGCCCGCAAGTGGACGCCGTTCGCGTACCAGGGCATCCAGGAACTGCTGCTCGAAGGGCTGGGCAACACGCTCAAGGCGTTCGCGATCGCCGCCGTGCTCTCGCTCGCGCTGGGCGCGCTGCTGGCCGCCGGGCGGCTCTCGGAGCACGCGCCGGTCCGCTGGGTGAGCACGCTGCTGGTGGAGTTCTTCCGGGCGATGCCCGTACTGGTCATGATCTTCTTCGTCTACGTGGCGCTGAAGGCGGAGCCGCTGTACGCGCTGATCGCGGGGCTGACGCTGTACAACGGCTCGGTGCTGGCCGAGGTGTTCCGGGCCGGCGTGCACTCCGTCGACCGGGGGCAGCGGGAGGCCGCGTACGCGCTGGGGATGCGCAAGACGCAGGTCATGACGCACGTCCTGGTGCCGCAGGCGGTCCGCGCCATGCTGCCCACCATCATCAGCCAGCTGGTGGTCGCGCTGAAGGACACCTCGCTCGGCTTCCTGATCACCTACGAGGAGTTCCTGCACGCCGGCAAGCTGATCGCCTCCAACCTCGATTACGACCTGCCGTTCATCCCGGTCGTCCTGATCGTCTCGCCCATCTACATCGGTCTGTGCATGCTGCTGTCGTGGTGCGCGTACCGCGTGGCCGAGCGGCAGCGGAAGAGTCCGAAGACGGACGCGGTGGACGTGAACGCGCCGGAGCCCGGGACACTGCTGCCGGGGGCACAACAGCAGCACTGAGCCCCCGGCCCCGTACTCAGTCGCGCACCGGCACCGACACCCACGACGGGTCGTGCGCGGGCGAGGAGAAGGTGAGCTCGGCGCCGGACGGGTTGTGCTCGATGTAGAGCGGGTCCACGGAGTCCACGACCACCGCCAGCCGGTGGCCCGCCGGGACGTCGTACGCCGTCGAGAACAGCTCCAGGTCCACGCCGAACGGCCGGCCCGGCGCCTTGTCGTGGAAGGTGAACGGCGCGTGCGAGACCAGCTTGCCGACGCCGAGCGGCCCCACGTCGTACAGGTAGGCGATGCCGGTGCCGCTCTCCGCGGTGCTGGTGACGGTGGTGTGCAGCTTCGCCGTTCCGCGTACGTGCTGCGCGGAGGTGTACCGCTCGGACTGCCATACGGCGGCGGCCGAGCGCGGCAGCAGCGGGATCGAGGCCACCGGCGGCAGTCGGAAGAACTGGTCCAGGAGGCTGGAGAGGAAGACCGTGCCGCCGTTGGCGCCGGAGTCGCGGTCGGTACGGATCTGCCGGGTGCCGTTCAGCTCGATACGGCGGTTCCCGGAAGGGACGTCCTTCCAGCTCTTGTACCCCTCGTAGGCGCCGGTGGAGCGGGACTTCAGCTGGACGGGCGCCTCGCGGTCGACGCCGTTGTCGGCGCCCTTGAGGTAGTGGTCGAACCAGCGCCTGGTGTGGTCCCAGGTGTCGTTGGGCAGGCCGAGCAGGCCCAGGCCCTCGGCGGTGGCGTGGTCGCCGGGCCGGAACTCCAGCCGCTTGGGGCCCTTGAGCTTCTCGTAGAAGTCGGCGTACTGGTTGGGCGGGAAGAGCGAGTCGCCCCAGGCGTTGCCCAGCATGATCGCCGCGCCGTTGGCGTTGATCCGGTCCAGGTAGGTGACCGGGGACCGCTTCGCGCCCCACTTGATCATGTCGCCTTCCTTGGCCAGGTTGGAGCCGAGGAAGTCCTTGAGGATGGTCTTCAGCTCCGGGCTGGGGCGCCCGGTGAGCGCACCGGCGCCGCCCAGCAACGCGGCCGCCTGCTGATGCTGGGTGCGCCCGCTGTAGATCGAGTCGATCAGATCGGCCCAGCCGCTCAGCGCCGCGACCGCCTTGACACGCTTGTCGAAGGCCGAGGTCAGCAGGCTGATTCCGGCGCCGTACGAGACGCCGCCCATGCCCACCTTCGCGGGGTCGGCCGGGGTGTGGGCCAGTGCCCAGTCGATGACCTTGGAGGCGTCGGCGATGTCCGGAGGGCCGGCCGTCTCGATCTGTCCGCCGGACTGCCAGAAGCCGCGCGAGTTGTAGCCCACCACCACGTACCCGGCGTCGGCGAGCTTCTTGGCCTGCGCGACGTATTCGATCTGCGGCATGGCCCAGCTGGTGGGGAGCACGATCAGCGGGTAGCGGCGGCCGGGGACGGCGTCGCCCGGGGTGAAGACGTTGGCCTTCAGGGTGATGCCGCCGTCGCCCTCGATGTCCACGAACTTCACGTCGGGGAACTTCGCCGCGAGTTCCTGCTGCGTGGCGGCGCCGGCGGTGGGCGCACTCGTGGCGGGGGCGTGCGGTGCGGTGGTGGCGGAGTTCGCCGCGGGGGCACCGGTGAGGGTGGTGGTGGCGAGCACGGCCGCGGAGACGGTGCCGACGGTGGTGCGCAGCGTGGTGCGGGAGGGCGACATCTACTGCTCCTAGTGCTTCAAGACTGAAGTGACTGGAGAGTAAGGTGCGCTTCTTACCGCTGGTAACCCGTCGGTAGGTTACGGATGGGTAACACCGGGGCGTCCGGGACGGGCGGTGGGGGGGGGGGGGGGGGGGGGGGGGGGGGGGGGGGGGGGGGGGGGGGGGGGGGGGTGGGGAGAGGGGGGGGGGGGGGGAGTAGCGCGAAGACGGCGGGCGTCAGT
>NZ_JBVIBD010000011.1:172327-175062 GCF_055573595.1 Streptomyces sp. NPDC030165 | reverse complement strand
TGGTTTTTCTTCCGGTGGGGACCCGGTTGTGGGTTGAGGGGGGGGGAACATGGGGGTGTTGGGGATGGGCTTTGCCCCGGGCTGGGGGCCCGCCCCCACGCCCTGGTCAGAGACCGGTCACAGACCCAGGTCGGGGCCGAACACCTCGTAGTGGATGTCCGCCGCGGCCACGCCCGCCGACAGCAGCTGGTCGCGGGCGGCCCTCATGAAGGGCACCGGACCGCAGAGGTAGGCGACGGTGCCCTCCGGGACGTCGATCCGGCTCAGGTCGATACGGCCTTCGTGCAGCGTGACGGGGCCCTCGTCGTCCCCCGCCCCGGTGTCGGCGTCCGGCTGCTCGTACCAGACGTCGGCCGTGGCGCTGTCCAGCTTCTCGGTCAGCTGCCGCAGTTCGGTACGGAAGGCGTGCGCGGCCGGGGAGCGGTCGGCGTGCACGGACACGACGCGGCGGCCGGAGCCGTCGGCGGCGAGGCGGGACAGGATGCCGATCATGGGCGTGCAGCCGATGCCGGCCGAGGCGAGCAGCAGCGGGCGGTCGCTCTCCTCCGGTACCACGTCGCCGAACGGGGCGCTGACACGCAGGACTTCGCCCTCGTGCACGTGGGCGTGCAGATGGTTGGAGACCTCGCCCGCCGGCGAGCCGGACGCGTCGCCGTCCACACGCTTCACGGAGAACTGCAGGCCACCGTCCGGCTGCCCGGACAGGCTGTACTGGCGGATCTGCCGGGCGCCGTCGGCGAGCCGCACCTGTACGGAGACGTACTGGCCGGGCCGGGACGCCGGGACCGGGGTGCCGTCCACCGGCTGGACGACGAAGGTCGCCACGTCCTCGGTCTCCCGGAAGCGGCCGGTGACGCGGTACTCCCGCCAGACGTCCCCGTCCGGCGCGCCCGCCGCCTCGTACAGGCGCTTCTCGACGGCGATCAGGGCGTTCGCCATCAGCCAGTACACCTCGTCCCAGGCCGCCGCGACCTCTTCGGTGACCGCGTCGCCCAGGACCTCGGCGATGGCCGCGAACAGGTGCTTGTGCACGATCGGGTACTGGTCGGCGCGGACGCCGAGCGAGGCGTGCTTGTGTGCGATGCGCTCCAGCATCGCGTCGGGACGCTCGTCCGGATGCTCCACCAGGTGCGTCGCGAAGGCAGCGATGGAGCCGGCGAGCGCCTGGCGCTGGCTGCCGTTGGCCTGGTTGCCGCGGTTGAACAGGTCGCGGAGCAGCTCGGGGTGGGCGGCGAAGAGCTTGTCGTAGAAGAGCGGGGTGATCTCACCGATGGCCGCTCCGACCGCGGGCAGGGTGGCACGGACGGTCTCGGCGGACGTGGACGACAACATCGGATGCTCCGGTTCTTGTTCTTGAGGGGTGCTGAGGGGCCGGCCCGCTGGGGAGGGCGCTGCGACGTGCTGTGACACAAATAACTTGCATCTCAGGTTCGCATTTCTCCGCAAGCGTACGAGCCGGGACAGGGGGGTGCGGTAGGGCCGTTCAGTCCTCCGGCCGGGGAGACAGGCCGAGCAGCAGAGGGCCGGTCGGGGTACCCACCAGATCCTCGATGGACAGCGGGTCGAGCGAGGCGAAGAACGCTTCCTGCGCGGCACGCAGGGCCCCGCGCAGCCGGCAGGCCCCGCGCAGCGGGCAGGGCGGATCGTCCTCGCACCCCACCACGTCGCCGACGCCCTCCAGTTCGCGCACCAGGCGCCCCAAGGAGCCGGTGCGGCCCTCCCGGGTCAGGGACAGGCCTCCGTTGCGCCCGCGCCGCGCCTCCACGACGCCCAGGTGCTGGAGTCTGCTCACCACCTTGGCGGCGTGGGTGTACGGGACCTGGACGGCGCCGGCCACCTCGCGGGTGGTCGGCGCGCCGCCCCGGCCTTCGAGGACCGCCAGCCGCATGGCGATGCGGAGCGCGATGTCGGTGCTCTTCGTCAGTCGCACGAGCACAACCGTACTGAATTGGATTCTGTGCTGCCGATTTGGGGTGCGGCGGACGGGCCGGACACGACCGGGCAGGACGGGCGCACCGGACACGCCGGGCGACCGGCCGCGAAGACGGGCGGCCGCGCGCCTGTCCCGCCGCGCCGGGCAGCAGTACGGTCGGGCCGAAGGGCATCCACGGGCCACCTTCCGGCCGCCGGGATGCGGCGCCGGAACCGGCCCGGAACCACCGCGCCTGGAGGCCGCCATGCTCCCGACCCGCACCCTCCTCGACAGCATCACCACCAAGGCCCGGCTCGGCACCGACGTGCTGGCCCCGGCCACCGACGCCCTCGCCGAGTGCGAGAAGGCCGTCCTCGTCTGCGCCACCGGCATGTCGGCGTCCGACGACGCGGACCGGATGCGCGAAGCGGTCCGCGCCGATCTGGACTGCCACGACGTCGTCGGAGTGACCCTGCGGCTGCTGCTGCGGGAAGGCGGCGCGGAGACCCGGCTGCTGGCCGCACAGCTCGACGCCTGCGCCGTCGCCTGCGAACGCAGCAACGAACTGTGCCGCGCGCACGCCGGCAGCCACGAGCACTGCCGCCTGTGCACCCAGGCCACGGTCCGCGCGCTCGACGCGTGTCGCGGGGTGCGGGAGGCGTTGCGGCCGTAGCAGCCGTTGCCGGTCCACCCGCGGCCGGAAGCGTCACGGGACGGGCCGGCCACGCGGCAGGGGTGGGGGGGGGGGGGGGGGGGGGGGGGGGGGGGGGGGGCGGGGGGGGGGGGGTGGGGGGGCGCACCACTCCTCCCCCCCCCCCCCCAC
>NZ_JBVIBD010000011.1:5981-172317 GCF_055573595.1 Streptomyces sp. NPDC030165 | reverse complement strand
CCCCTTTTTTTTTTTTTTGTCTTGACAGGCTGGCTGTTTGTGGGGTTCCCCCTCCTTTTGTTTTTTTTCCCCCCCCCTCCCCCCCCCCCCCCCCTCCCCCCTGCCCCCCCCCCCCCCCCCCCCCCCCCCCCCACCCCTGCCCGTTCCGCGCCGCCGGCGCGCTACTTCCCGTGCCGTTCGCGCCAGTCGGCGACGACGCTCTCCACGTCGTACGGCTCCAGGCCGAGCGGCGGGCCGGGCGGCGGCTGGCGGATCGCCTCCTGGATCTTCGTGTTGATCTCGCCGATCACGCGCCGTACCGCCCGCTCCGAAGGGGCCCGCCGAGCGGCCTCCAGCGCGTCCTCCGCCTCCTTGCGCAGCGCGAGCGTCGGCGGCAGGAAGGAGAGGTTCTCCCGGCTCATCTTCTCCTTGACCCACCACATGTCGTCGTACGGCTTGTCGAGGCCGGTCAGCGGCTTGCCGAAGCCGGGCAGGTCGGCGAAGTCGCCGCGCTCCGTCGCCTCGCGGATCTGCCGGTCGGTCCAGGTCTCGAAGCTGACGCCGGGGGGCTTGCGCTCGGTCATCACGGGACTCCCTGGGGTGGAGTTGCGGCCGGTCACCCTCGGCCCCGGCACAGCGGAGCCATTGATACAGGAGTACCACACCGGGAATTCCCGGGCGCGGCCGGGCAAGGGAGGCCGCGGCGCGGGACGGTGGCGTCGGGGACGCGGGCGGCCGCTGGTCGCGTAGAACAGATGCTGCGCGGGGGCCGAACCGGAGGAAAGGGCGGAGCCGATGGCCGCAGTTGGCGAGTGGTGGCGGACCGTGGAGACCGAGCGGGGACGGGTGCGCGGCAGACCGGCCCCGGTGGCGGACAGCAAAGCCGACGAAGCCCACGCAGTACGGCGGACGGAGGGCGCCGGCGCGGCGAGCCCCGCGGGCGCCCTGCCGGTGGTCGCCTTCCGCGGCATTCCGTACGCGGCCTCGCCGACCGGTGCGCTGCGCTTCGCACCGCCTCGCCCGCACGAGGGCTGGACCGGCGTACGGGACGCGGCCCGCCCCGGGCCCGCCGTGCCGCAGGGCCCGTCCCGCCTGGAGCGCGTGATGGGCAAGCGTACGCCCGACTGGGACGAGGACGGCTGCCTGACCCTCAACGTCTGGAGCCCGGCCGACGCTCCGGGTGCGGGCCGGCCCGTGCTGGTGTGGTTCCACGGTGGCGGTTTCACCAGCGGCTGCGGCGGCTGGGACTGGTACGACGGCGCCCGGCTCGCCGCGCTCGGCGACCTCGTCGTGGTCACCGCCAACTACCGTGTCGGCCCGCTCGGCTGGCTCTTCCTGCCCGAGGCCGGAGTGGGCAATCTCGGCCTCCAGGACCAGGCCGCGGCGGTGCGCTGGGTGCACGACAACATCGCGGCCTTCGGCGGCGACCCCGGCCGGGTCACCGTCGGCGGCCAGTCGGCGGGCGCGTACACGGCTCTGTCCCTCGCGGTCGCCCCCGGGACCCGCGGGCTGGTGCGCCGGGTCGTCGCGCAGAGCGGGCCGTGGGGGCTGCCGCCCCAGGACCCGGCCGCGGCCGCCGAGAGCACGGCGGACTTCCTGCGCCTGCTGGACGTGCCGGACAAGGCGGCCGTCCCCGGCAACGAGGCCGCCGTGCTGCGGGAGTTGCGCGCCCTGCCGGTGGAGCGGCTGCTCGCCGCGTACGCCCGGCTGGCGGCGGACCGCGCGCGCCCGGGCCGCCTCGCGCCGCCCCTGTACCCGGTGCTCGGCGGCGCCGCTCTGCCGGTCCCTCCCCGGCAGGCCGTGGCGGAAGGCGCCCTGGGAGGAACCGAGTTGCTGATCGGCACGGTACGGGACGAGATGACCGCGTTCCTGGCGTTCGACGCACGGGCCCGGGCGTGCACCCGGGACGACGTCCTGCGGATCATGCGCGAGGACGCCGGCGGCGACTTCCGGAGCGGCGGCCGGGACGAAGCGGCCGCCGCGTACGACGACCTGGCGCGCCTGCGGCCGGACGCGTCACCGGCGGACCTGCTGACCGAGGCGGCCACCGGCTGGATGTTCCGGGACGGCGCCACCCGCATCGCGGAGCAGCGCGCCGCGCAGGGGACACCCGCGTACGTCTACCGCTTCGACCGGTCTCCGGACGGCGACGACGGCAGGCTGGGCGCCACCCACTGCGCGGAGCTGCCGTTCCTCTTCGGGACGTTCGACGCCTACCCGGAGAGCCCGATGCTGGGACGCACCGGCCCGGAGGACCGCGGCCTGGCGCGCGCGTTCGGCGGCGCGCTGGCCGCCTTCGCGGCCACCGGCACACCCAACGGGCCGGGGCTCGCGGGCTGGCGGCCGTACCTCGGCGGACCCGCGCCCGAGGTGATGTACTTCGGGTGAGGCCGGGCGCGGGGCCGGGGCTCCGCGCGGCTGCTGCCGCCGTTCGGCTGTTCAGCGTGTCGGTTCCGTACGGCGTCGCGGGTGCCGGGGAGGAGCGGCGTACGGCCGCGTCCTCGGCGAAGCCGCTGAGCAGGCCCAGGACTGCGCGATCAGCGGACCGCGGTGTCTCGGGCCCAGGGGGCGGCCCGGCGTGCCGAGAGAAGCATGCCGAGTGGGGGAGGGGGCGGTGCACGAGGGCGCGAGGGGCGGGGCGTTCAACGAGGCGTACGAGGGGCTGCTCGCCGAGTGGGGCGGGCGCGTCGAACACCTCGACGTCCCCACGCCGTACGGCATCACCCGCGTCAACTGCGCCGGGCCGGAAGGAGCCCCGCCCCTGCTCCTGCTGCCCGGTGGCGGGGACACCTCCGCCAGTTGGTTCGCCGACGTCCCCGCGTAGTCCCGCACGCACCGGGTGCTCGCTGCCGGCCTGATCGGCGACCCAGGCCGCAGCCTCCCGGCCGAAGGGCGGCGGATCGGCAGCGTCGCCGGCCTCGGCCGGTGGCTCGACGCGCTGCTGGACGGCCTCGGGGTCGGACAGGCCGCCCTCGCCGGACACTCCTACGGTGCCTGGATCGCCCTCCACCACGCCCTGGCCTCGTCCCGGATCAGCCGCCTCGTCCTCATCGACCCGACCGGCTGCTTCGCCGGGTACCGGCCCGGATACCCGCTGCGGGCGCTGCCGACGCTGCTCGCGCCGAGCCCCGCACGCGTGCGCTCGTTCCTGCGCTGGGAGAGCGGCGGCGCGCCGCTCGACCCGGCCTGGCCGCGGTTGCAGGAGGCGGCGGCCGGTGTGGAGAAGGCCCGGCCCGTCACGGGCCCGCGACCTTCGGCGGCCGCTCTGCGCGCGCTCCGGACACCGGCGCTGATCCTGCCGGCCGGTCGCAGCCGCCCCCACGACGCCGGGCGGGTGGCGAGGGCCGCCGCGGCGCTGCTACCCGGTGCCGAGATCGCGGTGCTGCCCGGCAGCAGCCACCACGGGATGCAGCACCAGGCGGCAAGGGAACTCAACGACAGGGTGGGCGCGTTCATCGGCCGAGGGGCCCCGCCGCCCGGCTGACCACGGGGGCGGAACCGGCTCGCGTCCGCGCCCGACGGGACGGGCCCCGCCCGCCCTACACGCCGGCGCGGTGCCCCTTCGGCTCGGCCGGCGCCAGCGCGGCCTTCGTCACGTCCGCGACCAGTTCCATCACGTCGGGCCCGTACGCCTGCGAGTTGACGACCTTGAGCAGCAGGCAGAACTGCCCGTCGGTGCCGTACTTGCGGGCCAGCCGCGCCCGGTTGCGCACCAGGTGGCGTACGGCGGCGCGGTGGGTCACCGGGCGCTGCCCGGCCGCGAGGAAGACCGGCCGGCCGCTCTCGACGGCGGTGAGCCGGGCCAGCAGCACGTACTCCACCGCGCCGGGCTCCATCCGGTACGTCGAACCGCCCACGGCGAACGTCCCGCGCCCGATGCCGTGTTCGTCGCCGGGGTGGACGGCGACGCCCGGCAGCAGGTTCGCCAGGTGTGCCGCGAGGCGCCGGTGCGCGGTCGGGTCGCCCACGCAGAACTCGGTGCGGGCGCCGAACCCCTGGAGCCCGGTGTCGTGCGGCGCGACCTCCGCGTGCGCGCCGCAGGTCTCCACCACCGAGGCCAGTCCGAGCAGGGCGAGCGCGTCGTGCCGCGGGATGCTCCAGTGGGCCGACGTGCTGTCCCGGTGGGTGACCAGCACGCATTCCGATCCGTCGGGCAGCCCGAAGAAGCTCTGCTCGCGGCTCAGCTTGCGGCGCGCCACGGCGGTGTGCGCGGCCCAGCCGGCCGCGGCGCCCACGGCGAGGGCAGCCGCCGCCACGATCACGAGGAGCAGGGAGTCGTCCATGGCGGGGGAGCGTAGCGGCTGTCCGGGAGTGTGTTCGAACGCGGGGCGGGTGGTTGGGCTGCTCTGCCCGGGTCCGTACGGACATGGGAGCGGCGCCCGCGGTGCGGTGGCCCGTACCGTTGCGCCCCGGCGGGCCGCTCCGCCGTTCGCGCCCCTTTCGCGCCCCGCCCTCGCGCCCCCTGTCGCCCCCGTGATCACGCAGGTAGGCTCCGGCCCCTGCCGCCCGAACAGGCCAGGAGGGAACGCCGCATGACACCTGCCCGACGCCTTTCCGTGCTGGGGGTGGTCGCCGCACTCGCCGGTTCGCTGACCGCCGTCCCGGCCTCGGCCCAGTCACCGGCCGCCGCTCCGCCGTCCGCCCCGGCCGGGCCGCCCGCGAAGACCCCGCCGAAGGTGCCGGTCGCGACCGGATACGGCGGCGCGGTCTCCAGCGTGGACGCCGACGCCTCGGCCGCCGGTATCGAGGTGCTGCGCAAGGGCGGCAACGCGGTGGACGCCGCGGTCGCCACCGCGGCGGCCCTCGGCGTCACCGAGCCGTACTCCGCCGGTGTCGGAGGCGGCGGTTACTTCGTCTCGTACGACGCCAAGTCCCGCACCATACGCACGCTCGACGGCCGCGAGACCGCGCCGCTCAGCGCGGACAGCGGCCTCTTCCTGGAGAACGGCAAGCCGGTCCCGTTCGCCGAGGCGGTCACCAGCGGCCTGTCCGTCGGCACCCCCGGCACGCCCGCGACCTGGGACACCGCGCTGGAACGGTGGGGCACCCGCCCGCTGCGCGAACTCCTGGAGCCGGCGGAGAAACTGGCCCGCAACGGCTTCACGGTCGACGAGACGTTCCGCTCGCAGACCGCCGCCAACGAGGCGCGCTTCCGTGACTTCCCGGCCACCGCCCGTCTGTTCCTCCCCGGCGGCAAGCTGCCGGTCGTCGGCTCCACCCTCAAGAACCCCGACCTGGCCCGTACGTACAAGGAGCTGGGGGACAAGGGCGTCGACGCGCTGTACCACGGGCGGCTCGGCAAGGACGTCGTACGGACCGTCCAGCAGCCGCCGGTACGCCCCGGCTCCCCGCGCAAGGTGCGCCCCGGCGACCTGACGGCCAAGGACCTGCGGGAGTACGAGGTGCGCCGCCAGGCGCCGACCAGGACCCGCTACCGCGGCCTGGACGTGTACGGCATGGCGCCCTCCTCCTCCGGCGGCACCAGCATCGCCGAGGCGCTCAACATCCTGGAGCACAGCGACCTGTCGGAACTGAGCGAGAAGGACTACCTGCACCGCTACATCGAGGCCAGCCGCATCGCCTTCGCCGACCGCGGGCGCTGGGTCGGCGACCCGGAGTTCGAGGACGTGCCGACGCGCGGCCTGACCTCACAGCGCTTCGCCGACTCCCGGGCCTGCCTGATCAAGGACGACGCGGTGCTCACCAGCCCGCTGGCGCCCGGTGATCCGCGCGATCCGCAGCCCTGCGGGGCCGGTGGCCGGGCCGCCCCGACGACGTACGAGGGGGAGAACACCACCCACCTGACCGTCGCCGACAAGTGGGGCAACGTCGTCGCCTACACCCTCACCATCGAGCAGACCGGCGGCAGCGGCATCGTCGTACCGGGCCGCGGCTTCCTGCTCAACAACGAGCTGACGGACTTCTCCTTCGCCCCGGCGAACCCGGCCGTGCACGACCCGAACCTGCCGGGCCCCGGCAAGCGCCCGCGGTCCTCGATGTCCCCGACGGTCGTGCTGCGGGACGGCCGCCCGGTCGTGGCGATGGGCTCGCCCGGCGGCGCAACGATCATCACCACCGTCCTGCAGAGCCTGCTGAACCACCTCGACCGCGGAATGCCGCTGGTCGACGCCATCGCCGCGCCCCGTGCCAGCCAGCGCAACGCGGCCGCCACCGAGCTGGAACCCGGCCTGTGGGACAGCCCGGTCCGGGCACAGCTGGAGGCCATCGGCCACAAGTTCACCCGCAACCCGGAGATCGGCGCCGCGACCGGCGTGCAACGCCTCCCGGACGGCCGCTGGCTGGCGGCGGCGGAGAAGCAGCGGCGGGGAGGCGGGTCGGCGATGGTGGTACGGCCCAAGGGGTGAGGCCGCTGCCGTGAGCGGGAGGTACCGGGTCCGGTGGGTGACGCGTGGCTGCGCGTCGCCCACCGGACGCGGTCGCGTCCGCTCGAATCCGGACACAGCGGGAGCATAAGTGCATTAAATAACCGTACGATATGTTTTGCGGGTGAACGACGACCTGAACGACCACCCGCCACCCTCCCCGGACGGCGACCTGGACGTGGACGCCTTCGCCACCGCGGTCGAACACTTCAACCGCTTCTACGTCCGGCTGCCCACGCCGGAGAAACTGTCCCTCACCACCCTGTCGGTGCTGGACACCCTCGCGTACGCCGAAGGGCCCATGCGGCTCACCGAACTGACCAGGACCGAGCAGGTCAGCCAGCCCGGCATCACCCAACTGGTCACCCGGCTGGAGCGCGACGGACTCGTCGAACGCCGCCCCGACCCCAGTGACGGGCGCGCCGTCCTGGTCCGCATCACCGAGGCGGGACGGCGGATCGGCCGCTCCCGCCACACGCACCGGACGCGCCACCTGGAACCGCTGGTGGCCCAGCTGACCTCCGGGCAGCGGCAGGCGCTCGCCGACGCGCTGCCCGCCCTGACCCGCCTCGCGGAACTCGGCCGGCACCGGCCGTGACGCCTCGGGCGCGCCATTGAAGCGCGCGCGGCCCCCGGTTACCGTCGAAGTCGTTCGTTCGAACGAACAAGTGCCGGTGAGGGGGAGCCATGGGCCTACGGGACGACGGCACCAGGGAGTACGAAGGGCTGGCCGAGCAGGCCGCCGCGCTGGCGGCGGGACAGGTGTCCTCGGCCGAGCTGGTACGGCGGTCGCTGGAGCGCATCGAGGCCACCCAGGGCACGGTCAACGCCTTCCGGCGGGTACGCGCCGCGGCCGCGCCCGCCGAAGCCGCCGCGGCCGACCGGCGCCTGGCCGCGGGCGAGCGGCTGCCGCTGCTCGGCGTGCCGGTCGCCGTCAAGGACGACACCGACGTGGCCGGCGAGCCCACCGCCTTCGGATGCGCCGGGGAGTTCCCGCCCAAGCGGACGGACGCCGAGGCCGTACGGCGGCTGCGCGCGGCCGGTGCGGTCGTCGTCGGCAAGACCAACGCCTGCGAGCTGGGACAGTGGCCGTTCACCGAGGGCCCCGCCTTCGGCGACACCCGCAACCCCTGGAACCCCGGCCACACGCCCGGCGGTTCGTCGGGCGGCTCGGCCGCCGCCGTCGCCGCCGGCCTGGTGCCGGCCGCCCTCGGCACGGACGGCGCCGGCTCGGTCCGCATCCCCGCCGCCTGGACCCACCTCGTCGGCATCAAACCCCAGCGCGGCCGCATCTCCACCTGGCCCGACGCGGAGGCGTTCCAAGGCATCACGGTGCTGGGCCCGCTGGCCCGTACGGTCCGCGACGCGGCGCTGCTGCTCGACGCCGCCGCCGGCAACCACGACGGCGACCTGCACCGGCCCCGCCCGGTCGCGGCACGCGCCGCGGCCGACCGCGACCCGGGACGGCTGCGGATCGCCCTCTCCTGGAAACCGGCCTTCACCGGTACGCCCAAACCCCTCCATCCGGAGGTACGGTCCGCCGTCACCGCCCTCGCCCGCACCCTCGCCGGCCTCGGCCACCACGTCGAGGAGGCCGAACCGGACTACCGGCTCATCGGCCTCGCTTTCGTGCCCCGGGCGACGGCCGGCGTACGGGAATGGGCGGCGCGGGCGCCCGACCGCGCGCTGCTGGACCGCCGTACGCGCGCTGCGGCCCGGCTGGGACGGCTGCTCGGCGGCCCCGTGCTGCGCCGGGCGCGGGCGGCGGAGCGGCGGCAACACGGGCGCGTGGGCGCGCTGTTCGGCTCGTACGACGTCGTCCTGACGCCGACCACGGCCGCTCCGCCGCCGCGCATCGGCACGCTCGCGCGGATGAACGGCTGGCAGACGGACCGGGCGATGATCGCCGCGTGCCCGTACGCCTGGCCGTGGAACGTCCTCGGGTGGCCGGGCATCAGCGTCCCCGCCGGTTTCACCACGGGCGGGCTCCCCTTGGGCGCCCAACTCCTGGGCCCCTCCCACTCGGAACCGCTGCTGATCTCGCTGGCGGCCCAGCTGGAGGCGGAGTCGCGGTGGTACGAGCGGTGGCCTGAGGCGGCGGGGGAGAGCGCGGCAGCGGGGACGGGTGACGGTGGCGGGCGGGAGCGGTCTTCGACTCGGGGGCGTGGGCGTGAGCGGGTCCGAAGTCTGCTGGTGGTGGCCGACCGGCTCCGGACGGCGGGCGGGCCCGGCCCGGCGGATGCGGTGGACCGGTGACGGCGCGGAGAGCGGGGCTGCGGCGCACGGGAGCCGGACCGGCGGGGGAGACGGGCACCGGCCCCGGCTCCCTACCGGATCAGGAGCGCGGCCCCCGGACCGTACCGCACCACGCGGGCGACACCCGGCGCTGCATCATCGGCGCCGTGCTGCGCATCATCGGGCAGGACGGCATCGCCGCCGTCACCAACCGGCGCATCGCGAAGGAGGCAGGTGTCTCGCTGGGATCGGTGACGTACCATTTCGCGACCCAGCACGACCTGCTGCGGGAGAGCCTGCTGCGGTTCGTCGCCGAGGAGACCCGGCGGTTCACCGAACTGGCCGAGGACAGCCGCCTCGACCGGATCGGCCTGCCCGAGGCCGCCGCGCTGGTCGGCCAGGTCGCGGGCGGTACGGAGTTCGACAGTGAGCACATCGCGCCGTTCGACCTGTACGTCCAGGCGGGCCGCGACGAGCGGCTGCGGACCGCCGCGGCCGAGTGCTTCGCCGCGTACGACCGGCTCGCCGCCCGCATCCTGACGGCGCTGGGAGTCGCCGACGCGGAGCGGCTGGCGGGCACCGTCGTCGCCCTGGTCCTGGGCCTGCAACTGCGGCGCCTGGCCACCGGTTCGACCGCCGAGGACCTGGTCGATGCCCTGCTGCTCCTGGCCAGGGGCGCGGAAGCGGCGGCTCCCGCTTCCTGAGAACCGTCCCTATGAGTACGCGTACTCATGACCACCCCGGCGGGGATGGCGCACAATCTGTCCCTGTCCACCGTGTCCGAGCCGTATCGGAGTGCCCTGTGAAACGTCCGGCCGCGGCAGTAGCAGCCGCCGCCGCGCTGCTGACGCTGACCGGTTGCGGCACCGAACACGTCACCGCCGCCGGTGCCGGAGCCGGTGACACGGCTCCTGCGGCGTCCCCGCCCAGGACACCGGACCCCGAGAAGCAGGCGAAGGCCGACCGCGCGCTGCACGACCGCCTGTTCCGCGATGTCGCCACCCGTTGTGCGGGCTCTCCCACCAGCCGTCCGGCGGGTGAGCCGTCGGGCGGCGCGTCCCTGGGCCCCGAGGCTTCGCGGTACGCGGACAACCACGCGTACAAGAGGACGGCGCCACTCACGCCGGACCGCCGCTGCCGGGGCGCCGCGCACGCCGGACGCGTCACCGAGGCCCTGAAGAAGGCCGGACCGGCCGGTGTACGGAACGAGGATGACCTCGCGGCGCTGCTCGCGCGGCTCGCCTACCCGAAGGACGGCACCGACGTGTACCGCTCGGGCGGCTCCCTCGGTTTCACGCTGAGCCTCCCGGCGGGGCCGTGCGTCACCGGCCGCCTGGGACCGCCCCTCGAAGTCGAGGCGCACGGCGCGTACATGGAGGGCGGCTGTGCGGAGCCCCGGGGCGGTCACTGAACCCGCCCGCGCGCCGTGCCCGCCGTTCGTGGCCGTGCGCGCTGTGCCTGTGAGACGCCGGCGACCGGCGTCTCACAGGCTCCCCTCCTCCCCCCGGTGCGTGAGCGCCTGACCCCCGTCCAAGCACTCACGGCACCGCCCCTCGTGGGGGTGGGTCTGTCGGCCCGCGCCGGGGAGGGCGCGGGCGTGTGGTCGAAAGTGTGCGGCTGCCGTGGGGCTCAGTGGCCCATGCCGGCGCCGCCGTCCACCGGGACGACGGCCCCGGTGATGTACGAGGCGCCGTCGCCGGCCAGCCAGCGCACCGCCGCGGCGATGTCCTCGGGGCGGGCCATCCTGCCGAGGGGGATCTGCTCGACCATGGCGTCCAGGCGTTCCCGGGGGAGCGCCGCGGTCATGTCGGTCCGGGTGAGGCCAGGGGCGACCACGTTGGCGGTGATGTTGCGCGAGCCCAGTTCGCGGGCGAGGGAGCGGGCCAGGCCGACCAGTCCGGCCTTGGCCGCCGCGTAGTTCGCCTGGCCGGCTTCGCCGCGCAGGCCGACGGTCGAACCGACGAAGATCATGCGGCCCTTGCGGGCGCGCAGCATGCCGCGGGTGGCGCGCTTGGCCAGCCGGTACGCGGCCGTGAGGTTGGTCGTCACGACGTCGTCGAAGTCGTCCTCGGACATCCGCATCAGCAGGGAGTCACGGGTGATGCCGGCGTTGGCCACCAGGACCTCGACCGGGCCGTGCGCCTCCTCGATCCGCCGGAACGCCGCTTCGACCTGCTCCGGGTCGGTGATGTCGCACTTCACGCCCAGGACGCCGGCGGGCGGCTCGCCCGAGCGGTACGTGACGGCGACCTTGTCCCCGTCGGCGGCCATGGCTTCCGCGATCGCCAGGCCGATACCCCGGTTGCCACCGGTGATGAAGACGCTGCGGCTCATGGGACCTCTCGGTTGCTGCTGGTGTCGCCCGGCTCCTGCCGGTGGCGCGGTCGCGGTGCGCCCGCGGGGCGGCTGTTCTCGCGCGGTCAGTCACTCTGACACAAACCGACTGACCGTTCTCCTGCGGTGCCGGTCACATGGGGTGACCGGTACCGGGAGTTCCGGTAGGCGGCGTGCCGGTCCGGAGAGGGAAATGAGGCGAGTGGGAGGGTTCGAGGTGGTTTCTGGAGGGAGTGGGACGGGGAGGGGTGGGTCCGGTGCGTAGCGGCAACGGGCTAAAGTCGGCCGTAACTTTTCGATCCCTTTACCGAATCGCGGGGAGTTTGGCGACGAATGTCCAGTAAGCACCGGCTCGGTGACTTCCTGCGCGACTGGCGCGGCCGCCGGGACCCCCATCAGGTGCCCGGTTTCACCGCCAGATTCGGCCACCGGGACCGGCGCGGCATCACCCAGGCAGAGATGGCGGCGCTCACCGGCGTCACCGAAGGGTGGTACCGCAGGCTGGAGTCCGGCCGGATCGAACGGCCGAAGAGCGAGTGGCTGGAGCGCATCGTGCGCATCCTCGACCTCGACGAGGCCCAGCGGCACACCCTCTTCGTCTACGCGCGGGGGCAGGTGCCGCCGCCGCTGTACCGCCCGGCCGGCTCCGTGGACCCGTCCACGTCCGCGCTCATCCAGGTACAGCCCTGGCCGGCGTACCTGTCCGACGCGGCGTGGGACGTGCTGCTGTACAACGCGGCCTGCGAGCAGGACTGGCCGTGGATGAAGCACGGCGTCAACGTCATGATCTGGGCGCTGACCTACCCCGAGGCCCGCCTCCAGCTGATCGACTGGGAGGAGTCCTGGGCCAAGCCGATGGCGTCCCAGCTGCGGCTGGCCGCCGCCGAGCAGCCGGAGAACCACCGGCTGGCGGAGGTCGTCGAGGAGATCAAGGAGCGCGACCGGGTCGCGGCCCGGCTGCTCACCGACGACCTCACCACCGTCACCCACCCCGACGGTGACCGGCGCTGGCTGTACCTGCCCGGCCACGGCGACGAGGAGTTCGAGGTGACCTTCCGCTGCTTCGCGCCGCTCAGCGACCGTACGCAGCGGTTCATGCTGGTGGTGCCGTGCGACTACGTGGCGGCGAGCTGAGCCATGCCCTCGACCAGCTCGAACGTGGTGGACGGGACGTTCTGCGCGCCTGCCTCCCGGTAGGCCGCGGCGACCGCGGTGAACAGCCGCTCGGGGTGCGCCAGGCCGCCGGCGTACTCCTTCTTGACCAGGTGGGCCGCCTCGGCCAGCTCCGTACCCCTGCGGGCGTGGGCGGTGGCCGTGTCGAAGATCCGGGACAGCCCGTCGCGGAAGGCCGTGACGCCCGCCCGGTCGGTGATCCGGCCGTGGCCGGGCACGAAGGTCGTGGCGCCGGTGGCCAGGAGCGTGTCGCAGGCGGTGACGCAGGACGAGAGCGAGCCCGACCAGACGATCATGTGGCCGCCGTTGAACAGGGCGTCACCGGTGAAGACCACCCCGTCCTCGGGGACGTGCAGGGCGACGTCGCCCGCGCTGTGCCCGGGGCCGAGGTCGAGCAGCCGTACCGCCGCGCGGCCGACGGTGAGGTCCAGGCTGCCGGTGAAGGTCCTGGTCGGCGGGGTGACGGTGATGCCGCCGAAGTCGAAGACGCCGAAGTGCTCGACGGCGTAGGCGGCGACCGGGGTGGACGGCTCGCCGCGGCTCAGGGCCGTCAGCATGTCCGGGGTCATCTCCTGGCACAGGTGCGCGGCGGACGCCTCGGACGTGATGATCTCCGCGTCCGCGACCAGCTCGTTGCCCCAGGTGTGGTCACCGTTCTGGTGGCTGTTGACCACGGTGGTCACCGTCGCGTCCGGTACGGCGGCGGCGATCGCGTCCAGCAGCTCCCGGGTGTGCCGCAACGTGAACTGAGTGTCCATCAGGAGCGCTTCGCCGTCGGACGCCACGAGCCCGCAGTTGCTGTAACCCCAGGCGGTGCTGTCGTGCGTCCAGGCCCAGGTGGCCGGGGACAGCGGGACGAGGCGGGGCGTGCTCAAGGAAGATCCATTCTCTCGTGGGGGCGCTACCGCCGGCGGCGCGGCGTACGGACCTGCGGTGCGCCCCGACCCGACGGAAGAGGACACCCCGGCTCCGCAAGGGGCCAATCTACTCACCGCTTGCCGGGAACACCCACTCAAGATGGCTGATTGCTCGCGTTACGGCTGATAGTGCCGCCCTGCGTCGGGCCCGGCCCGAGCGACGGTGATCAGTCTCACCCCTCCGCGCGCCCGGGAGCGGGCCGCCGTGGCGGAGCCCGGTCAGGTCATACGGAACCCGGCCGGCCCGCGCGCAGCCCGGTCAGATCACGCGGAAGAGGTCGGCGGCGGCGTGCACGTCGGTGAGGTCCTCGATGGAGCGCAGGTTGTCGCACAGGGCCTCCAGGACCGAGCCGGACTCGGCGGCAGCCGGGGCGCCGATGGCCACGCCGAAGACGCGGAAGCCCAGCCGGTGCTTGGCGTCGTTCCAGGCGCGCGTCCAGTCCTCGGTGACCTCGCACTCGTCGTCGGTGAGCAGCACGATGTCGCCGCGTTTGCGGGCAGCGTCGTCGAACTCCTCCTCCAGCAGTTCGCGCGCTGCCGACAGGGGCGTCTGGTAGCTGGTGCCGCCGCCGAGGAACGTTTCCGCGAACTCGATCACCTGCCCGATGCCGGCGGGCTCACCGGCCGGGAAGCGGAAAACCTTGATCTTGTCGGCGGCGGAGAACAGGATGCCGACGAAGTCGCGCCCGGCATGGCGCGCCTGGTCCAGCAGCGCCAGGGCGCACGCCTTGGCCCACGCCTCACGGGTGCCGCCGCCGGCCCCTTCCGCGTACATGGAGTGCGAGGTGTCGATGCACGCGATGATCGCGCCCTGGCCGGTGCTCTGCTCCCCCTGACTGTCGTAGAGCATCAGCTCCCCGGCGGCGTAGCGCGCGGCGAACACCGCCCGCAACTCGGGCAGACCGAGATTGGCCAGTTCGGACGGGATGATGCGGGAGAGATCGTCGCCGAGCGTGACGCCGACCAGCTCCCCGGCCGTGTTCTCGACCTTGCGGGCGCGCTCACCGCTCGCCATCTGCCGGAAGCGGCCGATCAGCTCAGCCCACCGGGCGAGACGGCCGGTACGCAGCCGCTCCGCGAGCTGCGCCCGCTGGTCGAACGGCAGCCGCTCCAGCTCGCCGGAACCGACTCCCCACGCCCGCATCAGCGCGGCCTCCTCCCGTACGGTCCCGGCGGCCTGCACCACCGCCTTCCGCGCGGCGGCACGGACACCGGGGGCCGCCGCCGCGAGGGCCTGCGCGGCGCCTCGGGCAGCCCGCTGACCAGCGGCCTGGGCCGCTTCGGCAGCCTGCACCGCCTGTTGCACGGCATCGGCGTCCGGGCCCGCTACGGTGCCGTCCTCGGTGGCCCCTCCGGCGGCCTGCTGAAGCGCCTCGGCCACCGCGGCCGCCGCGCCGTCGGCGTCCTGCCGGGCCTTCGTCGCCTGGTCGGCCTGTGCCTGGGCGGCCCGGGAACGGTCCAGCATCCGGCGCAGGGCCGCGGCCTGGGCGAGTACGGCCATGGCGGCGGCGTACGGGTCGCCGACCGTCTCCCGGTGCAGCTCGGCGAACTCAGGTGACTCCACCAGCGAGGCGATGACCTGGTGGTTGACCAGCCGGGACGGAGCCATCTCGGCGCGCTCACGCAACCGCGGGCCCACCTTGTAGGCGGCCAGGAACACGTCGGTCAGGAGGTCGGCGGCGCACGCGTAGTGCTCGCTCAGCTCCTCCGCCAGCTCGCGCAGCCCGGCCGACTGCTCGTAGGTGTCGCGCCACGTGAACCGGTCGAACCGGTCCGCGACCACGGCCGTGGTGTGCTGCTCGGCAGCCGCCGCGGCCCGGCCCAGCCACGCCCCGGCCCGGCTCGCCAGCCCGTCCAGCCTGCTCGGTGTCCCGCCCATGGTCCTGCCTCCTCAGAGCTGGGCCTGCACCATGCTCGCGTCCACGCCGAGGGCCTCGGTGAGGACGCGGGCGCGTACGGCGCGCTGGCGGCCGGCGACCCGGTCGATGGCGGCGGTGGAACGGCCGGCGCCCGCCGCCTCCTCACGCAGCTTCTCCAGCCGCTGGCCCGCCCTGGCGAGCTTGTTGTGGGCGTTCTTGATGACCCACTCGCTCAGCGCCTCGCGGGACTGCCCGGCCATCGCGTCGAGCTGGGCCTCCAGCTCCGCGAGGGCGTCGGCCAGGTCGAGGGCTTCCTTGGCGTCGGGGTTGACCAGTTGCAGTACCTCGCGCTCGACGGCCGGGCGCTCGGCGGGGGAGTCCCACAGCACGTGCGTCAGCACCGAGAGGTCCATCTCGCCGACCGCCGGGCGGCCGTCGAGGTACGCGGACGCCTGGAGCAGCCGCACCGCCTGCCGCCACCGGCGGTCGGAGGCGATCAGTTCCTTGCGGCGCAGGGCGGCCCGCAGCGTGCACACCGCGTCCACGATCGCGTCCGGTACCTCCACGGCCGGAACCCCTTCGGCCACGGAGTGCTGCAGCGCGGCCAGCTCGACGGTGGTCCGGACCGGTGCCGCCGGGCGGCTGACGGCGGAGCGGACCAGTGCGGCGAAGTTCGACGGGTCTTCCAGGTACCCGACCTCGATCCGCACCAGCAGCCGGTCGTAGATCGCGGCCGTATCCTCCCCGCCGGGCAGTTCGTTGCTCGCCGTGATGGCACCGATCAGAGGGCAGCGGACCGGCTCGCCGCCGCTTTCCGGGTGGTAGATCCGCTCGTTGAGATAGCCCAGCGTCTCGTTGAGCGCCGCCGTGGAGCACTTGAAGATCTCGTCGATGAACGCTACGTGCGCGGTCGTGGCGCGGCCGTCGTAGACCTGGCGGTACTCGCCCCGGGCCAGCGCGGCGACGTCGACGGGACCGAACATCCTCGTCGGCGCGGTGAATTTGGACAGCAGGATCTCCCAGTAGGCCGCCCCCTCGATCCGGCCCGTGAGTTCCCGCGCCATTTCGGACTTCGCCGTCCCGGGCGGCCCCAGCACCAGCGAATGCTGCCCGGCCAACAGTGTCACCACCAGCGTCCGTACCACGTCGGCCCGCTCGTAGAAGCGGTCCGACAGCTCGTCGCTGATCGCCCGTAGCCTGCCGGCCGTGTCCAGCACGTTCTCCGCACCCATCCCCAACTCCCTGCCCACGGCGCCTTGCCGGGCTCACGAGACGGCCCTTCCCCCGGAGCTACGCGAAGCGACAGGCATCTGGGGGCGACAGCGGTGACGCTGGGCTGTTCCCGGAAACGGACCTTTGCCCGAGCAAGATACGGACCTTTGCCCGAGCAGGACAACGCGGAGACCGAGGAGGCCTCCCGGGGCCTCGGCCGGCCCGCCTGTTTACTCCGCGTCCCGCGGTTCCAGGGGCTCGGTGGCCGGACCTTGCAGGACCGAGCCGTCCGGCGCGAAACGGGAGCCGTGGCAGGGGCACTCCCAGGCCTTCTCCGCCGTGTTGAAGGCGACCAGGCAGCCCAGGTGGGTGCAGCGCGCCGACACGGCGCGGGTGGTCCCGCCCTCGTCGCGGTAGACCGCGCAGCGGCCGCCCCGCACCCGTACGACCGCGCCGGTGCCGGGGGCGATGTCCGCCACCGAGTCCGCGTACGAGGTACGCAGCCGGTCGCCGACGAAGTGCCGGGCGACCTCCGCCTGGTGTTTGAGGAAGGCGGGGGCCTCCCGTACGGCGCTCCACAGCCGGCGCGGGTCGTAGAGCCCGGCCCACGGCGGCGGGTCCCCGGCGATCAGGCCGGTCAGCAGGCGTCCGGCGGCCACACCGCCGCTCAGGCCCCAGCCGCCGAACCCGGTGGCGACGTAGGTGTGCCGCGCGCCCGGGTGGAAGGGGCCGATCAGCGGGACGGTGTCGGTGGCGTCGTTGTCCTGGGTCGCCCACCGGTACGCCACCTCCGTGCCGGGGAAGTGCCGGTGCGTCCAGGCGGTCAGTGTCGCGAACTTCTCGCCGGCGTCGGCCGTGCCCGGCTTGAACGTCTCGCCCGTGACGATGAGCAGCCGCCGCCCGTCACCGTACGGCGCGGTGCGCACGGACCGCTTGCCCTCCTCCTGTGTGATGAACATGCCGCCCGGGTCCCGGTCGGCGTCGATCGGGGCGGCCACCACCACCTCCCGACGCGGCGACAGGCGGGTGAACAGCAGGGCACGGTCGAAGACCGGGTAGTGGGTGGCCACCACGACGTCCTGCGAGGTCACGGTGGGGCCCGACTCCGTCGTCACCCGGCAGGGGGACCCCTCGTGCAGGCCGGTGGCGCGGGTGCGCTCGTGAATGACGCCGCCACGGGAGCGGAAGTCCTCCGCCAGCGCGAGCAGGTACTTGCGCGGATGGAACTGGGCCTGGTCCTCGACCCGCACGGCGCCCGCCACCGGGAACGGCAGCCCGGTCTCGGTGACGAAGGAGGCCGTCAGCCCGGCCTCGCGGGCGGCCTCCGCCTCCGCGCGCAGCTGCCCGGTGCTCTCCGGGTCGCGTACGTAGGTGAACGCGGGACCGCGCTCCAGGTCGCAGTCGACGCCGAGGAGCCCGGCTGTCTCGACGACGTGCTCGACGGCGCCCTGCTGCGACCGCGCGTAGTCGCGGGCGCCCTCGGGCCCGCGGGTGCTGCGCAGCCGGTCGTAGACCAGGGTGTGGAGCGCGGAGAGCTTGGCGGTCGTGCTGCCCGTGACCCCGGCCGCGATCCGGTCCGCCTCCAGCAGCACGACCCGGCGGCCGGTCCTGGCCAGCTCCCAGGCCGTGCTCAGCCCGGCGACCCCGCCGCCGATCACCGTCACATCGGTCTCGGAGTCCTCGGTGAGCGGCGGGTAGGACGTGCTGCTCGTGGTGGCGATCCAGTACGACTCGGCCAGGCCGGACAGTCCCTCGTTGTCGGTCATGCGACACGGGTGCCCCGCCGGGCCCGCCCGAAGCGCGGCCCCGTCCCGGCTCCCCCGGACGGGCCTGCGGAAAGCTGGTGGGCAGTGGGTCCGCGCCGGGCGCCGACACCGGCCCGACACCCGCTCCGGGCTCGCCGCGGTCGCCGTACCGCAGCGTCTCAGCCAGGTCCGCGGACCTGGCCCGACCACCGACGACGGCGGGCGGCCGTACCGCCCCGAGCGGGAGGACCGTGAAAACCACCCGTAGCACGGCCGTAATCCAGGCCGAAACACGGCTGGTGTCGAATGCGGGTCGGGCGTGAGGTGGGGACGGGCGGGGCGTACGGGGCCGGGGGAGGGGAGAGGGGAACGTGGCAGGGGAACAACCGGGCACGCCGGTGGAGGAGTTCGCGCGGTTCCTGCGCGCACTGGTCCGGCAGCTCGACGAGACGGCCGGGTGGTACGGGGTCTTCGCCCTCCGCGACCCCGAAGGGCTGCGGGCCTGCCTGGACGGGCGGGACGTACCGCCCTGGGACGTGGTGGAGTCGCTGCTGCACGACCTCGCGGAACGGCGCGGTGAACACACCGTACGCACCGCCGGGCCACGGGCGCGCCGGCTTCACGAGGAGGCGGTTGCGGCGTACGACGCCCGGCCGGGCGCCCCCGCCCGCCTGGAGGACCGGCTGGACGTGATGCTGCGCGAACGGCAGTACGCGGCACTGCGCGGCCGGGAACTGCTCGCCGCGCTGAGGACGGCCGCCGGCGGCCCCGAAACGGAACGGCTGACCGGCGAACTGGCCTGGGCCCGTGACGACCATGTACGGTCCGGGGCCCGGGCGCGCGAACTCCAGGTCCGTATCGACGCGTTGGCCGAACGGGCGGCGGTCCACCGGTTCCCGGGCGATGTGGCCGGTCCCGCGACGGACGTGGGGGCGGCGGAGGGCGCGGGAGCGACGACATCGCCGGAGACCTGGCGGCCCAGGGGCGCCCGATTCGCCGGGCTGGAGGTCCCGGAGGAGAGCGGGTACGCCGACGGGAGCACCACAGGGAATCCCGCCGGGGAGCCCGCGGCGGCGTCCCGCCCGGCACCGCGCGGGGCGCGCTACGCGGGCCTGGGCGAGGACGGACCGGCCGATGGCCCCGGCGATGATGAGGGCGCTGACGCAGGCGATGGCGTACGGAGGGGCCGCCGCGGCGGATTCCGTACGTCCGGCGCCCCGGCTCTGCCGCACCGATCCCCACCGCATCACACACCCCGCACACCCCAGCCACCCCACGAGCCCGCCCCGCCCCCGGCTCCCTCCACCTCTCGCACCCCCGCCGGCCCCACCAGCGCCGCCCGCCTGGCCCGGTTGCGGGCGGCCGGGCGCGGTGGTGAGGCGCACGCCCTGCTGTGCGCCGCCGCGCATGCGCATCCAGCACAACTGCCCTTACTCATAGGTGAGTTGGAGAGTGCCGGGCTGGTGGCGGAAGTGCCGACACTGCTCTGGGAGGCGGCCTGCCTGCCGCCCGCCAGGCTCGCCGCTGCCGCCGACGCGCTCGCCGCCGCCGGGCGCACGTCCGAGAGCGCGCGCCTGCTGCGCCAAGGCGTCGCCCGCCCCGTGGCGGAAGTGGCGCACACGGCGCTGGCGCTGCTCGGCGCGGGCCGCCCGGTCCAGGCCCGCGAGCTGTTCGCGGCGCTGGTCCGGGCCCGCACGCCCGAGGAGGCGGTGGAGGCGACCGTGAGCGCACCGGACGAGCTGACCCCGCTGCTCCTGGACGCGGCCGCCGGTGTCTCGCCGCACCGCCACCGCGACATCACCCATGCCCTGCGCGCCGGCGGCGCGGGCGGCTGACCCGGCCCGGTCCGTCCCGCCGGGCGGCCCGCCGTCCGCCGCCCCTCCGAGTGACGGTCTTGCCTCGCCGCTGCACGAGGCTTACGGTCGCCTCCACACGCGTAGATCCGCATGGCCCGTGGCCGACGGCTCGACGAAGGAGCAGCTCATGGCCGATGTTGTCCGTAACGTCGTACGCGCCGCACTGGTTCAGGCGTCCTGGACCGGCGACACCGATTCGATGATCGCGAAGCACGAGGAACACGCCAGGGCGGCGGCCGAGCAGGGCGCGCAGGTGATCGGCTTCCAAGAGGTCTTCAACGCCCCGTACTTCTGCCAGGTCCAGGAGCCGGAGCACTACCGCTGGGCCGAGCCGGTGCCGGACGGACCCACCACGCGCCGGATGCAGGAACTGGCCCGGGAGACCGGCATGGTGATCGTGGTGCCGGTCTTCGAGGTCGAGCAGTCCGGCTTCTACTACAACACCGCCGCCGTCATCGACGCCGACGGCACCGTGCTCGGCACCTACCGCAAGCACCACATCCCGCAGGTCAAGGGCTTCTGGGAGAAGTACTACTTCAAGCCGGGCAACCTCGGCTGGCCGGTCTTCGACACCGCGGTGGGCCGGATCGGCGTCTACATCTGCTACGACCGCCACTTCCCCGAGGGCTGGCGCCAGCTGGGCCTGAACGGCGCCCAGCTCGTCTACAACCCCTCCGCCACCTCCCGCGGCCTGTCCGCCTACCTGTGGCAGCTGGAACAGCCCGCCGCCGCGGTGGCGAACGAGTACTTCGTCGCGGCGATCAACCGCGTCGGCGTGGAGGAGTACGGCGACAACGACTTCTACGGGACGAGCTACTTCGTGGACCCGCGCGGTCAGTTCGTCGGCGACGTCGCCAGCGACACCAAGGAGGAGCTGGTCGTCCGCGACCTGGACTTCGGCCTGATCGACGAGGTGCGGCAGCAGTGGGCCTTCTACCGGGACCGCCGCCCCGACGCGTACGAGGGCCTGGTCCGGCCGTGACGGCCCCGCACCCGCCCCGGAGCGGCTCCGGGACCGCGGCGGCCGCGGACCTGCGCGCCCGGCACCGCGCCGTCCTGCCCGACTGGCTCACGCTGCTGTACGAGCGGCCCGTCGAGCTGACGCACGGCGAGGGCCGCCACGTCTGGGACGCGGACGGCAACCGCTACCTGGACTTCTTCGGCGGCATCCTCACCACCATGACCGCCCACGCGCTGCCGGAGGTGACCAAGGCGGTCGCCGAGCAGGCCGGCCGCATCCTGCACACCTCGACCCTCTACCTCTCCCGCCCCATGGTGGACCTGGCGGAGCGGATCGCCGGGCTCTCCGGCATCCCCGACGCCCGGGTCTTCTTCACCACCTCCGGGACGGAGGCCAACGACACCGCGCTCCTGCTGGCGACGGCGTACCGGCGCTCGAACCAGATCCTGGCGATGCGCAACAGCTACCACGGCCGGTCCTTCTCGGCCGTCGGTATCACCGGCAACGCCGGCTGGTCGCCGACCGGCCTCTCACCGCTCCAGACGCTGTACGTGCACGGGGGCGTGCGCAGCCGCGGCCCGTTCGCCGGGCTGTCCGACGCCGCGTACATCGACGCCTGCGTCGCCGACCTGGAGGACATGCTCGGCCAGACGGCGAACGTCGCCGCGCTGATCGCCGAGCCGGTGCAGGGCGTCGGCGGCTTCACCGCGCCGCCCGACGGGCTCTACGCGGCCTTCCGCGAGGTGCTGGACCGGCACGGCATCCTGTGGATCTCCGACGAGGTGCAGACCGGCTGGGGCCGGACCGGCGACCACTTCTGGGGCTGGCAGGCGCACGCCGGCAACGGCCCGCCGGATCTGCTCACCTTCGCCAAGGGCATCGGCAACGGCATGTCCGTCGGCGGCGTCGTCGCCCGGGCGGAGGTGATGAACTGCCTCGGCGCGAACTCCATCTCCACCTTCGGCGGCAGCCCGGTCACCATGGCGGCGGCCCTGGCCAACCTCAACCACCTGCTCGAACACGACCTCCAGGGCAATGCCCGGCGCGTCGGCGGTCTGCTCATCGAGCGGCTGCGGGCGGCCGGGGAGGGGCTGGGGACCGTACGGGAGGTACGCGGACGCGGCCTGATGATCGGCGTCGAACTGGCCGACCCGGCCACCGGCGAACCGGCACCGAGGGCGGCGAACCTCGTCGTGGAGGCCGCCCGTGAGCGCGGTCTGCTCATCGGCAAGGGCGGTCCGACGGGCGCCGTCCTGCGGATCGCGCCCCCGCTGTCCTTGACCGCCGAGGAGGCGGCGGAAGGCGCCGGCATCCTCGCGGCGGCCCTGCGGGAGGCCGAGCGCGGGCTGCCGTCCGGCTGAAGGCTCCGGCCTGGGCGATTCCCGGTGCGCGACCTTCCGCGGGCGCTGCGGCGGCGGGGAGGAAGGCCGGGAAAACGTTCGGAGAACGGCAGGGAGAGGGGCGCGGAAGCCGGAGCAAAAAGACGCGAGCCGGAAACCTACCCGTTCGGGTGATGTTCCGGCTCGCGGCTTACGCGGTCCTGCCGTCGCGGCCGGCGGTCGGTCGGACCGTACGGCCGTACGCGGCGGTGTCGCGTCGGTGTCTGCGTCAGGCGAGAACGATGTTCTCCGCCTGCGGGCCCTTCTGGCCCTGCGTGACGTCGAAGCTGACCTTCTGGCCCTCGACGAGCTCGCGGAAGCCCTGAGCCTGGATGTTGGAGTAGTGGGCGAAGACGTCGGCGCCGCCGCCGTCCTGCTCGATGAAGCCGAAGCCCTTTTCGGAGTTGAACCACTTCACGGTGCCGGTTGCCATGTCTTTATCCTTCGATCGAGGCAGTTGAGGAATCCGCACTGCGCGGTTTCCAGGGTCGCCGCAATTGAGCCCATCCGGATGTGACCGGCAGAAACAAAATGCGCCCGACGGTCACATACCGTCAGGCGCACATAACGTTTATGGGTACCAAAACTGCAACTGATTTGACGGTAGCACGGAACCTGTCGCCGGGACAGTACCGACGGTGATCCCCGGGTGTCGCCGGCGCGGCGGCACCCGGGGAACCCGGGCCCGGGAAGCGGGGCCCAGGGGGCCCGTGACCGTCAGATCGTCGCGGTGTCGATCACGAAGCGGTAGCGGACGTCGCTGGCGAGCACCCGCTCGTACGCCTCGTTGATCCGGTCCGCGGTGATCACCTCGATCTCCGAGGTGATGCCGTGCTCACCGCAGAAGTCCAGCATCTCCTGGGTCTCCTGGAGGCCGCCGATCAGCGAGCCGGCGAACGACCGGCGGTTGCCGATCAGGGCGAACGGCTCGACCGGCAGCGGGTGCTCCGGCACGCCGAGCTGCACGAGGGTGCCGTCGGTGCGCAGCAGGCCCAGGTAGGCGTTGAGGTCCAGCTGCGCGGAGACGGTGTTGACGATCAGGTCGAAGCTGTCCGCGAGCTTCTCGAAGGTCGCCGGGTCGGACGTGGCGTAGTAGTGGTCCGCGCCGAGCCGCAGGCCGTCCTCCTGCTTGCGCAGCGACTGGCTCAGTACGGTGACCTCGGCACCCATCGCGTGGGCGATCTTGACGCCCATGTGGCCGAGGCCGCCCAGACCCACGACGGCGACCTTCTTGCCGGGGCCGGCCTTCCAGTGCGCCAGCGGCGAGTACAGCGTGATGCCGGCGCACAGCAGCGGCGCGGCGGCGTCCAGCGGCAGGCTGTCCGGAATGCGCAGCGCGTAGTTCTCGTCGATGACGAGGTGGGTGGAGTAACCGCCCTGGGTGGGCAGGCCGTCGCGGCCGACGGCGTTGTACGTGCCGACCTGGCCCAGCTCGCCGGTGCAGTACTGCTGGAGACCGGCCAGACAGTTCTCGCACTCGCGGCAGGAGTCGACGAAGCAGCCGACGCCGACCCGGTCGCCGACCGCGTACCGGGTCACCTCGGGGCCGACCTCGCTGACCACGCCCGCGATCTCGTGGCCGGGCACGACGGGGAAGTGCCCGCCGTCGCCCCACTCCGCCCGCACGGTGTGGATGTCGGAATGGCAGATGCCCGAGAACTTGATGTCGATGAGGATGTCGTGCGCGCCCAGCTCGCGGCGCTCGATGGTGGTGCGCTCCAGCGGAGCCTTCGGGGCGGGTGCTGCGTATGCGGGGACAGAGGTGCGGTTCATGCCCCCAGCCTGCACTTGCATGCTCGGGGCAACCAGTGCCCTGCTGAACCTACGCTCGGCGTTCCTACTACCGGCAGGACCACCCTGGCCGTACGGCGTCGAGCGCCCCTGGCCGTACGGCGGTGCGGCGCCCCCCGGCGTACCGCAGCGGCGCCCGGCCGCCCTCGGCGCCGCCGCCCGGGCGGCGCGCGTCATAATTCAGGGATGGACCAGCGCACCGAACTGAGCGAATTCCTCCGCTCCCGCCGCGCCAGGCTCCAGCCCGAGGACGTCGGCCTGGCCCCCCACGGCGGGCGGCGCAGGGTGCCCGGCCTGCGGCGGGAGGAACTGGCGCAGCTGGCGGGGGTCAGCGTGGCGTACTACATACGGCTCGAACAAGGGCGGGGGCAGAACGTCTCCGCGGCGGTGCTGGACTCGATCTCGGACGTGCTGCGGCTCACCCGGGCCGAGCGGTCCCACCTGTCCCACCTGGTCAGGCCGGCTTCCCGGCGCCGGCGCCCCGCTCCCCGGCCGCAGCGGATGCGTCCTGCCGTCCAGGACCTGATCGACGCGATGGACGGTGTCCCCGCGTACGTGGTCGGCCGGCGGCTGGACATCCTCGGCTGGAACCGGCTCGCCCGCGCGCTCCTCGGGGACTTCGCCGCGATGCATCCGGACGAGCGCAACATGGCCTGGCAGCTCTTCCGCGCCCCGGCGACGCGCGAGCTGTACGCCGACTGGGAGGAGAAGGCGTCGCACGTCGTCGCCCAGCTGCGGCGTGACGTCGGCCGGTTCCCGGGCGACCCGAAGCTGTGCGCGCTGATCGGTGAGCTGTCCGCGGAGAGCGCCGATTTCCGGCGGATCTGGGCGGCGCACGACGTCCAGGACAAGGGCTTCGGCCGGAAGCGGCTGACACACCCGGTGGTGGGGCCGCTGTCGCTCGCGTACGAGACGCTCGCCCTGCCGGCCGACCCGGACCAGCAGCTGGTCACGTACCACGCCGAGCCCGGATCGGCCTCGGCACGGGCGCTCCGCCGCCTGGCGGAACAGGCGGCGGAACAGGCGGCGGAGCCGGCGGCCCGCCTCGCGGAAGAGCCGGATGCCCGCCCCGCGGAGCACTCGGCGGAACGGACGTCCGCGATGCCGTGAAACGGCGACGCGGTCTGTTGTACGGGCGCCCGGCTGGGTACCGTACGACTGGGCCCCGCTGTGAGCATTCCGGCGGGGCCCGCCAAGCGCCGGACGCCCGGTGTCCGCTGTCCGTGACGTTCCGACGGGTGTCCTTGTTCCATCCGCCCCACGTCGAGTCTTTACTTCTCCATTACCTCTACAGTGCTGTAGATTTACGGTTCCCGGCCGGTGGCGGCGGCCGCCGCCCTGCCCAAGGCACGCCATCCCGACGCAGGAGTGACAGCACATGACCGTGAACCTGGACAAGGGTCAGAAGATCAGTCTGAGCAAGTCCGGCGGAGGCGAGCTCAGCGTCGTACGGATGGGACTCGGCTGGCAGGCCGCCGCCCGCAAGGGCTTCCTCGCCAAGCTGATGGCCCGCGAGATCGACCTGGACGCCTCGGCCGTGCTCTTCGCCGGCCAGGAGCCCGTCGACGTCGTCTTCTTCCAGCACCTGGTCAGCGACGACGGCTCCGTACGCCACACCGGTGACAACCTGGTGGGCGGCGCGGGGCAGGGCGGCGACGACGAGGCGATCCTCGTCGACCTCCAGCGGGTGCCCGCCCGTGTCGACCAGATCGTCTTCACGGTGAACTCCTTCACCGGACAGACCTTCGCCGAGGTGCAGAACGCGTTCTGCCGCCTGGTCGACGAGACCAACGGCCAGGAGCTGGCCCGCTACACCCTGACCGGCGGCGGCTCGTACACCGCGCAGATCATGGCCAAGGTCCGCCGCTCCGGCGGCGGCTGGGAGATGGCCGCCATCGGCGAGCCCGCGAACGGCCGCACCTTCCAGGACCTGATGCCGGCCATCGCCTCGCATCTGTAAGGACCGGTGAGGGCATACGGAAGGGCGCGCCGCGCGGGCGCGCCCTTCCGTATGCCGCCGGCCGGTGTCCCGCCGGTCAGCCGACGTTGACGCCGTAGTCCTTGGCGATTCCGGCCAGCCCCGACGCGTACCCCTGGCCGATGGCCCGGAACTTCCACTCGCCGCCGCGCCGGTAGAGAGCGCCGAAGACCATCGCCGTCTCGCCCGCGGCGTCGTACGACAGCTCGTAGCGGCACATCTCGCGGCCCGTCAGGTTGTCGACGACGCGGATGTACGCGTCCTGGACCTGGCCGAAGCTCTGGCCGCGCTGTTCGGCGTCGTGGATGGAGACGGTGAAGACGACCTGGCCGGTCTGCTCGCCGAGGCGGTCCAGGTCGACGAGGAGCTGCTCGTCGTCGCCGTCGCCCTCGCCGGTGAGGTTGTCGCCGGTGTGCCGGACCGCGCCGTCCGGGCTGGTGAGGTTGTTGTAGAAGACGAAGTGCGCGTCGGACAGGACGCGTTGGTCGGTGCCGCAGACGACCGCCGAGGCGTCCAGGTCGAAGTCGGCGCCGGCGCTGGGCCGGGCGTCCCAGCCCAGGCCGACGGTGACGTCCGCGAGGGGAGTGCCGTCCTGGTTGAGGACGACGTTCTGGCCCTTGCTGAGGCTGACGCCCATGGTGCTGTGTCTCCTGTTGCGTGTGCGTGCGGTCCGGTGTGTCGCGTTTCCCCCACCGGGGAACGCGGCGGAGCACAGCAGGGTTCCCGAGTTGCGCAATCAATGAAATAAGAGCGGCGGCAGCGCCCGGCAGCCCACCAGTTCCCCCTGAACCGCGGTCATGGTGTTGCCACGGTGGGTGACATGCTTCTACGGTCTGCTGCACGGCCGCGCTCTACGGGTGTAGACCGGCCATGACGCGGCGTCACCCGGTGCGGGCCGCCCGGACGGCAGAGCGCGCCGGGCCGTGTCCCTTCCGGCGCCGCCGAGCACCACTGGTGTGTGGAAGGGAGAGCCGGAAGCATGACCCGTACAGTCATCCGCGGCGGCCTGGTCGTCACCGCCGCCGATGAGATCCATGCCGATGTCCTGGTCGAGGACGGCAGGATCGCCGCCCTCGCCGCGCACGGCACGACCACCGCCGAGAGCTGGGCCGAGGGCGCCGACCGCACCATCGACGCCACCGGGAAGTACGTCATCCCGGGCGGCGTGGACGCCCACACCCACATGGACTTCCCGTTCGGCGGGACGTTCTCCTCCGACACCTTCGAGACCGGCACCCGGGCCGCGGCCTGGGGCGGTACGACCACGATCGTGGACTTCGCCGTCCAGACGCGCGGCCAGGCGCTGCGCGAGGGCCTGGACACCTGGCACGCCAAGGCCGACGCCCAGTGCGCCGTGGACTACGCCTTCCACATGATCCTCTCCGACGTGGACGAGCACTCGCTCAAGGAGCTGGACCTGCTGGTCGAGGAGGGCGTGACCTCCTTCAAACTGTTCACCGCCTACCCCGGCGTCTTCTACAGCGACGACGGCCAGATCCTGCGCGCCATGCAGCGTTCGGCGGGCAACGGCGGACTCGTCATGATGCACGCCGAGAACGGCATCGCCATCGACGTCCTGGTCGAACAGGCTCTGGCCGAGGGCCGGACCGACCCGCGCTACCACGGCGAGGTGCGCAGGGAACTGCTGGAGGCCGAGGCCACCCACCGTACGATCCAGCTCGCCCGGGTCGCCGGCGCGCCGCTGTACGTCGTGCACGTCTCGGCCGAGGAAGCCGTCGCCGAGCTGGCGCAGGCCCGCGACAAGGGCCTGAACGTGTTCGGCGAGACCTGCCCGCAGTACCTCTTCCTGTCCACCGACAACCTGGCCGAGCCGGACTTCGAGGGCGCCAAGTACGTGTGCAGCACACCGCTGCGGCCGAAGGAGCACCAGGCGGCGCTCTGGCGCGGGCTGCGCACCAACGACCTCCAGGTGGTCTCCACCGACCACTGCCCGTTCTGCTTCAAGGGCCAGAAGGAGCTGGGCCGCGGCGACTTCTCCAAGATCCCCAACGGGATGCCGGGCGTCGAACACCGCATGGACCTGCTCCACCAGGGCGTCGTGGACGGGCACATCAGCCGCCGCCGCTGGATCGAGATCGCCTGCGCCACCCCGGCCCGGATGTTCGGCCTCTACCCGAAGAAGGGCACCATCGCGCCCGGCTCGGACGCGGACATCGTCCTCTACGACCCGGCCGCCGAGCAGGTCATCTCGGCCGCCACCCACCACATGAACGTCGACTACTCGGCGTACGAGGGGCGCACCGTCACCGGCCGCGTGGAGACCGTCCTCTCGCGCGGCGAGACCGTCATCGACGAGCGGCGTTACACCGGGCGCGCGGGCCACGGCCAGTACACCCCGCGCGGCACCTGCCAGTACCTGAACTGAGGAGGCCGAGATGGACTTCGGAGTCGTCCTGCAGACCGACCCGCCCGCATCCGACGTCGTCGCCACCATGCGCCGCGCCGAGCAGCAAGGCTTCCGCTACGGCTGGACCTTCGACTCCTCCGTACTGTGGCAGGAGCCGTTCGTCATCTACAGCCGCATCCTCGAACACACCGAACGCCTGATCGTCGGCCCGATGGTCACCAACCCCTCCACCCGCACCCCGGAGGTCACCGCCTCCACCTTCGCCACCCTCAACGACATGTACGGCAACCGCACCGTCTGCGGCATCGGACGCGGCGACTCGGCGATGCGGGTGGCCGGCCGCGCCCCCAACACCCTCGCCCGCCTCGGCGACTCGATCCGGATCATCCGCGACCTCGCGGAGGGCCGGGAGGCCGACGTGGGCGGCCACGCACTGCGCATCCCGTGGGTGCGCGACGGGCGGCTGCCGGTGTGGATGGCCGCGTACGGGCCCAAGGCCCTGAAGATGACCGGGGAGCTGGCGGACGGCTTCATCCTCCAGCTCGCCGACCCGTTCCTGACCGAATGGATGGTCAAGGCGGTCCGGGACGCCGCCGCGGCGGCCGGCCGCGACCCGTCGGACGTGAAGATCTGCGTCGCCGCGCCCGCGTACGTCGGAGACGACCTCGCGCACGCGCGCGAGCAGTGCCGCTGGTTCGGCGGCATGGTCGGCAACCACGTCGCGGACCTGGTCAGCCGCTACGGCGAGCACTCCGGCATGGTGCCAGAGGCGCTCACCGCGTACATCAAGGAGCGCGCGGGGTACGACTACGCCCACCACGGGCGTTCGGGCAACCCGGACACCGCCTTCGTGCCGGACGAGATCGTGGACCGCTTCTGCCTGCTCGGGCCGCCCGAGGCACAGATGGAGAAGCTGCGCCGGCTGCGGGAGCTGGGCGTGGACCAGTTCGCGCTGTACGCGATGCACGACGCGAAGGACGCCACGATCGACGCGTACGGCGAACGGATCATTCCGCAACTGGCGGGCTGACCGCCCGCAGAAGAAGGGGGGCGGCATGCGCGTCGCCGTGGTCGGTTCGGGCATCGTCGGCGCGAGTGCCGCCTGGCACGCCGCCGGGCTCGGCGCGGACGTGGTGCTGGCCGGGCGCGCCCAGCCGGGCGAGGCGACCGCGGCCGGCGCGGGCATCGTCTGCCCCTGGGCCTCCGCACACGACGACGCGGACTGGTTCCGTGCCGCCGCGGAGGGAGCCCGGTACTACCCCGGGCTGGTCGCCGAACTCGCCGAGGCGGGGGAGCGCGGCCTCGGGTACCGGGCCGTCGGCGCGCTCGCCCTGGCCGCCGACGACGCGGACCTGTACCGCATCCGCCGACGGGTGCTCGAACGGCGGCGCGGCGCCACGGACACCGGCGAGGTGGACCTGCTCGGCGAGTCCGAGGTGCGCGCGCTGTTCCCGCCGCTCGGAACCGGCTGCCGGGCCGTACACATGGCCGCCGGCGCGCGCGTCGACGGTGGCCGGCTGCGCGACGCGCTGCTGCGCCAGGCGCGGCTGCGGGGCGTCGGACTGCGCACCGGGCGCGCGGCGCTGCTGCGTACGGCGGACCGCGTCACCGGCATCGAGGTGGACGGCGAGCACATCGCCGCGGACGCGGTCGTCGTCGCGGCCGGGGCCTGGGCACCGGAACTGCTGGCGCCGGCGGGCGTCACCGTACGGGTCGCACCGCAGCGCGGCCAGATCGTCCACCTCTCCCTGCCCGGCGCGGACACCGGGCACTGGCCCGTCGTCATGCCCCGCGCCACCGGGCACTACCTCGTCCCGTTCGACGGCTCGCGGATCGTGGCGGGCGCCACCCGGGAGTCCGGCACGGGGTTCGACCACCGGGTGACGGCCGCGGGCCTGGCCGAGGTGCTGACCGAGGCCCTGGCCGTCGCGCCCGGGCTGGCGGGCGCCACCCACCTGGAGACCCGCGTCGGCTTCCGCCCCGTCGGCCCGGACATCCGGCCGCTGCTCGGCCGGGTCCCCCCACTGGGCGGCCTGGTCGTCGCCGACGGGCTCGGCCCGACCGGACTGACCATCGGCCCGTGGGCGGGGCGGATCGCCGCGCTGCTGGCGACGGGCGGCGACCCGGGGCTGGACCTGACGCCGTACGACCCGGTGCGCTGACCCGAGGCCGGCCACGGGGCGGCACCACTTGGTGCGCCGACCCGGCGCACGGTCCCGGCGGGGGCGCACAGGACGCGCGGCGGCGCGCGGGGGCGCGCACCAACTCAGCCGTCCCATCCCACTCTTTGCCCACTCCTGATGCTCCCCATACGGGGCGGCCTTGGAGCCGCAGGCCCGATGCGAGGACCATGGACCGTATGAGGCGCCCCCCTACGGAGTCACCCATCGGTTCTGATGTCCGTACGACGACGGTTCCGGCCGGCCGGCTTTCCCACGTGCGGTGGATCGCCGGCGGCACCGGAGCGGGCAAGAGCACACTGGCGATAATCCTGGCCCGGCGCCACGGCGCCGTGATCTACCGCGGCGACCTGGCCCAGCACACCTGGCTGCCCCGCTGCTCCCCACGGGAGCACCCGCACTTCCACGCGGCCCGCGACGAGCCGCCCGGCTCCCTGTGGGACAGCCGCAGCCCCGACGAGGCGTGCGGCTTCGCGCAGCGCGTGGTCGCCGAGACCTTCGCCTTCGAGGTCGAGGACCTCCTCGCGATGCCCACCGACCGGCCCGTCCTGGTGGACTGGTTCGGCAACCTGCCGCGCCAGATCGCGCCCCTGCTCACCCGCCCCGACCAGGCGGTCTTCCTGCTCCCCACACCGGAGTTCCGGATGGCGGCGCTGCGCGCCCGCCGCAGCGTCCCGGTGCGGTCCCTGGTCAGCTGGGGCAGCCGGGCGCCGGAAGCCACCCTGGCCAAACGGCTGGCCCGGGACGAACTGTGGGACGCCGAGGTCCGCCGCCAGGCCGCTGTCCACGGCAACACGGTGATCACCATGGACGGCACCCGCCCGGCCGGCGAACTCGCCGACGAGGTGGCAGTCCGCTTCCGGCTGGGGACGGCGGCGTAGGGGGCGGGAGGCGCGGGCGTACGCAGCCCCGGCGGCGCAGGTGTCAGTGGGGCCTGGCGGCGCGTCCTACGGCACCCGAGCCGTCCACTCCGGCGAACTGAACTTCCCGCCCGCCAGCTCCTGAGCCCGCGTCATCTCCTCCTCGGAGACCTTGCCCTCGCTGCCGCCGTACCGCGCGCGGAACGATCCGATCATCCGCTCGATGACCTCGGCCCGCGGCAGCCCGGTCTGCCGGCGCAGCGGGTCCACCCGCTTCTTCGCGCTGCGGGTGCCCTTGTCCGACAGCTTCTCCTTGCCGATCCGCAGCACCTCGACCATCTTGTCCGCGTCGATGTCGTACGACATGGTCACGTGGTGCAGCACCGCCCCGTCGCCCGCCACCATGCGCTTCTGCGCGGCACCGGCGATCTTCCCGGCGTCGGTGGCGATGTCGTTGAGCGGCTTGTACCAGGCGTTGATGCCCATGTCGCCGAGGGCGGTCAGCACCCAGTCGTCCAGGTAGGCGTAGCTCTCGGCGAAGGTCAGCCCTTGTACGAGCGAGGCGGGCACGCACAGGGAGTACGTGATCGTGTTGCCCGGCTCGACGAACATCGCGCCGCCGCCGCTGATGCGCCGTACGACCGTCACGCCGTGCCGCGCGGCGCCCTGCGGGTCCACCTCGTTGGCCAGTGACTGGAAGCTGCCGATGATGACCGCCGGGCGGTCCCACTCCCACACCCGCAGCGTCGGTGGCCGCCGTCCGGCGGCCACCTCGGCGGTCAGTACCTCGTCCAGTGCCATGTGCAGCGCGGGCGGTTGCGGCTCCTCGTGGATGATCTGCCAGTCGAAGTCCGTCCAGTCGGTGGCCTGCGCGACCGCGCGGCGTACCGCGATGCCCACCGCCTCCGCCGTGAAGCCGAACAGCACCGCGCCGGACGGCAGCGCCGCCTCGATCCGGGCGGCCAGCCCGCGCGCGTCGGTGTCGGCGGGCGCGCCCTCCAGCGCCGCGTTGATGGCGCCGAGCGCCTCGTCCGGCTCCAGGAAGAAGTCTCCCGCGACCCGTACGTCGCGCAGCACCCCGCCCGTCACGTCGAGATCGACGACCACCAGCTTGCCGCCCGGCACCTTGTACTCACCGTGGTGCTTGCCCTGCACGGCGCATCCTCCCGCTGTTCTGTTCCCGGCGCACGGCCCGGCGGCCGGCAGCCGGGTCAACCGTAGCGCCGCCGGTGGCATTCCTGGCAAAGGGGGCGGTTTCGAGGGCGTCTCCCCAGGGCGCCGGACGGGGCGGTCCCACGGCCGGGCTCCTCAGGGCATGAGGGTGGCGAGGAGGTCCGGGAGGGCGGTGCCTATGGGGGCGCGAATCGTTTCCGCGGCCAGGTCGTCGTACGGGGTGGGCTCCGCGTTCACGATGACCAGCCGGGCGCCGTGCCCGGCGGCCACCCCGGCCAGCGAGGCGGCGGGCTGCACCTGAAGGCTCGTTCCCACCGCGATGAAAACGTCGGCGGCCTTGGCCACGCTCATCGCCGTACCGAGCACCTCAGGGTCGAGCCGCTCACCGAACATCACCGTCGCCGACTTCAGGATGCCGCCGCACTCCGCGCACGCCGGGTCCGGGTCGCCCGCGGCCACTCGTGCGACGGCCTCGGACATCGGCGACCGGGCGTGGCAGCGGGTGCAGACGACGAAGCGGCCCGTGCCGTGCAGTTCCAGGACCTTGCGGTCCGGGACGCCCGAGAGCTGGTGCAGCCCGTCGACGTTCTGCGTGATGACCCGGACCGGTACACCGGACCGCTCCAGCCGGGCGATCGCCTCGTGGGCCGCGTTGGGCCGGGCCCGCAGGGCCGGGCTGTCCTGTCGCACCCGCCAGGCACGGCGCCGGATCTCCGGGTCGTTCATGTAGTACTCGTACGTCACGAGCTTCTCCGCCTCGGGATCCTGCCGCCACACCCCCTTGGGCCCGCGGTAGTCCGGGATGCCGGAGTCGGTGGAGATCCCGGCGCCGCTGAGGATGGCCACCAGGGGGCGCCGGGAGGAGTCGTCGGTGGTGGGGCGGGCGGGGCCGGTAGTGGTCATGCCACGAGCCTACGGAGGGAGCGGCCGGGGCGGCGAGCCGGTTTCGGGGTGCCCGCGGCCCGGCGAATGTGATCAATAAGGGGTCCGGGGCGGGCATTTCCGGACGCGGTACGGGGGAAGGGGCGGAAAGAGACCGCCCGACCGTCCGCACGATGCGAGGAGACCCGTGTTCACCACCCGTCCGACCCTCCAGGGAACCTTCGGTATGGCCGCGACCACGCACTGGCTGGCTTCCCAGTCGGCGATGGCCGTACTGGAGGACGGGGGGAACGCCTTCGACGCGGCGGTGGCCGCCGGGTTCGTGCTGCACGTCGTCGAGCCGCATCTGAACGGGCCGGCGGGTGAGGTGCCGGTCATCGTGGCGCCCGCCGAGGGGCCGGTGCGGGTGCTGTGCGGCCAGGGCCCCGCGCCTGCCGGGGCGAGCGTGGCGCACTACACCTCGCTCGGGCTGGGCCTGGTGCCCGGTACCGGCCCGCTCGCCGCCGCCGTGCCCGGTGCTTTCGACGCCTGGATGCTGCTGCTCCGGGATTACGGCACCAAGTCCCTGGAGGAGGTGCTGAAGTACGCCGTCGGGTACGCGGAGTACGGGCACCCGGCCGTGGAGAGAGTGGGGGAGACGGTCGCGACGGTCCGGGAGCTGTTCGAGACGGAGTGGATATCGTCCGCCGAGATCTACCTGCCGGAGGGACGGCCGGTCGCGCCCGGCGGGCTGCTGCGGAACCGGCCGCTGGCGGCCACCTGGCGCCGTCTGATCAGTGAGTCCGAGGCCGCGTCGGCGGACCGGGAGGCGCAGATCGACGCGGCCCGGCGGATCTGGCGCGAGGGCTTCATCGGGGAGGCGCTGGCCGCCTTCGCGGCCCGTCCCGCCATGGACACCTCCGGCGAACGGCACGCCGGCACGCTCACGGGCGACGATCTGGCGGCCTTCTCCGCGACGTACGAGGACCCGGTCACGTACGACTGGAACGGCTGGACCGTGGCGAAGGCGGGCGGCTGGTCGCAGGGGCCGGTGCTGCTCCAGCAGCTGGCCCTGCTGCCGCCGGAGCTGCCCGCGTACGGGAGCGCCGAGTACGTCCACCTGCTGATCGAGGGCTGCAAGCTGGCCATGGCCGACCGCGAGGCCTGGTACGGCGACGCGGCCGAGGTGCCGGTCGGGACGCTGCTGAGCGAGGACTACAACGCGGCGCGGCGGGCGCTGATCGGGGAGCACGCCTCGTACGAGCTGCGGCCCGGCAGCCCGGACGGCCGTACGCCCCGGCTGAGCAAGCACGCGCTGGCCGTCGCGGCGGGGGAGGCGGCGGCCGACGTGCCGGGGGCCGTGGGCCGGGGCGCGGGGGAGCCCACCGTGGCCACGCCCGCGACCCCCGGCGCGGCTCCCGTCATCGCGCCCGAGGTCGACCGGAGCGGCGCCACACGGGGCGACACCTGCCACATCGACATCGTGGACCGCTGGGGCAACATGGTCTCCGCGACGCCCTCCGGCGGCTGGCTCCAGTCGAACCCGGTGGTCCCCGCGCTCGGCTTCCCGCTCGGTACGCGCCTGCAGATGGCCTGGCTGGAGGAAGGGCTGCCCAACACCCTCACGCCGGGGCGCCGGCCGCGCACCACCCTCACGCCCTCCCTGGCGCTGCGCGACGGCGTGCCGGTGATGGCCTTCGGCACCCCCGGCGGCGACCAGCAGGACCAGTGGCAGTTGCACTTTCTCCTCGCGGCGGCCCTGCGCGCACCGGTGCGCGGCGGCCTCGACCTCCAGGGCGCCATCGACGCGCCGAACTGGCACAACGACTCCTTCCCGGGCTCGTTCTTCCCACGTGCCATGCGGCCGGGCGGCGTCACCGTCGAGTCCCGGACCGGTGCGGACGTGATCGGAGAGCTGCGGCGGCGCGGGCACGCGGTGACGGTCGGCGACGCCTGGTCGGAGGGGCGGCTGTCGGCGGTGGCGCGGGACCCGGAGACGGGCGTGCTGTCGGCCGCGGCGAACCCCCGGGGGATGCAGGGGTACGCGGTCGGGCGGTAGGAGACGGCTCTGCCCGGGCCCGGCCCCGGCATTCGGAGTTCACCTCCTGTCCAGGCCCCGTGTCAGTGGGGCGTGGTTCGATGGAGTCATGATCGAAGCGATTCGTACGGATACGGGAGACACGACGGAAGAGACGGGCGCGGCCACCGGTGCCTCGGCGCACACGGCGGATCAGGTGCTGCGGGCGGTCGGCACGGCGGCGGTCGAGGAAGCCGTCCGCAAGGCCGCGGCGGCCGAGATCATGCCGCGGTTCCGGCAGCTCGCCGCCCACGAGGTGCTGGAGAAGAACGGCCCGCACGACCTCGTCACGGTCGCCGACCGGCTGGCCGAGGAGCAGCTGACCGCCGCCCTGACGAGCCTGCTGCCCGGCTCGCTGGTGGTCGGCGAGGAGGCGGTGCACGCCGATCCGGCCGTGCTCGACGCGCTGCACGGCGACGCGCCGGTGTGGATCGTCGACCCGGTCGACGGCACCCGCCAGTTCGTGCACGGCGACCCGGGCTTCGCCACGCTCGTCACCCTGGCGCTGCGCGGCGAGCCGCTAGCCTCCTGGACGTACGCGCCCGCCCTGGACCTGATGGCCACCGCCCGCCGCGGCGCCGGCGCCGAGCTGAACGGGGAGCCGCTGCGCCCGGCGCCCCCGGCGCCCGGCGCGGTGCTGGACGTGGCGATATCGCACTACGACTTCACCACCGACGAGCAGAAGCGGGTGCTGGCGGCCCTGGAGACCGACGGCGTCGCCCCGCGCCCCTGCGGCTCGGCGGGTCTGGAATACCTCCACATCGCCCGTGGCCGGCTCGACGCGGTGGCCTTCAGCTGGGAGAACGCCTGGGACCACGCGGCGGGACTGCTTTTGGTCCACGAGACGGGAGGGGCGAGCGGTACGGTCGCCGGCGAGCCGTTCCGTATCGCCGGCGGCAACGCGCTGCCCTTCACCGCGGCTCGGGACGAGCAGACCGCCCGGCGTATCCTCGGACTGCTGGCGGCCGCCAACTGATCCTCAACGGCGAGGGTCGCAGACGAGGGGAGTGGCGCAGGTGCCGACGATGCTCGATGCCGTGGTGATCGGAGCGGGCCCCAACGGGCTGACCGCGGCCGTCGAACTGGCCCGCCGCGGCATGTCCGTCGAGGTCTTCGAGGCCCGTGCCACCATCGGCGGCGGCGCCCGTACGGAGGAGCTGACCCTCCCCGGCTTCCGGCACGACCCCTGCTCGGCGGTGCACCCGCTCGCCGCGGGCTCGCCCGCTTTCAGCGCCATGGACCTGGAGCGGTACGGCCTGAGCTGGCTGCATCCGGACCTGCCGTTGGCCCATCCCTTTCCCGACGGTACGGCCGCGGTGCTCTCCCGCTCCGTCGGTGAGACGGCGATGTCCCTCGGCGTGCACGACGCCGGCACGTACCGCCGCCTGCTCGCGCCCTTCCACGGCAAGTGGGACACCCTCGCCGCGGACTTCCTGCGCACCCAGTGGCTCGGTCTGCCGCGCGACCCGGTGACGTACGCCCGGTTCGGCCTGGCCGCGGCCCAGCCGGCCGCCCTGCTCAACCGGCGCTTTCGGGACCAGAAGGCGCGCGGCCTGTTCGCCGGTCTCGCCGCGCACGTCATCGCCCCGCTCAGCAGCCCCGGGACCGGCGGCGCGGCCCTGATGTTCGCCCTCGCCGCGCACGCGAACGGCTGGCCGATCCCGCGCGGCGGCTCCCAGGCCATCCCCGACGCGCTGGCCGCGCTGCTGCGCCGGCACGGCGGTGCGGTGCACACGGGGTACGAGGTCAAGCGGCTGGACGACCTGCCCCCGGCCCGGGCGTACGTCTTCGACACCTCGCCGACCGCCCTCGCCCGGATCGCGGGGCTCGGCAACGCCTACCGCGGCGTGCGGTACGGACCCGGCGTCTTCAAGATCGACTATGCGCTCTCCGGACCGGTGCCGTGGACCTCGGCCGCGGCCCGCCGGGCGGGCACCGTGCATCTCGGCCCCACCAGCGGCGAGATCGGCACCGCGCTGCGTGCCGCCGTCGACGGCCGCGCCCCTTCCGTACCGTTCCTGATCACCTCGCAGCCGAGTCTGATCGACCCCACCCGCGCCCCCGAGGGCCGGCACACCTTCTGGGTGTACGGGCACGTCCCGCACGGCTGGGAGGGCGACGCCACGGAGGCGGTCGAACGGCAACTGGAGCGCTTCGCGCCCGGGTTCCGCGACCTGGTCCTGGCCCGCGCCGTCGCCGGGCCGCCCCAACTGGCCGCCCGCAACGCCAATTATGTGGGCGGGGACATCGGCACGGGGTCGGCGGCGGGTCTCGGCCTGGTCATCCGCCCGAAACTGGCCCGCGTCCCGTACACCACCGCCCATCCGGCGGTTTTCCTGTGCTCCCAGTCCACCCCGCCCGGACCCGGTGTGCACGGCATGTCCGGCCACCACGCCGCCCGGGCGGTCTGGTCCCGGCTCCGGCCCACCCGCTGACCGGGGCGCGGGCCGTTCGCGCCGGGGCTCGCGTCCGGACGCGGAGACCTCGTGGCCGTACGGTCCGGGGCTGACCGCGACGGGCTCACACGCCTGATGTCCGCTCGGGGCCGCCTGCCGGGTTGACGCGCAACCAAACGGTTGCCAATCTGGTGGAGAGGGGGTGGACGCCATGGATGAGGTGTTCAAGGCGCTCGCGGACGCGAGCCGCAGGCGACTGCTGGACCGGCTGAACGAGCGGGCCGGGCAGAGCCTGCGCGAGCTGTGCGCCGGGCTGGAGATGACCAGACAGGCGGTGTCCAAGCACCTGGCGGTGCTGGAGGGCGCGGGCCTGGTCACGACGGTCCGGCACGGCCGGGAGAGGCTGCACTACCTCAACCCTGTGCCCATCCACGATCTCGCCGACCGGTGGATCGGCCAGTACGAGCGGAGCCGGATGGCCGCGCTCGGCAACCTGAAGCATGCCCTGGAGGGAACGGCGATGAGCAAGCCCGAGTACGTCTACACGATCTACATCCACACCACGCCCGAGAAGCTCTGGGAGGGGCTGACCAGCCCGGAGTTCCTGAAGCAGTACCACGGCGGCTGGGCGCCCTCCTCCGACTGGAAGGTCGGCTCGAAGGTGCTGTGGCCGGTCGAGGACGGCGGCGAGCCGCAGGACCTCGGCCAGGTCGTCACCGAGTCGGAGCCCGGCAAGCGGCTCGCCTACACCTGGCACACACTGCAGCCGATGCATCAGGAGATGTTCGGCATGAGCGACGCGGAATTCGCCGAGGCGGCGAAGGAACGCTCGAAGGTCTCCTTCGACATCGAGCCGGCCGAGGAGCCGGAGCGGGGCGTGAAACTGACCATCACCCACGACGGCTTCACCTCGGCCGACTCCAAGATGCTGGAGGGTGTCAGCGGCGGCTGGACCATGATGCTGTCGGAGCTCAAGACGATCCTCGAAAAGGCCTGACCCGCCGCTCGGCGCAGACGCGGAGTCCTCAGAGATCCAGCACCAGCCGCGGCCCCAGCGCCCGGGACACACACGCGTACATCCGGCCCTCGGGAGCGCCGATGCCGTCCCGGTGCTCGATCTCCCCGTCGAGGACGGTGATCTCGCAACTGCCGCAGACGCCTTCGCGGCAACCGGAGGGAAGGGCGTGTCCGGCGTGGTTCAGGGCGTCCAGCAGCGACTCGTCGGCGTCCACCCGGACCGTACGCCCCGACCGGGCGCACGCGGCCTCGAACGCCGTGTCCGGAGCGAACACCTTGGGCTCCGGCCGGAACCGCTCCGAGCGCAGCTGCCCGGCCGGGAAGGCGGCCTCCGCCGCCGCGAGCATGGAGGCCGGGCCGCAGCAGTAGACCAGGGTGCCGGGTTCCATCTCCGCCGCCAGCGCGCCGAAGTCCGGCCTGCCGTGCTCCCGGGTGGTGACGATGCGTACGGCGTTCCCGTAGGCGGCGCGCAGTTCACCGGCGAACGGCATGGCGGCGGCCGACGGACCCGCGTACACGAGTGAGGCCGGCACCCCCGCGGCGGTCGCCGCGCGCAGCATCGGCAGGACGGGAGTGATGCCGATCCCGCCGGCGAGGAAGAGATAGCGCGGTGCGGGCAGCAGGGGGAAGTGGTTGCGCGGCAGCGACACGTCGAGCGTGCGGCCCGGACGCAGGAAACGGTGGATGTACTCGGAGCCGCCCCGGCTGAGCCGGTCGTGCCGTACGGCGACGCGGTACGTCTCGCGGTCCGCGGGGTCGCCGCACAGGGAGTACTGCCGGGTCAGCCAGTTCGGCAGGGCCACGTCGACATGGGCGCCCGGCTCCCAGGGCGCCAGGGGGCCGTCGGCGCCGCGCAGGACGAGGGAGACGACGTCGTCGGCGACCGGTTCGATGCGGTCGAGAAGGGTCCGCTGCATCGGTATGTCCCTTTCCTGAGCGGTCAGTAGAGCTTCCGGTAGGCCTCTTCGAGGACCGCGTCGAACTGCTCCGGCGCGAAGTCGGACCCGAACTGCGCGGCGGCGATCTCGCCGGCCGAGGGGATCTCCTCGGCGAGGGCCTGGCTCGCCGGATCCCACAGCCGCGACCGCAGCAGCGCACGGCCGCAGTGGAAGTACGCCTCGGTCACCTCGACGATGATGGCCAGCACCGGCTCCTTGGCCTCGGTGCGCATCCGGGCGAGCACGTCGGGCTCGTCGGTGGGGTAGGCGCAGCCGTTGACCCGCAGCGTCTCCCGCACGCCGGGGACCAGGAAGAGCAGTCCGACCCCGTCGTTCTCCGCGATGTTGCGGAAGGAGTCGGCGATCCTGTTGCCCGGCCGGTCGGGTATCGCGAGCGTGTGCTCGTCGAGAACCTTCACGAATCCCGGGTAGTCGCCGCGCGGCGAGCAGTCGGCACGTCCGGCCGCGTCCGCCGTGGCCAGCGACAGGAAGGGCGAGTGCGCGATGAAGCGGCGGGCGTACTCGTCGATGTGGCCGATCTTCTTGTTCTCCAGCATGGCTTCGGGTTCGCCGAGCCGGGCACGGACCTCGTCCGGGGACAGCCGCCGGGGGCGGGCCAGGGTGTGCGTCATGAAGGCTCCTTACGGGAGGGCGGCACGGCGGACGGGCGAGGGCGGCGTCACCGGCCCCTCACCGCAGCACTCACGGCAGCGGCAAGAACCGCTCCGCCGCAGCTCATGCCATCATTGTGAGTAATTACTCAGGTCTACGCCACTCGCTTTCGAGGGGGCGTCCAGGAGGCGTCATGACAGCGGACCGCCGCGGACTTCAGCCACGTAAACAGCCACGCCAGGCCCGTGCCGAAGCCACCCGGCAGCGCATCCTGGCCGCCGCTGCTCACGTTTTCGCCGAGTACGGCTATGCCGCGGGGACCACGAACCGCATCGCCGAACGGGCGCGGGTGTCCATCGGCTCGCTGTACCAGTACTACCCGAACAAGGACGCCATCCTGGTGGAGCTGCTGATCCGGCACCTCGACGCCGGGGCCGCCGCCGTCCGCGACCGGCTGGGCGGGCGGCTGCCGGAATCCATCGAAGAGACCGTCCGGCTCTTCGTGCGCGCCTCGATCGACAACCACCTGGACGACCCGCAACTGCTCCGCGTCATGGCCGAACAGGGCCCCCGGACCCCCGAACTGATCGACCGGATCTCCCGGGAACACCGGGCGCGGGTCGCCTTCGTCCAAGAGCTGTTCGAGCGCCATCCGCAGGTCCGGGTGGCGGACACGCACACCGCCGCCCGGCTCGTCGTGGCCACGACCGAACTCGTCGTCCACCAGCTCATCGCCGCACCGGACCCCATAGACATCACCCGGTTCGAGAACGAGCTCGTCGCCATGCTCACCGGCTACCTCACGACGTCCCGCTGACCCGTACGGGTGCTCGCGGCGCCGGGGCCGCGGCCGGAAACTCCCGTGCGGCCCGCGCACCGCGCGTGGTACTTCCCCTGCCATGAGCGATCTTCAGACAGCGCGGCTGGTGCTCCACCCCCTGAGCCCCGCCGAGGCCGAGCGGCTGGTGGCGCGTACCCCGGCGGACGGGGACCGGTGGGCGCCCGGATACCCGACGGACGGCGACGTGGAGTCCGCGACCGACTTCCTCGGGCACTGCGCGGCCACCGGCGACCCGCGGCCGTTCGGCGACTACGAGATACGCCGCCGGGAGGACGGGCTGGTCATCGGCAGCCTCGGCTTCAACCGGCCGCCCGACGCGGCGGGCACCGTGACGATCGGCTACGGCCTGGTCCCCGGGGCACGCGGCCACGGCTACGCGGCCGAGGCCCTGCGCGGGCTGCTGCGCCTCGCCGCGCAACGCGGCATCACCTGCGTCAAAGGCGACGCCGACCACGGCAACACCGCGTCCCAGCACGTCATGGCCGCCGCCGGGATGCGGCTGGTGGGCGAGGACGAGCGGGTGAAGTACTTCGAGATCAGGTGGCCCGCCCCGGAAGCGGCGGGCACCGGCCGCGCGGGCCATGATGGCCGTATGACCGCGCAACCGCCCGCCCGACCGCCCGCCCTCACGCTCGTCGCGGGCGACATCACCGAGCAGACGGCCGACGCCGTCGTGAACGCCGCCAACTCCTCGCTGCTGGGCGGCGGGGGAGTGGACGGCGCGATCCACCGGCGCGGCGGCCCGGAGATCCTGGCCGAGTGCCGCGCGCTGCGCGCCTCGCACTACGGCAAGGGCCTGGCCACCGGGCAGGCCGTGGCGACCACGGCGGGCCGGCTGCCGGCCCGCTGGGTGATCCACACCGTCGGCCCCGTCTGGTCGGAGTCCGAGGACCGATCGGACCTGCTCGCCTCCTGCTACCGCGAGTCGCTGCGGGTCGCCGACGAGCTGGGCGCCCGCACCGTCGCCTTCCCGGCGGTCTCCGCCGGGATCTACCGCTGGCCGCTCGACGACGCGGCCCGTATCGCCGTCGAGACGGTACGGGCCGCGAAGACGGCGGTGGAGGAGGTGCGCTTCGTGCTGTTCGACGAGCGGGCCTACGAGGCGTTCGCCGCGCGGGTGCGCTGAACGGCCGTACGGCGGTACGGGAGCCGCCCGGCGCAGCTCAGTGCCAGGCGAACCGTGCCGAGACGCACGGGTCCTCGTTGCGGTACCCGAGCCGGGTGTAGAGCCGTTCGGCGGGCGCGTTCTCGGCCAGCTGCCACAGCGTGCAGAACCCGTGCCGCCGTACGGTGTGCCGGGTCAGCCACGAGGTCAGCGCGGCGCCGAGGCCCTGGCCGCGCTGCGCGACGTCGGTGGCGACGGACGCCATCAGCGGCGCGCCGCTGTCCCGCAGGCTGCTCATCGCGCCGCACGCCACCAGCCGCCCGTCCGCGCCGCGGATACCTGCCCAGAGGCTGACGTCCGCGGAGCCGGGACCGGTCGAGTGGGCCGGACTGTGCTCGTTGAGGAAGGCGAGCAGCTCCCCGTGGTGGCGCTCGTCGAGTGCCACCACCCGGTCCTCCGCCGGGTGGACGGGCGGTTCCTCCAGCGTCCAGCGGAAGACCCACTCGACGACGTCGGACACCGCCAGGTGCCGGCCGACCAGCGTCTCGGTGCCACGCGGCCCGGTGAACTCCCGTACCCGGTCGGGGAAGCCCTGCGCGGCACGCAGCACGAGACCGGCGGCGGCATCCGCCTCGCCGACGCTCCACACGTGTCCGCGGGCGGCGTCGAGCCAGGCGACAGCACCGGTGTTGCACCAACTGCTCCGGTCGGCGGGCCGCTGCCGCGCGGCGCCGAAACGCAGGAGGGCGGCGCCCTCCTGGAGCTCCAGGCCCTGGGTGAACAGGTCCTCGGTCCGGGGGAGAAGAGTCGTTGCCTGCATCACTCTCTGAAAAGGACGTAGGGACGGGAACGACTCCGGGCACGCCGGAGGCGCGGCCGGAACCGTTCGTCTGAAGTAGGGGGTCCCGGCAGCGGCTGCGCACCCGTGCGCGCCCGGCCGACCGGGTGGTCAACTCTCGCACACCGCCCCCGGCCCGGCGCAAATCCTCGGCGGGTGCCGTATGCCACGCCGCGCGGTACGGATCCGGCACCCGGCGCGGTACGGGACCGTGCACTCGGCGCGGTACGGATACGGCACGCGACCGTCGCGCGGTCGGCTGTCGGGCCGCCCCTGGTCACTGGACGCTGATGTCGGAAAACCGCCAGCTCCGTCCTCCTGGCTGCCGGATCCTGGAGTCATGCACACCGACTTCGAGCGCTGTCTGCGCGCCGTACAGTCCAAGGACGCCAGGTTCGACGGCTGGTTCTACACAGCGGTGCGCACCACGCGTATCTACTGTCGTCCCAGCTGCCCGGTGGTGCCGCCCAAGCCGGAGAACATGACCTTCTACCCGAGCGCCGCCGCCGCACAGCAGGCCGGCTACCGCGCCTGCAAACGCTGCCGCCCGGACGCCAGCCCCGGCTCACCGCAGTGGGACGAGCGCGCCGACCTCGTGGCGCGCGCCATGCGGCTGATCGCCGACGGCGTCATCGACCGCGAAGGCGTACCGGGCCTGGCCGCCCGGCTCGGCTACAGCACCCGACAGGTCGAACGGCAGCTGCTGGCCGAACTGGGTGCCGGGCCGCTCGCCCTGGCCCGCGCGCAGCGCGCCCAGACCGCGCGGCTGCTCATCGAGACCACCGAACTGCCCATGGCCGACGTGGCGTTCGCCGCCGGGTTCGCCAGCATCCGGACCTTCAACGACACGGTACGGGAGGTGTTCGCGCTCGCGCCCACCGAGCTGCGGCGGCGCGCCCGGCCGGGTGCCGCCGCTGCCCTGCCCGGCGCACTCGCCCTGCGGCTCCCCTTCCGGCAGCCGCTGTGCCCGGACAACCTCTTCGGCCACCTGGCCGCGACCGCCGTACCGGGCGTCGAGGAGTGGCGGGACGGAGCGTACCGGCGCACGCTCGCGCTCCCGTACGGCCACGGCATCGTCGCCCTGTCCCCGCGCCCCGACCACATCGACTGCCGGCTGTCCCTCACCGACCTGCGCGATCTCGCCGGGGCCATCGCCCGCTGCCGCCGGATGCTCGACCTGGACGCCGACCCCGAGGCGGTCGACGGCCTGCTGGCCGAAGATCCCGTACTCGCCCCGCTCGTCCGCAAGGCGCCGGGACGGCGGGTGCCGCGCACCGCGGACGCGGACGAGTTCGCGGTACGGGCCGTACTGGGCCAGCAGGTGTCCACCGCCGCGGCCCGTACGCACGCGGGCCGGCTGGTCACCGCGCACGGCCGGAAGATCGACGACCCGGCGGGCGGCCTGACCCGCCTCTTCCCGAGCGCCGCCGAACTGGCCGGGCTGGACCCCGAGACGCTCGCCATGCCCCGCACCCGGCGCGCCACCCTCACCGGAATGATCACGGCTCTCGCCGGCGGTGCCGTACAGCTCGGCGTCGGCAGCGACCGCGAGCGGGCCCGCGCCCAGCTCGCGGAGCTGCCCGGCGTGGGCCCCTGGACCGTCGAGTGCATCGCCATGCGCGCCCTCGGCGACCCCGACGCCTTCACCCCCACCGACCTGGGCCTGCGCCGCGCCGCCGCCCACCTCGGCCTGCCGGCCACCCCGGCGGCGCTCGTACGGCACTCGGCGCGCTGGCGCCCGTGGCGCGCGTACGCCGTCCAGTACTTGTGGGCCACCGACGATCACCCCATCAACCACCTCCCCACCGACTGAGGCGACCATGTCCGATCCCCTGCCCACCCGTACCGGTGGCGAGCGCTGCCACGCCGTCCTGACCGACACCCCGTACGGCCCGCTGACCCTGGTGGCCGAGGGCGACGCCCTCGCCGGCCTGTACATGACCGGCCAGCGGCACCGCCCGCCCCAGGAGTCCTTCGGCCCGCCGGAGGACCTGGCGGCCCCGCCGTTCGCGGCGGCCGTACGGCAGCTGCGCGCCTACTTCGATGGCACCCTCACCGCCTTCGACCTGCCCCTGGCGCCCCGGGGAACGCCCTTCCAGCGCCGCGTCTGGGCCGCCCTGTGCGAGATCCCGTACGGCGGCACCCTCTCGTACGGGCAGCTCGCCGACCGCCTCGGCCGGCCCTCCGCCGCCCGGGCCGTGGGCCTCGCCAACGGCAAGAACCCGATCGGCATCATCATCCCCTGCCACCGTGTCATCGGGGCGAGCGGCAGCCTCACGGGTTACGGCGGTGGCCTCGACCGCAAGCGCCGCCTGCTGGACTTCGAACGGGGCGGCGCCGGGCAGGGGCGGGTGGCCGCGGACCCGGGCGGGCAGCAGGCTCTCTTCGGGTGAAGCCGTTGAAGCCTTCGCCTGAAGTGAGGGGGCGCCGCTCGGCCCGGCGTTGCGGCGTTGCTGAAGCGCCGAGGCGTTCAGGCATCGCCCTCCACCACCGCACGCACATCCGCGACCAGCAGCTCCGCAGCCTTCAGTGACCGCGCCAACTCCGCTTCGGTACGGCCGAGTTCACCCAGCAGGGCACTCGCCCGCTCCGCGAACCCGGGCGGCGTTCCGGGCATCCCCGCCGCGGCGGCGAGCGCGCCCTTCTCGTTGATGCACCAGGTCCGGTGGTGGGCGTGCAGCGCCTGGGTCAGGTCGCCCACCGCCCGGGCCAGGCAGAGGGCCACGTACAGCGTGTCCGCGGACGCCTGGGACTTGCCCGCGACGGTCACGGAGAATCCGGCGTCCCAGACCGCCGTTCCGGTCAGCGCGGCGCGCAGCGGTTCCGGGTACTCCCGCATCTCCTCCTTGAGGCGGCCCAGCTCGCCGGTGGGGTCGGCCAGTACCCGCGACAGGGCCAGTTCCCCGGCGTACGCGGGGGACCAGAAGCCCAGCGGGTGCCCCACCTGGGCACCGATCTCGAACCGGCCCGCCCGGCACTCCCGCCACACCCGTTCCACCCGGTCGGCATCCCGCAGGAGCCAGTCCACGGGGGTACCGTCCGGCATCACCAGCCACGCCCCGCCGTTGACCCACGCACCCCACGCGCCCGGCGGGTGGATCTCCACCGGCGCCCCGGTGATCTCGGCGGCCAGGTCCGCCAGGCCCGCGAGGCCGACCTCGCCGCGGTAGTAGACCCCCAAGTCCCAGTCGGAGTCCGGCCGGTGCGTACCCCGGGCCCGGCTGCCGCCGAGCGTCACGCCGACCACGCCGGGCACCTCGGCCAGAGCGGCCGCGCCACTCTCCGCCCAGTAGTCCTCGTGAGCCCCGTCCGCCCCTGTGGTCGCTGTCTTCTCCATACGGGAAAGCCTAGAGTGCCCGCTGCCCGCCTACGACAGGGGGCGGCCGGGCCCGTCAGCGCAGCAAGTCCCGTACGTCTGCCAGCAGTTCCACCTGATGGCGCCAGTCGCCGCCCGCGATGTCCATCAGGACGCGGGTGACTCCCGCGCCGCAGTACCGGTGCAGGCGCTCCGCCGCCTCCCGGGGGCCGCCCGTCACGGGGGCGCCCGCGAAGCGTCCGGGCGGGGCGCGGTGGGCGGTGGCGAGGTCCGCGCCGGTGGGCAGGCCGGGTTCCGTACCGAGTACGCCGGTGGTGCCGACGATGACGGCCGGAGCCGGGCGGCCGAGCGCGGCGGAGAGTTCGGCGAGGTGCACGGCGCCTTCGGCCACCTGGACGGGCGGCGCCAAGGAAGGGAACCAGCCGTCACCCAGGAGCGCGGCCCGTCGCACCGCGGTGCGCGAGGTGCCGGCGATCCAGACCGGTGGCATCGGCACGGCGGACTCCGGCTCCACCACCGGGTGTCCGGGCCCGTACGGCAGCGGCACCCGCTCGCCCGCGAGCAGGCGGGGCAGCAGCCGCAGTACCGCGTCGGTCCGGCGCTCCCGCTCCTCGTACGGAACGCCCGCGGCCGTCCACCGCTCCCGGCCGCCGCCCGTCCCCACCCCCAGCACCAGCCGCCCGGCCGCGACGTGCTGGAGGCCGGCTATCTGTTCGGCGGCCTGGGCCGGCGGCCGGAGCCCCGGCGTGTACACCGCGCCGACGACGGTGATCCGCTCGGTCGCCGCGGCCACCGCCGCCAGGACCACCGCGGTGTCCAGGGCCGGTGCGCCGGCCGCGGGCCGGTCCCCGTACGCGACGAGGTCCAGCCCCGCCAGTTCCGCGTGCCGGGCCGCCTCGGTGAGCGGAAGCTTCTGCTCCCGCCGCACGGCGGGCGGCGGCAGTACCGCGCCCACGGCCAGGCGGCCGGGCCGGACCGCGGAATCCGGGGGAAACGTCATACGGTGACGATGCAACTTCAAGGGGACTTGAGGTCAAGGGGCGGCGAGCGCGTCCCCTCGCTGCCTCAGACGTCGTAGCGGTAGAACGGGGTGTGGTCGAGAAGGTCGGCGGGTGTCATCGTGTGCCAGGGGGACAGCGGGGTGTGCAGGCCGGGTACGCCCTGGGCGGGCTCCAGCGGGAGGTAGTGCGGTACGCCGGGATGGCGGCGCTGCCAGTCGGCCCAGATCTTGTCGATGAAGCAGTGGTGGAGGAAGAACACCGGATCGTTGGGCGAGGCGAGGAAGTCCATGTGGCCGCCGACGAAGACATGGGCGGAGCCGTGCAGCTTGCCCCAGGCCCGCTCCCACGGGAACTTCGCGTAGCCCTCCAGGTGGTTGCGGAAGCTGGGGTACGGCGGATCCTCGCCACTCAGGTGGTTCCACGGAGGGCAGTCGTAGACGGGCAGCGCGAGGGCGGCCGCCAGCTGACGGGCTGTGGAGAGGGTGCCGGGCGGGCGCAGCGCGCGGGTGAGGAAGTCCCGGTCGTCCTGGGTGTAGTAGCCGTTGGCCCACTTCACGTCGTTGCCGGTGGGCCGGACGTTGACCCGCAGCCGCCAGCCGTTGCGCCGGGCGAAGGGGCCCGAGGTCACCTGCCGGTCGCCGGGTCGCCCGTTACCGCCCATGAAGTCGTCGGCCCACAGCGGCGAGTCCCGGCCGCGGTCGCTCGTCCAGTCCCAGTACGGCAGGGTGATGGCGGGGTCGATGGCGCGCAGCGCCTGTTCGAAGTACAGCAGGAACTGCCGGTGCCAGGGGAGCAGCGAAGGGGTCAGGTGCGCGGTGCGGTACCCGTGGTCCCGGTGGATGTAGTCGTGGGAGTTCGCCCGGACGTGGACGGCGACCAGCGTGTCGTACACGCCGCTGCGCTTGGCCTCCAGGACGGCCCGCACGAAGCGGCGCCTCTCCTGCGTGGTCAGGGCCAGATGGTTCTGGCGGACGTGCGGGCGGCCCGGGGCGACGGGACCGGACGGCACGACGGGATCCGGCCACGACCGCGGCGGCGGGGCCGGCAGCAACCGGGCGCCGCGCAGCCGCCGTACGGCGCGGCGCGCGGCCGCCAGCGGGGTCCGGTCGAACCCGTAATGGCACAGCGGGGACAGGTAGGCTTCCTCGCCCATCCGTATCAGTTGCAGCTCACGGCCGTCGATCGTCACCCGGGCGCGGCCCTGTGGTGCGTCGATCCGGATCGTCCGGCCGTGGTACCGCTCGGTGTACGGTCGCGGGCCGCGCGAGTCGGCCGCCACCGGCAGCAGCGCCACCGCACCGGCTGCCGTCGCGGCCATGAACACATCGCGCCGTCGCACCAGACCCCCTCACCCGGCCCGCCTCACCCTTGTCCGGAGCATCACCCCGGCCGGGGCTCCGGACGCCTTCCCCGGCCGAATGCACTCGAACGGGTGAGCCCCCGCTCGTCCCTGCGCCCGTCACCGCGCTCGTTCCTGCGCCGTTCCTACGTCCCCGTCGGCCCCTGCCCGGACGGTCCCGGGTCGTCCCCCACCCGCTTGGCGTCCGCCGCCCGCCGCAGCCGCGGATGCCGGGTCGGCCCCTGTTCGGTGATCGTCTCGCCGACGATGGCGCGGACCGCGCTGCGCAGCCCGTGCATCGCGTGGTGCCGCGCCGGCCCGGCGCCCGGGTCCTCGCGCAGCTCCTTCAGCAGCGCCCAGCACAGCGCCAGCATCACGAACACGAACGGCAGCGCGACCAGGATCGTCGCCGTCTGGAGCGCGCCGAGCCCGCCGGCCACCAGCAGCACCGCGGCGACCGCGGCCATCAGGATGCCCCAGGTGACCACCAGCCACGTCCGCGGGTGCAGCGCGCCCCGGCTGGTCAGCGAGCCCATGACCAGGGACGCGGAGTCGGCGCTGGTGATGAAGTACGTCATCACCAGGATCATCGCCACCCAGGAGGTGACGGTTCCGGCCGGCAGCGCGGCCAGCATCCCGAACAGCGACGTCTCCGCGTCCTTCGCGTTTCGCGCGAGGTCGGCCAGGCCGCTGGCGTCCAGCCGGATCGCGCTGCCGCCCATCACGCAGAACCAGATCATCGTCGCGCCGCTGGGCACCAGCAGGACGCCGATCAGGAACTCCCGGACGGTGCGTCCGTGCGAGATGCGGGCGATGAACGTGCCGACGAACGGGGCCCAGGACAGCCACCACGCCCAGTAGAAGATCGTCCAGACGCCGAGCCAGCCCGCGTCGGTGAACGCGCCGGTCCGTGAGGCCATCGGCAGCAGATCGTCGAGGTAGCCGCCCACGCTCGCCGGGATGCTGTCCAGGACGTACACCGTCGGGCCGAGCACGAAGACGAACAGCATCAGCAGCGCGGCCAGCACGATGTTCAGGGTGGACAGCCACTTGACGCCCTTGTGCAGGCCGGAGAAGGCCGACGCCACGAAGGCGGCGGACAGCGCGGCGATGATGACCAGCTGCACGGCCGTGCTGTCCGCCGTGCCGGTGGTGAGATTGAGGCCCTTGCTGACCTGGAGGGCGCCGAGGCCCAGGCTGGTGGCCGTGCCGAAGACGGTCGCGAAGACGGCCAGCAGGTCGATCAGGTGCCCCAGCCGCCCGCCGGCCCGCCGCTCGCCGACCAGCGGGACGAAGGCGGAGCTGAGCCGGTTGCTGCGGCCCTTGCGGAAGCCCGCGTACGCCAGGGCCAGGCCGACGATGCCGTAGATGGCCCAGGGGGTCAGGGTCCAGTGGAAGAACGAGTACTCCAGGGCGGTACGTGCCGCGGCGCCGCTGTGCGGGGTGACGCCGCTGGAGGGCGGCGGGGAGACGTAGTGCTGGAGCGGTTCCCCCACGCCGTAGAACATCAGGCCGATTCCCATGCCGGCGCTGAACATCATCGCGATCCACGCCAGATTGCCGAATTCCGGCTCCGCGTCGTCCTTGCCGAGCCGGATGCGGCCGAAACGGCTGAAAGCGATGAGGACGCACAGGACGAGAAAGACATCGGCGGCCACCACGAACAGCCAGCCGAAATTCCCCAGCACCCAATTCAGCGCGGTGTCGGTGACCGATTCGAAATTCTTTTTTCCCAGCGCCGCCCAGGCCACCACCGCGAGCACCGCGGCCACACCGAGCCCGACCAGGGTCAGATCGGGCGGCGAATCGTGCTCCGCACGCGGCGGCACGGAATTCGGCGTCGGTTCCTCGGACGGCTGCACGCTCATGGCGTCCCACTATGGCCGGAAAAGCAATGCTTCGCCGGGTTGGCGCGCCGTCCGGCACGGCTGCTCCCTGTTCGCCGGAGCCCGCGCCGGATAAGGTCGCAGCGGCGCGACTGCCAGTTCGAAAGCAAGGGGAAACAGTGGCGGACGCAGCAAGGACACCGGCGGCAGACCAGGACCGGACACCGCGGGTGCTGGTCGCCGCGGACAAATTCAAGGGCTCCCTCACGGCCACCGAGGTCGCCCGGCACGTCTCGGCCGGGCTGCGCCGGGCCGTCCCCGGCCTGGCGGTGGAGTCCGTCCCGGTCGCGGACGGCGGCGACGGCACGGTCGCGGCCGCCCTGGCGGCGGGCTTCGCCCGGCACGAGGTCCGGGTCACCGGCCCGGTCGGCGACCCGGTCACGGCCACCTTCGCGCTCCACGCGGACGGCACGGCCGTGGTGGAGATGGCGGAGGCGTCCGGGCTCCAGCACCTGCCGAAGGGCGTCTTCGCACCGCTCACGGCCACCACGTACGGCACCGGCGAGCTGCTGCGCGCGGCGCTTGACGCAGGCGCCGCCACCATCGTTTTCGGCGTCGGCGGCAGCGCCACGACCGACGGCGGCGCGGGCATGCTCGCCGCCCTCGGCGCCCGCTTCCTGGACGCCGCGGGCACGCCGCTCGCACCGGGCGGCGGGCCGCTGCGCGACCTGGCCACCGCCGACCTCTCGGGCCTGGACCCGCGTCTGGCCCGTACGGAGGTGGTCCTCGCCAGCGACGTGGACAACCCGCTGACCGGCCCCAAGGGCGCACCCGCCGTGTACGGGCCGCAGAAGGGCGCGAGCGCGCAGGACGTCGAAGCGCTGGACGCGGCCCTGGCCCACTACGCCAAGGTCCTGGAGACCGCGGTGGGGCCGCGCGCCGCCGAGTACGCCAGCGCGCCCGGCGCGGGTGCGGCGGGCGGCATCGGCTACGGCGCCCTCGTCGGCCTGGGCGCCGCCTTCCGGCCGGGCATCGACGTCATGCTGGAGGTGCTGGGCTTCGGCCCGGCGCTGGCCCGCGCCACCTTCGTCGTCACCGGCGAGGGCTCGCTGGACGAGCAGACCCTGCACGGCAAGGCCCCGGCCGGCGTCGCGGCCGCGGCCCGCGCCGCGGGCCTGGAGGTGGCGGCGGTCTGCGGCCGGCTGGCCCTCCCGCCGGAGGCCCTGGGCCGGGCCGGCATCCGCCGCGCCTACCCGCTGACCGACCTGGAGCCGGACCCGGCCCGCTGCATGGCCGAGGCGGGCCCGCTCCTGGAGCGGGCCGCGGAAGCCCTGGGGCGGGACTTCCTGCTGTGACGGTGCGGCGCTGAACCCGGGAGCGCAGGGGCGCACCCGGCGCGCTCCCTGCGCCTCGGTGCTTCCGGATACGACAGAAGGCCCCCGCCGCGCTCATGCGCCCGGCGGGGGCCTTCATGGTCCGTGGACCGCAAACCGCTACGGAATCTGCTGTACCTGCGCGCTGCGCGCCTCGCGGCGGTTGTCGCGGAAGGCGTTGACCCGGCGGGCCGTCGCAAAGACCGGGATCATCGCGCCCAGCACGATCTGCAGGGAGCAGCCGGTCTGCAGGAGCGTCTGGCCGCCGGGGGCGTCCAGCGCCCAGGCCGCCAGCATCCCCATGCTCAGCACGATCCAGCTGAGCATCGCCACCGCCAGCCGTCCCCGCGGCTTCGGGTACTCCACCCGGCTCACCATCAGCCAGGCCACCCCGATGATCGCCAGCAGCGTCGGTACGAACGGCAGCTCCAGCAGCACGATCGCGACGACGGTCAGCGCGCCGAACGGGCTCGGCATGCCCTGGAAGATGCCGTCCCGCAGCGTCACACAGGAGAACCGGGCCAGGCGCAGGATCACCGCCAGCAGCACCACCACCGCCGCGACCACCGACACCCGCTGGTGCGAGTCCGGCGCGACCATCCCCCAGGTGACGACGAAGTACGCCGGCGCCAGCCCGAAGCTGATCAGGTCGGAGAGGTTGTCGAGCTCGGCCCCCATCGCCGAGGCGCGCAGCTTGCGCGCGACGAGCCCGTCGAACAGGTCGAAGATGGAGGCCAGCAGCATCAGGATCACCGCCATGGCGGCGCTGTGCCGCGCCATCCCGCCGTCGTCGTTGCCCGTCAGGTGCGGGATCAGGACGCCGGTGGTGGTGAAGTACACGGCCATGAAGCCGCAGATCGCGTTGCCGAGGGTGAGCGTGTCCGCTATCGACAGCCGCGTCGACAGCGGCATGTCGTCGGCGACGTCCTCCTCGTCGACGTCCGCGACCCAGCCGGGCTGTGTGTCGGGATCAATCACGGTCAAGGCGTGTCACCCCCGCGGTGGTGGCCTGGCCGACCTCGACCGCGGCCTCGACACCCGCCGGGAGGTAGACGTCGACGCGCGACCCGAAGCGGATCAGGCCGATGCGCTCGCCCTGCTCCACCTTCGAGCCCTGGGGCACGTAGGGGACGATCCGGCGGGCCACGGCACCGGCGATCTGCACCATCTCGATGTCGCCGAGCTCGGTGTCGAAGTGCCAGACCACCCGCTCGTTGTGCTCGCTCTCCTTGTTGAACGCCGGGACGTACCCGCCGGGGATGTGCTCCACGGACGTCACCGTGCCGGCCAGCGGCGCGCGGTTGACGTGGACGTTCAGCGGGCTCATGAAGATCGCGACGCGGGTGCGCCCGTCCTTCCACGGCATGATGCTCTGCACCACGCCGTCGGCCGGGGAGATGACCCGGCCCTGAGCGATCTCCCGCTCAGGGTCGCGGAAGAACCACAGCATGCCCGCCGCCAGGGCGGTGGCGGGCACGGCGACGGCGGCCCAGCGTCCCGAGCGACGGGACCGGGCCAGGCTGACCGCTGCCGTCGCGACGGTCGGCAGAAGCCACGGCGACGCTCCGCGCGCGAGGCGGACACGACCGCGTTGTGCAGAGGATTGGCTGTGGGGCATGGATGACCTTCGTAGCGGAGGATGCCGCATATGCAATGGGGGACGGCGGCTTTCCCGGGATGGTATCGGTTGCGAGCGGCAACTGGCCAAGAGCCAGAGCCAATCCGTGGCCGAAGGGCGATGACGGGGTGTGATCTTCGTCCTGAACAAAACACCCCAAATCGGGCGTTCACCCCTGGATTCGGTACTCCTCCAGTAGCCGTCGGCCGATGATCATTTTCTGGATCTCGGCGGTACCTTCGCCGATGAGGAGCATCGGCGCCTCCCGGTAGAGGCGCTCGATCTCGTACTCCTTGGAGAAGCCGTAGCCGCCGTGGATGCGGAACGCATCCTCCACCACCTCCTTGCAGTACTCGGAGGCCAGGTACTTGGCCATGCCCGCTTCAAGGTCGTTTCGCTGCCCGGAGTCCTTTTTGCGTGCGGCGTTGACCATCATCGCATGGGCCGCCTCCACCTTTGTTGCCATTTCGGCAAGTTTGAACTGGATTGCCTGGTGCTGGGCGATCGGCTTGCCGAAGGTGTGCCGCTGCTGCGCGTACGAAACGCCCAGCTCGAAGGCGCGCTGCGCCACCCCGCAGCCCCGCGCCGCCACGTTCACCCGGCCGACCTCGACGCCGTCCATCATGTGATAGAAGCCACGTCCGGTCTCGCCGCCGAGGACCCGGTCGGCGGGGATGCGCAGCCCGTCCATGATCAGCTCGGTGGTGTCGACACCCTTGTAACCCATCTTGTCGATCTTGCCGGGGATGGTCAGCCCCGGCCGGACCTCGCCGAAGCCGGCCTCCTTCTCGACGAGGAAGGTGGTCATCGACTTGTGCGGCGCGGTGCCCTCCGGATGGCCCTCGTCCGTACGGCACAGGACGGCGACCAGAGTTGACGAACCGCCGTTGGTCAGCCACATCTTCTGACCGGTCAGTACATAATCTGCCCCGTCCCGCACCCCCTTGGACGTGATGGCCGAGACGTCCGAGCCGAGCGCCGGCTCCGACATCGAGAAGGCGCCGCGGATCTCACCCGCCGCCATCCTCGGCAGGAAATAGTCCTTCTGCTCCTGGGTGCCGTGCTGCTTGAGCATGTACGCCACGATGAAGTGCGTGTTGATGATGCCCGAAACGCTCATCCAGCCGCGGGCGATCTCCTCCACCGTCAGCGCGTACGTCAGCAGCGACTCGCCGAGGCCGCCGTACTCCTCGGGAATCATCAGCCCGAAGACGCCGAGTTCCTTCAGTCCTTCGACTATCTGCGTCGGGTACTCGTCGCGGTGCTCCAGCTCGGTGGCGACCGGCAGAATCTCTTTGTCGACGAAGTCACGGACCGTCGAGAGGATTTCCCGCTGGATGTCCGTCAGGCCCTCGGTCTGCGCGAGGCGTCCGCTCATCTCACTTCTCCTTACCGGCCGGTTCCCGCAGCTCGGGGCGGCCCGGCTGCTCCCCGCCGCGCTCCTTGACGTACGTGGCGGTGGGCACCATCACCTTGCGCCGGAAGACGCACACCAGGGTGCCGTCCTGCTTGTAGCCCTTGGTCTCCACGTACACGATCCCGCGGTCGCCCTTGGACTTCGACGGCGTCTTGTCCAGCACCGTCGTCTCGCCGTAGAGCGTGTCCCCGTGGAAAGTGGGCGCCACGTGCTTCAGCGACTCGATTTCCAGATTCGCGATCGCCTTGCCCGATACATCCGGGACCGACATGCCCAGCAACAGCGAGTAGATGTAGTTCCCGACGACGACATTCCTGCCGAAGTCGGTGGTCCGCTCCGCGTAGTTGCTGTCCATGTGCAACGGATGGTGATTCATCGTGAGCAGACAGAAGAGGTGGTCGTCGTATTCCGTGACCGTCTTTCCCGGCCAGTGCTTGTAGACGTCCCCGACGGTGAATTCCTCATAGGTACGGCCGAACTGCATCGCGCTCACGCCTCCGGGGCTTCGAACTTCGAGGTACGGGTCATGCCGGCGGCGCGGCCCTTTCCGCTGACGACGAGCGCCATCTTGCGGCTGGCCTCGTCGATCATCTCGTCACCGAGCATCGCGGAACCCTTCTTGCCGCCCGCCTCGGAGGTGTGCCACTCGTACGCGTCGAGGATCAGCTCGGCGCGGTCGTAGTCCTCCTGTGACGGCGAGAACACCTCGTTGGCGGCCTCGACCTGACCGGGATGCAGCACCCACTTGCCGTCGAAGCCCAGCGCTGCGGCGCGCCCGGCGACCTCCTTGTAGCCGTCCACGTTCTTGATCTGGAGGTAGGGGCCGTCGATCGCCTGGAGGTCGTTGGCGCGGGCCGCCATCAGGATGCGCATGAGGATGTAGTGGTACGCGTCGGCGCCGTACCCGGGCGGCTGCTCGCCCACGACCAGCGTCTTCATGTTGATGGAGGCCATGAAGTCGGCCGGGCCGAAGATGATGGTCTCCAGGCGCGGCGACGCGGTGGCGATGGCGTCCACGTTCACCAGACCCTTGGCGTTCTCGATCTGCGCCTCGATGCCGATCCGGCCCGCCTCGAAGCCCATCGTCGTCTCGATCTGGGTGAGCAGCAGGTCCAGCGCGACGATCTGCTGGGCGTCCTGCACCTTGGGCAGCATGATGCAGTCCAGGTTCTGCCCGGCGCCCTCGACGACGGTGATGACGTCCCGGTACGTCCAGTGCGTGGTCCAGTCGTTGACCCGCACGACACGGGTCTTGCCGGACCAGTCGCCGTTGTTCAGCGCGTCCACGATGGTGTGCCGGGCGCCTTCCTTGGCCAGCGGCGCGCAGGCGTCCTCCAGGTCCAGGAAGACCTGGTCGGCGGGGAGACCCTGGGCCTTCTCCAGGAAGCGCGGGTTGCTGCCGGGGACGGCGAGGCAGGAACGGCGGGGGCGAAGGCGGTTGACGCCACTCATGCGGGGACCTCCAGAGGGTCGAGCTTGTTCGCGGTACGGATCTCGTCGACGATACGGCCGATGATCTCCGTGATACCGAAGTCCTTCGGGGTGAACACGGCCGCCACTCCGGCTTCCCGAAGGGCCGCCGCGTCGGCGTTGGGGATGATGCCGCCGACGATGACGGGGATGTCGTGGCCGCCGCTCTCGCGCAGCCGCCGCAGTACGTCCGGCACCAGTTCGGCGTGCGAGCCGGACAGGATCGACAGGCCCACGCAGTGCACGTCCTCGGCGACGGCCGCCGTGACGATCTGCTCGGGCGTCAGCCGGATGCCCTGGTAGACCACCTCGAAGCCGGCGTCCCTGGCCCGTACGGCGATCTGCTCGGCGCCGTTGCTGTGGCCGTCCAGCCCCGGCTTGCCGACCAGCAGCCGCAGCCGACCGGTGCCCAGGTCGGCGGCGGTCCGCTCGACCTTGGCACGGACCGCGGCGAGCGGGGTGCCCGCCTCGGCGGTGACGGCGAGCGGCGCGCCCGAGACGCCGGTCGGTGCCCGGAACTCGCCGAACACGTCCCGCAGGGCCCAGGCCCACTCGCCGGTCGTGACGCCGGCGCGGGCGCATTCGAGCGTCGCGGCGAACAGGTTCGTGGTCCCGGCCGCGGCCTTCTTCAGCGCCGACAGGGACTCCTGCGCCCGGGCTTCGTCGCGGTTGTCCCGCCACTGGTGCAGCGCGCGCACCACACCCGCCTCGTTGTCCGGGTCGACGGTCATGATGGCCGTGTCCAGGTCGGCGGTGAGCGGGTTCGGCTCGGTCGACTCGTAGCAGTTGACGCCGACGATCTTCTCCTCGCCCGCCTCGATCCGGGCCCGCCGCTCGGCGTGCGAGGAGACCAGCTGCGACTTCAGGTAGCCGGATTCGACGGCCGCCATCGCGCCGCCCATCTCCTCGATCCGGGCCATCTCCGCCAGGCAGTCCTCGACCAGGGCCGCGACCTTGGCCTCGATGACGTGCGACCCGGCGAAGATGTCGTCGTACTCCAGCAGGTCCGACTCGTGGGCCAGCACCTGCTGGATGCGCAGCGACCACTGCTGGTCCCACGGCCGCGGCAGGCCCAGCGCCTCGTTCCAGGCCGGGAGCTGGACCGCGCGGGCGCGGGCGTCCTTGGAGAGGGTGACGGCCAGCATCTCCAGGACGATCCGCTGGACATTGTTCTCCGGCTGCGCCTCGGTCAGGCCGAGGGAGTTGACCTGCACGCCGTAACGGAAGCGCCGCTGCTTGGGGTTCTCGACCCCGTACCGCTCGCGGGTGACCTGCTCCCAGATGCGGCCGAAGGCGCGCATCTTGCACATCTCCTCGATGAACCGGACCCCGGCGTTGACGAAGAAGGAGATCCGCGCGACCACGTCACCGAACTTCTCCGGCGGCACCTGCCCCGAGTCGCGTACGGCGTCCAGCACGGCGATCGCGGTGCTCATCGCGTACGCGATCTCCTGCACCGGCGTGGCGCCCGCCTCCTGCAGGTGGTAGCTGCAGATGTTGATCGGGTTCCACTTCGGGATGTGCGCCACCGTGTACGTGATCATGTCGGTGGTCAGCCGCAGGCTCGGGCCCGGCGGGAAGACGTGCGTCCCGCGCGAGAGGTACTCCTTGACGATGTCGTTCTGCGTCGTACCCGACAGCTTCGCGATGTCGGCGCCCTGCTCCTCGGCGACCACCTCGTACAGCGCCAGCAGCCACATCGCCGTGGCGTTGATGGTCATCGAGGTGTTCATCTGCTCCAGCGGGATGTCCTGGAACAGCCGGCGCATGTCGCCGAGGTGCGAGACGGGGACCCCGACCCGGCCGACCTCGCCGCGGGCGAGGACGTGGTCCGGGTCGTAACCGGTCTGCGTCGGCAGGTCGAAGGCGACCGACAGGCCCGTCTGGCCCTTGGCGAGGTTGCGCCGGTAGAGCTCGTTGGACGCCTCCGCGGTGGAGTGCCCGGCGTAGGTCCGCATCAGCCACGGACGATCCTTGTGACGTTCGGTCATGTTGGTCCGTACTCTCGGGGTCCGTCCGTCCGGATCAGACGTTCCGGAACCGGTTGATGGCGTCGATGTGCCGGGCGCGCTTCTCGTGGTCGCGCACGCCCATGCCCTCCTCGGGTGCCAGCGCGAGCACGCCGACCTTGCCCTGGTGGAGGTTGCGGTGCACGTCGTACGCCGCCTGTCCGGTCTCCTCCAGCGTGTACGTCTTGGACAGCGTCGGGTGGATCTTGCCCTTGGCGATCAGGCGGTTGGCCTCCCACGCCTCGCGGTAGTTGGCGAAGTGCGAGCCCACGATGCGCTTGAGTGACATCCACAGGTAGCGGTTGTCGTACTCGTGGGTGTAGCCGGAGGTGGAGGCGCAGGTGACGATCGTGCCGCCCTTGCGCGTGACGTACACGCTCGCGCCGAACGTCTCGCGGCCCGGGTGCTCGAAGACGATGTCCACGTCCTCGCCGCCGGTCAGCTCGCGGATGCGCTTGCCGAAGCGCTTCCACTCGCGGGGGTCCTGGTGGTGCTCGTCCTTCCAGAACTTGTACCCTTCGGCGTTGCGGTCGATGATCGCCTCGGCGCCCATCTTCCGGCAGATCTCCGCCTTCTGGTCGCTGGAGACCACACAGATCGGGTTGGCGCCGCCGGCCAGCGCGAACTGCGTGGCGTACGAGCCGAGTCCGCCGCTGGCGCCCCAGATCAGCACGTTGTCGCCCTGCTTCATCCCGGCGCCGTTGCGGGAGACCAGCTGGCGGTACGCGGTGGAGTTGACCAGCCCGGGGGCCGCCGCTTCCTCCCAGCTCAGGTGGTCCGGCTTGGGCATCAGCTGGTTGGACTTGACCAGCGCGATCTCGGCGAGGCCGCCGAAGTTGGTCTCGAAGCCCCAGATGCGCTGTTCGGGGTCGAGCATCGTGTCGTTGTGCCCGTCGGCGGACTCCAGCTCGACGGACAGGCAGTGCGCGACGACCTCGTCGCCGGGCTTCCAGGAGTTCACGCCGGGTCCGGTGCGCAGCACGACGCCCGCCAGGTCGGAGCCGATGACGTGGTACGGCAGGTCGTGGCGCTTGGTGAGCGGCGACAGCTTTCCGTACCGCTCCAGGAAGCCGAAGGTGGACATCGGCTCGAAGATCGAGGTCCACACGCTGTTGTAGTTGACCGAGGAGGCCATGACGGCCACCAGGGCCTCGCCCGGGCCCAGTTCGGGCACCGGAACCTCTTCGACGTGCAGGGACTTGCGGGGGTCCTTCTCCTTGGCGGGCAGGCCGTCGAACATGTCGGCCTCGTCCTTGTGCACGGTCACCGCGCGGTAGGAGTCGGGCAGGGGCAGAGCGGCGAAGTCTTCGCGGGTGCTCTCTGGCGCGAGGATCGCGTCAAGTATCTGGTTCACGGTGTTGCCTCCGGCGAAGCCTGTCGAGGGAAACGGCTTGAGGGAACGTCGGTGGTGGTGCAGAGGCGATGCCGTCGGTTCGGCTGAGGGTGTTCCGGCAGCGCTGGTGAGCGCGGTGAGGGTGCCTGTGACGCAGGCGTCCGGGCGAGCAGGCGCGAATGGCTTGCTGGGACAGCCGACGCGCGGTGGTGTGCTGCGCGTCGGCCGCCCGGACAACATCAACGTATGACACCGCGTGCCAGTCGACAAGACACTGAGTGCCAACAATTTCTCTCAGATGTCATCCCGGGGGCACGCATGAGCGCGTGGCGGGTGTCGATGGCCTGTGCAAATGGTGAAATGTCGCCTATCAGCGAGCGCAGGGATGGGCGTACGCATGAGGCAGCGGACCCCCGCCGATGGCGTGCCAGGGGTGCCGGGCCCGGACCGGCACCCCTGGCACCCCGTACGCCTCAGACCTCGGCGCCCCTCAGGACCGCTGCTTGAGCGCCTTCTCGATCGTGCGCATGACCTCGTCCAGCGGCGCGTCCGTACGGGCCACCGTCACCAGCACCTCGCCCTGCTTCGCGGACCGCGCCGGAGGCTCCTGGTGGTTGTCCCCGCCCAGCCCGCGGCCCGCGCCGATGCCCGTGCCGAAGGTGGCGCGGACGATCCCGAAGGCGTGGTCGAGCTGCGCCTCCACGTCGCCCTCGGCGCCCGCCCGCAGCCAGCGCCGCAGCACGTGGTTGTGCGCGGTGACGACCGCGGAGGCGGCGACCTCGGCCAGCAGCGGGTCGTCGTCGCCCTCGTGGTGGGCGCCCTCGTCGAAGTGGCCGAGGAGGTAGCGGGTGAAAAGCCGCTCGTAGCGGGCCACCGAGGCGATCTCGGCCTCGCGGAGGGTGGGGACCTCCCGGGTCAGCCGGTAGCGTGCCACGGAGACGGCGGGGGACGCCGCGTACATCCGCATGACTTCCTTGATGCCGCGGCAGACCGTGTCGAGCGGGTTCTCGTGCGCGGGCGCCGCGTCCAGGACGGCCTCGGCCCGTACGAGGGTGTCGTCGTGGTCCGGGAAGATCGCCTCTTCCTTGGAGCGGAAGTGGCGGAAGAACGTGCGGCGGGCGACGCCGGCCGCGGCCGCGATCTCGTCGACCGTCGTCGCCTCGTAGCCCTTGGCAGCGAACAGTTCCATCGCGGCGGCCGCCAGTTCGCGGCGCATCTTCAGGCGTTGGGCGGCGGCCCGGCGGGTACCGGGAGTGGTGGCTTCGGATCCGTCGGTCGGCTGCGTACGGGCGGGCTGGGACATGTGGGGACGGTACTGCATATTCCCGCGGCCTGCGGCATCAGCTGCCCCCCTGGCCACCGTACGCGGGCGCGGGCCGCCGGAGGGTTCCAGCAGCCCGCCCCATCCGCCGCCCGCCGGGCGGGCCGTCCGCCACGCGTCAGCGCCGGGCGTACTCACGGAAGCCGCGGCCGGTCTTGCGGCCCAGGCAGCCCGCCGCGACGAGGTGCTCCAGCAGCGGCGCCGGTGCCAGGCCCGGGTCGCGGAACTCGGCGTGCAGCACCTTCTCGATGGCCAGGGAGACGTCCAGGCCCACCACGTCCAGCAGTTCGAACGGGCCCATCGGGTAGCCGCCGCCCAGCTTCATCGCGGCGTCGATGTCGTCCGGGGACGCGTAGTGCTCCTGGACCATCTTGACCGCGTTGTTCAGGTACGGGAACAGCAGCGCGTTGACGATGAAACCGGCCCGGTCACCGCAGTCCACCGGGTGCTTGCGCACCTGGGCGCAGACCGCGCGCACGGTCGCGTGCGCGTCGTCCGCGGTCAGCACCGTCCGCACGACCTCCACCAGCTTCATGGCCGGTGCCGGGTTGAAGAAGTGCATCCCGATGACGTCCTGCGGGCGGGCGGTGGCCCGCGCGCAGGCCACCACGGGCAGTGAGGAGGTCGTCGTGGCCAGCACGGCGCCCGGCTTGCACACCTTGTCCAGCGTCGCGAACAGCTGCTGCTTGATCCCCAGGTCCTCGGCGACCGCCTCCACCGCCAGGTCCACGTCGGCGAAGGCGTCCAGCGACCCGGCGGCGCTCACCGCCGCGAGGGCGGTGTCGCGCGCCTCGGCGGTCAGCCGCCCCCTGGCGACGGAGCGGTCCAGGGACTTGGCGACGCGCGCCTTCGCCGCCTCGGCCTTCTCGGGACTGCGGGCCGCCAGCACGACCTGGAAGCCGGCCTTGGCGAAGACCTCGGCGATCCCGCTCGCCATCGTCCCGGAACCGGCCACGCCGACGCTGCGCACCGTGCGCCCGGCGGCCAGGTCGTGGGTCCCGGTGGGCGTCCGGCCGTCCGGCACGACCACCGCGCTGCCCGGCGCCTCGTACGTGTAGAAGCCGCGGCCCGCCTTGCGGCCGGTCAGCCCCGCCTCGGCGAGCTGGCCCAGGATCGGCGCGGGCGCGTGCAGCCGGTCGCGGGAGGCGGCGTACATGGCCTCCAGGACGGTACGGGCGGTGTCCACGCCGATCAGGTCGAGCAGTGCGAGCGGGCCCATGGGCAGGCCGCAGCCCAGCTTCATCGCGGCGTCGATGTCCTCGCGGGTCGCGTACCGGGACTCGTACATCGCGGCGGCCTGGTTCAGATACCCGAACAGCAGCCCGTCGGCGACGAAGCCCGGCCGGTCGCCGACCGCGATCGGCTCCTTGCCCAGCTCGCGGGCGAGCTCGGTGACCGCCGTGACGGCGGCGGGCGAGGTCAGGACGGAGGAGACCACCTCGACCAGCTTCATGGCGGGCGCCGGGTTGAAGAAGTGCAGGCCCAGGACGCGTTCGGGGCGTGCCGAGTCGGCGGCCAGCCGGGTCACGGACAGTGCGTTGGTGCCGGTGGCGAGGATGGTGTCGGGCCGCACGATGGTGTCCAGCGCCGTGATGACCTGCCGCTTGAGCTCGTACTCCTCCGGCACGACCTCGATGACGAGGTCCGCCTCGGCGGCGGCCTGGAGGTCGCGGAACGTACGGAAGCGGGCCAGCACGTCCTGCCGCTCGCGTTCGGTGACACGCTCCCGGCGCACGCCCCGCGCGGTGGACGCCTCCAGCGCCGTGACGGCCCGGCGGGCGGCGGCGTCGTCGATGTCGATGCCGATCACCTCACGGCCCGCGCGGGTGAGGATCTCGGCGATGCCGGTGCCCATCGTGCCGAGGCCGACGACGGCCACGGTGGCCAGGGCCTGGGGCGCCCCGGCAGGCGAAGAGCCGGTGGAGGAGGTGGAGACCTTGGGGACAGTGGAGACATCGGTTGAGAGGTCAGGGGTGGACTTACGGTCCATCGCGAGACTCCAGAGAGTGGATCCCGTGCGACGGGGTTCCCGTGGAGCGGGGGCCCGGGTACGCAGGCGGGAAGTGACGACTGAGGAGGGGCCGGGCACATGCGCGAGCGGCATGTACGAGGCGAGTGGTGCTGCGGCCGGCCCTGTCCCGGGGCCGTGCCGTGAGCGTCGTGCTGGACGCCGAACCGACTGCACGCTGTGGCGGCTGCGTCACCAGGCCGCCGGGGCAGAGGTGCTGCCCGTGCTCAGCAGGTTAACTCGCCGGTAACCGGGAGCGCCAGGGGTGGCGCGGGGATTTAGGCTGTGGTTCGGGCCACGTCGGACGTACCGTGAGAATTCCGCGGGAGGGGAGTGGCAAATGGAAGATGAATTCCACGAGTTGACGGACCGGGTGCGTGCCGAACTCCGCTCCCCGCAGGACCTCGTCGCCTACGAACGGCTCCTCGGGCTGGCCCGCAAGAACACCCCGGCCGGACGCGAGGAGCTGGCCCAGGTGCTCACCGCCGTCGAGCGCCCCCTGTGGGCGCGCGAGATCGCCGCGTTCATCCTGGGGGCCGCGGGCGACCGCCGCGCCTTCGAGACGCTCGTCCTGCTGCTCAACTACCGCGACCCGGTGCGCTGCGCCACCGCCGCCCATGCCCTCGGCCGCCTCGGCGACCCGCGCACCGCCCGCGCCGCCGCCGCACTCGCCACCAACCCGCTGCGCACCGCCTACGCCCTGCACCCCGTCCGCCTGCTCGCCGAAATGCGCGCCCCCGAATCCGTACCGGCCCTGATCGCCACCCTGGAACGCCTGCTCACCCCGCACAACCCGTACTGGCGCGTGGCCCTCGCCTGCGTCGAAGGCCTCGGCGCCCTCGGCGACCGCCGCGCGGTCCCCGCCCTCACCGCGGCCCGCGACCACCCCCGCCTGGCCGCCGCCGCGGCCGCCTCCCTGGCCCGTCTGGGCGTTCAGGAGGAGCCGGGGGAGCGGGCGGGGCCGTGAGAGCCCGCCGGGGACTCCTCCGCCTGCGGGACGGCCCGCCGGTAGCGCACCTCGGGCACGGCGGCGCCCGCGACCTCGTACGTCTCCTCGGCGCCGTCGGCGCGGAAACCGGCCCGCTCGTAGAAGCGGCGGGCGTGAGCGTTGCCCTTGAGCACCCACAGGCACAGTGTGCGGAAACCGTTCCGCCCGGCACGCGCCAGGCACGTGTCCATCAGGGCGCGCCCGATGCCCGTACCGATGTCCTCGGGAGGGAGATACAGGGCGTACAGCTCGCCTTCGCACGGCGGACGTGACGTCTCCCCGTCGGTGGCGCGGGCGGGCCCGAAGGCGGCCCAGCCGACGAGGCCGCCGTCCCGCTCCGCCACGAGATTGACCACTTCGGGCGGCGCCGCGGAGAAGAACTCACGGCGTTCGACGGCGTCCTCGGCGGCGCTCAGCCCGTCCAGGTACGGCTGAGGCATCAGCCCCGCGTAGGCGCTCTGCCAGCCACGCACCCGGATGGCCGCCACCGCGTCGATGTCGTCCTGTGCCATGTCCCGTATCCGTAAGCGCTCCGTCATGAGCGGGAGGCTAGGCGCTTGACCCTGACACTGGCGACAACGTTTCAGACTGCACCGCATGAGTACGGAACAGCCGCAAGGGCAGCAGGAGCAGGACCGCGTCGTCATCGTGACCGGCGCGGGCACGGGGATCGGGCGGGCGACGGCGCGGCGGTTCGCGGCGGAGGGCGCGCGGGTGGTCGCGGTCGGGCGCCGTCCCGGGCCGCTGGCCGAAGCCGCCGACGGGTACGGGACGATCGAGCCGTACGCCGCCGACATCACCGCCGACGGGGCACCCGAAGAGATCGTCCGGCACGCGGCGCAGCGGTACGGGCGAGTGGACGTGCTGGTCAACAACGCCGGGATCGTGGGCAGCGGGACCCTCGGGACGCTGACCCGGGAACGGATCGCACCCCAGCTCGCGACGAATCTGGTCTCGCCGGTGCTGCTGACCCAGGCCGCGCTGCCGTATCTGGAGACGGGCGGCGGGGTGGTGGTGAACATCAGCACCTCGGTCGGGCAGCGGGCCTGGCCGGGGAACGCGGTCTACGGCGCCACCAAGACCGGCCTCGAACTGCTCACCCGCAGTTGGGCGGTGGAGCTCGCGCCGCGTGGCGTCCGGGTCGTGGGAGTCGCCCCCGGGGCCGTCGACACTCCCATCGGTGAGCACCAGGGGCTGACGGCGGAGCAGCGGGCCGCGATACGGGAGTGGCAGGTGGGACACACACCGTTGGGGCGGGTCGGGTCCCCGGAGGAGGTCGCGTGGGCGGTGGTACAGCTCGCGTCGCCCGGGGCGTCATTCGTGACGGGGGTGATCCTGCCGGTCGACGGCGGGGCGGTGGTCGCCTGAGCGCTCGTCGGGTCCTGCGCACCTGCCTGAGCCGGAAAAGGCAGGGCCGCCCGCAGGCGTTGTCAGTGCCTCCTGTTACAACCATGAGGGGAGGTGGGGCCGGTGCGGATCGGTGAGCTGGCGGCGGTGACGGGGGTGTCCCCGCGGGCCTTGCGGCATTACGAGCGGGCGGGCCTGATCGGCTCGGCCCGGGCGGACAACGGATACCGGGTGTACGACGCGGGCGCGGCCGTCCGCGTCCGCAACATCCGCCATCTCCTGGACGCCGGGCTGACCCTCGCCGACGTGAGCTGCTTCACGGCCTGTCTGGACGGGGACATGACGGCGGCCCGTCCTTCCGCCGAGGGGCTGCGGATAGCCCGCGAGCGGCTCGCAGTCCTCGACGAGCGCATAGCCGGGCAGATCCAGGCCCGTGACCGGCTCGCCCGGGCGCTGACGACGGCGACGGTGTAGCCGGGACGCCTGGGGTATCGGGGGCGGCACGCGGTCTCCACGCGGTCTCTGATCCGGGAGCGGGCCCGGCCCACCGCTTCCGGACCGGCCCGCCCCCTGCCCTCACAGCAGCGCCAGCTGTGTGTGCTCGGGCGTTCCCGGTGCCGGGCCGGCCGTCGGTGCGGAGATGCGGCGGGACCCGCCGGGGCGGGACGGCCCGATGCCGTGTTCGGTGGCCAGCTCGTGGACCTGGCGCGTGATCCGGCGCTGGTACCACTTGGGGGCGTACGCGCCGTCGGCGTACATCCGCTCGTAGCGGCGGACCAGGTGCGGGTGGTGCTGTGCGAGCCAGGCCATGAACCACTCGCGGGCGCCCGGCCGCAGGTGCAGGACGAGCGGCGTCACGGAAGTGGCGCCGGCGGCGGCGATGGCGCGTACGGTCGCGCGCAGTTGGCCGGGGGAGTCGCCCAGGAAGGGGACCACGGGCGCCATCAGCACCCCGGCCGGGATGCCGTGCCGCGCCAGGGTGCGGACCACGTCCAGGCGGCGTTCGGGTGCGGGGGTGCCGGGCTCGACGGTGCGCCACAGCTCGCGGTCGACGAAGCCGACCGAGACGCAGACGCCGACGTCCGTCACCGCGGCGGCCTGCCGCAGCAGCTCCAGGTCGCGCAGGATCAGGGTGCCCTTGGTGAGGATGGAGAAGGGGTTGGCGTGATCGCGCAGGGCCGCGATGATGCCGGGCATCAACCGGTAGCGCCCTTCGGCGCGCTGGTAGCAGTCGACGTTCGTGCCCATGGCTATGTGCTCGCCGCGCCAGCGCGGCGCAGCCAGCTCGTGCCGCAGCAGGTCGGGCGCGTTGACCTTCACCACGATCTGGGAGTCGAAGCCCAGCCCGGTGTCGAGGTCGAGATAGCTGTGGGTCTTGCGGGCGAAGCAGTACACGCAGGCGTGCGAGCAGCCGCGGTACGGGTTCACCGTCCGTTCGAACGGCATCCGGGAGGCTCCGGGCACCTGGTTGATGATCGACCGGGCGCGTACCTCGTGGAAGGTGATCCCGCGGAATTCGGGGGTGTCGACCGTACGGCTGACGGCGTCCGTGCCGAAGAGGGCGGCGGACTGCTCGCCCAGATTCTCCCAGCGCATCGCGCTTCCTCCTGAGTCCCTCGGCCCCCCGGGTGATGTTCCTGCGGCTGTATCCCCGGCTCCTCGCCGGTGCTGTCCGAGGGGCCCGCTGCGGCCCCGCCGGTCCCGCTCCGAATGCGATAATAGAACATGCGTTCGCACCGGGCTTGTCAAGCCGCTCCCGGCGCGTCGCCGGACCGGGGGCCGGCCGGTCCGGCCGGGGCGTCCGCGGGTCCGGGCCGCGCCTAAGGTGGTGCTCCTGCGGCACGGCGCGGCGCCGGTACGGCCCGCGGGGCCGCGGGAACAGCAGACGAGCACCGGAGGAAGAGACACATGGGCCAGGTCGAGGCCACCACGCAGCGCGAGATCGCGGCGGACCCGGAGGACGTGTTCGACGCGCTCGCGGACTACAGCGGTACGCGTCAGAAGCTGTTGCCCGAGCACTTCAGCGAGTACGAGGTGCGCGAGGGCGGCGACGGCAAGGGCACCCTCGTCCACTGGAAGCTCCAGGCCACCAGCAAGCGGGTGCGCGACTGCCTGCTGGAGGTCGACGAGCCGACCGACGGCCAGCTGGTGGAGAAGGACCGCAACTCCTCCATGGTGACGACCTGGGTCGTCACCCCGGCGGGCCAGGGCCGCGCCAACGTCGTCGTCACCACGACCTGGCAGGGCGCGAGCGGCATCGGCGGCTTCTTCGAGCGGACTTTCGCGCCCAAGGGGCTGGGCCGCATCTACGACGAGGTGCTCGCCAACCTCGCCAAGGAGACGGAGAAGAAGTAAAGGCCGGCGGGCCGGGCGGTGCCGCGCTTCCTGAAGGGGGCGCGGCACGCTCACCGGTTCGGGTGGTTTCCCTCGGCCCGCCGTCCGTGCCGGAACGTACCGCCGCCTCCGGGAAACGCCTGATGGGCGCCCGACGGGCTCCCCCGGCACCGCAGTTGCCCCCCGTATCGCCCGGCCCACCGCTCCCCGTCGCGCTTGAACGCCGTTGTCCCCGATGCGAGAAAGGGGCGGCGGCGCGGGCGTGATGAGGGGAGCACTACGTGGGCGGTACCACCCTGACCGAACAGGGGCGGTGGGCGGCGGCACCGGACGTCCGTCCGGCCTGGGCGGACGACGGCGGGCCGCCGGGCCTTGGCGCGGCACCGGTCCTCCTCTCCGGCCTGCTGGCGGCCCTGCTGCCCGGCGCGCTGGGCGCGACGGTCGCCGTCACCGCGCTGCCGCGCATCGCCGGGGACCTGCGCGGCCCGGACACCGTGTCCTGGGTGATCACCGCGTATCTGTTCGCCGCCGCTGCCGGTCTGCCCCTGCACGGCAAGCTCGGTGACGCCTTCGGCCGCAAGGCCGCCCTGATCCTCGCCGCCCTGCTGTTCACCGCGGGCTCGGTACTGGCCGGCCGCTCGCACTCCATGGGTGAGCTGACCGCCTTCCGCGCCCTCCAGGGAGCCGGGGCCGGGGGCCTGCTGATCGGCGTCCAGGCGGTCGTCGCGAGCCTGGTGCCGCCGCGCCTGCGCGGCCGGATCATGGCGGTGGCGGGCGCCGCCTGCGGACTGGCCTGCGCGGCCGGGCCGTTGCTCGGCGGCTACCTCACCGGCCACGCCTCCTGGCGCTGGTGTTTCTTCTCCGGTGTGCCGTTCGGCGTCCTGGCGCTGCTCGTGGCCGCGTTCGTACCGAGGCTGCCCAGGCCCGCCGTGCGGCACCGACTGGACCCGGCGGGCGCGGTGTTGCTCGCCGCCTTCGCCGGCTGCCTTGCGCTGATCGTCAGTTGGGGCGGCACGGAGTACGCCTGGACCTCGCGGGTCATCGTCGGGCTCGGGCTGGGTGCGCTCGGCACCGCCCTGCTGTTCGTCGCCGTCGAGTACTTCGTCACCGACCCACTGCTGCCGCTCCGCCTCTTCCGGGACACGGTGTTCGCCGTCCCGGGGGTGGTCGGCGCGGTCCTGGGCGTGGCCCTCTTCGGTGCCGCCGGATATCTGCCGACCTTCCTGCCGGTGGCCGACGGCGCGTCACCGGCCCGGTCGGGCCTGCTGATGCTGCCGGCGACGGCAGGTCTCGCGCTCGGCGCGGTCCTCTGCGGCCACCTCGCCCGCCGTACCGGCCGCCACCGCGTCTTCCCGGTCGTGGGGTGCGCGCTGGCGGGCGGGGCGACGTGGCTGCTGTGCCGGGCGCCGCAGGACGCCGGGCAGCCCGTGCACAGCCTCGGTACGGGCGTGCTGGGCCTGGGCGCCGGCTGCGTGCTGCCGGTGCTCGTGCTGGCCGTACGCGACCGGGTGCGGCGCACCGGGCCCGTCACCGCCACCAGCACCCACACCACGCTCCGGCAGCTCGGCGGCTGTGCCGGCGCCGCTCTCTTCCTCACCTTCCTCGCCGACCGGCTCGCCGGGCACCTCGCGCACGGCCCGTCCGGGCCCGCCCGGCACGCCACCGAACCGGAGTCACTCGTTCCGGCGCTGCTGGGTGCCCTGCCCACCGCCCTGCGGGAAAGCCCGGCCGCGGCCTCCGTGCACACCGTGCCGCGTGTGCTCCTCTACCTGCTGCCGGTGCTCCTCCTGGGCCTGCTGCTCGCCGTCTTCCTGAAAGAGAAACCCCTGGTGTCCCACGCCTCGCACTTCTCGTCCGTCCCGATCGTCCCGCCCACCGGACAGCACGACGTGGCCTCCGTCCCGCAGGCCCGTACCGAAGCGGCCGTGCCCGCCCTGCCGGAGCGCCCGGAGGCGAACCGTCCGGAGCCGAACCGTCCGGAACCGGCCCGTCCGGAACCGGCCCGTCCGGAACCGGCCTGTCCGGAACCGAACCGTCCGGAGCCGGCCCGCACGCCGTGGGCACCGGCCACCGACGACGCGTTCGTGGCCGGCGTCCCGATGGGCGGCACGGTCCGGCACCGCGACGGCAGCGCGGTGCCCGGCGCCGCCCTCACCCTCATCGGCACCGACGGCCGCCAGGTGGCGCGCGGCGCGACCGGAGCGGACGGCCGGTACGCGCTGAGCGCGCCGGGCCCCGGCGCGTACGTCCTGATCGCCGCCGCCGGCGGGCACCGGCCGCGGGCGGTCGCGGTCACGGCCGGCGAGCGGCCGGTCGGCCTGGACCTGCTGCTCGGCGGCGCCGGACGGCTGTCCGGCGCGGTCACCACCGCCGACGGCACGCCCGTGCGCGACGCCGCGGTCACGCTCACGGACGTACGCGGCGAGGTCGTCGCCACCGGCCGCAGCGGCCGCGAGGGCGGTTACGTCCTGACGGAGCTGGTGGCCGGCGAGTACACCCTCGCCGCGAGTTCCCCCGCGCACCGCCCCGCCGCCCTGCCGGTCACCGTGGACTCGGCCCGGGAGACCCGGCAGGACATCGAGCTGGCGGGCGGCGCGGTGCTGCGCGGCACCGTACGGTCCGGCGGCGGCCGCCCCGTCGAGGACGCCCGGGTCACGCTGCTGGACGCGGCCGGCAACGTGGTGGACTCCGCGACCACCGGCCCGGACGGGCTGTTCCGCTTCGTCGACCTGTCGGCGGGCGAGTACACCGTCGTCGCGGCGGGCTACCCGCCCGTGGCGACGGTCCTCCAGGTCACGGGCGGCGGCCGTACCGAGCGGGACCTCCAGCTCGGGTACGGGGACTGACCGCCCGCCCGGCCGGTGCCGGCTGCTCGCGGACCGGCACCGGCCCGCCCGGCCCGGGTACGCGGGCCGGTGCCGGTGTCCCGTATCAGGCGCGGCGCCACAGCGCCGGGACGGCCGGCGGCTCCCAGCCGGTGCGCGCCGTGTGCGGCTGGAGGCACGCGTACGTGGCGCCGTCGTAGGTGACCTGGTCACCCGCGCGGTAGTCGGTCCCGGCGGCCCAGCTGCCGCCGGGCGGCTCGGTCGGCTTGCCGGTGGGGGTCGGGGTGGACCCGCCGCGCACCCGCAGGACGAAGTCGAACGACGCCTCCTTGGCCGGGCCGTTCTGCCGTACGTTCATCAGCAGCGCGGGGTTGAAGATCGGGTCGGTGTTGTTGCGCGGCTCGCCGGGGAAGTAGAGCTGCGTGGTGAGGACCGGCTGGTTCGGGGCCTGCACCTTCACGTGCAGGTGCCGGGTGCGGCCCGGGTAGAGGCCCGGCACGATCGTGGTGAGCCTGAACGCGCCCCGCTGGTCGGTGAACTGGTGCCCGCGGAAACGGAATCCCACGTTGTCGTACGCGCCGTTGGCGTCCGCCTGCCACCAGTCCAGCAGGACGCGGGACAGCGGTTGGCAGGTCAGCCCGAAGACATAGCCGCTCACGGTGAGCCGGGTGCCCTGCGTACCGGGCTGGACCAGCGAGTCGCGCAGCGGTGAGTTCGGTTTGAAGTACGGGCCCTCGGTCTGCGACGGCGTCGGGTCGTCGCCGTCGTCGCAGTACGGGGTGGGGGTGAGCGGACCCTGGGAGGGCTCGGTGTCGCGGGCCAGGGCGACACCGCCGAGCAGCATCGGTAACGGCACGGCCGCGACGGCGGCCTTGAGCACGTTCTTGCGGCTGATCCGTCTGCGCTGACCGTCGTCCTGTGCGGGCTCGGTGCCGGCTGTGCGTTCGTCTTCCATCGCGCGCTCCTGTGAGCAGGGGGAAGGGCGGGGCGGCCCCGGGCACGGGGCTGGCAGGAGCCGGGGCCGTCCTCGCCTCAGGGGCTGGCTGACGGCGACAGACGCTATTCGGGCCGCCGCGGCGCTGCGATGGACTCGGCACCGGGGTCGTGGTGAATTCCTCCGGCGCCGCCCGCGGCGCGGCGGAAGTCGCCGGGGCTCAGCCCCGTCTCCCGGCGGAAGAAGCGGCAGAAGTACGCCGGGTCACCGAACCCCACCCGGCGGGCCACCTGGGCCACCGTCAGGCCGGAACCGGACAGCAGCCGCTTGGCCTCCACGGTCTGCGCGTGCCGGATCAGCCGGCCCGGGGTCCGGCCGGTGCCGCGCTTGACCAGTTCGGCCAGGTGCCCTACGGAGACGCCCAGTTCGTCGGCGTAGGACCGTACGGACCGGCCCAGGGAGCCCGGTTGCGCCAGCAGCCTGGTGAACTCCCGGGAGACCAGGGCGGACCGCCCGGACACGGAGCCCGTACGCCGGGCGCCGCCTCCGGAACCGGGTGCGCCGTCCGCATCCGGCGCGGCCCGCGGGGCGGACATCCGCAGCGCACGGGCGATCAGGATGTGCAACTGCGCCTGGAGCACCGACGTGTACGACGGGGCCCGCTCGCCGTACTCCCGCAGCATCTCGCCGACCAGGCCGGACAGCCGCGCCGCGTCGTCGGTCCCGGGCCGCGGCCACGGGCGCTCGCCCAGCTCCGTCAGAGCGTCCCGGTCGCCGGGGTGGGCCAGCAGGAAGTCGTCGGTGAACAGGATCACCCAGCCGCGCAGGCCGCGCACGCGGTCCCAGTAGTGCACCTGGCCCGGCGTGATGAAGCACAGGTGGGGCGGGCGCAGCGGGCGGCGGTCCTCGTCGAGGACGTGGGTGCCGGTGCCGCCCGTCACGTACACGATCTCGTGGAAGGAGTGCCGGTGCGGGAAGCCGGCGCGGGAGAGGGGGCCGATGGTGTCGAAGGAGCCGATGGCGAAGGGCAGCAGGTGGGGGGCGGGCACGTCGAGGCGGTGCAGGGGCACAGGGCCGTCGGCCCGGGCGTTGCCGCCGCGTGGCGCGAACACGTCCGGTGCGGGGCCTGCCTGCCGCCCGGCCCGGGGCGCGGCGGTCCGGCGGGCTCCCGCGGTCACCTGTTCGGTCCGTCTGGGCACGTCCTCACCATACGGGCGCCCGCAAGACCACGACCGGTACGGCCGGTTCCGCCGGGCTGCGGCCGGCCGCGCCCGGCGCCCGTCACCGGGTGGGGGAGGTGCGGCAGCGGCGTCCGGGACGACCGATCGGCTTGCGCCATGGTCGTTCGCGCGGGGCGCACCACCTATTCGGTGAATGCGGCCCGCGCTGTCACCCCACGGTCGTACCGTGGTAGCGGTGGTGCAAGATCGGTGTACGAAGGAGCAACCGCCCATGGAGCGTGGCCCGTCGCGCGGCGACGACAGGGTGGGCGCGGCGCGTCAGGTGCCGGCGCCACGGGACACCGTGCCCGGGCGTATCCCGCTCGCCGTGGTGGTGGTCGACGCCGCCGGACTGGTCTCCCACTGGAGTACGGGCGCCCGCAGGCTCTTCGGACCCTCCCGCGAGGAAGCGGTGGGCACGCCCGCCGTCGATCTGATGCCGGTATCCGGCGCGCTCGGCGAGGGGGAGTGGGCGGCGCGGGGCTGGGAGGAGGAGGCGGGCGGGCGGTGCAACGGGCCCGACCTGGAGGCCTCGTTGGGCGGCCGGGCCGCCTATCCCACCGCCGGACGCGCCCGTATGGCGGACGTGGAGCGCGGCACGGTCGACATCCTGTGGTGGGCGTATCCGCTGGTGGGCCCCGGCACGGAGCGGCTGCTCGTCCTCGCGGCGGACGCCGACCAGTTGCACGGCCGCGGCGACGCGGACGACGTGGAGCACGAGCGCTTCGCACCCGGCTTCGCGCTGCACACGGACTTCGAGGGGTCCGAGGTGCTGGCCGCCCAGCTGCCGCAGATACTGCCGAGCATGAGCCCCCAGGAGAGCGCCCGGATCGTCTCCCAGGTGCTGGAGCTGGGCTATCCGGTGCTGGAGATCAGCCAGCAGGAGCGCTTCCCGGTCACCCCGGACTGGGGCGTGCCGCGCCGGGTGGAGCGGCGGGCCCGGCTGCTGCGGACGGCTGGCGGCGCCCAGGACGTGCAGGCCGCCGCCGAGGCCGCGGCGGAGCTGGAGTCCGACCTCGAATACGCCGCGGTCCGTGAGCGGTTGGAGTTCCTGAACGAGGTCAGTGGCCGGATCGGCTCGTCCCTGGACCTCTCCCACACGATCCAGGAGGTCAGTGAGGCCGTCGTGCCGCGCTTCACCGACGTCGCCGGTACGTACCTGCGCGAGCAGGTCATCGCGGGCGAGGGCTTCCCCGACGGCCCGCCGGACGCCACGACCCTGTGGCACCGCGTCGCGGTCGAGCACAACGACGAGCCCGGCCGGTGGGACGACGTGGTCCCGGTCGGCGAGTCGATGCCCTTTCCGGTGCACACGCCGTTCTTCCAGTGCATGACGACCGGCGAGCCGGTGCTGATCCCGCGGATCAGCGAGGAGCTGGGCAACGCGATCGCCGCCCAGTTCGAGAAGCGCGACATCAGCCCGCTGATCAACCGGCGGTCGCTGCTGGTGGTCCCGCTCAAGGCGCGCAACGTGGTGCTGGGCTTCATGATCCTGCTGCGCCATCCGGAGCGGATGGAGTTCAACGACATGGACCGGGTCACCGGCGCCGAACTGGCCGCCCGGGCCGGCCTCGTCCTGGACAACGCCCGCATGTACACCTACCAGGAGAACGTCGCCGAGACGCTCCAGGACAGCATGCTGCCGCACATCGCACCCCGGATGGCCGGCTGCGACACGGCCACCCGCTATCTGCCGGGCACGCGCCTCGGCCGGGTCGGCGGCGACTGGTTCGACACCATCAAACTGCCCGGGTCGCGCACCGCCTTCGTCGTGGGCGACGTGATGGGCCATGGCCTGAACTCGGCCGCGATGATGGGCCAGCTGCGTACGGCGGTGCAGACCATGGCCGCCATCGACATGCACCCGGCCCAGCTGCTGCGCAGCCTGGACGACCTCGCGCAGCGGCTCGGCGACAACTACCTCGCCACCTGCCTGTACGCGGTCTACGACCCGATCGGCCAGCAGCTGGTGATCGCCAACGCCGGGCACATCCCGCCCGTCCTGGTGCGGGCCGTGGACGGCCGCAGCGAGCTGCTGGACCTGCCGACGGGCGCGCCCATCGGCGTCGGCGGGGTGCCGTTCGAGGCGGTCACGGTTTCCGTCGCGGCGGGCGACCGGCTGGTGCTGTGCACGGACGGTCTGGTCGAGGTGCGGGGCGAGGACATAGGGGTGGGCCTGGCGGCGTTGGCCGAGTCCGCCGCCCACCCGGCCGCGTCCATGGACGACGCCTGCGACGCCATCATCCGCGCGCTGAACGTGCGTGGCGGCCGCAAGGACGACGTGGCGCTGCTGATGGCCCGGCTCAACGGCATCGCCCCCGAGGACGTCGCCGAGTGGCGGCTGGCCATCGACGCGCGCGAGGCGGGCCGCGCCCGCCGGCTGGTCCGCGGGCAGCTGGCGCGGTGGGGGCTCCAGGCGGCCTCGGAGACCGCCGAGTTGCTGGTCAGTGAGGTCGTCACCAACGCCGTACGGCATGCGCACACCCAGCACGTGCTGCTGCGGCTGGTGCGGACGGACGCCCTGCTGTGCGAGGTGTCGGACGACGACCACGCCCTGCCGCAGATGCTGAGCGCGGCGGACGACGACGAGTTCGGGCGCGGGCTGCGGGTGGTCAGCAGGCTCGCGCGGGAATGGGGTACGAGCCGGACGGCGACCGGCAAAACGGTGTGGTTCGAGCAGACTCTGCCACGTACCTGAAGCGCCCGGCCGCGCGACGGGCGTACGCCGGTCCGTAACAGCGCATGAAAGAACGGTCGGCGGGCTTGCGGGAGCCTCGCGTACGGCAGTAGCAATTGGCCATGAGCGCTTCGAGCCACTACCTGCGGGCCTGGGAAGGCTTCTGGCGGGACGCGCCGGCCGGTGAGGGCGAGGTCTTCTGGGACTCCGACCCGTCCCTGACGGCCGAGTTGCACCTGCCGCTCTTCGCGGACCACTTCGACGCAGCGCTGCCGGTCGTCGACCTGGGCTGCGGCAACGGCACCCAGACCCGCTTCCTGGCGGGGCACTACCCGCGCGCGGTCGGCGTCGACCTCTCGGAGGCGGCCGTCGCCCACGCCCGCGCGGACGATCCGTCGGACCTGGCCGAATACCGGTGCCTGGACGCCGCCGACCCGGCGGCGGTACGCGCTCTGCACGGCGAGCTCGGCGACGCCAATGTGTACCTGCGCGGGGTCCTGCACCAGTGCGCCTCCGAGGACCGGCCCCGGATCGTGGAGAACGTCGCGACGCTGCTGGGCCGGCCCGGCCGGATCTTCGCCGTCGAACCGGCCGAGGCGTCCAAGGACGTGTTCGTCTCGCTCACGCAGGGCCCCGAGGGTCCGCCGGGCAAGCTGCGGGCCGTCCTGGCGCACGGTATCGCGCCCGGCGAGATGGCCGACTCGGTCGTCCCCGGGCTGCTGGCCGCCTACCGGCTGCGGGTGATCGCCACCGGCCGGCTGCCGCTGATGACGACCGAGTACCGAGCGGACGGCTCCCGGATCGAGATTCCCACGAACTGGCTGGTGGCCGGAGCGGCGGACTGACCGCGCGGAAACCTTTCGCGGGCCCGGCGCGCGGTGTGCCGGTACGCCGGGAGGCGCCCGGGCATCGGCTTCCGGTACGGCCGCTCTTCCCCCGTACGGCGGAGGCGGCCCGGCCCGGAGTGCGATGCGTGGCACGGGCGGCGGACGGCACGGTGGTGCCTGGCCGGGAGACCCGGCCCCCGGTGGTGGCCCGCCGGGTGACGCCTCCAGGAGGAACCATGCCGCGTGCCCGCCGTCCCCTGACCGCCTCCCGTACTGCCGACGAACCGTCCCTCACCGGAGTGGCCAAGCTCCGGCGCCGGCCGGGCGACGACGTCCATTTCGCCTTCGACGCGCGTGGCTTCGCCGACAAGGCGACCGGCACGTTCCGCGTCAGCCACCACATGGACAACAAGTGGGGCGGCCACTTCAAGGGCCGTATCGACTGCCTGCTGACCGGCGGCCCGGCCGCGGTCGCCACCGGCGTGGTCACCGAGTCGCGCTTCACCGGTGCGCCGGGCTACCCGGAGGTCGGTGACCTCAGAGGCAAGCGGTTCGGCTTCACCGTGCTGGACGACGGCCGCAAGGACCGGTTCGGGTACAGCTGGGCCATGGACGGCCTGCCGCAGAACGGCGTCGGCACGCGCCAGAGCAGCGCGCCCTTCGCAACCCTGGAGAAGGGCGACTTCCGGGTACGGCACTGGTTCCCGCCGGTCCCGGCCGCCCGCGGCTGAGCCCGGCCGGGTTCCGGGCCCGCACGGGGGTGGGGCCCGGCACCCGGTCCGGCCGTACGGACGCAACTGCGCCGAGCTCGGGAGTGTGGTGGCCGGTCGTGGTTATGGTGGGGATCCTGCCCGGTGGCGCGCGCGACGGCGCGGTCCGCCGGGCCGGTGCCGGAGCGGTCCGCCTGCTAGCTGTGACGGGACGGGTGCATGGTGAAGATCCTCATTTCCGCGGACATGGAGGGCGCCACCGGAGTGACGTGGCCGGACGACGTGCTGCCGGGCCACGCCCAGTGGCAGCGGTTCCGGCCGGTGTTCACCGGTGACGTCAACGCGGCGATCGCCGGGTTCTTCGCCGGTGGCGCGGACGAGGTGCTGGTCAACGAGGCCCACTGGTCCATGCGCAACCTGCTGCTGGAGCAGCTCGACGAGCGCGCCCAGCTGCTCACCGGCAAGCACAAGGCGCTGAGCATGGTCGAGGGTGTCCAGCACGGCGACGTGGACGGTGTCGCCTTCGTCGGCTACCACGCGGGCGCGGGCACCGAGGGCGTACTGGCCCACACCTACCTCGCCAACTCCCTGACGGGCGTGTGGGTGAACGGCACGCGGGCCAGCGAGGGATACCTCAACTCCCTGGTGGTGGCCGAATACGGTGTGCCCGTGGTGCTGGTGACCGGAGACGACCGGACCTGTGAGGACGCCGTCGGGTACGCCCCCGACGCGCGGGCCGTGGCCGTCAAGGACTACGTCTCGCGGTACGCGGCCGTGTGCCGGCCGCCGGCCCGTACGGCGGCGGACATCACGGCCGCCGCGCGCGAGGCGGCGGCCCTCGCGGTGCGCACCGAGCCGGTGCGCGGCGGCCCGTTCACCGTGGAGATCGAATTCGACGCCGAGCACCTGGTGGGCCAGGCGGCCTGTGTCCCCGGGGTCGAGCCCGCCGGTGAGCGGCGCGTCGCGTACACCAGCGAGACCATGTACGAAGCGATCCGCTGCTTCAAGACGGTCACCACCGTCGTGTCGTCGGCGGTGGAGGAGCAATATGGCTGACAGCGCCGACGACACGGCGGACCGAGCCGGTGCCGCGGTGGACGGACGGGCCCTCGACGAGGTCGTGCGGTTCACGTCCGATCTGATCCGGATCGACACCACCAACCGCGGCGGCGGCGACTGCCGGGAACGCCCGGCCGCCGAGTACGTCGCGGAACGGCTCGCCGAGGCCGGTCTGGAGCCGGTGCTGCTGGAGCGCACCCCGGGCCGTACGAACGTGGTGGCGCGCGTCGAGGGAGCGGACCCCGGCGCGGCGGCCCTGCTGGTGCACGGGCATCTGGACGTGGTGCCCGCGGAGCCCGCCGACTGGAGCCGGCACCCGTTCTCCGGCGAGGTCGAGGACGGTGTCGTGTGGGGCCGGGGTGCCGTGGACATGAAGAACATGGACGCGATGGTGCTCGCGGCCGTCCGGCAGTGGGCGCGTACCGGCGTCCGGCCGCAGCGCGATCTGGTCCTGGCCTTCACGGCCGACGAGGAGGCCAGCGCCATCGACGGCTCGGGCTTCCTCGCCGACCACCACCCGGACCTGTTCGAGGGCTGTACGGAGGGCGTCAGCGAGTCCGGCGCCTTCACCTTCCACGCGGGCGGCGGGATGCGGCTGTACCCGGTCGCGGCGGGGGAGCGGGGTACGGCCTGGCTGAAACTGACCGCCGAGGGCAAGGCCGGGCACGGCTCCAAGGTCAACCGCGCCAACGCGGTCAGCCGGCTCGCGGCGGCCGTGGCCCGCATCGGCGAGCACCGCTGGCCGGTGCGCCTGACCGACACCGTGCGCGCGGCGCTCGCCGAACTGGCCGCCCTGCACGGCATCGAGGCCCGCCTGGACGCCCCCGACTTCGACGTGGACACGCTGCTCAGCAAGCTCGGCCCGTCCGCCGCGCTGGTCGAGCCGACGGTCCGCAACAGTGCCAACCCGACGATGCTGGAGGCCGGCTACAAGGTCAACGTCATCCCGGGCAACGCCGTCGGATACGTGGACGGGCGGGTGGTGCCCGGCGGCGAGGCGGAGTTCCGCACCACCATGGACCGGCTGACCGGGCCCGAGGTGTCCTGGGCGTACGACCACGGCGAGGTGGCTCTCCAGGCGCCGGTGGACTCGCCGTCGTACGCCGCGATGCGGGCCGCGATCGAGCGCTTCGACCCGGCCGGGCACGTCGTCCCGTACTGCATGTCGGGTGGCACGGACGCCAAGCAGTTCTCCCGGCTGGGCATTGCCGGATACGGCTTCTCGCCGCTCAAACTGCCCGAAGGCTTCGACTACCAGGCGCTGTTCCACGGGGTCGACGAGCGCGTCCCGGTGGAGGCGCTGCACTTCGGCGTACGGGTCCTGGACCACTTCCTGCGGGCGACGACGGGGCGGCCGCAGCACGGATGAGCGCCTGAAGGAACGTCGGCGCCGCCGGCCCCCGGCGGGGACCGCGCCGCCCGGCCGATCCCGCCCGGACCGGTCGTCATCGGCCAGGACCGGACCATCGCGGAAAACCGTACGGGTTGATGCCCGGCCCCGCGTACGACAGGCTTGGCGGCTCCAACGTCTGAGGAGGAACGCCGCCATGGTGACCACGGCCCCCTACGGAGCCTGGCCGTCCCCGATCGACGCCCGGCTGGTCGCCGAGCACGACGGCCGCCCCGAGTACGTCGGCGTGGTGGGGGACGAGGTGTGGTGGACCGAAGCCCGCCCGGCGGAAGGCGGGCGGCGCGCGCTCGTGCGCAGGCGGCCCGACGGCACGGAAAGCACCCTGCTGCCGGCGCCCTGGAACGTCCGCAGCCGGGTCATGGAGTACGGCGGCCAGCCCTGGGCCGCCGCGGTGGACGCGGACGGCCGCACGGTGGTGGTGTTCTGCGACTTCGCCGACCAGCGGCTGTACGCCTGCGAGCCGGACGGCGACGCCGCGCCCCGCCCGCTCACCCCGGTCTCGGCCGTCGGCGGCGGGCTGCGCTGGGCCGACCCCGTCCTGCGCCTCGCCCGGGGCGAGGTGTGGTGCGTCCTGGAGGAGTTCACCGGCCCCCGGCCGACCGATGTACGCCGGGTGATCGCCGCCGTACCGCTGGACGGCTCGGCGGCCCAGGACCGTGCGGCCGTACGCGAACTGAGCGACGACCGGCACCGTTTCGTCACCGGCCCGCGGATCTCGCCGGACGGGCGGCGCGCCGCGTGGATCGCCTGGGACCACCCGAGGATGCCGTGGGACGGCACGGTCGTGCTGCTCGCCGACATCACCGACGACGGGGCGTTCACCGGCGTACGGACGTTCGCCGGCGGCACCGAGGAGTCCGTACCGCAGATCGAGTGGGACGCGGACGGCACGCTGCTGTACGTCTCCGACGCCGACGGCTGGTGGGAACTGCGCCGCGCCGACCCGGACGCGGCCGGGACCCCGGGCACCCGCCTGTGCCGCCCCCGGCAGGAGGAGTTCGGCGGACCGCTGTGGCAGCTCGGGGTGCGCTGGTTCCTGCCACTGGAGGGCGGCACGATCGCGGTGGTGCACGGCCGCGGCGCCATGACGCTCGGCATCCTCGACCCGGTCAGCGGCGAACTGGTGGACGCGGCCGGGCCGTGGACGGAGTGGGCGTCCACGCTCGCCGTGCACGGCAGCCGGGTGGTCGGCGTCGCCGCCAGCCCGCGCAGCGCGTTCGAGATCGTGGAACTGGACACCTGCACGGGCCGGGCCCGGGTGATCGCGGCCCGGCACACCGACGCGGTGGACCCGGTGTACTACCCCGAGCCGCAGATCCGCACCTTCACCGGCCCGGACGGCCGCGACATCCACGCCCACATCTATCCGCCGCACAGCCCGGGACACCGCGCCCCCGACGGCGAACTGCCGCCCTACGTCGTATGGGCGCACGGCGGACCCACCGGCCGCACCCCGCTCGTACTGGACCTGGAAATCGCCTACTTCACCTCCCGCGGCATCGGTGTCGCGGAGGTCAATTACGGCGGCTCCACCGGCTACGGACGCGCCTACCGCGAGCGGCTGCGCGAGCAGTGGGGCGTGGTGGACGTCGAGGACTGCGCCGCCGTCGCCGAGGCGCTGGCCGACGAGGGCACCGCCGACCGGCACCGGCTGGCGGTCCGCGGCGGCAGCGCGGGCGGCTGGACCGCCGCGGCCTCGCTCGTGACGACCGACCTGTACGCCTGCGCCTCGATCAGCTACCCGGTCCTCGACCTGGTGGGCTGGACCGTGGACGGCACCCACGACTTCGAGTCGCAGTACCTGGAGAGCCTGATCGGCCCGCACGCCGAGGTGCCCGACCGCTACCGCGACCGTTCCCCGCTGCGGCACGCGGACCGGATCGCCGCCCCCTTCCTGCTCCTCCAGGGCCTCGACGACGCCGTCTGCCCGCCCGGCCAGTGCGAACCCTTCCTCGCTGAGGTCAGCCGGCACGGCATCGCCCACGCCTATCTGGCGTTCGAGGGCGAGGGCCACGGCTTCCGCCGCGCGGAGACCATCGTCCGCGCCGTGGAGGCGGAACTGTCCCTGTACGTCCAGGTGTTCGGTCTCGACCGTACGGACGTTCCCGTGCTGGAACTCACCAAGTGACGGCCGGCCACCCGGTTCCGCGGACGGCGGCCCGCCCCCGGCGCCTGGCCCCCGGCGACCAGATCCGCCTGGTCGCACCGAGTGGCCCGATCGCCCCGGAACGGCTGGACGCCGGGGCCGACCTGCTGCGCGGCTGGGACCTCGACCCGGTCGAGGCGCCCCACGTACGCGGCCGGCACGCCACCCTGCCGTACCTGGCTGCCACCGACGAGGAACGCGCCCGCGACCTCCAGGAAGCACTGTGCGACCCGGACGTCGCGGCGGTCTTCGCGGCGCGCGGCGGCTACGGCGCGCAGCGCATGGCCGACCTCGTGGACTGGGCGGCCGTGCGGGCGGCCTTCCGCACACACGGGCCCAAGCCGCTGGTCGGCTTCAGCGACGTGACCGCGCTGCACGAGGCACTCGCGGTACGCGCCGGGGCGGCCACACTGCACGGCCCGGCCGTCGCGGGCGAGGTGTTCCTCAAGGACGAGCCGACCCGCGAACACCTGCGGCGCACGCTCTTCGATCCCGCGTCGGCGCGGATCCTCACGTCGCCGACGGCCCGGCCGCTGGTGCCGGGGCGGGCGAGCGGCGTCACGCTGGGCGGCTGCCTGTCCCTGCTCGCCGCCGACCTGGGCACGCCGCACGCCCGCCCGGGCGCGGCCGGAGGTCTGCTCCTGCTGGAGGACGTGGGCGAGCCCGCGTACCGCATCGACCGCGCGCTGACCCAGCTGCTGCGCACCGGATGGCTGGACGGCGTCGCGGGCGTCGTCCTCGGCTCGTGGGCCCGCTGCGGCCCGTACGAGGAGATCCGCGCGGTGCTGCTGGACCGCCTCGGGCCGCTCGGCGTCCCGGTCGTGGAAGAGTTCGGCTTCGGGCACGGCGACTCGGCGCTCACCCTGCCGCTGGGCGTACGGGCCGAGCTGGACACGGCGGCCGGGACCCTCGTGTACGACGTCCCGGCGCTGCGCGAGCGCCCCTGACGGCAGCGCCACCCGGACGAGCGACACGGCCGTGCACCGCGTCCTCGGCGCCGGTCTCGTACGAGTGGTCCGCCGGGGCCCGGTCCGGGTGTTCGTGCAGCCCATCGGGTGGTGCGGGCGGAGCCTTTCGGATGGACCTGGCGAGGCACGGGAGACAATCCCCGGTGCGAGCGTTGACACCTCTGTTAGAGCCTGTGTCGTGACCCCGGCGGGCGCCCGGCCGGGGTGATGACACGGGCCCCGACCCGTGTCACGACATGAGCCGGCCGTTACCGACCGCTTGGTGCGGCGTGCCTTTGTGGAGGTCTGCGTGCCCAGCGTGTCCAGAGCCCTGCCCGGTGCCGTGGCCCGGCCCGTCCGGAGCGCAGCGCGGACCCGGCACGTCCGGCTGCCGGTCTCCGCCTCGGTGTGCCTCGCGGCGTGCGCGGCGCTCATCGGGCCGGTGACCGCCGCCGGGACGGCCGGGGCGGCGGGGTCCCGGCAGCCCGGGTACTCCGTCACCGCCCTGAAACTCCCGGTACGGGCCGGCGGCCGCGACTGCACGCTCGACGCCGACCTCTACCGCCCCGCGGGCGTGGACGCCGCGCATCCGGCGCCCGCCGTCCTGACCACCAACGGGTTCGGCGGCAGCAAGTCGGACGGCTCCACCGACGCCATCGCCCGCGCCTTCGCCGTCCGCGGCTATGTCGCGCTGGCCTACTCCGGCCTCGGCTTCGGCCGTACCGGCTGCCCGATCTCCCTCGACGACCCGGGCGTCGACGGCCGGGCGGCGAGCCGGCTCCTGGACTTCCTCGCCGGGCAGCGGGCGGCGCGGGACGGGACACGGGTCGACTTCGTCACCAAGGACGGCCCCCACGACCCTCGGGTGGGCATGTTCGGCGGCTCGTACGGCGGCGCGATCCAGCTGGCCACCGCTGCCGTCGACGGGCGGCTGGACGCCCTGGTCCCGCTCATCACCTGGCACGACCTCGCGTACGCCATGGCCCCGAACAACGCCGACCGCACCTCCGGCGTGACGGGGCCGCAGCCGGGTGCGTACAAGTACCAGTGGACCAACGGCTTCTACCTCATCGGGGAGGCCCAGGGCCTGCTCCATCCGCGCCTGGACGCCTCGCGGTCCGGCGGCGCGGGATGCGTGCACTTCGTCGCGCAGGCGTGCGAGACCAAGAAGCTGCTGAACTCCGGCCGTTACCCGGCCGCCCGTACGGAGGCCGTGCTCGGCTACGCACGCAGCGTCTCCCCGGTCTCCTACCTCGCCTCCGTCCGCACACCGACCCTGCTCGTCCAGGGGCAGGCGGACACCCTCTTCAACCTCAACGAGGCCACCGCGACGTTCGAGACCCTGCGGGCACAGGGCACCGACACCGCGATGATCTGGCAGTCCTGGGGCCACAGTGGCGGCATGACCGACCCGGCCGAGGGCGAACTCGACCTGGCGAAGGGCAACTTCGAGAGCAGTTACGTCGGGCGGCGGGTCCTCGCGTGGTTCGGCCGCTACCTGCGTCACGCGTGGGGCACCGACACCGGGCCCGCCTTCGCGTACTACCGGGACTGGGTGCGCCGCGGACCGGTGTACGGCACCTCGGAGGTCTTCCCCGGGGGCATCCCGCGACAGCTGTACCTCTCCGGTGACGGCAGGCTGGTGGACAGCCGTGCCGACGTGGTCAGCGGCGACCGCTCGTACCGCAACTGGCGGGTGCCGACCAGTCACTCGGAGAGTTCGCTGGCGGAACTGCTGAGGCTGCCGAACCGCACGCCGTACGACACCCGGGGCACCTACGTGGACTGGACGTCCGACCCGGTCCGGGGGCGGCCGGTGGACGTGGTCGGCGCGCCCCGGGCCACCCTTGAGGTCCATTCCCCCGAGGCCGAGCAGACGCAGCGCTCCGGTGACGCGGCCGACAAGCTGCTGCTGTTCGTCAAGCTCTACGACGTGGCCCCGGACGGCGGCAAGACGCTCGTCCACCGCCTGGTGGCGCCGGTCCGGGTGCCGGACGTGACCAGGGAGTTCACCGTCGACCTGCCCGCGATCGTGCACCGCTTCGAGCGCGGGCACCGGCTGCGCTTCGTGATCGCCGCCAGCGACACCGCGTACTTCGGCAACCGCGGAACCAAGCCGGTGACCGTCCGCAGCTCCCGCGAGCACACCGGCACGCTGGAACTGCCGGTGGTCACGGATGCGCTGGACGAGGTGGCGGAAGTGGCCGAGGTGGCCGAGGCCGACAGCCCTTGATCAGGAGTCGGTGACCGTGATGGCCTGGACCGGGCAGGCGCGGGCGGCCTCCCGGACCATCGGGTCGCCCGCGCCGTCCTCGCGGCCCGGCAGCAGGGCGCTGAACCCGTCGTCGTCCTGGGTGAACACCTCCGGCGCGGTCAGCGCGCACTGACCGGAGCCGATGCATACGGACGTATCGATGTCGATCTTCATGGCGGATCTCTTCCGTTCGTCGGCGGACACCCGGGGCACGGCCGGCCGCCCGCTCACCAGGTGACGGGCAGTTCGACCAGGCCCTGCAGGGTGTGGCCGGGCTTGTGGGGGACCTCGGCGGCGGGCACCGCCAGCCGCAGGCCGGGGAAGCGGGCGAAGAGCGCCCCGAAGGCGATCTCCATCTCCGCGCGGGCCAGATTCTGGCCCAGGCACTGGTGGACGCCGAAACCGAAGGCGACATGGTGGCGGGCGGAGCGCTGCCAGTCCAGGGTGTCCGGCGAGGCGTAGGCCGCGCCGTCCCGGTTGACGACCGAGGTGGAGAAGATGACACCGTCGTCGGCCCGGATCGTCTCGCCGCCGACCTCGATGTCCTCGGTCGCCACCCGCACCATCCCGTCGGCGATCGACAGGAACCGCAGCAGCTCCTCCACCGCTTCCGGGAGCAGCGACGCGTCGGCGCGCAGCGCGGCGAACTGCTCCGGGTGCTCCAGCAGCGTGAAGGTGCCCAGCGAGAGCATGTTGGAGGTGGTTTCGTGGCCGGCCACCAGCAGGAGCATGGCCATGCGCACCAGGTCGCGGTGGCCCATCTCACCGGTGTCCAGGCGCTCGGCGATCAGCTCGTCCAGCAGACCGTCGCCCGGCTGTTCGCGCTTGCGGGCCACCAGGCCGGTGAAGTAGTCCTCCAGCCGGTCGCGGGCTTCGGTGACCTCTTGGGGGTCGGTGCTCTGCAGGAGGGTGCGGGACAGCTCCTCGAAGAGCTCGTGGTCGGTGTACGGGACGCCGAGCAGGGAGCAGATCACCATGGACGGCACGGGCAGCGCGAAGGCGGACACCAGCTCGGCCGGCGGGCCCTGTTTCTCCATGGCGTCCAGCAGCCGGTCGACGATTTCCTGGATGCGCGGGCGCAGTGTGGCGACGCGCTTGAGGCTGAAGCTCGGGATCAGCATCCGGCGCTGCGTGTTGTGTTCGGGGTCGTCGACCCCCAGCAGCGGGGTCCGTACGGTGCGCAGCGACTCGAAGCGCGGCGCGGGGGCGGGGAACGCCGGGTTCTGCCGGTCGGCGGACAGGCGCGGGTCGGTGAGCAGCGCCCGGGTCTCGGCGTGGCCGGTCACCACCCAGACGGGGCGGCCGTCGTAGAGCGTCACGCGGGACAGCGGACGGGTGTCGCGTAACGGCTGGTAGCCGGTGGGCGGGTGGTAGGGACAGGTGCGGTCCTGGGGGAAGGGCGGCGCCTCGGTCATGGGACCTCCTGGCGGAAGGCTGCGTGGCTGCGTGGGCGGTGCGGTCGACGGGCTCCTGTGGCAAGGCTGTCGGACGGCGGGTCGGGAGGAGATAAGGGCGGCGATATGGGCGGAGCGGGCGGAGAGGGGAGGGGGCTGGACCGGATCACGTCACCTTCCACTCCATGCCCCATGCACGTAGTACGTCCATGCGCAGACCGGCCAATTCCGGCCCGGTCACTCCCGGCAGAGCAGGGTGTCGATCACCGAGTCCAGGTACCGGTCGCGGTCCGCCCCGCCGGGCAGGCTCTCCGGGACGGCGTGCCCCAGTTGGGTGTGGCCGAGATACGCCGTGTACGCGAGCAGGCCCCGCCGGCGCGCCTCGGCCGCCGGGAAGCCCAGCGTGGCGAACAGCCCGGCGACATAGCCGATCCGGCGGTCCGTCACCCGGCGCAGGACCGCCGCGACGCGCGGCTCCGCCGCCGTCGCCAGCAGCGAGACTTCCAGGGGGTCCTCGGCGGACGCGGCGGTCGCGTGCGCGAACAGGCCGCGCAGCCGTCGTTCCGGGTCGGGTTCCGCCTCGACCGTGGTGATGACGGCCTCGGTGTGCAGTTGCTCCCAGCGCTCCAGTGCGGCGTCGACCAGCGCGTCCCGGTTGGCGAAGTGCCAGTAGAAGCTGCCCTTCGTGGTGCCGAGCCGGGTGGCGATCGGCTCGACGGCCACCGCCGCCAGGCCGCCTTCGCCGATGGCCGCGAGGGCGGCGTCGGCCCAGTCGTCGGCGGTCAGCCGGCGCCGGGTGCCGCTCCGCCGTCTGCTGCGGCCCGCGCCGGTGGGGGAGTTCGCGGGCCGGCCCGGAGGAGGGGTCGCGGTCTTGCCCGAGTCGGGGTTCGCGGGCCGGTCCGAGGAGGTGTCCCGCCGGTCGTCCGTTCGCCGTTGCGCCATGACCATACGCTACCGTACGGTCAAACATACGCAACCGTATGGAGGTGCCTGATGCGCACGGTCCGCGATGTCCACGCACGCACCGTCCAGGCCCCCGCCGGGACGGTCGGGGCCCTGATCGACCGGCTGGCCGGCGACGACGACCCGCTCTTCCCGGTCCCCGCCTGGCCCGCCATGCGCTTCGACCGCCCGCTGGGCGTCGGCGCGACCGGCGGCCACGGCTTCGTCCGCTACCGCGTCACCGCCTATGAGCCGGGCCGCCGCCTCCGCTTCGACTTCCCCGGGGGCGGCCACCACGCCATCGAGGTCACCCCGCTCGACGCGGACAGCTGCCGGGTGACCCACGTCCTGGAGGACCGCCTCACCGGCGTGAACCTGGCCGCCTGGCCGCTCGCGGTCCGGTGGATGCACGCCACCGTCGTCGAGGAGGTCCTCGACAACGTCGAACGCGCCGCCACCGGCACCGTCCGCGCCCCGGTCCGCCGTTCGCGGTGGGTGCGGCTGCTGAACCGGCTCCTGTGGGAGCGCCCCGTCGCCGTCGCCGTCCCGCCCGGCGCCCGGCTGGCCCGTACCGCCTTCGCGCGTACGGACTTCCAGGACGCCTGGCAGCTGCCGCTGCCGCCCGGCATGCCGCGCGACCCGGCCGCCTGGAAGGGCGTGCTGCGCGGCGCGTTCCCCGAGCTGGGCCGTGCCACGACCGCGGACGGCGGGGAGATCCTGCTCGGCCAGGACGCCCGGCACCTGGACTTCCGCGCGTCGATCCTGGTCGAGAGCCCGGCCGCGGGGCCGGACGGGCGGACCGCGGGCCACGGCGGCCGGGTGACGCTCAGTACGGTCGTACGGACCCACAACGCGGGCGGGCGGCTGTACTTCGCGGTCGTCCGGCGTGTTCACCCGGTCCTCGCCCGGGCGATGCTCCGCCGTACGCACCGCCGGCTGGCGCTGGCCGCACCGAGCGCGGGGGAGCGCGACTCGGCGGCACGCGCCCCGCGAGCCGGGTACGGTCACCGGACACGGCCGTAACGGCTCCCGGCACCCCGCACCGCGCCGGACCGCCCGCACGCGCCGCCGAGAAACGGACGGACCGGATGACTCCGGGCGGACGCGCAGGAAGACGACGAGGGAGTGCGACCGATGACCACGGGCGATATCTGGGCCCCCAGCGAGGAGAGCGGCGCCGCGCGGCCCGCCCTGACCCCCGAGCTGTACGACGCGTCCGCGCTGCCGGGCCCGCTGCCGGCGGACGGCGCCCGGGAGGTGTCGCTGTGGCTGGTGCGCACCGTGCCCGAGGCCGGGCTGCACGACACGGCGGTGCTGGACGCGGCCGAACGCAAGCGGACCGCCGCGTTCGTCCGGCCCGGTGACCGCGACACCTACGCCACTTCGCACAGCGCGCTGCGCCGTCTGCTCGGCGCGTACCTGGACCGTGACCCGGCCGGCATCCGGTTCGTACGCGAACCCTGCCCCTGCTGCGACGAGCCGCACGGCCGGCCGGCGCTGGCCGGCGCCGGGGTGCCGCTGCACTTCTCGCTCTCCCACACCGGCGACATGGCGCTGATCGGCTTCGCCCGCACCCCTGTCGGCGTGGACATCGAGCGGCCGGCCTCGCCCCGGACCGTGGCGGAGGTGTCCGGCATGCTGCACCCGCAGGAGCGCGCGACGCTGGACGCCCTGCCCGAAGACGGCCGGCCGGCCGCCTTCGCCCGCTGCTGGACCCGTAAGGAGGCGTACCTGAAGGGCACGGGCAGCGGCCTGGCGGGCGATCTGATGACCACGACCCTGGTCGGCGCCGGTCCGGCGCCGGTCGCGGTGCCGGGGTGGGAGATGGCGGACGTGGCGGTGCCGGAGGGGTACGCGGCGGCCTGCGCGATACGTACCACAGCTGCCACATTTTGACCGTTCTTGATCGATGCCGTACGGCGCCGGACGTCACACTTCCTGCATGGGCCAATCACACGCGGGCGGGGCGACGGACGGCGCGGTACGGGGAGCGGCGAGCCGGGAGGCCGGCGGCACACGCCCTGGCGCGCGATCCGGGACGGACGCCGCCTGGGCCGCTCTCGGCGGCGATCCGGTCCTGACGCGACACGTCACGTACGGCGGCCCGGCCGGCGTGCCCGAGGGCCCGCTCGCCGCCCGGCTCCCCGTCCTGCCCCTGGCCCGCTCCACCGTCGCCGTGTGCGCGCTCGCCGCCGCCGAACTGGCCGCCCGCCGCACCGGGAAGGCCGTACCGGACGTACGCGTCGACGACGGCGCGGTCGCCACCGCCTTCGTCAGCGAACGCCACCTGCGCGTCGACGGCCGTGCCCCCTCGTCCTTCGCGCCCCTCTCGCGCTTCTGGCGGACCGCCGACGGCTGGGTCCGCACCCACGCGAACTACCCGCACCACCGCGCCCGGTTGCTCACCGCGCTCGACCTGCCGGGTACGGCCGGGGCGGCCGACGTCGCGGCGGAACTGGCGAGCCGGCGCGCCGAGGAGGCCGAGCGGACCGTGTACGCGGCAGGCGGGCTGGCCGTCGCCGTCCGTACGCCCGCCCAGTGGGCCGCCCACGAGCAGGGCGCGGCGGTGGCCGTCCGGCCGCTGCTGACCCTGGAGAGCCTCGGCGCCGGGGCCCCGCCGCGCCGTCTCGCCACGGTCGGCGGCGGCCCGGACCCGCTGCTCCCGGCCGCCGGCCTGCGGGTGCTGGACCTGACCCGGGTGATCGCCGGGCCGGTCGCCACCCGGACGCTCGCGCTCCTCGGCGCCGACGTCCTGCGCATCGACGCGCCACAGCTCCCGGAGAGTCAGGACGCGCACAGCGACACCGGTTTCGGCAAGCGCTCGGCCACGCTCGACCTCGGTTCGCGGTCCGGCCGCGCCACCTTCGACGCCCTCCTGGCCGCCGCCGACGTGCTCGTCACCGGCTACCGGCCGGGCGCCCTGGACCGGTACGGCCTGGCGCCGGAAGCCCTGGCGGAACGCCGTCCCGGCCTGGTCGTCGCCCGCCTCTCCGCCTGGGGCGGCTATGGGCCGTGGGGCGGGCGGCGCGGCTTCGACAGCCTCGTACAGGCGGCCTCCGGCATCGCCGTCGCCGAGGCCGGAGCGGACGGCACGCCAGGAGCGCTGCCCGCCCAGGCCCTGGACCACGGCACGGGCTATCTGCTGGCCGCCGCGGTCCTGCGCGCGCTGACCGAACAGTCCCGTACGGGCGGCACGCGGCTGGCGACCCTCGCCCTGGCGCAGACCGCCGCCTGGCTGGTCCACGGTCTGCCCGAAGCCCCTCACCCGTCGGAGCCCCCGGCCCGTCCGTACGACCCCGCCCCGTATCTCACCGAAAGCACCGGCCCCGTGGGCCACCTCCGCCACGCGCTCCCGCCCGTCACCTTCGAAGGGGGACCGGCCAACTGGTCCCGCCCGCCGGGCCACTGGGGCGGCGACGCCCCGGCCTGGCGCGCACGCTGACGGCCGGAGCCCCCGCATCCGCCAGGTCGCCGGGCAGCGAATCGCTCGTACGATCGATATGCCTGGCGCCCCGGCCCGCCGCTTCGTACGATCGGACGATGGCTGACGATCATTATCTCGCCACCGGCCCGCGGGTCGGGCTCCGGTACTTCACGGCGGGGGACCGGGCGGAGTTCACGGCGCGGGCACGGGAGAGCGTACGGCTGCAGCGGCCGTGGCTCTCCCCGCCGGCCACCGACGCGGCCTACGACGGTTACCTCGCCAAGCTCCAGGAGCCCTCGCGCGAAGGGTTCCTGATCTGTGAGCTGGAGTCCGGCCGGATCGCCGGCTTTCTGACCATCAACAACATCGTGCACGCCGCGTTCCGCTGCGGGGCGGTGGGGTACGGCGCCTTCGCGCACGCCGCCGGGCGGGGGCTGATGAGCGAGGGGCTGCGGCTCGCCATGGGGTACGCCTTCGGCGAGCTGGGGCTGCACCGCCTGGAGATCAACATCCAGCCGGCCAACGAACGCTCGATCGCCCTGGTCAGGCGCGCGGGCTGCCGGCTGGAGGGCTACTCGCCCGACTTCCTGTTCATCGACGGCGCCTGGCGGGACCACGAACGCTGGGCCATCACCAGTGACATGTTCGAGAGGATCTGATGTCCGAGATCACCTTCCGGCACCCCGTTCCGGTGCTGCGCGTCCTCGACCCGGCCAAGGCGCGCGAGTTCTACCTCGGGTACCTGGGCTGCGCCGTCGACTGGGAGCACCGCTTCGCGCCGGACCTGCCGCTGTACACGCAGGTGTCCCGCGGCGGCCTGGTCCTGCACCTGTCCGAGCACCACGGGGACGGGACACCGGGCTCGGTGGTGTACGCCGAACTGAGCGGCGTACGGGCGCTGCACGCCGAACTGTCGGCCAAGGAGTACCCGTTCCAGCGGCCCGGCCTGGAGGAGGACGCCGAGCTCGGGCTGACGCTGACCCTCACCGACCCGTTCGGCAACCAGCTGCGGTGCAACGAGCCGCCGGTGGAGTGAGCCGCCGGGGCGCCGTGCGGGCGGGCTCTCGGGCAGCGGCCCGGGCACGGCCCGGTACCACCGGGCGCGGCTCGGCTGCGGCCTTCCGGGCGGGGCCTTTTCGGGCCCGCCCGGCGGCCGTCAGCGGCCCTTCCGGTTGACCTTCATGGTGTCCATGTCGGTGGCGGACGAGCGCAGGTCCCGGTAGCCGTACCCGGCCGCGGTCAGCGCCGCCTCCGCCTTCTCCTCGGCGAGCGCGGCCGCCAGCTCCTCGCCGTCCGCCGCGTCCGAGACGATCACGTACCGGTACGTGAACGACCGCAGCGCCGTGTCGTAGGCGAGCGAGCCCTCGGGCGTGAACCTCAGCTGCGCCGGGCCGTGGTCGTCCGCCTCGGCCAGCAGCCGGGCCCTGGCCTCGTCCGTCAGCCCGTCCCACCGGCCCCGCACGATCACCCGGTAGGTGTGGTCCGTCGCCATCGCCTGCCCTCGTTTCCGTCACTGGTACGGCGGCCCTCGCCGTACCGATGCGCTCGCAACGGTACGGCATGCGGGCCGCCGCACGGCACCCGCCCGCAACGGCCCCGTAGGTGCCGCGGCCGGCGAGGGCGCCGCCCGGATCACCGGCCGCGGACAGGCCGACCTCACCGCCATCGACGGCATTCAGGCCGTCCGCGCCGATGGGCAGATCACCGGTGACGACGGCGCCGTCCGCGAAATGCGCGGTCACCTGACGAAGGCCTTTCCCGAAGGGCAACAGCCGCGCACCGTGTGCGATTCTGTTGCCCCGGCGCACGGCCTCCTCCTGCAATGCGGAATTCAACTCGCCACGGCTCAGGCGCCGATACCGCAGCATCGCGTCGTCGGCCTCTCCCGTCGGCGCGTGCGCCACCTCGCTTCCTCGGGCGTCGAGAAGCCGCGTCGAACGCAGCGGAAAGCCGAGTGCGGTGACTGCGTCCGAAGCGCCGAACTGCGCCAGGGCGGTTGCCGTGCCGACAACCCCACCGCCGATGACCAGTATGCGATTCACGTTTCACTCCGCTCTTCGGCGCGGGTTCCATTCTGTGCCGGGCTGAACCGGTGATTCCAGGCGGCACGGCCTGCCCGTTGATGGCGGCGATGGTCGCGCCCCGGGTGCCGGCAACCCGTGCCGGCGTACTCGGAGTCGGCATGCCCGGTGTCGGCACACCCGTGCGACGTCGCTCGCCGACTGTGGCTACAGTGATCTCGCGCGGTCAGCCATCCCATTTCCGCAAAGACTTGGAATGGAGATGGCAGTAATTCGTATATGGGGCGTCAAGTGGTCGCAGTGCGCCCCTATACGGACAACGGGGTCACGGGAGGGCCTAATGGGTAATGGCTACGACGTCGAGAGCGCTGCTCTGCGCCGGTATGCCAACGCGGTGGACGAGGCGGCGGGCCGGGTCGAGAAGATCCGTAACCGGGCCCGCGGTCTGGAACTGTCCAGCGGGGTGTTCGGGATGCTCTCCGAGTCCGACAGCCTCAAGGCGGACTACGACAAGCAGTCCGAGGAAGCCGTCAGCGATCTCCATGACGTCAAGGAGTCCCTGGGGGCCATCGCCGACGGCATGCGGCTGGCGGCCGACGGCTACGACACCAACGAGGACGACCAGGTCCGGCTCATGGGCGGTGGTCAGGCGTGAGCCAGGCACTGGAACGTATCGGGTTCGACGTCGACTGGAGCAACCCGCTGGCGGGCGCGCTCGACTCCACGATCCGCGGCGCCGTCAAGAGCCTCGGACTCGACGAGTACCTGGAGAAGGTCAGCGGCGACAACGAGAAGCTGATCGCCACCGCCCGCGAGTGGCGGACCGCCGCCTCCGAGATGCAGGGCGTCGTCGACGACCTCCAGGCCGAGCGCCGGACGCTGCAGGCGTCCTGGACGGGGGAGGCGTCCACCGCCTTCGGCACGACCATGACCGAGTTCGAGCAGGCCTTGAAGGGCGAGGCCGAGGACATGATCACGGTCGCCGAACTCCTGGAGATGGCGGCGGAGGCCTGCACCGAGGCCGAGGAGACGATGATCGAGCTGATCACCGAGATCGTCGAGGCGCTGCTGGTGGCCGCCGCGACGGCGGCGATCGTCGCGATCCTCACGGCCGGCGTCGGCGCGGCCATCGGCCCGCTGATCGGGGCCGCGGGGGCCACGCACCGGGCATTGAAGGCCGTACGGATCACCGCCAAGCTGGCGGACAAGCTCAAGGACCTCGCCGACCGGATGCGCGCCCTGCAGAAGCTGCGGAGGGCACGTATCAAGGCCAAGGCGCTGTGGCGCAACAAGAACGCCCGCAAGAAGATCAGCAGGGGCGTCAAACAGGTCGTCAAGCGGGCCGCGGGAGCCAAGGCAGCCGGGGCCGTCATCGACGCGGCGCCGCTCGCCAACAGCGTCATCGAGCACCACACCGGCGTGGATGTCGGCGAGAAGGCCGGCCAGTGGGCCGACAAGGGGGAGGCCGCGCTCCATGACGCGACCGGACTCAAGTGGGTCGACGTCGGCGGCCACCGGTGGGACGTGGAGCACCAGGACGCGGGCAAGCCGCCGCCGCCCACGGAGCAGCAGAAGCAGTACGCCGACCGCCCCGACCCCAAGAGCTTCGACGAGCGGCTGGCCGAGGCGGCTCCGCGGGCGGCCAAGCCCGTACGCGAGGTGTTCGGATGAGTCTGCGCGTCGCGCTGGGCAGGGTCCCGTACAAAGAAGCCAGGGAGCGGGCCGGCGAAGCGCTGCCGGGTGATGAGCGGCTCGTACAGAACGAAGTGGCCTTCCCCGGGCACCGGCTGCCCAAGCCACGCCGGTGGAACCGTCCCCGCGTCCTGGCGGGCCGCCGCCTGCCGGGCGACCGCTGGGAGGGCGCCAAGCGGGTCTTCTGGCTGGTCGACGCCATCATCCAGCCGATTCCCGATCTCTTCGGCGCCCGGCGCAAGAAGGGCAAGCCCCTGAAGGGCGGCTGGGGAAGTCTGGCGGGCCAACTGGCCACCGCCCTGTGGCCCCGCGTACCGACCACCGACGCGCTGCCCGTACTCCAGCTCACCGACCGCCACCTGCACGTCACCTATGTGCAGCGCGGCCGCCGCCGCGGCGAACTCGGCGCGGTCGAGGCGGGCTGGAGCACGCCCGCGTCCCAGGTGGCGTGGATCCGGCACCGTACGGACATCGACGCGGACGCCTACGAAATCGGCTTCACGGACGGATCCTGGGCCCGGGTGGAGATGCGCAGCCAGCACGCCGTGTATTTCGTGGAGTGTTTTCCGCGGGGCGGTTGAGAAGGCCGGGCGGGCGCCCGGTTCCGGTTTCGTGACGGGTTCCGGGCGCCGCGTCCGGCGGATGCCCGGTTCCGTCGCCGTACTTGTACCGTCGCGGCACCGGAACCTGACGGCATTTTCCGGCACACATGGTCTCAACAGGCCCTTTTCAGGCTCGCGCGGACAGGGTTCCATGGTCAACAGGCGGCCACCGCACCAGAGGTGGCCCGGTACAACCTTGCGAGGCAGCCGTGGCCACTGGCGTACGACGCACCACCCTGACCCTCCCCGCGGCGCCCGTCGGCCCGGCCGACCCGCTGCCCGCCGTCCGCGCGCCGGGCGACGTCCACCGCGTCGAACTGCCCGACGACCTGGACCTGCCGCCCGGCATGGCCCGCCAGCTCCGCTACGCCCCGCTGGACTCCCTGCTGCCCGTCAGCCTCCGCGCCGCCTACGGCCGTACGCGCACCGAAAGCAGCCTCGACGCGCTCGTCATCGAGAACGACCGGCTGCGCGCCACCGTCCTGCCCGGCCTCGGCGGCCGCGTGCACTCCCTCCACCACAAGCCCACCGGCCGCGAACTGCTCTACCGCAACCCCGTGCTCCAGCCCGCCAACTTCGCCCTCAACGGCGCCTGGTTCTCCGGCGGCATCGAATGGAACATCGGAGCCACCGGACACACCGCCCTCTCCTGCGCCCCGGTGCACGCCGCGACCGTACCGGCGCCCGACGGCGGCGAGATGCTGCGCCTGTGGGAGTGGGAACGGCTGCGCGACCTCCCCTTCCAGGTGGACCTCTGGCTCCCGGACGGCTCCGACTTCCTCCTCGTCGGCGTCCGCATCCGCAACCCGCACCCGCACGCCGCCCCCGCCTACTGGTGGTCCAACATCGCCGTACCCGAGGACGAGCACACCCGCGTCCTCGCCCCGGCGGACACCGCCTGGCACTTCGGGTACGAGCACACGCTGCGCAGCGTCCCCGTCCCCGAGTCCGGCGGCACCGACCGCACCTACCCGCTGCGCAGCCGACACCCCGCCGACTACTTCTACGACATCCCCGACGGCGACCGCCCCTGGATCGCCTCGCTCGACGCCACCGGCCACGGCCTCGTCCACACCTCCACCGCCACGCTGCGCGGCCGCAAGCTGTTCCTGTGGGGCGCCGGACGCGCCGGCCGCCGCTGGCAGCAGTGGCTCACCGAGCCCGGCACCGGCGGCTACGCGGAGATCCAGGCGGGCCTGGCCCGTACGCAGCTGGAACACGTGCGCCTCGAAGGCGGTGCCGAGTTCGCCTGGCTGGAGGCGTACGGGCCGCTCGCCGCCGACCCCGCCGTGGTGCACGGCACGGACTGGGCCGCGGCCCGCCGCGAGACCGCCGGCCGGCTCGAAGCCGAACTGCCGCGCGAGAAGGTCGAGGCGGCCTTCGCCGCCTGGCGGCCGTACGCCGACGCCGAACCGAAGGAGACGCTGGCCACCGGCTCCGGCTGGGGTGCCCTGGAACGGGCCCGCACCGGCCACGACCTGCCCGGCACCCCTTTCGCCGAATCCACCATCGGCCCCGACCAGCGCCCCTGGCTGACGCTGCTGCACACCGGCGACTTCCCGCGTGACGGCAGCGTGCCCGCCGCCACCCTCGTCGCCGCGCCGTGGCGCGACCTGCTGGAGTCCGCGCCGCCCGGACCGGGCACCGACTACCACCTGGGCATCGCCCAATGGCACGCGGGTGACCGCGCCCAGGCCGTCCGAAGCTGGGAACGGGCCCTGGCCCACGGTACGGACTGCCGGCCCCTCTACTGCCTCGCCGTCGCCGAGGAATACGCCGGCGAGACGGAGCGCGCGGCGCAGCGCTACGCGGAGGCGCTGGCCTGCGTACCGGACGAAGACCTCGCGAACGCCGACGCGGATGCCACGGAAGACCTCGCGCCCCTCCTCCCCGCCCTGGTACGCGCCGCGGTCCCCGCCCTGCTCGCCGCCGACCGCACCGACGAGGCCGCGGCCGCCCTCGCCCGCCTGCCCGAGGCCACCCGCACCGACGGCCGCCTCGCCCTGCTCACCGCCCAGGTGGCCCTGGCCCAGGGCGACGCCGCCGCGGCCCGCGCCGTCTTCGACCGCGGCTTCGAGGTCCCCGACCTCCGAGAAGGCGACGAATCCCTCAGCGACACCTGGTACGCCGTCTCCGAAGCCCTCACCGCCGGCACCGGTCCTGTCACTCCTGCCGTCCGCGACAAGGCGCGCGCGGAGCACCCGCTTCCGGAGCGCTATGAGTTCCGGATGCGGGAGGTGTGAGGGGGCGACAGCCACCTGGGCCGCGCTCTCAGGGGTTTCTCCGCGGCGTCATGCTCGGCCGGCCGGTCACCTGGTGGGCGCTGCGGCACCTCGCGACCGACACCGTCAGGGTCAGGGCGTCGAGATGGACCCTCAGCGCGTCCGGCTTCATGTAGCCCGCCTTGGGCCTGGCCCTCGGCCTCATCGCCCTGGGCATCCTGCGCCTGCGAGGGCGCTCCCGGGACTGAGGTCCGGTCTGATCTGCCCCGGCCGGCGACCGGTCAGGCGGCTAGATAGTCGTGGACCGGCTCGGCGGGGGCGAGGGTGAGGTCGGTCAGGATGTGGCTGGCGTCGACGACCTCGTGCACGGGCAGGTCGGCCAGGGGTGCCATGACGTGCTCGAAGAGCTGGAGGCGGGCCGGACCGTGCCAGGCTTCCTTCACGGTGAGGTCGGTGATCCGCGTGCGGACCAGGTCACAGACGCGGGGCCGGAAGTCGTAGCCGGGGACCGTCTTGACGGCGAAGGTGGGCACGGTGATCTGCGCGCGGGCCTTTTCCGGGTCGAGCGGCTGCCACTTGTAGGCCATGGTGGCGGTGGCGACGCGCTCGCTGCCGTAATCGAGGGTGCCGATGAGCGCGCCGCGCTCGTGACGCAGTGCGGGCTCGCCGGCGACCTTCGGGTAGGCGCTCAGTTCACGCCCTGCGGCGGTGGCGCCGAAGGAGTCCAGGTACATGGCGTGCAGGTACTCGCCGTGCTCGGCTCCGTGACGTACCGGGATGACCTGGCCGCACTCCGTGTACGGCCCGTAGCCGTCCACCTCGCCCATGCGCATGACCTCGAAGCGGACGAGGGGCTCGGCGATCTCCAGGGGTTCCGGGACCACCGCGCGCAGGGCGTCCGGATCGGTCCGGTAGACGACGTTGAAGTACTCGCGGTCGGTGAAGCGGGTGGGCCGCGGGGGGTAGAGCGGGACGGTCAGGGGGGTGGTCACTGCGGCGGTCACCTGGTCGGCGCGCATGGGCTGCTCCTCGGGCGGGGGGCGACGGGCACCCCTCCAGTTGCATACAAGGTGTATCGGATACACACTGTATCGAGAAGTTGGGTGCAACATCCACCCGCGTGCCGGCCCCGCTCCCGCTCTCCCCGCGGGGCCACGAGACAGGAGCAGTCATGAGCTTCACCCTCCCCTTTGACCACCAGGACCGGCCGGTCGCCGTCATCGGCGCGGGCACGCTCGGCCGCCGTATCGCCTTGATGTTCGCCACCCGGGGCGGCCTGGTCCGCATCTACGACCCCGCCGCCGAAGCAGGCGAAGCGGCCTGCGCCTACGTGGCCCGCGAGCTGCCCGAAGTGGTGAAGACGATCAGCGACGGCCGCCCGGGCACCGTCGAGGCCGTGACCGAACTGACGCCCGCCCTCGCGGACGCCTGGCTGGTCATCGAGGCGGTCCCCGAGCGCCTGGACCTGAAGCAGCGCATCTTCGCGGACCTGGACGCGCTCGCCGAGCCGGACGCCATCCTGGCCAGCAACTCCTCGTCGTACGCGACGAGCCACCTCGTCGACAGCGTGCGTACCCCCGAGCGCCTGCTCAACCTGCACTTCTACATGCCGCCGCGGCAGAACGCCGCCGACGTGATGTCCTGCGGCCACACCGACCCCGGCGCCGTCGAACTGCTGCTGAGGGTGCTGCCCGACTACGGCATCCACCCGTTCGAGGCCCACCGGGAGAGCACCGGCTTCATCTTCAACCGCGTCTGGGCCGCCATCAAACGGGAGAGCCTCGCCGTGGTCGCCGAAGGCGTCTCCACGCCCGCCGACATCGACCGGATGTGGCAGGTCAACACGGATGCCCCGGCCGGCCCGTTCCGCCTGATGGACGCCGTCGGCCTGGACGTCGTCCTGGACATCGAGAACCACTACGCCGCCGAACGCCCCGGGCTGCCCGAAGGTCCCCGGGAACTGCTGCGGACGTACGTGGACGCGGGCCGCCTCGGCGTCAAGACCGGTGCCGGCTTCTACGACGATTACCAGCGGCAGGGCTGACGGCAGGCCCGGTACGGGCGGGCACGTACCCTTCGGGAGGAACCATCACCTCAGGGAGCGGTACGTGCCCAAGTCACCCACCAAGCGCCGGCCGGCCACGGTCGCCGCGCTCACCGACAGTGCGCTCGCACTCTTCGCCGAACGCGGCTTCCACGCCACGTCGATCAGTGACATCGTCCAGCAGGCCGGGCTGACCCGCGGCGCCTTCTACTCCAACTTCCGGGACAAGGAAGAACTCTTCCTCGCCCTGTACGACGCGCACACCGACCGGCTCCTGTCCGAACTACGGCACCAGGTCGAGGCGTTCACGGACGACGCCGACCCGGTGGCACGCGTCTTCGACCTCCTGGCCACGCACGACGCACAGGAGCGCTCCTGGTTCCTGGTCTCCATGGAATTCACCCTGCACGCGGCGCGCCACCCGGACGTCGCGCGCGCCCTGGCCGAACACGAAGAGCGCCTCAACACCGGCCTGGCCGAGATCCTGGACCACTGCCTCGAATCCTCCGCACCCACCCCCGACGTCTCCTCCGCCGCCCTCGCCCGCCTGGTCGTAGCCCTCTACGAAGGCCTCACCGCCATGCGCGTAACCCACCCCACCCCCGAAACCGACCCCACCCCCCTGGCCCGCCGCGCCCTTCCGCACCTCGTCCGCGCCCTTGGGGCACCGGGGGACCGAGGCTGAGGGCGGCGCTCGACCAGGCCAGGCCGGGGACGGGCAGCCGATAATGCTATGTCGGTCCCAGCTGGGCTGCGAGAGCATCCGGTGCATGGAAGAGCCTGCCGAAAGCCTCATTTCTGACCGGGTCGCATTACGCCGGTGGCGCATGAGCGATCTCGACGCCTTGGAACGGGCGATCCACGAGTCGCTGGACCATCTGGTGCCGTGGATGCCCTGGGCAGCCGACCACGGCAGACAGCAGACCGCTGATTACCTGGCCCGAAGCCGAGAGGAGTGGGAGACCGGGCGAGCTTTCGGCTACGCGATCACATCGGGTGCCGCGGTGATCGGCAGCTGCGGACTCATGCGCCGCATCGGAGCGGGCGGCCTCGACATCGGCTACTGGCTCCACCCTCACTGGACCGGACGGGGCCTGGTCACGATGGCCGCAGCGGCTCTTGTCCGCCAGGGCTTTCAGCTCGCGGGCATCGACCGTATCGAAATTCATCACGATGCCGCCAACCCTGCCAGCGGAGCCGTCGCCCGGCGCCTGGGATTCACTGAGGTCGAGCGCATGCCAGCGCCTGAAAGGCCTGTCGCTCCCGGTGAAGTGGGAATTGATGTCATCTGGCGGTTGACGGCAGAGCGGTGGCAGGGAAAGACCGGTAAGAAGGCTGAACCGGCGAGCTGAGCAGAGGTGGTTCGGGTATTTCACGTCGGTGGGCGCCGTCCGTGAGAGTGGGGCTCAGATTCTGCGCTTCCCGGATTTCCGGATCAATGGGCTTTGCCGCAGTGAAGGCAATCCGTGTGTTCTCCGGGGTGGGCGCGGCCACATCGCGAGCCGCCACATCGCGAGTGTTCCAGTCGTATCCATGACCACTTCAGAGCATGTACGGACGGACCCGGCAACGGCACCGGCATCGGCACATCGCGAAGCCGCTGCCGGCAACCCGAGCCAGCGGCAGCAGCAGTTCGAGGGTCGCCCGGCGCTGCCCGCTATCCAGCCGGGACAGGGTGCTCTGCGAGACGCCGGTCGTCGTCGTGAGGGCGGCGAGGGTGATGCCGCGGTCGCGACGCAGCGCACGGAGCCGCGGTCCCACCGCGTCCAGCACGTCGTCGTCCGTCTTGGGGGCCATGGGGCCCATCTTGCCGTTACCGCAAGTTTTCGTGCCAGGCCGTGCTGGGCCTGGCAAGACTGGGCGCCCACCGACACAAGGAGCCTCGATGAGCACTCGGCCGGCACGCGGGTCACGCGGACATCCTCCGCGAACTGATCGACGGCTCGACCGGCCGCTGAACGCCTGTGAGCCGCACGGGCGTTGCACCGCCCGCCTTGACCGTGAAGCTCCGGCTCCCGGAGATCTTCGCCACGGCCTCTCCCGTCTCGCAGAGGCCTCTGTACGTGTGTACGTGGCGATTACGTAATGCGCTACGTAGATCACTTGCGAACGGCGCCGGCCGGCTGTGCCCGGACGTAATGTCGACGACGGCAGAGAAAAGAGCCTCTGAGTGGAACTCAGGTCCCGACTCAAGAAACGAGCAAGGATTTGCGTATGAAGTCATGGCGTACCCGTGTCGCTGTCGGTCTCGCTGTCGGCGCCGCGGCGATCACCGTCCCGCTGACCGCCACCACCGCTTCCGCCGCCGACTGGAAGGTCGCCGGCGGCGGAAGGTACTCCTCGGAGCAGGCCTGCGAAAGTGAAGCGCGCCAGGATTACGTCGACACCGGCAGGTACAGCGAGGTCGACTGCGTGAACAAGGGCGACTCCTTCTACGAGATCTGGGTCCGCTGATACTCCGGTCGAGGACCGATTTCTTCTTCCCCTGGCGATGTGTGCCGCCGCGGTGCCCCAATGCCTGGCCGACAGTGGGCGAGAGCGTGAGCCTTACGGCAGGTGGCGGTGCCCGCGGCGGTCCTCGTTCGGACCGCCTCGGCCCGGACCACGCCGGTAACCCCTCGGAGACTCCGTGACCTTACGGATAGCAATCACCGCTGAGCCGATACCTTCGCATGTGTCCGCGCTCGATTACGTCACCGGTCCGGCCCTTGAACAGGGCCATGATGTCTCGCTGTACGCCCCCCTCATGTTCCGCCGCGAAGCCCGGCGGCGTGGCGTGGAGTTCCACCAGGCCGGAACCGACTGGACCTGTGATCCCGCCGTGCAGCGGGAAGCGAGCGAGATCTGGGAGGCGTTGGGAAACGCACCGTTCAACCGCTACGTCTTCGGTCGGCTCTGGCCGGATCAGGCCGAGGCGAAGGCCCATGACCTGATCACCGCGTGGACGCGGGCGCGGCCTGATCTGGTGATCTCCGAGTGCAGTGATCTCGGTGCGCACCTCGCGGCGAAGGTCTTGGACCTGCCCGTGATCGCAGCGGACAACGGGCTGGGACCGGTGCTGCTGGACCTTTGGGAGACCGACGTCGCACCCGCGCTGGCCTCCCTCTACAAGCAGTACGAGCTGGACGCGCCGGTGCTCCCGGCGTTGCTCACCCCCGCGCCGGCCCCGTGGTTCTACGAGACGCCCCCGTCGTCCGCGCACGCGGTACGGCGCACCGTCGTGGGAGACCGGACAGCCCTGCCCGGCCGGCTGGACCGCTCACCCTCCTCGCGCCCTCTCGTCTACGCGAGCCTCGGCACCCTGACCACCGCGATGCCGGGGCTGCGTACGACCGTGGGGGGCCTGTACCAGGAGATCCTGGCCGCGCTGTCCGCCATCGACTGCGACGCGATCGTGTCCGCGGGCGATCTCGCGGAGCACCTGCACAGCACGGACCCCCGCATCACTGTCGTCAAGCACGTCCCGCAGCCCGCGCTCCTGCGCCGCGCCGACCTGTTCGTGACGCACGGAGGCCGGGCTTCCCTGCTCGACGCGGTGCAGAGCACAACGCCCGTACTGGGGCTGGGCATTCTCGCCGACCAGCCCGACAACGTCGCCGCATTCGCACGGCGTGGCCTCGGACGCGCGCTGGAATTGACGGCGGCACACGATGAGATCGCCGACGCCATGACGGCCATCCTCGGCAGTTCCTGTTACGACGACGCCATGACCGTCGCCAGTTCCGAGCTGGCGCAGTTGCCGCCGCTCGTCATCACGGAACTGTAGACGCAACCCGCGTGGCAAGGGTCCTGACCACCCGTCACTCAATGAGCGGACGACGCAATGCTCAGTGGTGCCATGTGGCATTCACAGAAGGGAAATCCATGACCAGGACGACGAAGACCGGGACGAAGACATCGAGCCGACGGCGCGTGGCCGTGACCGGTGGGCTGGGACTGGTCCTGCTGGCGCTTGCCGCCGTGCCCGCACAGGCCAAGGGCTCCCTGGGCCTCACGGCGCCGCCCACGACCGCTGTCGGCAAGACGTTCACCGTCACCGCGCACGGGAATGACGACGCCGCCTCCTACCAGCGGATATGCCTGGAAGACCGCATCGGCGGGCAAACGTGGCGCCAGGTGGCCTGCGGCGCCACGGTGGCCAGGGAAGACGGCGGGGACGCGCAGGCCGTGGCTCACGTCAAGGCCGCGCAGCGCGGTCCACTGCAATTCCGTGCGGTGATGTACGGGCTGACCGGCCCGCACGACCGGCACCCCGTGCGCTGGCGGACCTCGGACGTGGCGACGGTACAGGTCCGCTGACGGAATTCGCTGCCGATCACCGTGCGACACCTGTGGCCCGGGCCGCGTGGCCGACCGTCAATGCATCTTGTGGCTGACACCCTCGGCCTCGTTCCGCAGGGACGTGCCGGGCGGCGAGAACGACTTCGGCTGTGACGCCGGCAAGCGGACGACGCGGGTTCCTGCACGGAAACACCGGAAAGTGCCGAGAACCGCTCCGAGGGGCGAGTCGCCGGTCGGCCGTGGAGCAGGCAGGATCGTCCTGCGGCCATCTCATTCAGGAGACATCATCATGAAGGCAGTCATTACGCACAGCTACGGCGACCCCGACCAGCTCACCTACGGCGATCAGCCCGATCCCAAGGTGGCGCCCGATGCGGTGCTGGTGCGGGTGAAGGCGGTCGGGGTCAATCCTGTCGACTGGAAGATCCTGGCGGGCTATCTCGATCCGATGATGAACGTGCATTTCCCGCTGATTCCCGGCTGGGACGTGGCCGGGGTGGTCGAGCGGACCGGTGTGGACGCGACCGAGTTCGCCGTCGGTGACGAGGTCATCGGCTACGTCCGCAAGGACGAGGTCCAGCACGGTACGTTCGCCGAGCTGGTCGCCGCTCCGGTACGGACCCTGGCGCGCAAGCCCGCCGCGCTGAGCTGGCAGCAGGCCGCCGGGCTGCCGCTCGCCGGCCTCACCGCCCTCCAGGCCATGGACCGGATCGGCGTGACCAAGGGCGACACGGTCCTGGTGCACGCCGCGGCGGGTGGTGTCGGGTCGCTCGGCGTGCAGATCGCGGTGGCCCGTGGAGCCCGCGTCATCGGTACGGCCGGCGAGCACAACCACGACTTCCTGCGCTCCCTGGGCGCCGATCCGGTGACGTACGGCGACGGCCTGGCCGGCCGGGTGCGCGAGCTGGCGCCCGACGGGGTGGACGCGGCCCTGGACTTCGTCGGCAATGGCGTCATCGACGTCTCGCAGGAACTGCTGCGGGACCGCTCGCGGGTCGCCTCCGTCGCCGACGACGCCGTCAGGGACAAGGGCGGGCACCTCGTGTGGGTGCGCCCGGACAGCGCCGGCCTGGCCACGCTGGGCGATCTCGCCGACGCCGGGAAGCTCACCGTGCACGTCGACACGGTGCTGCCGCTGTCGCAGGCGGCCGACGCGTTCCGCCGCAGTCAGGAGGGCCGGACGCGCGGGAAGATCGTGCTGGAGGTCTCCTGACCCGGGCGGGGGAGCAGAAGGGGCGGTGCGTCGGGCGTCGTTCGGCCAGTCGGGGGAGCGGCCCGGGAGGGTCGGCACGTGGTCGAGACGTGGTCGAGGCTGGGCGCCGCGCCGGGCGGGTCGCCCACCCGCCGGGGCGCGAAGTCGGCGGCCGAGGCGACCTGTCCGTGCGCGGCGGCGAGACCGTGGTTCCGCCCCGTCATGTGGGCGAGCAGCTGCCCGAGGTCCCACGCGGCGCACGGTGTGGGCAGGCCGAGGTGTTCGGACGTACCCGCCCGACCACCTCGGTGACCGTGTCCGGCACGGCGCGGTGCGGCGGGCGTAAGCCGGCCGGCGGAGCCGTGCCGGAGCCGGGCATCAGGCCGCTTTCCGGTCGACGTACTCGAAGACCGAGCCGTCCGGATGGCGGGCGACGAGGTTGCGGCCGATCGGGGTCGGCAGCGGGCCCGCGATGATCTGCGCACCGACCGCCGTCAGGTCGGCCACCGCGTCGTCCACGTCCTTGACGGCGAGCGTCGCGGTGATCTTGCTGAGGACGGACAGCTGCGCCTCCGGGCCGCTCATCAGGAAGAAGCAGCCGACGGCCGCGACCGATACGCCGCCGTGCTCGAAGCGCCTCGCCTCGGCGCCGGTCAGTCGTTCGTACACACCGATCGCGGCGTCGAGGTCGGTCACGCACACCCGCAAAGAGGTCCCCAGAATGTCCATGGGACGAGCGTAGTTGGGGTGCCTCGCCGTACGCGATCAGTTGCGGGATTCATCGGAAGAGATCCCGTGAACGCGCTGACCCGCCGCCCCGTCAACCCGTCATCGTCAGCCCGTCGTCGGCCGCGCCGCGGGAGAGGACCACCTCGCGCACGGCGTCGCGGGCCCGGGCGTGCGCGGAGCCGCCGGGTGCGCCGGCGGTCAGCGGGACGACGCGGAACGCGTTGCTCACGTCGGTGAGTTGCGGGGTGAACTCCGCCTTGGTCACGGTCCAGCGCCGGCCCGCCGCGCCGGGCGGTGCGAAGGTGAAGCGGGCCATCGAACTCTGGTTGCCGCGGGAGTCGACCGCGCCCTGCGGGTTGTACATGTAACCGGCCAGCTGATCGCCCATGCCGTAGACGACCCAGGTGCCGTTGACCTTCTCGTACGCCTGCGGGACGTGGGCGTGGGTGCCGAGGATCAGGTCGATGTCGGGGCGGTCGCCGGTGCGGGCGGCGGTGAGTGCGTGGGCGAGGGTGCGCTGCTGTCCGTCGGGTTCCTGCTGCCATTCGGTGCCCCAGTGGAGGCTGACGACGACCACGTCGGCGCCCGCCTGCCGGGCGGTCCGTGCGTCGGCGAGGATGCGGTCCCGGTCGATGAGGTTGACCGACCAGGGCTGCCCTTCGGGTACGGCGATGCCGTTGGTGCCGTACGTGTACGCGAGCTGCGCGACCTTCGCCCGGCCCGCCTTGAGGACGGTGGGGCGGGCGGCCTCGTCGGCGGTACGGGCCGAGCCGGCGTGCCGTACGCCTGCCGCGTCCAGGGCGCCGAGGGTGCGGCGGATCCCGGCGGGGCCGTCGTCGAGGGTGTGGTTGGAGGCGGTGGAGCAGGAGTCGTAGCCGGTGGCCTTGAGGGCGGCGGCGACCTGCGGGGGCGACTTGAACGCGGGATAGCCGGTGAACGGGCCGCCGTCCTCGCCGTACACCGTTTCCACGTGGCAGATCGCCAGGTCGGCGCCGGAGACCAGGGGCCGGACGCCGGCGAGCATCGGGCCGAAGTCGTGGCCGCGGCCGTGCGCGTCCTTGCGGGCCTGCTCGATGATCTCCGTGTGCGGGAGCACGTCGCCGGTGGCCAGGAGGGTGAAGCCGCCGGGGACCGCGGCTTTCGCGGGCTGTCCCGAGGTGGCGCCGTGGCGTCCCGCGGCGGGCTGCTGGGGACCGCAGCCCGCCGCCAGGAGAGCCAGTGCTGCCACTGTTGCCCCTGCTGCCAGGGCGGCCGGTCCGTGCGTTCCTGTCACGGATCTTTCATACCGTCTGGAATGAGATAGTTCGCGTCGGTTGTGGCGGTCGGGTCAGGGCCCGTGGAGGTTCCGGACCCGGCAGGGAATTCACACCCGGCACAGGATCTCGCCGTGCAGCACGCCGAACCAGGCGTCCTCCCGCGTGCCCCACTCCCGCCACGCCGCGGCGATCCGGTCCAGTTCGGCCGTGGTGGCGTGGCCGCCGTCCACCGCCAGCCGGGCGTACGCGGAGGCCACCGTCCGGTCCGCCCACAGGCCGCTCCACCAGGAACGTTCCTCCGGTGTCGCGTAACACCACGCGCTCGCCGTCGAGGTGATCGCGGCATCGGCGAAACCCGCCTGACGGGCCCAGGCGCGCAGCCGCCGGCCCGCGTCCGGCTCGCCCCCGTTGGCACGGGCCACCCGGTGGTAGAGGTCCAGCCAGCCGTCCAGGCCCTCGACCGCCGGGTACCAGGTCATGGTCGCGTAGTCCGCGTCCCGTACGGCCACGACGCCGCCCGGCCCGGTGACGCGGCGCATCTCGCGCAGCGCCCGCACCGGGTCGCCCACGTGCTGGAGGACCTGGTGGGCGTGGGTGACGCAGAAGGAGCCGTCCGGGAAGTCCAGTGCGTGGACGTCGCCGGTCACGAAGCGGACGTTGGCCAGGCCGCGCTCCTCGGCGGTGGCCCGCGCCTGCTCCAGCACGTCCGGCGCGTGCTCCAGCCCGGTGACCCGGCCGTCCGGCACCAGCGCGGCCAGGTCGGCCGTGATGGTGCCGGGGCCGCAGCCGACGTCCAGGATCTCCATGTGCGGCGCGAGCGCGTCCAGCAGGTACGCCGCCGAGTTGGCGGCGGTGCGCCAGGTGTGCGAGCGCAGGACGGACTCATGGTGCCCGTGGGTGTACACGGCGGACTCGCGGTGGCTGTGCGGGCGGGCGGCGGACGCGTGGCCCTGGGCGTGGACGGCGGACTCGTGCTGCATGGCGGACGGCTCCTTCGCGCTCCCGGTCGGCAGGTGTGGTCACCGTACGCCGGGCGATCGCATGATGAGAAAGCCGTCTCGCTATCCGGGCAGCAGGCGGTAGACGGTCAGCGCCTCGTTCTCCTTGCAGATTGTCAACTCGCGCGGAGCGCCCGTCACTTCACCGTCGTACGCGAGCACGCTGTCCGGCGCCAGGCCGCCCAGTCGCACCGAGCGCACCCGGGACTCGCTCAGGACGGGGGAGTGCCGCAGCGCGCCCGTCAGGGCCGCGGTCAGCAGCCGCGTACGGGCCAGCCGCCCGCCGTGCACCACGCGTACGTCCAGCACACCGTCCGCCAGGTCGTGCCGCCGCACCGGTGCCAGGCCCAGCCCCCGGTACGCGCAGTTGCCCGCGAACAGCAGCCACACCTCCCGCCGCTTCCCGTTGACCTCCACCGTCACCGGGTCGGCCGTCCGCAGCACCTTCCAGGCGGCCAGCACCCCGGCCGGCCAGGCACCGATCCGGCCCGCCCACTCCTCCCGCACGCGCACCAGCTCCGGGTACGCGCCGACGGAGAAGGTGTTGAGGTAGTACGTGGGGTCCTGGCCCGGCGCGGTACGGAACCCGGCCAGATCCACCGCGACCGCCTCGCCGCTCTCCACCGCCCGGGCGGCGTCCGCGAGCGTCTCGATGCCCAGGTCGTACGCGAAGTGGTTGCGGGTGCCCCCGGGCAGCACCGCCAGCGGCAGACCGTGCCGTACGGCGACCGCCGCCGCGGCGCAGACGGTGCCGTCCCCGCCCAGCACGCCCAGCGCGCCGCCGGCCTGCTCGGCCTGCTCGGCAGCCTCCTCCAGCGCCTTGTCCATCGGCGGGGACTCCGGGTCGCCGCACAGCACCACCTCGGCCTCCGGCAGCACACCGCGCACCTCCTGCACCCGGTCGGGGCGCGGTCCCGTGCGCTGCCCGGACGCGTGGTTGGCCACCACGAACAGCCCGCGTCCCTGCGGCAGCGGGGGCGCGTCGGCGGCCGGCCGCGCCGGGGGCGCCAGCTGCGCCCGGGTCGGCGCGAGCCCCCGCACGGCCAGCGCCGCGCCCACACCGAGCGCGGCCCCCGCCAGGACGTCACCGGGGTAGTGCACGCCCGTGTAGACGCGGGAGAACGCCACGGAGGCGGCTACCGGCGCCAGCGCCAGGCCCCACCACTTGTTCTCGAACGCGACGCCGGTGGCGAAGGCCGCGGCCGAGGCCGCGTGGCCGGACGGGAAGGACGTGGTGAACGGCTGCCGGCTCAGCTGCCGTATGACCGGTACCGCCTCCAGCAGCGGCCGGCTGCGCCGCACCGAGCGCTTGCCCAGGGTGTTGACCGTCGCCGACGCCGCCGCCAGCGAGGCCACCCCGCGCAGCGCGGCCCGGCGCATCGGACGCCCGCCGAGGGCGGCCGCGCCCGCCGCGATCCCCATCCACAGCAGTCCGTGGTCGGCGGTGCGCGTCAGCTTCGGCAGCACGCGCTGCGCGCCCGGCCAGTGCCGTGCCGCGACGCTGTCGAAGATCTCGCGGTCCCAGGCGCTCAGCAGCTTTCGCATGGCCCACCTGTACCCCGAAGAACGGGGCACATACAGCAGCCCCGGGGTTCCCCGCGTCGTCCGTCGCATCCGCAGCCACTCCCGTCGGTCGAATCGGTCGCATCAGTCGGCCGGTCGGCCGGTCGGTCCGGTCGGTCCGGTCGGCCGGGCAGCCGCACGGCCGCAGCCGGGCCTCAGACGGTGCCCGGCCCCGCGTTCCCGACGTCCGGCCAGCTGTCCGGGGCGGCCCGGCTGATGTCCGCGAGCGCCGAGTCCGGATCCTGCGCACGGGCCAGGTCGCCGATGCTGACCACCCCCACCGGCGTCCCGTTCTCGACCACCGGCAGCCGCCGCACCGCGTTCGTACGCATCAGCGTGACCGCCTCGCTGATGCGGTCGTCGGGGGCGACACAGACCGGCTCGGGGGTGCACACCGAGCGGCAGGACACGGCGAGCGGATCGACCCCGTCGGCCACCGCCCGCAGCGTGATGTCGCGGTCCGTCACCACCCCCAGCAGCACGCCGTCCTGCGTCACCAGGACGTCCCCGATGTCCTGCGCGCGCATCAGCTGCGCCGCCTCGACGAGCGAGGCGTCCGGCAGGACCGCCGCGACATCCGGGGTCATGACGTCCCTCACGAACTGTGCCATTGCTGTTCGCCTTCTCTCGGTCGGGCCGGCGGGAGCCAGGAGAGGCCGGGCGGGGCCGGGCGGCCCGGGGCACGGGAGCGCCCCGGGGCCCGTCACCCCGGGGCGTCGTGGAGCGCGCCGACGGCACCGGACACGTCGCGATGGCACCGGTCGCCGCGCCGAGCCGGAGCGGTCCTCGTACGATCGAAGGAGGCGACCGGTCGGACCGGGTGGTCCGAGGTGCCGGCACGGGCCGCGGAGCCGGGGCCCGGCCTGGTAGTGAGTGGGGTGAGGAATCCGAGTTCCATGCCTGCCTCCGGGGCTCGCAGCGAGCCTGCCGCCGGACGTGTCCGGGTGGTTGTGCGAGCGGGTACCCGAAGGGACGCACCCGACACGGAGGGAGAAACCCCGATGCCGTCCCACGACACGTCCACGGACTCCCCGCGGCCCGCGGAGACGAAGGCCGCCACACCGGACTCCGCCACCCTGGGGGTCCCGCCCGCCCGGCTCGACGAACAGCAGCTGCTGCGCGAGCTGGAAACCATCCACCGCACCCGCCACGACACCCTCCTGCACGGCTCCACCGACGCGCTCGCCACACACAACGCGCGCATGGCGGAGCTGGAGGGCGAGTACCTGCGCCGCCATCCGCGCCGCTGGGTCGCCTCCGGCCGTACCCGCTCCGGAGCCCGCGCCCGTACCGGCTGACCGCCCCGTGACACCGGTCCTCGACGACGTCCGGTGACATCGGGACGTTTGAGCGGGCGCCGTGCAGGTACCCGGTGACCGGCCGAGCGGCCACGGAGAAGGCCCCGGGAGCCAGGGCGACGGGGCAGTGGGGAGGAGCGCCCGGGCGCGGAATGTGGGGTTCCGCGCCCGGGCGCCTTTCGTGCTCCGTGCCACCGGGCCCCGCCCCGCACGGCCGGTTCGCCATAATGCGGTGATCCGATGCGGTGACCGGCCGCCGGGCCGACGGCCGGTCAGGAGGGAAAACATGGCGGACACCGGACACACCACGGCAGGCGCCACGCCGCAGCAACCCGGCGCGCCCGCCCGCTTCAAGGACCTGGCCCTGGACGCACGCGACCACCGCGCGCTCGCCGACTGGTGGTGCGAGGCCATGGGCCACGTGCGCCGTCCGCCCGCCGCGGGGGAGGAACAGCCGCGCGCCCGGCCGGTCCCGATCGTCGATCCGGCCGGCCGCGGACCGCTGATCTGGATCAACCCGGTCGCCGAGCCCAAGGCCGTCAAGAACCGGATGCACCTGGACGTGTGGGGGGACACCGGTCGTCTGCTGCGGCTGGGCGCGACCCTGGTGCGTGAGCGGGACCAGGACATCGAGTGGGACATCCTCGCCGACCCCCAACACCTCTGACCTACCAGTTCTACGGTACCGCCCCACCAGACACCTTGACCAGCAAAGAGCCCCGCCCGAACCCTCGGGCGGGGCTTAGTTGTTGCTGGTCAGCCGCAGAACGATGACCGTATGGCGGTCACGATGGCGGCGGCCTGGTCCTCGGTGAGGGCCGGCACGGTCCCGCCCTCGAACCGGGAGCGGGCCTTGCGCTGCACGGTCGCGGAACCCTTCCCGCCCTTGATGTCCGCGCACACGTCGCGGGCTCGGCTCACGGCCCGCTCTTCCTTGGCCACTAGGCCGGGCTCAATGGTCCGGAGAGCCCGTGTCAGCGCCGCTTGCTGTCCCGCATCGGGCGAGGGGATGCCGCTGCCTCTAGCTGTACTGGTCGGGGACATTGACCAATCGTGAGAACGGGGGCTGGTTGCCGCAAGCGGTGTGCGGACGGTGCTGGTTGTACTGGTGCAGCCACGGTGGCAGAGCGTCTCGGCGTTGTTGCTCGCTGGTGTAGCAGCGGGCGTAGGCCCAGCCGTCGGCCATGGTGCGGTGGAAGCGCTCGACCTTGCCGTTGGTCTGCGGACGGTAAGGGCGTGTGAACTTCGGCGTGATCGAGAGGGCGTCGCACGTGTCGCGCCACAAGTAGGACCGGTAGGCGCCGCCGTTGTCCGAGAGCACCCTCTCGATGGTGACGCCGCGCTCGGCGAACCACTCCACCGCGCGATGCAGCTCGCTGACTGCGGTCATGGCCGTCTCGTCATTGTGGACCTCGGTGTAGGCGACGCGAGAGTGGTCGTCGATGACGGTGTGCACAAACGCGTATCCGAGCTTCGGGCCGCCGTAGGCGTTGCGTGACTTGCCCGGAGTCGCGACGCGGTGCTTCTCGCCTTGGCGGCGGCCGACGTAGCGCCAGCCGCCGCCATCGGGAATGTTCCCGAGCTTCTTCACGTCCACGTGCGCCAGCGATCCCGGGTGGTCGTGTTCATACCGCCGGACGGCTTCACCAGTCGCGCGATCGACGTAGGCAAGTCGGTTCAGTCGGGCTGATCGCAGGATTCGGTGCACTGTCGACGGGGCGATGTCGAGTCTCGCGGCGAGCTGGACCGGCCCTTCTCGCAGACACAGTCGCAGGTTGACGCACCTCTTCGTCACGGTGATGGTTGTCTTGCTCGGCGATATCCGGAGTCGTGAGGATCGGTCCTGCATGGACTCACCTGCAAGGTAGCGGTCGGCCCAGCGCTTTACGGTTGGCCGGGACACCTGGAATCGGGCCGCGACTTCGCTGATCGGCCAGCCGTCGTCAACGCCGAGTCGCGCGACTTTCAGACGGTGGCGCGGGGTGAGGGCAGCGTTCGGATGTGACATTTCTGAGCTCCTGGACAGACTGAAGGGCCGACCATCGTGTGTGGCCGGCCCTTCGACAACTAGACGTGTGGGTAGGGGGCGTGCAGATCAGTCCACCGGGGAGACTCGGATGAGGTTGCCGTCGGGGTCGGTGATCACAAACGTGCGGCCGAAGACAGCGTCGTGCGGCTCCTCCACGACATGGACTCCCTTCGAGACCCAACTCGTGAAGATCTCGTCAATCGCAGTCGCTGCTCCGGAGACCATCAGCCCGACTTCGCTTGTGCGAGGGGTGCTCGGGACCGCTTGCTCGCTGTAGCCCGTCCACAGCGCGAACAGGACACCGGGGGCAACCTCGAAAGCTACGTAGTGGGGACTGATGAAGGTCGGTTCGATCTCGAACAGGTCGCTGTAGAAGACGGTAGCGGCCTCGGCGTCGCGGACGCCGATCAGGAATAGGTTGGGTGCGGGCATAGAGCGCTCCTCAGATCGTTGAAGTCTCGGTGCCGCTCCAGTTGATCGCCTCATCACGACAGAACCTGTCACCTTTTCTGTGAACATTAGTCAGCATGAAGGCTTCGAGGCTGTTGCACCTCTTGCTGCTCCTGCAGACCCGTCAGCGCATCACCACCACCGAGCTCGCCGAGCGTCTGGAAGTGTCTCGGCGGACCGTGCTGCGGGATGTCGAGGCGCTCTCGACAGCAGGTGTGCCTGTCTATGCCGAACGCGGGCGGAACGGCGGGATCGTCTTGCTCCCCAGTGCACGGCTCAACGCATCCCATCTGGAACCGCCAGAGCTGGAAGCCCTCTCCGTAGCCGGTTTGGACAGCGCGCAACTTGAGCGTATGGGCCTGTCTGCGGTGTGGGAGTCGGCCGCGCGCAAGATAGCCGCCCGGCAGGCTGTAGCACCTGGGTCGCCGAGCCTGCTGCAACTGGCGGACCTGGTGCTGGTGGACAGCACCGCGTGGTTTGCTGACTCAGAGGCAGCGGTCGACGTATCGGAGCTGGCCTCGGCCCTGCGACGCCGACGACGGCTGCGAATCCAGTACCGGCGCAGCGCCGAGAACCAGGCCTCAACGCGGGTGGTCGACCCGTACGGGATCGTGGCGAAATCAGGCCGCTGGTATCTCATCGCCGATGACCAGGGGGACGGTCGACTGTTCGCTCTGGAACGACTCTCGTCCTACGAACAACTCGACGCGCCCGCTGCTCTCCGACCAGGCGAAACCCTCCGCACCAGATGGACCGCATTGAAGGAACGCACCGAGGGGCAAGGTCGCGTGAGCGTGACCGTCCGTCTGCCAGAAAATGGCCTCGACCTGGCATGGCGCATCCTCGGCAACCGCATCCACGATATCTCCGACGCGGAGAACGGCTGGTGCACCGTCGTCGTCCGCTACCCCGACATCGAGTCAGTGCGTCAGCTCCTCCAGTTCGGCGACCACATCGAGATACTCACCCCAGAAACAGCCCGCGAACGCATCAGACAGCTCGCCAGAGACCTGGCTGAAAGGCACTCAACCCCAGCCTCATGATTGCCGATCGGAACGTCCTGCCCTCCATCAACGTCTCCGGTCAGTACATCTAGCGGGCTCAGACGGCATCCCAGCAAGCTCATTGGCAGGTTCGGCGGACGCTGTGGCGGACGGTTTCGGGGCTGCCGTAGCTGCGTCCTTCCGGTCGTCCTCGAATAACGAGAGCACTCCGCCGAACGCGAGTACCGCAACTCCCGCGTTGATCCAGTTTTTCCGCTTCACTGCGGCCCCTCCCTGGTGGTGTCAAAAGATCACAGATGTCTATCACGGGGTATATCCCGCGTTGATCACAGTTGACATACGAAAAGCCCCGCTCGGCGTGTGACCGAACAGAGTCTTTCGTCGTCCCCGCCGTTTGTGCGTCGGTGGCGACAGGCGTAGGCGATGTTCACGTGCCCTGGACGAGTACGCCCGCGCACCACTCGGCCACTCCCACGAGGGATCGGCAGCCTCCCGATTGACGGACAACATGGCCATAGGCGCACAAGCCGCGCCTACGTCGCCATAGAGGAGGAATCATGCAGGACAACCAGGAAGTGACCGAGTACGAAGCGCCCGAGATCGCAGAGGCCGGCTCTTTCAACGAACTCACGCTCGGCCCTCACGGGGGGCTCGACGACTTCTGGTCCGGCGGATACGACCACGCATGGTGATTCTTGCCGCTTCAGTGGGCCCCACTGGCCCGAACTGAGCAGCCTCCCTCAGGCACCGCGCCCCCGCTCCGGCTACGTGCCGAGGCGGGGGCGTTCTGTCGTGTTGGGGCGCACGAAAAGCCCCGCTCGGCACGTGGCCGAACGGGCCTTCTGCTTCGCGGGATGGGCTACACGGGGCGCACGCGCTCACCGGGGAGGGGGCCGGGGGCGACCGTACGGGGGGCGCAGTTCGGCCAGGCGTACTGCACGTGGTCAGGGCCGCTCGTGCAGGAGATGTACCGGACGGGGATGCGCACGCGGGTCGGTCGGCTGCAACGGCAACAGTTGACTGTCTGTGCGGGCGGGACGAGCGGGAAGTAGCGCGCTATGTCGCTCATGCCGACGCCGCCCGACGTGCCGGGGTGATGTTGAGGGTCGGGAAGTCGTAATCGACTCCGATTTCGTGGAACGCGGCAGCCCACCAGTGTTCGCGCTGGCCTGGTGTGAGTGAGCGGATTTCTTGGGCGTGGAAGATTGCCCGGACTGTCTCGGCGCTCGGTCCGCGCCATGGCATGTCCCACGCGGTAGGGCTGGTTTGGGTGCAGGGCGGTCGGCGAGGTATTAAGGTTCCCTCGCGTCTGGACGATGAACTTGTCCACGTCCGCGTCTCCTCCGAGGATAGCCAGCGTCTCGATCCGCTGGTTAAGTGCTCCCGTGCTCTCCGGGTACGCCTCGTTCACCGTGCGGAAGGCGACACCAGGCAGGGCGCATTCCTCGTTGTACCGATAGGCGTTGCCCACAACCTGTATGAGCGGCAGCCGGTCCAGGATCGGAGATTCCTGCACGAACGTCTCGATAACGCCACGCTGCAAATCATCCTGAGAGAGCTTGGCGGATTCGGCCAGAGTGAATGTCATAATTTTCTCCGTAAGGGATACTCGGGAGCAGTCACCAAGGTTGACGATCGCCATTTTGCACGGCGTGCGTCGGCCCACAGAAACGACCTAATCAGCCATCAGAGTTTTTTGCCTCCCTGTCGATCAGCATGGGGAGGGGAGGGGGGTACCCCCCTGGTAAAAGGATTAAAATCGCTGCGAATTCGAGCTTTTTCAACAGCCCAACCGCCCGGTTTATGCTTCGCAGTCTCGGAGTTGTGGCACTGCGTGCGCAGTGCACGCAGTCGCGACCACGCGTCAGGGTGGGCAACGCCCTGCGCTACCAACTACCTACGAGACAACGGGAAATGGTCAGCGACCGTCGCGACGCGCGAGCACAGCACGCACCACGGATGGTGATACAGGTACCGGCGCCGGATGCGCTGCCACCGAGTGTCGTAGCCCCGCTCCGCAGACGAGCCACGCAGACGGTTCGCCTCCAGCTCGTGAGCCGCACAGCGGCCACCACTGGTCAGCTCGGGGCACCCGGGGATCGGGCAGGGGGTACGGGGCTTTCGGGGCAGGGGGGATCACCTCCGGTCGGGTGGGGCATCGCACACGAACCACGTTCCTAAGCACGCGTGGCGGGTACTCGCGTGATCACGGAAACTGGCACAGCACGCAAGGGAAGGGTCGTCATGACCAAACGTCAGCAGAAGATCAGCAAGCAGCGCTCCCCGTACAGCCCGCAGAATCTCAAGCGCGTTGCTCGGCAAGCCGGTGTCAGGCGGGTTTCCGCGGGAGCCTTCTCGGAGGCAAACGCTATGGCAAAGGAATACTTGTCAGCGGTGCTGAGTTATGCACAAGTCTACGCGCAGCACGACAAGCGCCGCACAGTATTGGCCACTGATGTTCAGCACGCACAGGAAGCGTTGAACGCCAACCGCGTTGACTCCGGGCCCCAGAAGGGATAGCGGGGCGGTGCCTCTACGCGGCACCTCGCACGGCCCCGAACTCCGTGCGCGTCTTCAACCCGTGGCAGCCAACGCACAGAACCTGAACGTTACCGTCCGTGTCGGTCCCTCCCATCGCGAGGGGCCGCACGTGGTCTATCTCCACCACGTCCGCGGGGAAGTCGTTCAGGCACCAGTCGCACCAGCCGGTCCCGCGCTCGTCCACCCGCCGGCGGAGACGAGCGGCAGCGTCATAGCGGGCCGCTCGTCGCCTACCGCGGGCTCGCCGGGACCGGAACACTCGTCCGCCCCTCATACGCCCCGTGATGGGCCTTACAGCGTTTCCGGTGCGTCGCGGGCTCGGCGCAGTCGATACAGCGCATGTGCGCCCCCTGTCAGTGTCATGGCATATGTTGATCGGATGACTTCAACCGACAGCCCGTCCGAGCCCGCACCGGGCTACCGCCGTTTCGCTGGTCGTTGCTCCGTGTGTGGGCTCGGCCTCCAGTGGGAGGCGTACAGCCGCACTGCCCTGGTGGACAGCGAAGGATCAAGGCTGTGCGTCCCGGAACAAGGTCCGCACGTTTTGCAGTAGTGCCCGCCCCCGGACTCGAACCGGGAACCTTCGCGGTCTAAACGCGACGCCTCTTGCTGTTGGGCTAGGCGGGCTGGTGTCGCCCTCGCAGGCTTGGGCCGGTCCGGGCGTAGCGGGGGCCGTACGGGCTTGCAACCCCGTTCGGCGCACTCGCGGACGAGTGGGTTACTGATGGGCGGTACGGCCCCCGCAGCGCGGCCGCACGACCCCAGCGGCCACCACCGAGTAACGCGATGGTGCGTGGTGCACGGGCAACGCAGTTTCCGAGAGCGGGCACTCAGCCCGCCAAAGTCCCCCATGGGGTGGGTGCGCGGTAATCCCGCTCTCGGAAGTAGTGGAGAGCGGATGTATCCCGCGCCCTGTCGGACTGTCCGGCTACTCTCGCCCTCGGTCTATGTGGAGAGCGGAGGTATCGCGGACGCCCAAGGGGCTGCCCGGCGATCGTCAGTCTCTTCCGGGCTGTAGTGGAGAGCGAAGGTACCCCGGATCGGTGGCGGTGTGCCGAATAGTGGTCCGGTCTCTCTTCTCTCTTATTTTTTCTATGTGTTCTAAAAAGTAGGTTGAAACCGTCACCTCTACACTCCTCGCCTCGCTGTTGGCCGGTCGGCCGAGCCGGCGAGGGCGTAAGGGCAGTCCCGGGCGCCCCCACGCCGGGTAGGGGCGCCGTACGTGCCGAGGGGGTGTTACGCAGCGGCGACGAGTTCGCGCGTGGGCTCGGCGGGGACAGGCTCGGCAAGGCGGATTTTGCTGCCGGGGGTCGGGGAGTCTCCGCGGGTCTCGGACTCCAGCGCTGCCGCTTCACCTGCGAGGGCTTCCGCGGCGGGGTCCAGTTCCCCGGACATGGTGAACGTGACTCGGCGCGTGTCCAGCTTGCGCCATCCGCCACGGGCGCCGCGCCGTACGTCTAGGCGAACTCCCGCTTCAATGAGCATGGCGCGTCGGCCCGCGGTGTCTTTCTCGGCCCGCTCGTCCGCGAACGTCTTACCCGTCGGCGTGACGATGCGTTGCGGCTCGCGCTTTTCGCGGGTCTCCAGCTCGGCAATGCGCGCGTCAAGTGCGTCTGCACGTTCCTGCCACGCTCGCGCGGCATGCTTGGACTTCTGCCGTCCCATCTGTTCTCGGTGCTCCTCAAATTCGGCGAGAGTGGCGCGTAGCTCGGTCTCGGGGTCGTATCCGGGGATCTCGACTACATGTGTCGTCTGGATGGAGCCGACCCGTCGAAGGAACTCCTGGTGCTGGTTCTTCTTGCTTTCCTGCGTGTTCAGGTACATGCGCCCGCCGCACGAGTCGCAGTGGATGCCCCGCAGCAGCAGCGCGTCCGTGTCCTTCCGGTCCCCGTTGTCAATGCTCAGCTTGTCCAGTACCGCGCCGATGCGGTCGAATTCCTCGCGGGTCATGATGGGCTCTTCCGTCGCCATGACGGGGTTGCCGTCGGCGTCGCGTACGGGCCCTTGTGCATCTTCCGGCCGAGCAGCGTTTCGTTGCGGAGCATCCGCGTAATGACCGTCGGGTTCCATAGGAACGCGTCCTTACGGAGTCCCTTCACTCCGCCGGTGCGCCCGCCGGTCTTCCGGCCCATCTTCACGGCCCAGTGATCGCGCGGGGTCGGTACCTTGTCCGCGTTCAGGCCCACGGCGATAGCGGAAACGGTCGTGCCTTCCAGCAGTTCATGCACGATCCGCTCAATGATCTCAACCGCATCAGGGTCCGGAACGAGCGTCCAGCCCACCCCGCCGTGTTCCTTCGGCATGGGCGCGGGCATGTAGCCGTACGGCGGACGACCGCCACCGCGCCAGCGCAGCGCCATATTCCGCAGTGCAGCCATAGCACCGGTAACGCGATCCTTGATGCTCTGCGCCTCCACCTGCGCGGCAAAGGCGAGCATCATCATTTGGAATTCCGCTATGGGGTCCATGGGGTTTCGGAAGTCGAACACGAGTCGGCCACCGCCGATTCCCTCGGCGAACACAAGAACCTTGCGGTGCTCGCGGGCCCACTTCGCTAGCTCGTGCATGTCCGCCATGGACCGGATTGCGCGGTCAAAGCGCCACCACACCAGGGCGTCAAGGTCATCGGGTCGGGTGAGCCACTGGCCGAGGGCGGGACGGTCGAAGGGGGTGATCTTGGACGCCGACACGTCAAGGTCTACGGCCTCGCGGAGCTGGTCACCCTCGCCGAAGCTGATGTTGTGCGCGGCTGCCGCGAGGTCGTCGGCCTCGCGCTGCCGTTCCGGGCTGGTGGTCTCGTCGGTCAGTACGGACAGCCGGATGCACTGCACGCCCCGAAGGGGCTCGGTGTAGACGGTGCCGGCGAGGGGATTCGACTGCTGGGGTGCTGATTCCATGCTCTCTGTGGAGAGCGGAGAGCTACCCGTACCGGGCTTGACCAGGACCGATGACACCACGCCGACACTCCAGAACCTCTAGTTCCGAGTGTTGGGAGACCCGGAGGGCAACGAGTTCTGCGTGTTCACGCTGGCGGGCGCCAACCCCGCCCAGGAAACCGGGGTGTGACGCCCGGGGACGGCCCCTCCCGCACCGGCCCGCCGCTGCTCGCCGCCTCACAGCACCCGATAAGGCGTCGCCTCCTCATGATGGAACCGCAGGCCGTGGCCCGGTAGTTGTTCCGCGCCGGGGCGGACCGTTCCGCCGGACGGGTCGAGGCCGCCGTCGAAGAACATCGACTCGATGCGTACGTGGTCGTGGAACCACTCGATGTGCCGCAGGTTCGGCACGCACGCGGCCGGGTGGGCGTGGACGTGCGGGGCGCAGTGCGCGGAGACCTCCAGGCCGTGCGCCTCGGCGAGGGCCGCGGCGCGCAGCCAGACCGTCAGGCCGCCGCACCGGGTGGCGTCGATCTGGAGGCAGTCCACGACCGGGGCCAGCCGCGCGAAGTACGGCAGGTCGTAGCCGTACTCGCCGGCCGTCACGTCGCACACGACCAGGTCGCGGACGACCCGCAGGCCCTCCAGGTCGTCGGAGGAGACCGGTTCCTCGAACCAGCCGACGCCCTGGTCGGCGAGTTCCCGCCCGACCCGTACGGCCTGCTTGCGGGTGTAGGCGCCGTTGGCGTCCACGTACAGTTCGGCGCGCGGTCCGATGGCCTTGCGGGCGTTGCGGACGCGGGACAGGTCGCGCTCGACGGCCCGGCCCCACTCCTCGCCGATCTTGATCTTGACCCGTTCGATGCCCTGTCCGTGCACCCACCCGTTGAGCTGCGTCGCCAGATGGGTGTTGTGGTACGTGGTGAAGCCGCCCGAGCCGTAGACCGGCACCGCGCTGCGCACGGCGCCGATCAGATGCAGCAGCGGCAGGTCCAGCAGCCGCGCCTTGAGGTCCCACAGGGCGATGTCCACCGCGGACAGCGCGCAGGCGACCAGCCCGGGCCGGCCGGCGTTGCGCACCGCCCGGCTCATGGCCTCGTAGGCGCCCTGGACGTCCAGCACGCACCGGCCGAGGACCGGACGGGTGAGCAGGTCGCGGACGACCGAGCCGGTGTCGGCGGCTGCGTAGGTCCAGCCCAGGCCGGTGGTCGTACCGGAGCGGGCCTCGACGACGATGACGGTGGTGGTGTCCCAGGCGAGCGTGCCGTCGGCTTCCGGCGCGTCGGTGGGGACGGTGTAGGCGGTGACGTCCAGCCGCTCGACTTTCATGGTGACCAAGGGCTCCTCTTCTTCGGTCTCGGTGCGGACCCGGGTCTCGTGCTCATGTCCCGCCGCTCCCGCCGCTCGCAGGGCTTCTGGCCGGTACGCGTACGCCGCCGTCCGGCCGGACCGTCCGTCCGGCCGGTGACGGGCTGTCAGCGATCCGTTCCGCACGGGTTACCTGACCCGCGGGCCGGAAACCTCCCGGAACGGTGCCCCGCCGCGGCCGATTCGGCCCGGGAGGCGTTTACCGGGTACGGGTTCGGGCACGCGATCCGTGTGCTTCGGACCGGAGGCACGCCCGTGGGAGCGACCTGCTCTGCGAGCGTGATCTCCGGCTGCGCTCCTGCGGAGGACCCCAGTCCACCGATCAGGGAGCCAGGACCATGCCCTCTGTACGCACACCTCATCGCGCGAGCACCCAGCGCGGCCGGCCCGCCGAACGCCCGCCGGGCCCCCGCCGCACCCAGAAGAAGCACCCGCACGACGACGCGCCGGACACCGGCGCCGACTTCCGCAGGCTGATGGCGCTGCCCGACGGGCCGGAGCGGGACGCGCTGCGCCAGAGCATCGTCTGCGCCTGGCTCCCGATGGCCGAACGCCTCGCACGGCAGTTCCGCAACCGCGGCGAGACCACCGAGGACCTGACCCAGGTCGCCTCGCTCGGCCTGGTCAAGGCCGTGGACCGGTACGACCCGGACCGCGGCTGCGCGTTCGAGAGCTTCGCCGTGCCGACCATCGTCGGCGAGGTCAAGCGGCACTTCCGCGACCACATGTGGGGCCTGCACGTGCCCCGGCGCGTCCAGGAACTGCGCAACCGCGTCCGTACGGCCACGCTGGAGCTCACCCACGCGCCCGACGACCACCGCCCCGCCGCCCAGGACATCGCCCGCCACACCGGCATGACGCTGGAGGAGGTGCTGCTCGGCATGGAGGCACTGGAGAGCTACTCGACGCTCTCCCTGGACGCCGAACTGCCCGGCGCCGACGACGGGTACGCGCTGGTGGACACCCTCGGCGGCCCGGAGCCGGGCTTCGACCTCGTCGTCGACCGCGAGGCGGTCAGGCCCAAGCTGCAGATGCTCCCCGAGCGCGAGCGGCAGATCCTCTACCTGCGGTTCTTCTGCGACATGACGCAGAGCCGGATCGCCGACCGGCTCGGCATCTCGCAGATGCACGTCTCCCGGCTCATCAACCGCACCTGCACCCGCCTGTGCGACCAGGTGGGCGAACGCCAAGCGGCCTGAAACCACGAGCGGGGATTCTCAGGATGCAGCGTCTCAGCGGTACAGCGTCTCAGGGCTGCAGCGCGCGCCCCAGGTGGCGGGCCATCCGGTCGACGGCGCCCGCCTCCGCCAGGCTGAAGGCCCGTCGGCCGCCCGTGCGTAACAGCGTCAGGACGCCCCGCACGGGCCCCGACTTCGCCCGCAGCGGCACGCACAGCAGCGAGGTCACCTCGGCGCGGGCCAGTATCGGCGCTCCCTCGACGTCGTGACCGAACGCGCCGAGGTCCTCCGGCCGTACCTGGAGGTTGGCGTTGCCCGCCCGGGCCGCCTCGACCACGACCGGGCAGTCTCCGGGGAGCTGGGCGGCCAGGGTGGCCGCCAGGCTGTCCAGGGAGTGCGGGCCGCCGGTGCCGCGCGGGTCCGTCGCGGTGTGCTCTGCCGTGCCGTACGCCTCGTCCCCGGCGTACGGCACGGTTCTCTCGGGCCCGTGCACCGCCACCCGCACCAACTGCCCCCCGCCGCGGTTCACCAGGTCGGCCGTCACCCAGTCGGTGAAGCGCCCGCGCAGCACCCGGCAGGCCCGGTCGAGTACGGCGGTGGGCTCCCGCGGCGACTCCAGGAGCGCCATGGTCATGTCGTCGAGGAGGTCCATCAGTTCGGTGGTGCGGGTCACCTCTGACAGGCCGGGTCGCGAGGTGCCCGCGCGGTCCGTTCCCCCCGTACGGTCCACGGCTCCCGGCCGGTCCGCCGCCAGAGTCTGCGGGCCGGTGAGGAAGACCGTGAGCACGGACGTGTTCGGCTCGCCCTGGGGCCGCAGCGCCGTCAGCGTGGCCCGCAGCGACTCGCCCGCGCGCCGGACCCCGTCCGGCGGTGGCAGCAGCCGTACCACCAGGCTGCGGTCGCCCTCGTTGCGGGAGACCGCGGCCACCTGGGAACGGAGGGCGGCCCGCTCCTCGGGGACGAGCGAGGCGGTCAGCGGGCGGCCCGCCGCGTACCCGGCGCGCATCCCGAACAGCCGGGTGCCGGCGAAGTTCAGCCGCCGTATGACCGCGTCCGGGTCCAGCAGCACCACCGGGAACGGCATCCGCTGGAACAGCGCGCGCAGCAGCTGCTGTTCGTCGGCGGCGCGCCGCGCGCCGTTGTCCCGCTCCGCCGGCAGCCCCCGTTCCAGGCGGGGCAGGAGCACGTCGACCACGTGCTGGAGCTCGAAGAGGGCGGCGTCCAGGACGGACAGCCCCTCGGTGGAGGGCAGGGCGCGGGCGGCGCGCAGCTCTTCGACTCGTCTGCGGAAATCCGCGAGTTCCGCGGCAACGCGCTCGACCTCGGCCATGCCCTCACGCTAACCGGTGCGTCACCGGACCGTACCCCGGTGGCGGCAAGCCGACCGGCGGCCGGTCCCGAACGCCCGAACTCGACGGGAAACCGGCGTTTTCGACCGTACGCACCGGGCAGCCGAACCTGTGCAGGGTCCACGACTTCCCGTCTACGGACCCGAAGGGACTGACCACACAGTGGATGCGACAACGCCGACCCGTACCCGTTTCGAGACCGGGACGTCCGACCTCACCGAGGGGTCCAGCGCCCGCAGTCTCGCCCACCTCGCCGAACAGGCCGCCTGGTGCACCCCGGACAGCTGCGGCGCCGCCGCGACGGTGAGCACCGGCGACGGCACCGCCGAAGCACCGACCGCGGTGACCCACCCCGACCTGTCCGCCCTGGTCAGCGTGCAGTGGGAGTCCGGCGAGGGACCCATCCCCGCGGCCCTGGACACCGGCCGGGCCACCGGCGCCGACGACCTGCTGCACGAGAGCCGCTGGCCCGAGTACCGCGCCAAGGCCCTGGAGGCCGGGGTACGCTCCAGCGCCACCCTCCCGTACCGCCGCGACGGCATCACCCTCACCCTCACCGTCTACGGCTTCCGGCCGGGCCTGAAGGTCGAGAAGGGCTGTACGGCGACGGACGTGCTCGGTGAGCTGGCCGCGACCGCGCTGGCGCGGCAGCGCCGCTACCGCGAGGCGCTCGTCGAGGTGGACCAGCTCGACACCGCCCTGCGCACCCGGCCGGTGGTCGACCAGGCATGCGGCATCCTCATGTACGTGCTGGGGTGCGACGCGGACACCGCCTTCGACACGCTGCGCCGGCTGTCCCAGCGCACCAACCGCAAACTGTCCGACCTCGCCGGCGCCCTGGTCCGTACCCGCGGGCGCGGGCTGGAGACGGAGCTGCGGTGCCTGGACGAGAGGTCCCGGCACCCGCACCGCGCGGCCGCCCGGGACCGGCGCGCGGACTCCGCCGACGACGCGCCGGACACCGGCCAGGCGCCGTAGGGCGGCCGGAACCGCTGCCTTCCGGGGCCCGCGCCCGGTTCCCGCCGCGCCCGGACACCGGCACTCGGCCGACCGGTGACGTGTCGCCCCGCCTCCCGGCCCCCGCGATCTGCAAAGGTGGTCGGGGCCCGCACTCATGTGATGGGCCCACGATCGACCTGCCGTGGAGTGTGGAGGTACGGATGCAGCGGACGGCCCTGGATCCGGCCCCCGAGCCGGATCCGCCGGCGGGGCTGCCGGTTCTCCCGGAACTCGCCGCGCACCTCGCCGCCGCCGCGGACCGCACGGAACCCGAGCCGCCCGGTGGCTCCCCGCCGCTGCGCGCCGCCGCCTGCGACTACTGGGCGCGCCGCGGCCTGGTGACCGCGCCGGAGCGGGTGCTCGCCGCGCCGGGCGCGCCCGCCCTGCTCCTCGCGCTGCTCGCCGCGGCCGGCGGCGACGTGCTGCTGCCGCGCCCCTGCGCCCAGTGGTACGCGCCGGCCGCCGGGCTGCTCGGCCGGGCGGTGCACCGCATCCCCGTACCGGCCGAATCGGGCGGCGTACCGGACGCGTTCACCCTGCTGGAGGCCGTACGCCGGGCCCGGCTGACCGGCGAGGGGCCGCGGGTCCTGCTGGTCTCCGTCGCCGACGACCCCAGCGGCACCTGTCCGCCGCCCGAGCTGGTGCACGAGGTGTGCGAGGCGGCAGCGGCGGACGGACTGTGGGTCGTCAGCGACGAGACCGGCCGAGACCTGCTGCACGACCCGCACGACACGGTCGTCCTGAGCCCGGCCGAGATGCTGCCGGACGACGTGGTCGTCCTGGCCGACCTGCGGGCCACCCTGGTGCCGGCCTCCTGGCCCGCCGCGCTGGCCCGGTTCCCCGACACCGGGCGCGGCGCCGCGCTGCGCGCCGCGACCCTGGAGCGGCTGGAGGCGCTGCGTACACCGGTGGCCGGGCCACTCGCGAGCGCCGTCACCCACGCACTCACCGAACCGGAACCCGTACGGGCCCGCACTGCCGCCGCTGCCCGGGTGCACGGCACGCTCGCCAGAGCCCTGCACCGCACCCTCACCGCGGGGGGCGCCGTCTGCCGACCGCCGCACGCGGGCAGCCACCTCTACGCCGACTTCGACCCACTGCGCCCGGCACTGGCAGCCCGGGGCATCACCCGTCCGGACCGTCTGGAGGGCGCCCTCGCGCACTGGGCGGCGCGCGGCGGGCACCGCTTCGGTGACGATCCGCGCGCGCTGCGGGTGCGGCTGAGCACCGAGGTGCTGCTCGGTCCCGACGCCGCCCGCCGCCAACAGGTCCTCGATGCCCCCGACCCTCTGCAACTCCCCCATGTGGCCGAGGCGTTGAGTGCACTGTCAGCCACTCTCGCCGCGCTCGCGGACACGGCTCCCTCGTAGCCGGCCGCTCACACCGCCGTCTGTGCGGGCCCCCTCCGCCCGTACCGCCGCCCTTCCCGGTTTCCGTCCCGGCCTCCGCCCCGCCCCCGTCCTCCTCCGGCCCTCGTCCCCGGCCTCCGCCCGTACCCCGGTGGCCGCCCCGACCGGCAGCACGGCCGGTCATGCCCACCGAATGGAGCCCCTCGATGACCGAACAGACCGGACGTTCCCTCACCGAGCCTCTCCCGCCCGCCGCCGGCCCGCACCCGACCGGCGCCGGGCCCGCTCCGGTCCGTCCTCTGGGCGAGGTCCGCGGCTGGCCCCGCGACTTCACCGACCGGCTCACCGCGCCGCTGCCCGGCGTACGCGCCCTGGCCCGCATCGCCCGCGAAGGCAAGCTGCGGCCGTCCGCCCAGGCCCTCCTCGACATCCCGGACCTGCCCTTCGAACCGGGCCCGATGCCGCAGCCCGGCCCCCGCGACCTAGCCGTCACCTGGGCGGGCCACGCCAGCTGGGTGCTGCGCATCGGCGGGCTGACCGTGCTGACCGACCCCGTGTGGTCCCGCAAGATCCTGGGCACCCCGCCCCGCGTCACCCCGGTCGGCGTCCGCTGGCAGGACCTGCCGCCCGTCGACGCCGTCGTCATCAGCCACAACCACTACGACCACCTCGACGCCCCCACCCTCAAACGGCTGCCGCCCGACACCCCGCTCCTGGTGCCCGCCGGCCTCGCCCGCTGGGCCCGCCGGCGCCGCTTCACCCACGTCACCGACCTGGACTGGTGGGAGGCCGTCGAACTGCCGGGACCCGCGGGCCCGGTCCGCTTCGACTTCGTCCCCGCCCACCACTGGAGCAAGCGCACCCTGACCGACACCTGCCGCTCCCTGTGGGGCGGCTGGGTGCTGACGGCGCCCGACGGGCGGCGGGTGTACTTCGCCGGGGACACCGGGTACGGCCACTGGTTCGAGGAGATCGGCGGACGCTACCCGGACATCGACCTGGCGCTGCTGCCGATCGGCGCGTACGACCCGCGCTGGATGCTGCGCCCGGTGCACACCGACCCCGAGGAAGCGGTCCGCGCCTGCCAGGACCTGGGCGCCCGCGTGATGGCCCCGATGCACTGGTCGACGTTCCTGCTGTCCGCCGAAGCGCCCCTGGAGCCGCTGCACCGCGTACGCGCCGCCTGGGAGGCCGCCGGGCGCCCCCGCGCCGACCTCTGGGACCTCGCCGTGGGCGCGTCGCGCGTGCTGGAGGGCGGGGCGGGGGAGCTGCCGGACGGCGGGGAGGCGCCGGCCTCCGGGTAGGCGGGTGCGGGGTACGGCGTACGGGCAAGGCCCACGGCGTACGGGTAAGGCCTACGGCGTACGGCCGTTCAGTCGGCCCTGCCGTGGCGCAGCCGCCGCCACAGCGCGGGCGCTGCGCCGACCACCAGCGTCAGACCGACCGCCGCGGCCACGCCCTGCCACGGCTCGCTGAACAGGGAACCGCCCAGCAGACCGATGAGCTGGTACGCCACCGCCCAGGCCAGACACGCCGGCAGGTCGCCGCGGGCGAAGCGCCGCAGCGGCATCCGGGACAGCAGGCACGCCAGCATCACCGGCACCCGCCCGGCCGGCACCAGCCGCGACAGGACGAGCACCAGCACCCCGTGCTCGCGCAGTCCGGTCCGCGCCTGCGCCAGCCGTTCCGGAGCCGCGCGGTCGCGCAGCCGCTCCAGCCAGCGCGACCCGTTGCGGGACCGCATGCCGCGCTGCCCGAGCCAGTACAGCCCCAAATCCCCGAGGAAGGCGGCGAGCGCGGCCACTGCGAAGACGACCAGCAGGGCCCACGGCGACCTCTGATGGAAGGCCACCACCGCGGCGGAGCTGACCACCGCGCCCGTCGGCACCACCGGTACCAGTGACCCCAGCACCACCAGCAGGAACAGCGACGGATAGCCCACCACCTGCTGCGTCGACTCGGGCGGCACACCGGCCGCCGGCCCGCCGATCACCGCGCCGCCGCCAGCCGTACGGACTCGCCGTGCGCCAGCCGGTGCACCGTCACCCCGGGCGCCAGCCGCCCCGCCTGCCGCGCGAACTCGTCACCGGGGGAGTGGAACTCGTGCGGGCGCACCGCGTCCAGGCCGATCGGCCAGTACGTGCCGTAGTGCACCGGGACCGCGCTGACCGGCGCCAGCCGGGCCGCCGCCTCGGCCGCCCGCCGCGCGTCCAGATGCCCGTGCCCGAGGAACGGACCCCAGCCGCCCACCGGCAGCAACGCCACGTCGCAGGCGCCGACCTCCTCGGCCATGGTGTCGAAGAGCCCGGTGTCACCCGCGAAGTACGTCGCCGCCGCACCGTGCACCACATAGCCGAGCGCCGGTACCCGGTGCGGCCCGTACGGCAGCCGGCGCCCGTCGTGCGCCGCGTGCACCGCGCGGACGGTCACCTCACCGGACCCGTACCCGTCCGGGTGCGCGGCGCGGACCGTGACCGCCTCACCGGGCCGCAGCTCGGTGACCGGCAGCCCGCGCGCCGACGCCACCCGCCGCAGCCCCGGCACCGCGGCCACGGCACCGCGCGGCACCACCACCCGGGTGCCCGGCGTGAGGCGGGCCAGGGAGGCGGGGTGCAGGTGGTCGGCGTGCAGATGGGAGACGAGCACGGCGTCGGCGCGGGCCGCGGCAGGGGGCGGGAGCGCGCCCCGGCGGCGCCGCAGGTGCGCCAGCCGCCGTGTGAACAGCGGGTCGGTCAGTACCCGTACGCCCGAATCGGCGACCGTAACGGTGGCATGTCCCCACCAGGTGACCTCCACCGCCACGACGACCTCCCGACCGGAAACGACATGCCGCGGGCCGGGCCGCACGGCCCGCTCCCGCCGTACGCCCATGCCCCACCCCACGATCCTGCCTCATACCGCCGCGGCGCCGGTCAGGCCGGGACCATGTGCCGCTGGTGTGCCGGTCAGGCCGGGCCGGGGGCCGCCCGGCGCCGTCGTCCGGCCGCGCTGTCAGTGGGCTGTGACACGCTGTGTGCGTGATGCCCGGCAGGGTGTCCGAGCGTGACGAGCGGCGGGAGCGAGGTGAGGGCGCGATGCGGCGGCCCCGGTGGCGGACGGCGGGCGGTGCCCTGCTGCGGGTGACGGCGGTCTGGGCGGTGTCCTCGCTGACACTGCTCCTGCTCGCCGGACTGCTGCCCGACTTCCGCCTCCAGTCCGCGAGCGGTGACAGCCTCACCCGTACGTTCCTCACCGCCGCGCTCGGCGCCGGAGCGTTCGGCCTGCTCAGCGCCCTGGTCTGGCCCCTGCTGGTGCGGGCACTGCTGCTGGTGCCCGCCCTCGTCCTCGGGCTGCTGGTCTTCTTCCTGAACGGCTCACTGCTGCTGGTCGCCCTCGGGCTGATCCCCGAGGGGCGCGGCCAGGCCGCGCCCGAGACGGCCGTGATCGTCGCCGCCGTGATGTCCGCGACCTCGTCCGCCACCTCCACCTTCCTCGCGGTGCGGGACGACGAGGCATACCGCAGACGCCTGGTGCGGCTGGCCGGCCGCCGGCACGGCCGCCGCCGCGGCGCCCCCGGCGACCCGGGCCCCATAGCGCCCGGCACGGTCTTCCTCCAGCTCGACGGCCTCGGCCACGACGTGCTGCGCGAGGCGACGAGCGGTGAGCGGCCCCTGATGCCGACGCTCGCGGACCGGCTCGGCAGCACCCACCGGCTGACCCCGTGGCATACGGACTGGTCCAGCCAGACCGGCGCCAGCCAGCTCGGCATCCTGCACGGCAGCAACCACGACCTGCCCGCCTTCCGGTGGTACGAGAAGGAGACCGGCCGGCTGATCGTCAGCAACCGGCCCAGCGGCGCGGTCGAACTCCAAAAGCGCGCCGTGGCCCGCACCGGCGACGCCGGGCTCCTCAGCTTCGACGGCGCGAGCCGCGGCAACCTTTTCAGCGGCGGCGCCGACCAGCTCGCCCTGGTGATGTCGGTGGCGGCCCGCCGTGGCCGGCACAACCGCTCCCGGGCCGGCTATTTCGCGTACTTCTCGGACCCGGCCAACGCGACCCGCACGGCCGTCTCCTTCGTCGCCGAGGTCTTCCGCGAGGTGGGCCAGTCCCTGCGGTCCCGGTTCCGCCGGGAGACACCGCGCGTCAAACGCGGCGGCCTCTACCCGTTCATCCGGGCCTTCGCGACCGTCGTCGAACGGGACGTCGTGGTCGCCGCCGTGATCGGCGACCTGCTCGCCGGCCGCACCGCCGTCTACGCCGACCTCGTCGCGTACGACGAGGTGGCGCACCACTCCGGCCCCCGGCACCGCGACACCCACCAGGTGCTGCGCCGCCTGGACCGCGCCGTCGGACTGATCGCCGACGCCGCGCAGTACGCCCCCCGCCGCTACCGCGTCGTGCTCCTCTCCGACCACGGCCAGAGCCCCGGCGCGACCTTCCTGGAGAGCTACGGGCTCGGCCTGGAGGACCTGGTGCGGGCCGGCTGCGGCCTGCCGGTCTCCCGGCGCGCCGGGCGGACCGCCAGCGGGGCCGAGGCGCGGGAGGCGGCCCGCGTCGCGCTGCACCGCCCGGAGGGCGCGGACGGCTGCGGCCCGTCCGACCCGGTCGTGCTGGCCTCGGGCAACCTGGGCCTGGTGTCCTTCCCCGACCTGCCCGGCCGGGTCACCCGCGAGGAGATCGAGCGCCGCCACCCGGCGCTCCTCGCGACCCTCGCCAACCACCCCGGCATCGGTTTCCTGCTCGTCCGCTCCGCCACGGACGGGGCCGTGGTGCTGGGGCCCGGCGGCGCCGAGCACCACCTCGGCACCGGCCGGATCGTGGGCCGCGACCCGCTGGCCGGCTTCGGCGCGGGCGCGGCGGACACCGTACGGCGCACGGACGGCTTCGAGCACACCGCCGACATCATGGTCAATTCCTCCTGCGACCCGGCCACGGGCGCGGTGCACGCCTTCGAGGAGCAGATCGGCTCGCACGGCGGGCTGGGCGGCGAGCAGAGCCGGGCCTTCCTGCTGTGGCCCGCCGAGTTGTCCCCGCCCACCGCCGACGGCGCGGAACCGGCCGGTGCGGAGCAGATCCACGCCGTGCTGCGGCGCTGGCTGCGTGAGGTTGACGGCCCGCAGATACCCCTCGGGGGTCCGGCGGACGAACTACGGCCGGCGGGGCCCACGCCCGAAGTATTTTCACCGGCCGACGGTGCCGTGCGGGACAAAAGCCGCTGATTTTGTGCAACGTCGCAGGTCGAAGACGATGAGCAGCCGCCCGGCACCTCCGGGCCCGCACAGCACGACGAGAGGCCCACCAAAGCCATGCACGACCGGCACACCCGCCGCTTCGGTCTGGGAACCGCAACCTGCCTAGTGATGGGCAACATCATCGGCGGCGGCATCTTCCTGCTGCCGGCCTCGGTGGCACCCTTCGGCACCGTGAGCCTGGTCGCCTTCGGCGTCCTGACGGTCGGCGCCATCGCGCTGGCCCTGGTCTTCGGGCGGCTGGCCGAGCGCCACCCGGACACCGGCGGCCCCTACGTCTACGCCCGTGAGGCGTTCGGCGACTTCGCCGGCTTCCTGTCGGCCTGGTCGTACTGGACCATGACGTGGGTGAGCAACGCGGCCCTCGCGGTCGCCGCCGTCGGCTACGTCCACGTGCTCTTCCCCGGGCACGACTCCAAGGGCATGGACCTGCTGGTGGCGCTGGTCGCGCTCTGGCTCCCGGCGCTCTCCAACTTCGCCGGCACCCGCTACGTCGGCGCGGTCCAGCTGGTCTCCACGGTCCTGAAGTTCGTCCCGCTGCTGTTCATCGCGGTCGTCGGGCTCTTCTTCTTCGACCCGGACAAGCTGGGCTCCTTCAACGGGGGCGGCGGCAGCGCGATCGGCGGCATGTCGGCCGCGGCGGCCATCCTGCTCTACAGCTACGTGGGCGTGGAGTCCGCGGCGATGAGCGCCGGCGAGGTGCGCGACCCCGAGCGCAACGTGGGCCGCGCCACCGTCCTCGGCACGATCGGCGCCGCCGTCGTCTACCTCCTCGGCACGGTCTCGGTCTTCGGCACGGTCGCGCACGACAAGCTGGTGGACTCCAAGGCGCCGTTCTCCGACGCGGTCAACGCCATGTTCGGCGGGCAGTGGGGCGGCACGGTCATCGCGATCGCGGCGGTCGTCTCCATCGTCGGCGCGCTGAACGGCTGGACGCTGATGAGCGCCCAGTCGCCGTACGCCGCCGCCAAGGACGGGCTGTTCCCGGCCGCCTTCCTGAAGAAGCAGCGCGGGGTGCCGACCTTCGGAGTGCTGGCCGCCTCGGTGCTGGCCACCGCCCTGACCGTGATCAACTACCTGATCGGCGCGGGCGGCGTCTTCGAGATCCTCGTCCTGATCACGACGTTCTCGGCGACCGTGCCCTACCTGCTCGCCGCGGGCGCCCAGATCTACTTCCTGCTGACCGGCGAGCGCGACAAGGTCCGCCCGGCCCGCTTCGCCCGGGACCTGACGCTCGCGCTGGTCGCCTTCGGCTTCACCTTCTGGCTGGTGGCCGGCGCCGGGTACGCGGCGATCTACCAGGGCGTGCTGTTCCTGTTCGCCGGCATCCTCGTCTACGCCTGGATGGCGGCCCGCCGCACGGGCCGCCGCCGGCGCGCGGAGGAAGCGGCGGCAGGCCGGACCGCCGACGACGCGGCCGCGGCGGACACCGCCGGAGGCAACGGGGCCGGAACCGCCGCGGGTACCGCCGACGGCCGCGAGGCCGGCGGTCGGCCCGCGGCCGGAGAGCCGGGACAGCTCAGGCGGTGACGCCGCCGTCCACCACCAGTTCGGCGCCCACGGTGAACGCCGCCGCGTCGGACGCCAGGTGGAGCACCGCCGCCGCGATCTCGGCGGTGGCGGCGGAGCGGCCCGCGGGCACCTCACGCCGCATCCGCTCCGCCTTCTGATCCGCGGTCTCGCCCGGCAGCGTCGACATGGGAGTGTCGACCTTGCCGGGCGAGACCGCGTTGATGCGTATGCCGTCCTTGATGTGATCGAGCGCGGCGTTGCGGGTCAGGGCGCTCACGGCGGCCTTGGCCGCGACGTACGCGCTGACCCCGGGGCGGCGCAGGGACGCGCCCAGGTTGGACGCGATGTTGACGATCGCGCCGCCGCCGTGCGCCCGCATGTGGCCGATCTCGTGCTTCATCGACAGGAACGTGCCGGTGAGGTTGGTGTCCAGGGCGCGCCGCCAGTCCTCCTCGGGGATGTCGGCCGTCGGCGCCGGGGGCACGAACACCCCGACGTTGTTGACGGCCACGTCCAGGCCGCCGAAGCGGCGCACGGTCTCGGCGACCAGCGCGGCCACGTCCTCGCCCCGGGTCACGTCGGCGGTGACGGCCGCCGCCCGGCCTCCCGCGGCCTCCACGAGCGCGACCGTCTCCTTCAGCGGCCCTTCCGTACGCCCGGCGACGACGACGTTCGCGCCCTCGCCCGCGAACGCGAGGGCGAGGGCCCGGCCGATGCCGGTGCCGCCGCCGGTGACGAGCACGGTCTTTCCGGTGAAACGTGCGGTGGTGGTCATGGTGGTGAGCCTTTCTCCGGTGGTGGGGCGGGTGAAGCCGCCATCAAGAACGATCGGTCTCGAATGAAGGCATGAAGGCGTCAAGGGGTGAAGCCGTGAAGACGTCGAGCCATGAAGGCTTGAGCCATGAATATGAAGGCGTGAGGCGGTGGAACCGGAAACCGCTCCGGTCCTGCCCCGGCCTCAGTCCAGCAGCGCCAGCGCCTGTTCCGCCGCGTCGCGGAGCCGGCCCGGCTCCTGGCCGGACTTGCCCATCAGGCGCAGCCCCTGCATCAGGACGAGCAGCATCCGGGCCAGCGCCCGCGGGTCCCGGTCGGCGGGCAGTTCGTCCTGGGCCTGTGCCCGGGTCAGCGCCGAGGTCAGCGCGGTCTCCAGTACGGTCCAGCTGGCCTCGACCTGCCGGGCGGCGTGCCGGTCGTGGGCCGCCAGCTCCGCGGCCGTGTTCGTCACGAAGCAGCCGCGTCCCAGGTCGTCGCGGGCGGCCTCCTCCGCGAACCGGGTGACCAGTGCCCGTACGGCGGGCAGCGCCGGCCCCGGTTGCGACAGCTCCGTGATGAGCCCCGGGTCCGAGAGCCGGCTGTAGCGCTCCAGGGTCTTGAGGTAGAGGTCGTGCTTGCTGCCGAAGGTCGCGTAGAGGCTGGCGCGGGCGATGCCGAGGTGGTCGACGAGGTCGGCCATCGACGTCGCCTCGTAACCGCGCTGCCAGAACAGTTCGAGGGCTGCCTGGAGTGCGGCGTCCGGATCGAATGCCTTGGTCCGTGCCATGGGAGTGACTCTAGGCTTTCGAGACCGATCGGTCAATAATGGTGAGTGGAGTCATGGCGAGGGAAGTCACGGCGAGGGGTCCTGACACGCCGTCAGCGGTCCAGTGCCTCCGTCACGTACTGGTCCAGCTCCTCGCGCAGCAGTGTGCACTCGTGTACCGGGTCCTCGGTCGGGCACGTCAGCAGGTGGGCCAGGCGGTGCCGCGCGGCCTGAAGATCGGCCACGCGTTCCTCGACGAGCTGGATGGCACCGGTCAGCACGGCGCGTCCCGGTGGCCGCCGGCGGCCGTCCGGTCCACGTTCGCCGAGCGCGGCGGCGGTGTCCGCGAGGCTCGGCATGCCGCCCTGGTGCAGGTGCTGGATGAGCGCGAGGCGGCGCAGTTCCCGGCGGCCGTAGTTCGTTCCGGTGCTGGTGGCCGGCGGCGGACCGGTCGGTCTGGCCACGGCGATGTTTCTGGCCCGGCGGGGCGTGCCCGCCCTCGTGGTGGACAAGCGGGACCCGTTCGCCGGCCCGCCGCGGGCGATGAGCAGCATCCGCACGCTCGAACTGCTGCGGGCGGCGGGCCTCCAGGACACCGTCGAGCGGACGGGCCGGTACGGCCCCGAGCCGTTCCGGGCCGTGTTCAAGGACAGTGCGCTGGGCGTCGAACGGCAGCATGTGGCGCCTCCCGAGCCGTACGCGCGGTGGCTGCGGACCTGTAGCCCGGTGGACAGCCGGCTGGTCCTCAACCACCTTCACGCGCAGCGGCTGGCGTATGACGAGCTGCTGCGGTACTGCGGTGCTGCGGTGCTGCGGTGCTGCGGTGCTGCGGTGACGCGCGGTTCGGCGTCGGCGTGACCGGACTCGAACAGGGCGCGGACGGCGTACGGGTGCGGCTCGCCGACGCCGAGACCGGCGAGGAGTACGACGTCACCGCGCAGTACGTGATCGGCGCCGACGGCGCGCACAGCACCGTACGGCGACTGCTGGGCACCACCGTGCCCGACCGTGAGGTGGTCGCCCGGCTGCACACCGCCTTCCACCGTGCCGACCTGCCGACCGGGACGGCCGGCCTGCGCGAAACCCTGTGCTTCGTACGGAACCCGGACGTCCACGCGACGGTGTTCTCCGTGAACGGCCGTGACCAGTGGGTCTCCCACCTCATGGACTACCCGGGCCGGCCGGACGACACGGACGGCATCGCACCGCTCCCGGCGGACCGCGCCCTGGCCCTGCTGCGGTCCGCCGTCGGCGACCCGGACCTGTCCGTCGACCTGGTGACGGTGAACGCCTGGGAGGCGGCCGTGGGGGTGGCCTCGGCCTTCCGGCGCGGCCGGGTCTTCCTCGCCGGTGACTCCGCGCACGTACAAAGTCCGGCCGGCGGGCTCGGCAAGAACACCGGCGTCCAGGACGGTCACAACCTCGCCTGGAAACTCGCCGCCGTCCTGCGCGGCCAGGCCGCCGAGCGGCTGCGGCCGGGTCTCCACCCGCGACCTCGCCGGTGCCGACCGGGCCCTGCTCGCCGGGCCGCGGGGCGTGCCCTGGCTGCCCGCCGCCACTGAGGCGGCCGCCGCCTTCGGCATCACCCTCGCAGCGCACCGCGTCCCCGACGGCGCTCTCCCCGGATTCGCGCCCGACGGAGCCGTACTCGTCCGCCCCGACCACTTCGTGGCCTGGCGCGCGGACCGTCTCGCCGCCGACCCGGGCGCCGCCGTCAAGCGGACGCCGGCCGCACTGCTCGGCCAGGGAGGCGCGCCGGCCCGCCACGCCACCTGACGGACGCCCGGTCCCGGCACCGCACCGCCGGAACCGGCACCGCATCACCGCACCGGCAACGCACCACCGGACCCGGCCCATTACCTGCCGCGTAAATGGCAGGAGGGTAGAGGTGAGGTAGGGCAGGTTGGCACTGTCTGCCATCCAGCGTCGGCAGGCTGTACCTGTCTCCGGATGTCCATGGAAGTCCAGCCTGGACTGTCGCTGATGGCTCCCGCTTTGGCTCCCCGGCAGCGCATGGCAACTGAGAGATCACGTCTCAAGGATTCTCCGATAGGCGCAGGAGGTATGTTGGCGAGTGCGTACGCAACAGTTAAAGGGGAGGGCGCCCGCCGGATGGGTCCGAAGACAGCGAAGGTCTACGAGACGATTCATGAGTGGCTCGCGACCGGCGAGCTTGCCCCTGGTGACAAGCTGCCGTCCGAGCGTGCGCTTGTGGAGCAGCTCGGCATTGGCCGTACCGCGCTTCGGCAGGTGCTGGCGCGGTTGGTGTCTGAAGGGGCACTGGAAGTGCGCGGCCGGAGTTCGTACCGCATCCCCGGTGGTGTGAGCGTGAAGACGCCGGAAGGGCTGGAACCCTGGCGCATTCACGGTGAACGGACCGTCTATGACAACCGCTGGGTGAAACTTGATCTCTGGGACGTTGAGCCGCCCGGCGTGAAGCGCTTCGAGCACCATGTCGTGAGGCTGCACCACGTGGCCATCGTCGCTGTGCTGGATGACCAAGACCGCGTGCTCATGATGTGGCGGTACCGCTTCGTTCCCAAGCGATTCGGGTGGGAACTCCCTGGTGGGATCGTGGACGAGGGGGAGAGCCCAGCCGATACGGCGATCCGGGAAGTCGAAGAGGAAACCGGCTGGCGTCCGAAGTCTGTGGAGCACGTCGTCACCTACCAACCCATGGTGGGCATGGTCGACTCACCGCACGACATCTTCGTTGCCCATGGGGCCGAGCATGTCGGCTCGCCCACGGACCTCGAAGAGGCCGGCCACATCGAATGGGTTCCGTTGGCGGACATCCCGGCGTTGATGGCTCGCGGTGACCTCATGGGCTCCGGCACGCTCGTGGCCCTGCTCCACATCCTGGCGAGCCGCCGGAAGCAAAGTTCTACAGCCTCGAACTGAGGAGATCGACGCGACGGCGCTGCCGCACGGAGCCTGTGCGGCTCGCCAGCAGACGCGCCTGCCGAAGGTGCGTCTGTGCGTCGTCGTACTCGGCACGGGCCAGGTGCGCTTGTACTAGATCGCAGTGCAACCCTGCTTTCGCGCGGACGAACGTCGGGTCCGCGGTGCCGAGAGCTTCGTACAGGCTGCCTACCGCCTCGTCGTCGCCCAGCATGGCCAGGACGTTCCCGCGCCACCGCGTGAGGTGGGCACCGTTTAGGAAGATGCTCAGCATGTCCGGATCGCGGTCGTCCTCCCCGGCCGGGATCGTCGAGTCTGCCGCGTCAAGCGCGCGGTGGGCATCGTCGGGCATGTCAGCACGTGCGCAGAGCTCGGCTTCGGCGGCATGTAGCCACGCCCGGATTCTTGGTGAACCGTCTTGTCCGAGGGCGTTCTGTGCGTCGCGAACGAGGGAGACGCCGAGTGCTGACCGCCCGGCCTCGCTCAGCACGTACGCCTGCTCTGCCATCGCGTGGGCGAGGTACATCGGGGCATCGGCGTCACGTGCGGCCCTTTTGGCGAGCTCGTAGTGTCTCCAAGCGCGTTCGACGGCTCCTGAGTCGAGCGCCTGCCATGCTGCGAGTGTGGACGCGCCGGCCAGAGCGAGGGCCACGGGCTGGCGAGTGCTCGGCAACACCGCGAAGTTCAGAGCCTCTTCGAGGGAGCGCAGGTGTTCCGCCATCTGGTCGACAAGGCGGCTGGCCCCCTTCTCCCGATCCATCGTTCGGAATAGTTCCGTCTGGTCGTAAAACGCCTTGACCATGGTTGGGCTGACGCTGGTCGCAGAGTCGATGCGGAGCAAGAGTTCGTCATACCCGTCAGCTACGGCTGGCGCTGCGGGGGCGGGGGCGTCTCTCAGCTCCGCGTCCGTCGTCCCGAGAAGTGGCCGGAGGATGGCCGCGTAGCGGTCGGAGATGGCGCGCTTGCCGTTCTCCCACTCGGATACATAGACGCGCAGACTCGCCTTCGACGCGACATCAAGGACGTGCTCTCGGGCGTACAGCTCGATCTCGCGGATTAGGCGTTCCTGAGACCAACCTCGGGCAGATCGCGCGCTTCGAAGTCCTGTGCTCACTGCTCACCGTCCGGCGTGGGCGAGTAACTGACCTTCACAGGATGCCGCATATCCCCGCAGGTCAACAGGGGTTAACAGTGCCGGAGTTAAGGCCTGTTGGCTACCGGACCACCCCTCTGAGCCGGTCTTCTAGAGGTGCGCCACCAAGGGCGGCCGCCGATCGATCCCGCGAGCGCCCTTGACTCTGGTGCGCACCAGATGCCAACCTTCTGGTGCGCACCAGAAGGTGGGGGCTCGCTCCCGCCGGTGGTGCACGACCAGGAGCCCCGCGGTGGCCGGGGGGAGGCGCCCGGGGCCTTGTCATCCGGAGGGCTTAGACCGAAAGGTCACGTCTCCGTACGCCTACAACGGAGGACTGCGGCGCTACCTGATACGGGTGCTGCGCTCCCAAGGGGACCCTCGCAACTGCCCTTCCGACCTGGGAGGTTCCGATGCGTCGAACGTTTTGGGCGCCGTCCGTGCTGGACCGGCACGGCGCTGGCTATGCCCACCGCGTCGCCCCCGCGCATCCCAATCATCCGCGCGGTTGAGCACCAGTGCTCACGGTCTCCGCCGTCCGGCCGCCATCAGGCGGTGCCGGACGGCGGGGTGCCGTGACTGCTCGTGTCACCTCACCTGGCCTGCACTTGTCGACTCCTCAGGGAGATCCCGTCATGTCGAAGTGCTCCACGAACTGCACCTTTTGCCGCATCGTCGCCGGTGAGTCGCCGGCCACGGTGGTGGCCCGCTGGTCGGACGCCATCGCCATCGAGCCTCTGAATCCGGTGACCGAGGGGCACGTCCTCGTCATCCCGCGAGAGCACGTAGACGGACCGGCCGAGGACCCGATGGTGACCGGCGCCGTCTTCCAGCGGGCCGCCGAGTACGCCGCCGCCACCGGCCGCCCCTTCAACCTCCTGATCTCCGAAGGCGCCGAGGCAACCCAGACGGTGCGGCACGCACACGCCCATGTCGTACCCCGCGCTGCCGGCGACGGCCTGCCGCTGCCGTGGACGCCTCAGCAGGCCGCCGCCCGGCCTTCCGGCCATCTCCACGCCATCACCTCCGAAGAGGAGTGACCATGTCCCCTCAGCTCTCTCTGCCGCGTGAGCTGCCCGCGGGCAGCACCCGTTCCCTTCCTGTCCTGGACGCCGCGGTGGAAGTCCTGCGCGCCGCGGGTGAGGACGTGCACGTCGTGTACTCCGCACGCGGCGACACCTTCAAGATCGTGCCCCGGGAGGTGTCGTGAACGACCGCGCCTCGCTGCCCGCCGTTGAGATCACCTCATTCGGCTACCTGCACGCAGAACCGCCGTCGGCACACTTGACGCTGGATCTGCGCCATCACTTCCGTGACCCGCACGTCTCGCCGGAGCTGCGCTACATGACCGCCCACGACGAGCCGGTTCGGCGCGCTGTGGCCGCCACGGCGGGTATTGGCGCCCTGGTGGAGTCGGCGACCTGTCTGGTCGGCGCGTTCGCTTCCGGGCCCAGCGCCGGGACGGTGCTGGTCGCCACCGGCTGCGCAGGGGGCCGGCACCGGGCTCCTGCTGTAGCCATGGCGCTGGCTGACCGGCTGGGCAGGGATGGCTACAGCGTTATCGTCCGCCACCGCGACATCGACGCTCCGGTCGTGCGCCGCTGACCCTCCGCCCGCCGTGCCCCGCACCGCTGATTGGTGCGGAGCGCGGCGGCCGGACGGTCCGGCCAGTACCAGCCGAAAGGACCGGCACATGAGCGCAGCACGGCACTTCTTCAAGGCCGGCACCTGCTCCGACGACGCCCTCCGGGAGGACATCAAGTCCGACGTGGCTGCCGCGCACGAGGCACGGCGCGCGGCGGAGAGCGCCGGTCAGCACCGGATGGCCGGCGAGATGGCGAAGGCCACCGACGCGTACCTGGACGAGCTGAACGACGTGGACGCCGGTTCCTGGCGTCCGAAGCACGCTTGACCTCCCACTTCCGCCCCGCACGGTCCGGCCGTGCGGGTGCGGTGGCCGGACGGTCCGGCTGCGACGACCCGCAGGAGTCTTCATGGGCAAGCACGTGCGTAACGAGATCACTGGTGCCGAGGTGCACGGTCTGATCGTCCAGGCCGGGGAGATCGGCTCCTTCGCCGACGGCGGCAGTGGCGCGGTGCATACCGGTGACGGTGCCACGTACGAGAACACCAGCACCGGCACCGTCTACGACAACGCCTCCGTCCGCGATGAAGGCATGGACGGCGTGCACTTCACCGGCGGCAGTCACGGGATCACCTTCAACGCCTGAGCTGCTGCGGCCCGATCCGCCGGTCGTGTACCGGCGGTGAGGGGAGCCGGGACCGGCCCGGCTCCGGAGGGAGCCGTCATGACCCAGGCCATCCACTACACCGCCGACGTGGTGGCCGTGATCGCGTTCTGCTGATCGAGCGCGGCTGGGAGCCGTTCGAGGGGCAGTGGGCCTTGCCCGGGGGCCATGTCGATTCGCTGGATCGGACGGGTCGGCGCCGTGGGTGAGGCCGTGGCGATCAGTTGAGGAAGCCGTAGTTACGCGCCACTTGCTCCATCCATCCCATTGAGCCGCTACTCCTCAGGCCCGTGAGCTCTTCGAAGACACGTGATCGCAGGAGGCGAACAGCAAGCCGCTCGTCTCTGGTGAGAACCGCCCGACGAACCTCGTCGTGCGCGCATCGCAACTCCTGCGCAATCTCTCCATAGAACTCGTGGAGCCCGTGTCTCATTAGACCCGCCAGTTTGGCTTCGGCAGCCCCACGAAGCTCCCTTGCCTGTTCATCGAAGGCCTGTAGGTCAGGGGGCTGAACCCCGTGCTGCTGAGAGCGGATAAGGGCTTCAGCCGTCTCTCGGAGATAGTCGAGCCATGCCCTCGTGGTGGAGAGAACTTCACCGATGTTCAGATGCGCGTCCCGCTGTAACTCCTGCATGGCCTTTGAGTGCTCAGCGGCCAGTTGGCGCCTTTGGACACGCTGAGGAGTCACGTAAGCAACAGTCGCGGCGGCAGCCGCACCGACAAGCCCGCCAAGTACAGCAGCCCACGAAGCGTCCATGGTCCCCCTCTGATGTATCGGTCATCCCCCTGATACATACGCTTCAAGCACTGGCGCGAAGCCGGGCGTACTTGTAAGCACGCAGGTCCTCGCTGTCGATCTGCCAGATCGACTTCCCTCCGCGAGCCTCGTGGAGGAACCGGCATTGCAGCATGATGTCCGAGGCGTACCCATCAATCCCGTTCTCGGATCTCACTCCCCAGCTCGGCAGGTCCCGCAGGAACCTGTTGAGCTGGAGGTCGTACGAACCGTCAGGGCCGAGGTATAACGGCTGGCGTTCGGTGACGCCGGCGCGCTGGAGTACGCCGATGGCGTCGATGTCCAATGTTGGAACTGTCGCCAGCTGACTCTTGGTGCGGTGCAGTGCGGCCACGGCTTCGGGTGCTTCGTGCTGGGGCAAGTCGTCCTCGCGTCTCGTGAGACATGCCTTCTGGAGGCATAGCAATCCTGTCGTTGAGACACGGAAAGGTGCAGTCATAAAGGAGGAGACCGGCGTCCGCGTGGACCCCGGGGACCTACGCCCGGTCGGCACGTGGGCCGACCGGGACCGTGACCCGCGCGGCCGGTACGCCACAGACGTGTACTTGGCCCGGGTGCCCGCGGGGACGCCCGTCAAGGCCGGGGACGACGCCCGCGCCGCCCGGTGGTGGCCCCTGCACGACTTGCCGCTGCTCGCGTTCGACCACGCCGACATCATCGCGGCCGTCGGCCCGGCCCTCTGAGGCCATAGCGACATTCCCTTTCGGCGCCGGCCGACCGGCCGCGCTCTTCATGAACGGCACGCGGCCCCGGGGCGCAATCCCGGGGCCGCTTGGGCCGTCCCGTCTGGAGGACTCACGACCCATGACCACTGTACGAATGCTGGCCGCCGTCGGGGACCCGGAGCAGGGGCCGACGGCGGCGGACCTTGACGCGATCGAAGCCGAGATGCCCGTCGTTCTCGCGGAACGGGACCTGCTGGATGCGGAGATTGCCGTCCTGGACCGTGCCCCGACCGTGCTGGACGAACAGCGCATCCGCCGGGCCCGGCGGCGGCTGCTGGCCGCCCGCCGGGACCTGGCCAACCGCACCGCGGCGCAGTTTCCGGAGGTAGGGGCATGAGCACCCTGCATGAGGCGCTGGCCGCCGCGCACGCCGAAGTGAAGGCGGAGATTGCCCGCACCGACAACAAGGTGGCTCTTTTGCTCGCCTTCAACGGGGCGGTCCTGCTCGGTGTCGCCACGGCCGCGACGGCCGTACGGGTGCCGCCGGCGGCCCGTCTGGTCGGCGCGCTGGGCATCGCGGCACTGTTGGCCGCCGTCGCGCTGCTGCTGGCGACGGTCCGGCCCAACCTGACCGGCCGGTCGGCGGGCTTCCCGCGGTGGGCGACGCTGACCGGCGAGGAGGTCCGCGACGAGCTGCGCACCGACCGCCGGGCCGACCACATTCGGGTGCTCTCGCGCATCGCGGTCGCCAAGTACACCCGGCTGCGCCGCGCCATCGACCTGACGGCCGTCGGCGGCCTGCTGCTCGTGCTGGCCGCCGCCCTCACCGCGGGGGGCATCTCATGAAGCGCCGCCCGCACGCCCGGCTGCGGCACCGCCTCTACCGCCGCCTGCACCCGCGCGCCTACCGCGCCGGACAGCTCGCCGAGCAGAAGCACATCCTGGACGGCCCGCTGGACTACACCCGCACCGGCCTGGTCGGGGGTGCGCTGTGAAATCCCTGCCTGCTGAGTACGCGCGCGTTCTGACCGACCACACCGGGGCGCCGCGGCCGTCGTTTCACAACCCGCAGTCGCTGGCCGATGCCCGGCTGGGCATCGCCGTCCATGAGGCGGCGCACGCGGTGCTGGGCCTGCTGTACGGGCTGCACGTGGTCTCCACCGAGATCATTCAGTGGGAGCGCGCCGGCGGCGGATGGGCCCTGACCGGTCAGACCAGCTTCGAGAGTGTGAGTATCTGCCCCTGGAAGCTGGCCGCCTACATGGCCGCCGGCGAGATGGCCCACCGCAAGCACCTGGCCCGGCTGGGCTGGAGCCCGGAGCAGGCGGATGCCATCGCCACCTCGGACCACGACCGTGATTACGCCATCGATGTCCTGGCCCGCCACGGCTTCCACCTCGGACGCGACCACACGCCGCCCGGCGGCCGGTCCTGGTTCAGCATCCAAAACCAGGCCCTGGACGACGTGGACGCCTGCTGGCAGCAGATCACCGCCGTGGCCCATGCCATCGAGACCGACACCAAGCTGCACGGCGACACGGTCGCGACCCTGGCCGGCCTGCCCAACCCTGCATCGATCAGGGGTGCGTCATGACGATCTCGGCTCTGGAGAGGTTCCGGGAGCGCGCGCAGCACGATGCGGATGTGTCGTGGCTGCTGAACTTCGCCCGGAGCGCGGTGCAGGCCGGCTGCTATCAGTCGCAGTTGATCCGGCGGCTGTCCGCGGAGCTGGAACAGGCCCGCCACGATCCGCTGACAGGCCTGCTGACGCGGGCCGGGTTCGAGCAGTGCGCCCCGCACGTCCTGAAGGCCGGACCGTGCGCCGTCCTGCTGATCGACCTGGACGGACTGAAGCGGCTCAACGACCAGTTCGGCCACGATGCAGGCGATGCGGCGATCCAGGCGACCGGCGCGAGCCTGATGGATGTCCTGGAGCCGCACCCGGGCACGACGGCGGGCCGGTTGGGTGGGGATGAGTTCGCCGCCGTGGTGCCGCTGCCGGAGGCGGTGGCGCTGCCGTGGCTGCTGCGCGGCCTGCACGACTCTATTACCGCCCCGTTCACCCACCGCGGCCGGTGCCTGACGGTCGGTGTCTCGATCGGCGCCTGCCTGACGGCCGACCTGCCCGCCGTGTCGCTGACGCTGGCGCTGCGGCTGGCGGATGAGGCCATGTACGAGGCCAAGCGCAGCGGCGGCGGCTGGCTCGCCGCCGCCGGCCCGGCCCCGGCTCACCGCACGGTCAACGGCCGCCGGCACGGCCGGCGCGGCACCGCCCTGGAAGGAACCGCATTATGATCCGTATCGTGACGGCGGCCCGCCTGGCCGGGCTGCACGCCGACCTGGACGCCGCCGGCGACCGCATCCAGCAGCTTGTGGGGACGCTGGAGGAAGAGCGGGCCAGCCACCTGCAATCCGTGCTGGATCTGAACGAGGAGCGGCAGGGCGCCCGATGGGATGCCCAGTCGGCGGTCGAAAAGGCTGCTGAGCTGTGCCGGAGCAACGAGCAGATGCGGCAGGCGTTCGCGGCGGTCCTGCTGGTCCTGGCCCGCCAGCAGCGCCGGATCGGCGAGCTGGAGGCAGAGGCCGACCGCTTGGCGCAGCCGTGGCTGTACCTGCTGCGCCGGTACGGGGAGCCGCACAGCCTCCACCCGAGCCAGGAGGCAGCCGAGCAGCACGTGGCGGCGCTGGACGGCACGGCCACCGGATGGGGCCCCTCCTCAGACCGGCCCGCTGCCGAGGTCCCGTGGCGCATGGGGCCCGTGGCCGTGGTTCCGGAGCAGGGACAGGGCGCGCCGCGCAGTGATGCCGCGTGATCGGTGACCTGTTCGCATCCTGGCCGGCCATGGCCGGCCAGGCGCCGTGGACGGTGCTGCCGCTGGCCGTGACCGTGCTCGGTACGGTCACGCTGCTGGTGTGGCGGCTGCGCCGGTCGGTGTGGCTGGCCGGCATCGGCCCGCAGGCCGTCGTGGCCCTCGGGGGCGTGGCGGTCAGCGTGCACGGGCTGTGGGGCTTCGCCACCGAGACCGTGCACCTGCCCGTCCCGCTCGCCGTGGCGTTCATCTGCGTGTTCGACGCGGCGGAGATGACGCTGCTGGTCATGCTCTACCGCGCAGCCGACCCGGCCATCGGGTGGACGCGGGAACTGCGGCTGATGCACCGCACCGCCTGGACCCTGGTCGGCTTCTCCGCGGCCATGAACGCCGTGCATGCGCCGAACTGGTGGGCCCGGCCGGTGCTGGCCGCGGTACCCGGGCTGGCCGCCTGGCTGATCGAACTGCAACTGCGCAGCAAGCTGCACGCCGTCCGGGCGGATGAGGACGACGATGCGCGGCCGGGCCCGGCCCGGCTGCTGGCCCTGCTGTGGCAGCACGCCTGGGCTTCGCTGTTCGCCCTGCTCGGGCTGGACGCCCGGTCGTCCTCGTCGGCGATTGCCCGCGCAGCGGGGGCGCAGCGGGCGGCGCTGCGCGTCTACCGGCTGCGCCTGGCCCTTCAAGCCCCGGCGTCCGCGGTGACCAGTACGCCGCGGAGACAGCGGCGGGCCGAACGGCGTACCGAACGACTGCGCCGCCGGGCCCAAGCCGCGCTGGACCGGGCGGACGTGGCCACCGACCCGCGCCAGGGCCTGGCCCTGGCGCGCCGTCTGGCCGCGCTGACCCGCGCGGACCAGGTGGCCCGCCTCGACTACGCCGACACCCCGAAGGTGGTCGCGATGCTCGAAGCACTGGCCGTCACCCCGGCCGCCGACCGGATCACCGCTACGGCCGCCGCGCGGGAAGCGGACAGCGCGCGGCAGGAAGCCGAAGCCGCGCGGCAGCGCGCGGAAGACGGCCTGCACGCCGCGCGGCAGGAGCTGGAACGCGTGCAAGACGCGCGCCGCAAGCTGCTGGAAGAACAGGAGGACATCGCCGGGCAGTCGGAGACCGCGCGGCAGCGCGCGGCAGACGCGCGGCGGGACCTCGACGCCGCGCGGCAGCGCGCGGAAGCCATCGTGGACGCCGCACGGAAGGAAGCCGACCGCACCCGCCGCGACGCCGAACAGGCGCTGGCCGAGGTCCGTACCGCGGCCGAGGAGCAGCGGCGGCTGCTGGACGATCTGACCGCCCGCACCGAGGGCGAGCGGGGGCGTCTCCGGGAGTACGAGGAGGCGTTGCAGCAGCTCACCACGCAGGTACAGGAAGCCGCCCTGATCCGCGACCGGCTGCGCGGCGACCTGGCCGCGCTCGCCCCGCAGGCGCCCGAAGCGGCCCTGTCCGGCGACGGACCCGCCTACCGCTCAGAGGCCAAAGAGGCGGGCTGGCGCTACTACCTGCACGCCCTGGAAGCCTCCCAGGGGCAGGAGGAGCCGACGGCCGCGGACCTGGCCGCCCGGTTCGGGGTGGACGCCGGAAACGCGCGGAACTGGCTGCGTGACTTCCGTGCCGCGCGCGCCGCGCAGCTTGCCGCGCGCCCGCCGCGCGCCGCCGCGCACACCGAGCACCAGCGGCCCGACCACGCGCCGCACGGGGCCGCAGCGTGAGCGCCCCGCTCGTGTGCGCGGACCCGTTCCGCGCGGTGATGACGGCCGCCGGACGGCGCTGTCAGTGCACCGGCCAGTGCGGCCAGCCGCACACGAAAACCGAGGGCCGGTGCCCGCGCGAGCACGGCGGCTACGCCGGCAAGGCCGGCGGGCCGGTGCGGCTGATGGCCGCCCCCGCCGACCCGGCTCCCCCCGAGCGGCAAGCCGCTGCCCTTCCCGCGGCGCTCCTGCGGGCGTGGTGCCCGGCCTGCCTGACCGCCGCCCGCAAGCACACCCACCGCACCGCCGACGACGGCCAGGGCGAGCTGTTCGGCCTGTAACCCGGCGGGCGGTGGGTCCGCTCAGATTCGAGGAGGAACCCGTGGGATATGCGCACTACGAGATCACCCGCAGCGACGGAGTGACGGTCCAAGCCGGGTACGGCGTCCAGGCCATGTGTGACTGGCCGGGCTGCCCTGAGACGGTCTCGCGCGGGATGGACGCCCTGTGCGGGCTGACGCCCGGCGGCGACGAGTACGGCTGCGGCAAGTGGTTCTGCGACGAGCACCTGTTCATGGCCCCCGAGGGGCCCGGCTACCGCTGCCCGCCCTGTCGCGGCACCACCCCGCTGGAGCCCTCGCCGGACGCCATGACCGTCACGTTCGGCCCTGACGGTGCACCGACCGTCCAGGCCAGCGGCTACGAAGAAGACGACGCGTGCGGCGATGGCTGCTGCATCTGCTACTGCGTGGGTGAGGACTGCGCCTGCGTCGAGTGCCTGTACGGCAAAGGCTGACGGCTGCCTGCAGCCCCGGACGCCGTGCCGGAAGGACGTGATCCTGTGGCCGACCGATGCATTCCGTGTGAGGAGCACGCCAGGCTCCATAGCGACAACTGGCTGGGCTTCGGGCCCGCCAACGACCCGTGCTCGCAGTGCGAGGCGCATGCGCAGATGCACGGCGGAGGATGCGGGGGCCTGCTGTTCGCGGCCCTCGTGACCTGCTCCGTGGCCCTGCTGTCCAGGAAGAACCGCTGACCTGCTGCCCGATCCGCCCGTCTCATACGGGCGGTGAGGGGAGCCGGAGCGACCGGCCCACCGGATCAGGGAGATTCCATGGGACTGCTCGACAAGCTGCTGGGCAACGGCGAGGACCGCACGGAGTACCGCGACGCCAAGGCGGAGCTGAAGCAGGCCAGCCGCCGCGACCGTGACCAGTCAGACGCCACCGTGGCCGCCAACGACCGTGTCGTGGCCGCCGAACAGCGCCTGCCGCGCTGGCGCCAGTACCGCGACTGACCCCACACCGTCCCTGCCGGGCCCGGCCGCCCACCTTCCACAGCACGCGGCCGGGCCCTCGACTCCCAGGAGGAGTGAGCCCATCGTGACGGAAACCCCCACCGCTGCGCCCGGCGCCCCGCCAGAGCGCGACGGTGCACAGGTCTTCGACATCACCACCAAACGCCCCACCGCCGCGGCCGCTGAGGAGACGGCCCCCGCTCCGCCGGCCACCGCGCCCGAGCCGCCGGCTGCGCAGCCAGAAGAGCAGGCGGAAGGCCCGGCAGCGCCACGTCCGGTCGATCCGCCGGACCTGGCCCCGCCGGGTGTCACACTGGAGAAGCGCCGGCCCATCATCCCCGGCTGGCTGCGCTCGAAGCCGGCGTTCGTGGCCACCGCTCAGCACGCGGCGGCCAACGTCGGGTACGCCACCGCCTTCCACGGCATCCGCACCCCCTGGTACACCCTGCGGCTGACCCTCAACGCCCCGCGGGGGGCGGCCCGGTTCGTGCGCGAGACGCACCGCTGGGTCTGGGATGCCGAAGGGGCGCCCCTGCGCGCGGTCGCGGTCAAGAAGGAGGACACCGGCGAATACCTCAAGCTCTGCCGCCAGCGCGACGGCCGCGTGCGACTGCGGGTCCTGGCGGCCTGCGCGGCGATCGTCTTCGGCGTCGGCTTCGCCCTGACCCTGTACGTGATGGCGCCGGGCTGGCTGTCGGTCTTCGCCGGCGCCACGGTACTGGTCGCCGGATTCTTCGGGGCCCCGCAGGATCATCCCGTCATCGGCCCGGCGGTCCTCAAGACCGAGGTGCAAAAACTCACCAGCTCGATCGTGCTGCGCGCTTTGAACGCCATCGGCAACGCCAAGATCACCGCCGCCCTGAAGAAGGGGGGCGACATGGACGGGATGCGCTTCACCTCCGAGATCTGCCGGGACGGGCCGGGCTACCGGGCTGACCTGGACCTGCCGTACGGCGTGGTGCCCGAGGACATCATGGAAGAGCGCCAGGCGCTGGCCTCCGGGCTGCGCCGCAAGGTCGGCTGCGTGTGGCCGTCGGGCGACCCGACCGAACACGAGGGCCGCCTGGTCCTGTGGGTGGGCGACCGGCCCATGAACGAGACGAAGAAACCCGCCTGGCCGCTGGCCAAGGAGGGGCAGGTGGACCTGTTCCGCCCGGTGGTCTTCGGCAACGACCAGCGCATGCGCTGGGTATCGGTCACCTTGATGTTCGCCTCCGTGGTCATCGGCTCCATCCCCCGCATGGGCAAGACGTTCCTGATGCGGCTGTTTCTGCTGATCGCCGCCCTGGACCCGCGCGCCGAGATCCATGCCTTCGACTTCAAGGGGACCGGCGACTTCGCCGCGCTGGAACCGGTGTGCCACCGCTACCGCTCCGGCGAAGAAGACGAAGACATCCTCTACGTCCTCAACGCCCTGCGGGAGGTACAGGCGGAGCTGCGGCGTCGGGCGAAGGTCATCAAGCGGCTGCCGAAATCCCGCTGCCCGGAGAACAAGGTGACCCCGGAGCTGGCCAGCGACCGGTCGCTGGGACTGCACCCGATCGTCATCGGCGACGACGAATGCCAAAAGGGCTTCGAGCACGAGAAGTACGGCAAAGAGATCGAAGCCATCTGCGAGGACATCACCAAGCGCGGCCCGGCCCTGGGCATCATCGGCATGTTCGGCACGCAGCGCCCCGACGCCAAGTCCCTCCCCAAGGGCATCGCCGACAACGCGGTACTGCGGTTCTGCCTGAAGGTGATGTCCCAGCTCGCCAACGACATGGTGCTGGGACAGTCGATGTACAGGGCGGGCATCCGCGCCACCATGTTCTCCCGCTCCGACCTGGGCATCTGCTGGATGGCCGGAGAAGGCGACGACCCCCGCATCGTCTGCGGTTCCTATGTCGATGCCGTCGCCGCGGAGAAGGTCGTGGCGCGCGCCCGCAAGCTGCGCGAGCGCTACGGCAACGTCACCGGCCACGCCATCGGCCAGCAGCCCGCCAACCACGGGCCCGAATTCGACCTGCTCACCGACGTACTGAACGTCATCGAAGCGGACGAAGACAAGGTGTGGCTGGAGACCCTCGTGGACCGCATGGCCCCGCTCAAGCCGGACCTCTACGGGCCGTGGGGCGCGCTGGAGGGCCGCGCCAAGGCCGACCAGCTGTCCACCGCGCTGCGCGCCTACGGCATCAAGACCGGCCAGGTATGGGGCACCACCGGCGACGGCAAGGGCGCCAACCGGCGCGGCATCGAGCGGCAGCACATCACCGAAGCGATTACCCAGCGCGACACAAATCAGGCCGCGAAGTAGCAACAGAGATCGCTAGGTCTAGCAACCGGCATCGCTAGACCTAGCAACCTCGCTAGCAACTCAAACCGCACCTGATCAGCTCGCTAGCGACTAGCGAGCCACCTGCGAAAACCCCGAAAACCGCCTGGAAGGGCCCGTGATGACCCCTGCCCTGCTCGCTATAACCACCTGGCTCGCCGTCACGCTGTGTTACGCGGCGCTGTGCAGCGTCTCGCCGTTCGGCAACTGCCGCAAGTGCCGCGGATTCGGCTTCCAGCTCAAGACCGACCGCCGCGGCAAGCTCAAGCGCGGCCGGCACTGCCGCCGCTGCGACGGCCACGGCAAACGCATCCGCCTCGGCCGCTGGCTCTACAACCGCGCCGCCCGCATCCACCGCGCCGGCACCCGCTGACCGGAAGGGAACACCAACTGTGGTCATCACCATTCCGCTGATCCTGCTGTTCGGCGTCGTCCTGGCCCTGCTGATCCGCTTCAAGGCGCTGGGCTTCGGCGCCGCGCTGGTCGCGATCGGCTTCGGCTTCTACCTGGCCAGCTCCGGCGCCCGCACCACCATCAACGAGTTCGTGGCCGCCGTCGTCGGCGCCATCGGCACCTGACAAGGAGCCGGACATGACCCCCGACCTGGGCACCGCCGCCCGCAAAGCGGCTCCCGCCGTCGCCACGTCCACCGTGCTGATCCTGGCCCGCCTCTGGAACGCCAACGGCGCCGAACACAGCGCCGGAAGCGCCGTCCTGATGGGCGCCCTGACGCTGGGCACTGCCGCAGCCGGCACCGTGGCCGCCGCCGGCCGGCACGGCGACAGCGCGCTGGCCGGGACGGCGTTCGCCGCCTCCGGCGGCCTGGCCCTGGCCGGGGTCGCCGGATACGCCGACGGTCTGCCGCTGCCGCTGCTGCTGTGGGCGGTGGCCACCGCCGCCGCCTACGGCATCGCCGCCCGCTACTGGCGCACCGACCGCCGCGAAACTCTGGCCTTCGAACGGCACATGACCATCCGGCGTGAGGACCACGCACACACCGAACGCCTGGCCGCGATGGACTGCCGCACCCGCCTGGAGGTAGCCCGCGAGACCACCGCCTACGCCGCGGCCCTGGCCGACGCCATCACCGCGCGCTCCGCCCTGACCGGCTACGACCCCACCGCCCTGGACTGCGGCGGCCTGCCCCAACTGCCCACGGTTGAACAGCGCAAGAGCACCTAGCGCGGCCCGCCTGGACGAAAACCCCACTCCTCCCACACGATCCGCTCCCACACCCGATCCTCCCGGCGCCGGCGCTCACGCCGATGAGCCGTACGGGCGGCCCGGACCTCGGCCGCGACGACCAGCGCCACCGCGGGCACGGCGACGGCCGCGAACGCCGCCCACACCCCGGCCAGGTCCCGCAGTAGCAGCACCGAACCGCCGAATAACACCACCGCGACCCCGGCCGCCAGCGGCTGCTGGCGCCCGCCCCGGGGCCCCGCGCCTTCCCGTCTCATCCCTGTCACCTCTCACGCGCCATCGGGCCCACCTGATGCCCGCCGACGCCGACCGCCACACCGCCGAAGGAGAGCCGTGTTCGAGATCCGCGTCATCTGCGACGCCGACGACACCGCGTCCGTGACCGCCGCCCTGGAAGCCGCCTTCCGCACCGGCGCCGTACGGCGCTACCCCTCGCGCACACCGAGCAAGGACCGGCTCTACGTCACCGCCGACCACCGGCCCGGCCCCACCGAGCAGCCGGCCGCCCTGTGGCCGTCCCCGGACGCCGCCTACGCCGCCGCCCCGGGCATCACCGACGAGCTGGCCTGGGTCGCCGAAGCCGCCATGGCCGCGCTGCACCGCCACGGCCCGGCCGACCGTGTGTTCTACCTGCGCAAGGCCACCGTCCTGGACCGCATCGCGCTGCTGGAGGACGACACCAGCATCTTCAGCGACCCCGCCGAAGTCGCCACCGACGCCGCCCGCTACCTGCTCGCCCTGGACCGCAACGGCCTCGGTGACAGCCACAGCGCGGGCACCGTCCCGCCGCAGACCCTGGACGCCGCCCGCGACCCGCGCGGCTACATCCGCCAGGAATACGCCACCTGGCACCGGCGGGAACTGGCGACCGCTGACCAGCCCGCGCCGGAGGCGCCGTGAACCGGATGTTGCGCGGCCCGGACGGCCGCCACTGGCAAGAGCGTGTCGACCACTTCGACAAAGAGGTCAAGCAGTGGGTGGCCGAGCTGACGGCGGCGGTGCAGGACCCGGACACCGGCCAACGGGCGGCCGATCGCCACGGTGAGCGCATCACGGTGACGGGAGTCCCGGCCCATTCCGGATACACCGAGGTCTCCGCCGACCCGCTCCACGAACCGTGCATCGCTCACCTGCACCGGCTCGTGACCGAGCTGGTGGCCGACTTCGAGCAGCAGACCGGCGCCCCGCACCCGCGCGCCACCGACCTGGCCCATGCCCTGGAAGACGTGGCCCTGCGCTCGGAGCAACTGCGGCACCGCCCCCGGCACCCGCCCCCGCGCCGCGGTCGTCGCTGACGACGGCGCCGCGCAATCCCGGAACCTTCGCACACACGAGGGCGGCCCCTTGGCCAAGTCCGGGCCGCCCTCTTTTCGCCAGTGGGCCGAAGTCGCTTTCCCGTGCGCCGGAAAGCGGCGATCCGGCTTTCCCGACGGCGACCCGATCAATCGTGGACACGAGTGGGCGGCTATGCCCGGCCGTTTGGTCAGCACCGAAGCAAACAGGGTCGTCAAGGGCGCAAAGCAGAAAATGACCCTCGGTTCGCGCTCTCGACCGGGACGCTGGCCGCACGTATCGTCATCTTCTGTATGGGGGGTGACGATGCTACGGAGCCGTGTTGCTGAATTGCACTGCATAACGCCCAAGGAGAATGTGGCATCCATCGCGAAGCTGGGGCTGTTGAGTCACCTGTGGGCCGAGAGGTTGCCGCATCGCTCTGTGGCTCTTGAGAGCGCTCAAGACAAAAGGAAAGGGAGAAGTGTCCCCAACGGGGGGCTTCTGCACTCGTACGCGAATCTCTACTTCAATGCACGCAACCCCATGATGTCGAAACTGATGCACGACGAAGAACGAGGCATCGTCGTTCTGCGCTTCACCGCGAAGGTGCTCGATATTGCCGGGGCCGTCATAACGGACGGGAATGCCGCTTCGTCCCACGCGCGCTTTTTCGCGTCACCCGAGGGACTGGAGAACCTTGACACCCCGTCTGTTTTTGCGCGCTCCTGGGTCTGCGATGACCCCTTTGAGCAGGCGGAACGAAAGCGGCAGCGCTGCGCCGAACTGCTGGTGCCGAACAAAATAGCACCTGAATTCATCTTCGGCTGCTACACTCTAACGCCCGAGGACCGCGATAAAACATACGCCGCTTGCCAGTCACAGTGGAGGGTGGAGGTAAACAGGGATGTCTACCTTCTTAGATAGCAAAGTGCGCATCGTGCAAGGCGACCTGCTGAGGTCCCCGATGCACGGCCTCGTGAATCCCGTCAACACGGCTGGCGTGATGGGCAAAGGAATCGCCGCGGTCTTCAAGCGGCAGTACCCGGCGATGCACGCCGACTACGTGCGCCGCTGCCGCTCGGGGCTCGTAAAGATCGGCGAGCCGTACCCCTACCCGGTCGACGGCCACGTTGTCATCAACTTCCCCACGAAGGGGCACTGGCGTAGCGTCAGTAAAATCGGGGACATCGCTGCCGGGCTGGAATACCTGGTGCGAAACTGGCGCCGGTGGGGGCTGACAGGCATCGCCGTTCCCCCGCTGGGGTGCGGAAACGGGCAACTGGACTGGTCTCTTGTCAGCCAGGTGATCGTGGACCGCGTCCGGCGAATCGACATTCCGGTAGAGCTGTACGCGCCCTTCGGCGCGGAAGAAAGTGGGCCCGAGCAGATGAGCTTGTGGGAACAGCCTCCAGGCCGCCCCCTGTCGCAGGTGACTCCCTGGCAGGTCGCCGTCGTGGAAGTCCTCGACAGGCTGAACGGCCAGCCCTACACCTGGCCCGTACTCCCGGCGATGCTCCCCACCATCACGTACTTCGCGACCGTGGCCGGCGTCGCAACCGGACTGGACTTCGAGCGTTCCGGTTCCCGCCCCCACGATCCCCGGATCAATCCCGCGATCACCCGCCTGCGGAACAATGGAGTTATCCGTGAAGTGCAAAACGGCAACAGGCGCGAGGTGCGGGCAGGCGAGACGTTCAACGCTGCCCGCACGAAGTATGCCAAGCATCTTGAGAAGTGGGATCAGGCTATCGAGTCGACCGTCGACCTCATGGCCAGGTTTGACGCCGGACAAGCCGAAACGGCCGCGATGGTGCACTACTGCGCCGTAGAGCTGGAAAGGGAGTACGGCACTGCGCCAAAGGCCAGGGACGTACTACGCGCCGCTGAAGCGTGGGGGCTCAAAACGAAGTTGCCCCTTCGCCAAGAGGGCATTCCCGGGGCGCTCGTCAGCCTGGCCACTCGACATTGGATTCGAGTTCGAGCCGACGAAAGCATTCGAGAGTATCTAGAAGAAATTTTCTCCGTCTAATGTTAACCAGCCGCCCCTTGTCGGCTGGTTAACGGGGCGGCCCGGCAGCCGCACGGCGGTTGTTGTCGTTCCAGATGTAGACGCCGGTGGTGTCCGCTCCGTACCAAGTCTCTGGGCTGATCTCGGCCCTGAGGATCGGGTATTCGCTGATGAACTCCCGTACCTCCGCTGGGTCGACTTCCTCGTATGGCTGGTTGAAAACCAGAGCGGGCTCGCCGGTGGCCCGGGAGAGCCACATGGTGGTGTGGTCGTAGAACCACGGCCTAACCTGGCATTCCCGCTTGGCGCAGCGCCCCTTGTCGAGCCAATGGAGCCCGGACGAACACCCCGTGTCGCCGACCTTGAGGCCGTGCCGGTCCGCCCAGTCCAGCAGATCCACGCGCATCTGGACGTAGATGTTCGGGCCGTAGGGCCAGAGCACGCCGTCGGCGTCGCGGCGGAGGACATCCCGGGACCGGTCGTCCAGAGAGCTGACCAGTTCCTTCTGGTCGGCACTCTGGCAGCGCCAGCACCGCCACTTCGCTTCGCCGGTCCCGGAATCGAAGAACAGTCCCCGGCTGGACCGGCCACAGCCCTCGCAGTCGTACATAACCTCGCTCCTTTGCCTCTTGTCGGCGCCGAAACGCTGGGCATCGCCATTGTCGCCGTGTTCGTTGCTCGCCCGCTGCCTGCCACCTGACCCATGAAGGCGAGGGCGGCCCCCTCATGCTGATGAGGTGGGGCCGCCCTGTTAGACATGCGAGCCCTCGCGCACTGCCGCTGCGGGCAGTTCAGGGGAGGGGCCAGCCAACGAATCCCCCGTGCTCGTCCTGGTAGACCAGTCCGATCCCCTCCTCTGCCAGCAGCAGCTGTACGTCGGGCGTGGGTGCGGTGGGCAGCAGCACAGCAACGCGCAGCGTCTCACAACCGGGGACATGCCGGCGATAGTCGAGGAGTTGCCCGATGGCCATACGAACGTTGGCCCGGGTCGTCAGTCCCTTGGCCTCGTACAGCACGTGGTCCGTCGCGTCGTACACATCCGGCGTCAGGGCGCCCGGCTCGCCCGCTACGGTGATCTGGAAGCTGTGCGTCTGGTGTCCCGCGGCGGTCAGGTGCGCCACGAACGCCGTGACCAACTCGCCCTCGCGGCGCAGGACCTTGCGCTGTCCGACGGTGATGTCCGCGGTCGTCTCCGCGGTGCTGTGCTGCTCGGTGCCCTTGACCGTCGTGCCGCTGTGCTGCGGCACGGCCACGGGCTCGGGCACCTCTACCGTGGGTTCGGTGACCTCGTGCTCCGAGGTGGCGGCGGCCGGCAGCCAATCGGCGTCCGTCCATGCCGGCGTCGTTCCCTCCGCCGGCCGCAGGCGAAAGACCAGCACATCGCGCATCGCGCCGTCCTTGCCGGGCCCGCGCCGCACGTCATACGGCTTGATCGGGTCCACTACCATCTGTCCGATGTAGCGCTGCTGCATCGCCTCACCGTCCGGCACCGTGCCGTGCGCGACGAACAGGTGCAGTTCACGGCCCTTTTCGACGTGCCTCAGCAGAGAGCTGTTGCGGCCGGACGGCTTCTGGTCCCCCGTGGCGCCGGCGCCGGTGTACAGGTACAGCGGCCCGAACTCATCATCTTCGGCGCGGCCATCGAAGGTGTAGCCGTACTCCGCGCCCGCGGACGGGTCGGAGTACACGAACACCAAACCGGCCTCATCCGCCGGCTCGATCCCCTGGAACTTTCCGCAGCCGTAGGTCGCTGCGTTCGCATCGCGCGTGGTCACCAGGCCCGGCGCCATGTCAAAAGTCGTCATGCGGCGAATCTATCCGCCCCCACTGACAACCCCTCGTGTCCGACTACGGGCACAGCAAGGGCGGCCCCCTCTCACGCCAATGAAGTCGGGGCCGCCCTCTCCTCCCAGCACAACTCAACAGAGCGTCAATCGCACCGGAGGTCTCCAGCATGACGCAACCTGCCCCCGCCCCGCGAGTGTTCCTCAAGCCGGCCGCGCTTCGACTGCTGCGCGAGATTGCCCGACGCGACGCCGGCGACGGTGTGGTGTTCGTGTCCGCACCGTGCGGCCGATGGCGCCTGAACGGCACCCCCTACGTGGTGGCCGACCGCACCTTTCATCCGCTCGACACCGCCGGCTATGTCGACGTAGGCAATGGTCACACCGATCCCGTGCGCATCACCTGCACCGGCTTTGCTCACCTGGCCACGATGGACGGGAGGGTCGCGGCATGAGCGAACGCCTGACCGTTGATCTCCCGCAGGTGGCTCTGCTTGCCGCAGCGCTGGCCGCCGCTGATCGCGGCTGGCACGTGCACCCGCTGCGGCCCGGTGACAAGCGCCCGGCGCTGCACGGCGAAGCCCAGTGCCCCCGCACCGGCGAGTGCGCCGGCGGGCACCGCAAGTGGGAGCAGCGCGCCACCACCGACCCGGAGCGCATCGAACGCGCGTGGGCCCACGCCCCGTACAACGTCGGCATCGCCACCGGCCCGTCCGGGCTGGTCGTCGTGGACCTCGACATGCCCAAGAACAAGGACAAGGGCATGAGGGACGCGCCGGACTGCGCGACGACCTTTGCGGCGCTCTGCGAGCGCGCCGGACAGCCCGTCCCCGACACCTACCGGGTGCGGACCGCGAGCGGCGGCATGCACCAGTACTTCACCGCCCCGGACGGGGTGCGGCTGGGCAACACGGCGGGCACCCTCGCCCCGCTGGTCGACACCCGCGTATGGGGCGGCTACGTCGTCGGCGCGGGCAGCACCACAGCGGCGGGCGCCTACGAGGCGCTGGACGACGTGCCGGTGGCGCCGCTGCCCGGGTGGCTCCTGGACGCCCTCGCGCCCCCACAGCGGCCCGTGAGGGCGCCCGTGCCGGTCGTGGTGCCGCGCGGCGGTGCCCGCTGTGCCCAGGTCGCCCTCGAACGTGAGGCGGCGGCCGTGGCGGCGGCGCAGGAGGGCGGCCGGGAAGCGGCCCTGTTCACCAGCGCCCGCAAGTTGGGGCGCTTCGTGGCGTGGGGCGACATCCCTCGGCACGTGGTCGAAGAGGCATTTCAGGCGGCGGCGGAGTCCACCGGGCTGCCGCCGCACCAGTGCCGCTCGACGCTGCGCAGCGCTCTGAACTGGTCGATCCGCACCGCCCGGCCCCGGGAGACGGCATGACCCCCACTCCCTCCCCCCGCACTGAAATGCCCACTCAAACCGCCACCGGTCCCGGCCTCGCCAGGACGGCCCCGGCCCCTGCCGGCCGTGGCGCGCCGAAGGGCGCCGCCCGTCAGGGCGTCCTTCCAGCTTGTCGCCCTGACCCGCACCCGACCGCTCCGAGCAGCCCGGAGAATCCCCCGCTCTTCGGGCTGCACATCACCGCCCCGCCGTCCTGGAACGACTCCCCGTCGGCCGTGGCCCGCTGCCGCTGTGGCGGCTTTGAGCGCGCCGCCACCGGCCGCGCGGCCGTCGCGCACCTGGTCGCCGAATGGGCCGAGCACCGGGAGACGGCCTGCCCCTGCGTGCCGCCCGAAACGGCGGCGCTGCTGAGGCGGCACCGCGAGGACACCGAGCGATGGGCCCGAGGAAGGAAAGCCGCATGACCGCCCCTGATGACCTGTGGGCAGGCTTCGAGACCGCAGAGGTCGAGGACATCGCCGGGCCCGTCTGGGACGAACCGGTGCCCCTGACTGCCCGCCGCGACCTGCCGCCTTTCCCTGTCGAGGCCCTGCCGAAGTGGCTGGCCGCCATGGTGGCAGCCGTTGCCGAGGAGACCCAGACCCCCCTGGACCTGGCCGGCTGCCTGGCTCTGGCCGTCATCGCCACCGCCGCCGGAGGACGCGTCACCGTGAGCGTACGCGGCCACTGGCGCGAACCTCTCAACATCTACACCGCCGTGGCCCTGGACCCCGGCAACCGCAAGTCCGCCGTGTTCGCCCTGATGACCGCCCCGCTGCTCGCCGCGGAACGCGAACTGGTCGAACTCTCCGGCCCCGTACGGGCGGAGGCCGAAACCTCCGCCCGGCTCGCCAAGGCCGCCGCCGACAAGGCCATGGCCAAAGCGGCGTCCGCCGACCCGGAGCAGCGCGCCAAGCTGACAGCCGAGGCCATCGAACTGGCCCAAGCCGCCGACGAAGTCCACGCCCCGGCCAAACCTCAGCTGGTGGCGGACGACGTGACCCCGGAGAGCGCGGCCACCCTGCTGGCGGAGCAGGGCGGACGCATCTCCGTCCTGTCCCCGGAGGGCGGCATCTTCGACATCATCGCCGGCCGCTACTCCGGCACCCCCAACATGGAAATCTTCCTCAAGGGTCACGCCGGGGACATGGTGCGCGTCAACCGCCAGGGCCGCGACGCGCAGCACATCGAGCATCCCGCCGTGACCATGGGCCTGGCCGTCCAGCCCGAGGTACTCGGATCCATCGGCACCATCAAGGGCGCCGACGGCCGCGGCCTGCTGGCCCGCTACCTGTACGCCAAACCCGAATCCCTGGTCGGCCGCCGCAACCTCACCCCCGACCTCATCCCCGACGAGACCGCGGCCGCATACGCCCGGCACGTGGCCGGACTGACCCTGGCGCTGGCCGACTGGACCGACCCCGCCGTCCTGACCCTCACCGAGGAGGCGGACGCGGTGATGCTGGCCTATCAGCGGGTCACCGAGTCCCGTCTCGGCAAGGGCGGCAGCCTGGCGCCCATCGTCAAATGGGCGTCCAAGCGTGACGGGGCGGTGGCCCGCATCGCCGGACTGCTGCACCTGGCCGCGCACCCCGAAGACGGGTGGCGCCGCCCCGTCGGCGCCCCCGCCCTGGCCGCGGCTACCCAGTTGGGCGACTACTTCACCGCGCACGCCCTTGACGTGTTCGACGCCATGGGCGCCAGCCCGGACCGCGACGCCGCCCACACCGTCCTGGCGTACCTGCGTGACGCCCGGCTGACCGGCTTCACCCGACGTGAGCTGTTCCGCGGCCTGCCCAAAGGCACCTTCAAGGCCATCGCCGACCTCGACCCCGCCCTGGACCTCCTGGAGGACCACGGGTGGGTGCGCCGGCAGGCCCCGCCGCCGCGCTCCGGCCGCGGTGGCCGGCCGCCCTCCCCCCGCTACGACACCCACCCCTGCCTCACCCCGCCCCCGGCCGCCTGACGAAAACCCCCGACCCGGTGACAGAACCCCGAAAACCCCCGACACAAGCCTCTGACCTGCACAAACGGGCTTGATCGCGCCGGTGACAAAACCTCCGGAAACTTCGACAGAACCCCCCGCCGCCGCGGGCAGGCCCTGCCGAGCCCGGTGACAGAACCCCCGCCCTTGAGGTTCTGTCACAGTTTTTTGAGGTTTTGTCACCAGAGATCAAACCCGCGAACCCGCAGGTCAGCGGCCCGCACGGGAGGTTCTCGGGGTTCTGTCACCGCAACCGGGGTTTCTGGCACCCGAAGGAGACAGACGCATGGTCGCACCCCCCGCCACCGCCACGCTCCGGGGCGGTATCCCCGGATGAGCGTCACGCTTACCTTTCCCGCCGAGCGGGTTCTGTACCGACCGGAAGAAGCGGCGATGGCCTTGGGCATCGGCCGCTCGCTGGTCTACGAGGAGATTCGCCGTGGGCGCCTCCAAACAGTTCGCATTCGCCGCCGTCGGCTCATCCCGCCTGAGTACATCGCGCAATACGTCGAACTGCTGAAGGGCGAGGCCGAAGCCGCCGCCTAAACCTTCCTCTCGTACGCATCAATCGGGCCGCGCCCGAAGGCGCGGCCCGATGGTTTGGAGATCACCGCATGACCGAGTCCCCGAAGCGCGCTCGCAGGGCTGGCCACGGAGAAGATTCGATCTACTGGGATAAATCAAAAAATCGGTACGTCGGCGCTGTTTCGCTAGGTTACACGCCAGCCGGTAAGCGCCTGCGACCCAAGGTCTCTGGCGCAACCAAAGGGGAAGTTCGCCAGAAACTCAGGGAGAAGCGTCGTGAGCTTGAGGATGGAGTCAAGACGTCTGCCACGTATACGGTGGAGCAGGCCGTAAACGATTGGCTCCAACGAGGTTTGAAGGGGCGAGATGAGTCCAGCGTCAAGGCTTACAGTAGCCTCGCGAAGAACCACGTGATTCCCGATCTGGGGAGAGCGAAGCTGCGGCACCTTCAGGCGGACGACGTGGATGACTGGTTGGAAGCGAAGGCTAAGGCCCTGTCGCGTGAGTCCCTCAAAAGGATTCGCTGGATTCTTCGTCGTTCGATCAGTCACGCACAGCGCCGAGGCCGAGTCGGTGTGAACGTGGCTGACTTCGCAGACTTGCCGGAGGGGCAGATTGGTAGGCCCAGCAAATCCCTGAACCTGGAGCAGGCGCAAGCGCTGCTATCTACCAGGCAAGGAAGCTGGATTCATGCCTATGTGGTCCTGGCGTTGCTCGCTGGCGTGCGAACCGAGGAAGAGCGAGCGCTGAACTGGTCGCATATCCATACAGAGGTGAGCGAAGATGAACGGCCTCACGTGGATGTATGGCGATCAGTGCGGCGAAGAGGCGAGACTAAGACACGGTTGAGTCGACGGTCACTCGTAATGCCTCAGCAGGCCGCCGCTGTGATGGCTGCGTACCGGAAGAGCCAACAGGAGGCATACCGCAAGGCGGGGATCGAGTGGAGTCGGGAAAGTTTGGTTTTCCCTGGTCCCACGGGGGAGCGGAGAAGTTCAACGAATGTTCGGAAGAACTTGCGATCTCTCTTGAAGCAGGCCGCACTTGAACACCCCGAAGTTGAATTTAACGAGGTCGAGAAGTGGACCACGCGCGAACTTCGGACCAGCTTCGTCTCGCTCTTGTCGGCCGTCGGTGTGCCGATCGAAACTATCGCTCAGCTGGTCGGGCACAGCGGGACCGCCACTACTGAGCGGGTCTACCGTAAGCAGATCCGCCCTGTCATCGCGGGTGGGGCAGAAGCGATGGATGCCATCTTCACGCCAGACGACGATGTGGTGCGAGGGTCGCCTACCGACACGTAACACGGGGACTGGCTCCCTGTTTGGCTCCCTCCCGAAGCCACAACAGGGCATGTGGGCCGCGTGACCTGCGCAGGTGTTTCGTAAGTCAACGTGAGCGCCATTACCTGCCGCGTAATCGACCCGTTCCCCGCGCCCCGGCATCTTTGAGGCACCGGTTCACGGGCCGGCGCACTCCGGCCCGCGAACCGGCCCCACCGAGGGCCGTGGCGACCCGCGGCCCGCGCTACGCGACGAGACATGAGGAGTCCGGACATGACGCAGACCGAGCAGACCCAGACCGAGCAGACGGGCCCGGAGCGCTACACCGACGCGGTCGCCCGGTACCTCGCGGCGTGGAACGCGGCGGGGGACGGTACGGCCGGAGCCGTCGCGGCGGCCTTCACCGAGGACGCCACCTACACCGACCCGCTCGCCGACACCACGGGGCACGACCAGCTCGCGGCCGTCATCGCCGCGGTCCACGCGCAGTTCCCCGGCTTCGAGTTCCGGCCGCTGGGCACCCCGGACGGGCATCACGACCTGGTGCGGTTCGGCTGGGAACTGGTGGCTCCGGACGGTTCGGCCCCGGTCGCCGGGTTTGACGTCGCCACCCTCGCGGCGGACGGCCGCATCCGCTCGGTCGCCGGTTTTCTGGACCGCGTACCGGCCGTGTGAGCCGGCGCCGCCCGCTACGGGGGTGCGGGCGCTACGGCAGCCACGTCCGCAGGTGTTCGGCCGTCTCCGGGTCCGCCGGGAGGAAGGTCTCCAGGGCGAGTTCGGAGACGGTCACGTCCATCGGGGTGTTGAAGGTGGCGATCGTGGAGATGAACGACAGCACCCGGCCGTCGTGTTCGATCACCATCGGCAGCGCGTACGGCGCGTGCCCGCCGCCCGCGGCCGTCTCCCGCCCGCCTTCGGGCAGCGGGTAGCCGCTCACCTCCTCGTGGACCGCGCGCAGCGGCGCGGAGCGCAGGACCGCCAACTGCCGCTGCATCTGGGCGAGCAGGTGCTCCCGCCACTCCAGGAAGTTGCGGATGCGCGGGGCGAGTCCGTCGGGGTGGAGGGTAATGCGCATGGCGTTCAGCGGCGGTTGCAGCAGCTTCTCGCCGACGCCCGCCATCAGCGCCTGGATGCCCCGGTTCGCGGCGACGACGTGGTACGTGGCGTCGACGACCAGGGCGGGGAACGGCTCGTAGCCCGTCAGCAGCCGTTCCATACCGGTCCGCAGCGCGTCCATCGACGGGTCGTCCAACGGGGTTTCCGGAAAACCGGGCGCGTAGCCGGCCGCGATCAGCAGCGCGTTGCGTTCCCGCACGGGTACGTCGAGGTGCTCGGCCAGCCGCAGCACCATCTCCTGGCTGGGCCGGGCCCGGCCGGTCTCGATGAAGCTGATGTGCCGGGCGGAGGAGTCGGCGCGCAGGGCCAGATCGAGCTGGCTGACGCGGCGCCGGACCCGCCACTCGCGCAGCAGCGCACCCACGCCCGTCGTCGGGTCGGACGCCGTCTTCGAGGAGACCGCAGCAGTCGTCATGGCCGAACCGTAACCGATTCCGTACGTCTGTACGGATAGGCTGCGATCCCCTCCAGCCCTCCCCGAGCCCCCGCGCGGCACCGCCGAAAAAAATTCTCCGAGAAAAATTCGGCGGGTCTGTCGATCCGGTGGTACCCCGTTCGACGCAGGGGTGAGAGGCGGGGAGAGACCCTGCCCGTACGACCGAGGAGTCACCGTGCCGCGCTTCCTGACGCTGGTCCGCATCGACGAGAACGACGTCCCCGAGGGCGGCCCCAGCCCCGAACTCCAGGAGCGCATGCGTGCGCTGCTGAAGGAGGTCACCCAGGCCGGGGTCATGCTGGACAACGCCGGGCTCACCCCCCACGTCGGAGGGCACCCGGGTCACCTGGTCCGGCGGCAAGCTCACCTCGACCGACGGCCCGTTCACCGAGACCAAGGAGGTCATCGGCGGTTACTCCATCGTCCAGGCCAAGGACAAGGCCGAGGCCATGGAGTGGGCGAGCCGGTTCCTGCGCACCCACGAGGAGCACTGGACCGTCACCGCCGAGGTCCGCGAGATCGTCGAGGGCTGCTGACCCGGCCGTGCTTGCCGCCCCTTCGCCCGGCTGCTCTGATGGGTGGCCGTGACGGCAGCAAGCACGGCCCACGCGGTCGAGACGGTGTTCAGGATCGAGTCCGCGCGGATCATCGCCGGTGTCACCCGCATCGTGCGGGACGTGGGCATCGCCGAGGAACTCGCGCAGGACGCCCTGGTCGCCGCGTTGGAACAGTGGCCGGAGTCGGGCGTGCCGGACAACCCGGGCGCCTGGCTCATGGCCATCGCCAAGCGCCGCGCCATCGATCTCGTACGCCGCAAGGAGACGTACGCGCGCAAACTGGCCGAGGCCGGACGGGCCTTGGAGGACGTACCGCCGCCCGAACCGGCGGACGCCGACGGCATCGACGACGATCTGCTGCGGCTGATCTTCACCGCCTGCCATCCCGTGCTGGCGGCGCCGGCCCGCATCGCGCTCACCCTGCGGCTCCTGGGCGGGCTGACGACAACGGAAACAGCCAGGGCCTTCCTCGTCGCCGAGCCGACCGTGGCGCAGAGGATCGTGCGTGCCAAACGGGTGCTCGCCGAGGCCCGGATTCCCTTCGAAGTCCCGTACGGCACCGAGCGGTCGGCCCGCCTCTTCTCCGTCCTGGAAGTCATCTACCTCATCTTCAACGAGGGGTACGCCGCGACGGCCGGTGACGACCTGGTGCGCCCGGCGCTGTGCGAGGACGCGCTGCGCCTCGTCCGCGTCCTGGCGAACCTGATGCCGGACGAGCCCGAAGTGCACGGCCTGGCAGCGCTGCTGGAGTTCCAGGCGTCGCGCATCCCCGCCCGCACGGGGCCCGACGGCGAACCGGTGCTGCTCGCCGACCAGAACCGCGCCCAGTGGAACCGGATGCTGGTCCGCCGCGGCGTCGACGCCCTGCACCGCGCCGGGCACGGCCCGTACTCGCTGCAGGCCGCGATCGCCGCGCACCACGCGGTGGCCCCCCGTTACGAGGACACGGACTGGGCCGCCATCGCCACCCTCTACGACCGGCTCCTCGCCCAGGCGCCGTCCCCGGTCGTCGAGTTGAACCGGGCGGTCGCCGTCTCGATGGCCGAAGGCCCCGACGCCGCCCTGAAACTGGTGGACTCCCTGGCCGCCGACCCTGCCCTGAAGGACTACCACCTGCTGCCGAGCGTCCGGGGCGATCTGCTGGAGCGCGTGGGCCGGGCGGCCGAGGCCCGCGAGGAGTTCCAGCGGGCGGCGGCTCTGGCCCGTAACGTACGGGAGCGGGAACTGCTCCTGGAGAAGGCGGCCCGCTCCGGTTCCCCGGCCGGCCGTCCCGTACGGCCGGGGACTTGACGCCCCAGCATCACCCCAGGTCGAAGGCGTTGCGCAGCCCGAGCCGGTGCCGTGTCTCGTCGTGCCGCCTGAGCGCCGCGAACTCCGGCGCGCGGTACAGCGGGATCACCGCGCACCGCTCGGCGGCGGAACCGGCCGCGTCCAGCAGCGCGTTCACGGCCTGCCGAGCGGAGGCGTTGGCTCCCTCCATCGTCGCCAGGTCGATGTCGACGGCCACGTAGTCCCCGGCGAGGAAGAGGTTGGGGATCGCCGTACGGGACGTGGGCCGGTTCAGCCAGGAGCCGGTGGGGTGGATCAGCAGCTGCTCGTCGTTGGTGGGCTGCGGCGTGCCGAGCCCGTCGACGGCCGGGTCCAGGAACCACGAGTGCAGCGTCGCGTCGCGCAGTACGGCCGTGCCGGTGTCGTTGAGCCCGGCCTTCATCTGCGCCCAGACCTCCCGTGCGACCTCTTCGCGCGTGCACTGCTTGGCCGTCTTGCCGTACAGGATGCCCGGCTGGTCCCACTCCGAGATGTCCACCGACAGGCAGTCGGCGGCCAGCCCGTCGCCATAGTCCGCCGGGAAGTTCCGGCCCTTCCAGTACTGCGCCTGGCCGACCGCGGTCAGCGACCACGGCGAGTCGATGTGGTTGATGTGCCCGTGGATGATCGGCGTCGGCTCGGTCAGATAGAACTGGATGCCCGTCATCCAGTCCGTCGCGAGCTTGTCGCAGCGCGCGAGCTGCGGGTCGGCGGCCCGTACGGCGGCGTTCCAGGTCGTACGGGCGTGCTCGACCGGCATCGCCTGCACGAAGTGGTCGGCGACGACCGGCTGCCGCGCGCCCTGCGGGTCGGTGACGACCGCCTCCGCGATCCGGCCGCCGGACAACCGCAGGTCGCGTACGGCCCACCCGACCCGGAACCGCACGCCCAGCGACCGCAGGTGCGTCACCCACGGGTCGATCCACGCCTCGTTGGTGGGCAGGTTCAGCACCCGGTCGGGCTGCCCGTCCGCGCCCCGGCCCAGCAGGTTGAAGACGAACGCCTCGGCGCAGGTCGCGACGGTCCGGGTGGAGGCGATCTCCGCCTTGGTCGCGACGATGTTGCGGGTCAGGCCGACGGCCAGCAGCCGCTGGTAGTCCGCGGACATCGACGCGGCCCGCACGTAGCGCCACCACGGCGTGTGCTCCCAGACGTCCAGGCGGCGCCGGTCGCAGCTGGTCAGGAAGACCAGCAGCCGGTTGGCGAAGTACGCGATCTCATGGACGGGCAGTCGGGTGGCGGTCTCCAGCAGCCCGGTCAGCATGCGCAGGAACGCGTCGGGCGTCAGCACGGGCGGGGGAGTACCCACGGCGGAGAACGGGATACGGATGTCCTCACGGCCGCCGGTGCGGGCGAACATCACCTCGGTGGAGGCGACGAGGTTGTCGTGGCAGCCGTTGGCGTTGCCGGGGAACGGGATGCGGCGCAGGGTGTCCGGCAGGTTGTGGTAGATGCCGGGGATGAAGCGGAAGCCGTGTTCGCCGGGCAGCGGCCTGCGTCCGCCGCGCGCGCTGCCCGGCACGTCCATGCTGCGGGCCTTGCCGCCGAGACCTTTGGGCTTGCGCTCGTAGACGGTGACCTGGAAGCCGCGTTCGGCCAGTTCGTGCGCGGCGGTCAGCCCGGCCACACCGCCGCCGAGGACGGCCACGGTCCGGCCCGCGGCACGGCGCCGCGCGGCGGCGGGCGCGGGCGCGGCTGCCGCCGCGCCGCCAGCCCCCCAGGCGAGAGCGCCGCCCACCACCGCCGCCCCGCCCCAGAACACCCGCCAGGGCTGTCCGCCACCGGTTGTGTG
>NZ_JBVIBD010000011.1:0-5971 GCF_055573595.1 Streptomyces sp. NPDC030165 | reverse complement strand
GGGGGGGGGGGGGGGGGGGGGGGGGGGGGGGGGGAGGGGGGGGGGGGGGGGGGGGGGGGGGTCCCCCCCCCCCCCCCGCCGCCGGCCCCCAGGGCGAGCGCGCCGCCCACCGCCGCCGCCCCGCCCAGGAACGCCCGCCGGGGCTGTCCGCCGCCGGTTGTGTGCGTGTGCTCCGTACGGTCCACGGTGTCCACGGCTGCTCCCTACTACCCCCGGTAACGGACGGCCCGTCAGGCGCAGGAGCATAGAAGCGGCACCCTGACCCCGGAAGCCCGCGGCGTGCCCGTCCGCACATTGGCGGGAAAGCGTCCTCGGCGTGCCACGCTGGAACTGCTGCAATCGACAGGGCACGGACGGCCCGGTGGTACGGGCGGTACGCGCGGTCATGCGCTGTGACCGCTGTGACCGCTGTGACGGAGAGGCGGAGCGAGATGGACGCGTCGGTGGACCCGCTGACGGACAAGGAGATCGAGGACCGCCTCGCGGAGCTGCCCGGCTGGTCGGTGACGGACGGCAGCCTGACCCGCACCTACACGTTCGACCGGCACCTGCCGGCCGCCGCGATGGTGATCCACGTCGCCCAGATCCAGGAGGAGCTGAACCACCACTCCGAACTGACCCTCGGCTACAACACACTGACCCTCGCCGTGAACACCCACAGCGCCGGCCACGCGGTCACCGCCCTCGACTTCGCCCTGGCCCACCGGGTCGAGGAGATCGCCACCGGCCACGGAGGGCGCTGAGCGGCCGGGCTGAGCGGGGCGCTCAGCCGTCCGCGCCGTCGCCCTCGGCGTGCGCGCCGTCGTCCGTACCGCCCGTGTCCGCGTCCGCGCCCTCCATACGGGCCAGTTCGGCGTTGAACTGGGCGCCGCTCAGCAGGGACAGGTGGGAGAACCACAGCCAGATCAGGAAGACGACCGGCCCGGCGAGCGACCCGTACAGCCGGTTGAAGGTGCCCACGTACGAGACGTAGAACGCGAACCCGGCCGAGGCCACCAGCCACAGCAGCACCGCGAGCACCCCGCCGGGCACCGCGCGCCGGCCGCGCGAACATGCCGGGCCCGTGCGGAAGAGCACCATCACCAGCACCACGGCCAGCAGCAACAGCAGCGGCCACTGCAACACGTTCCACAGCTCCCCGCCCGCCTCGCCGAGCCCCACGAGCCGCCCCGCCGCGCTCGCTATCGGCCCGCTGACCAGCAGGGCGACCGCGCTGCTGATCAGCAGCGCCATCAGCAGCAGCGCCGTCGCCAGGATGCGCGGCGCCTTGTGCCACGGCGGCCGGTCGTCCTTGACGCGGTACATGGCGTGCAGGGCCCGCCGGAACACCGCCAGGTAGCTGCACGACGACCACAGGGCACTGACCATCGCGCCGCCGACCAGCATCCACACCGCGGTCCGCTGCTGCGCCATGGTGACCAGGGCCCGGCGGACGGTCCCGCCCGAACCGGCCGGGGCGAGGGCACTGATGTGGTTGATCAGCTCCTCGGTGGAGGCCGGATTGGCCAGGCCGACCAGGGAGATGGTGACGATCACCGAGGGCAGCAGGGCCAGCACCGAGTAGTACGTCAGGCTGGCCGCCCAGTCGGACACGTCGTCGTTCCAGATCGAGATCGGGGTACGGCGGGCCGCGGTCCGGATGCGGGGCCAGCTGGGCAGCGCGGCGCTGCGTGCGCGCGGCCTGCCGGTGCCGGCCGTGAGCGCCGGTCGGCGCAACCCGCGGTCCGTACCGCTCCCGCCCATGTGTGTCCGTCCTCTCCTCGTGCCGTGCGCGCCGGGCGCCCGTTCCGTCTGCCCGTTTGCGCAGCGTACAAGCGTGTGCGGAGCACTCTGTCCGGAGGTGCGCCGTGGTAGGCGTCTTTCTGCGGCCGGCTCCGGGGACGGGTGGGAAACACCCGTTGAATCCCGTAACGCGCCAAAGCCTCACATTTCACCCGCCTCCGGTGAAGATGGAACAGGAAAGGAAGGAGCCGGCGAGTGCCCGAACCCAGCGACGCCCTGCTGGCCGTACGTGCCGGGGAGGGGGACGACGGGGCCTTCGAGGTGCTCGTACGCCGCCACAGCGCTCAGCTCCTGCGCCTCGCGACCCGGCTGCTCGGCAGCCGCACCGACGCGGAGGACGCCGTACAGGACGCCTTCGTGAGCGCGTGGCGCAGGCTCCCGGAATTCCGCGGTGACGCCGCGTTCACGACCTGGATGTACCGCATCGTCACCAACCGGTGCCTCAACCTGCTGCGGGCCCGCAGACCCACCCAGGACCTCGGCTCGGTGCCGGAGCCGAGCGCGCCCGAGCACGCCTCGTCACCGGTACGGGCAGCCGAGTCGACCGCCGCCGTCGAGGCGCTGATGCGGGCGATGGACGGACTCACCCCGGAGCAGCGCGCCTGCTGGGTGCTGCGCGAGCTGCACGCCCTGCCGTACGAGGAGATCGCCGCGGTGGTGGGCATCAGCCACCAGGCGGTCCGTGGCAGGGTCTTCCGAGCACGCCGCTATCTGACGGAGGCGATGGACGCATGGCGCTAGGTGAGCACGACGACCCGATCCTGCCCTGCGGCCGCGCGCTGTCGTCCGTGTGGGAGGAGCGCGAACCGGACGCCGCGGGCCGTCCGGCAGGAGGCGCCGCCCCCGGCACCGGTCCGGGCGCCGGCCCGCACGCCGCGCAGTGCCCGTACTGCCAGGAGGCGCTGGCGGGCCTCGGGGTACTCGACAGCTACGTACGCGAAGCCCGGCAGGCCGCGGCGGCAGCCGGCCGGGACGAGGAGGAGCGGAGCGCCGAACGCTTCACGGCCCGGGTGATGGACCTGGTCAGGACCGAACTCCGCCCGGGCCGGACGCTGCCGCTGGGCGACCCCGAGGACGACGCGTGGATCACCGAGGCCGCGGCGGCCAAGTCCTTCCGCGCCGCCGCCGAGACCCTGCCGGACGTGCAGGCGGGCAGCTGCCGGGTCACGCTGCTCGCGCCGCACGGCCCCATGAAGGTGGCGCTGGAACTGGCGGCCGGGTACGCGTGGCCGTTGCCCGCCCTCGCCGACCGGGTACGTGAACGGGTGCGCGCGGCGGCACGGGACGGCGTCGGCCTGGAGATCGCGGAGATCGACGTCACCGTCGTCGACCTCGTGGAGGAGGCGCCGGACGGCTCCGGGACCGGCAGGGACGGGCCTGACGGCGACGGCCCCGGCGGGGACCCGGGAGCCGGAGAGGGGAGCAGGCCATGAGCCACGTCATGAGCGGCGACGCCCACGCCACCGTCCTGCGGGCCGCGGCCGAGGCCGCCAAGGACACGCCCGGCGTCGCCTTCCTACGGCCCGGCCTGGGCGAACTGCTCCGGAGCACGGTGGCACGGACGGGCCGAACCAGCACCGGTCCAGGCCACTCCTCCCCGGCCGGGTGGAACGGCCGCGTGACCGGCGTACGGGCCGACCGCGGGCCCGGCCCCGGACAGTGGCGGATCCGCGTCCACCTGGCGGTCCGGCGCGGTCACCGGGCCCTGGACGTGGCCCGCGCGGTCCGGCCCCGTGTCACGGCGGCGGTCCAGGAGGCGCTCGGGACGGCGGAGCCGGCGGGGCCGGCGGGCGGGGCCGCGCCGGCGGTCGCCGTGACGGTGACCGTCACGGACATCACCTGATACCGGACCGGCCAGGCGAAGAACAGACCCGGCCAGGCGAAGGACAGACCCGGCCAGGCGAACGGCAGCCCAGGTCAGGCGAACGGCAGATTCGCCCACGGCGAGGCCGGACCCTGGCTGAGCACCCGGTGGATGTGCACCGCTTCCTGGTACGCAGTGCCGAACCAGCCGTTGTCGAAGGCCAGCACCCGGCCCAGCGCGTACCCCGCCGAGAACTCCTGCCACGAGCCGTACGCCGCGCGCGCCAGCTCACCGGCGCGCAGCACGGCCTGCTCGGCCTCCGGCGGCGCGCAGAAGCGGGCCCCGAGGCCCCGGCGGACGAGGGCGACGGCGTGTGCGTAGTCCAGGGCGACCAGCGACTTCACCTGCCCGTCCGCGGGCAGCAGCCCCTCGGCACGGAAGCGCTCCTCGTACTTCTCCACCGGCTCCGGCACGCCACCGGACCCGTCTTCCGCTCCTGCGTCGCGGGCGCGCAGCGCGGCTTCCGTCCCGGCCGGTACGAACCCGGCGTCGAGGAGCCGGTCGAGGCGCTGCCGCCAGGACGCCGGGTCGGTGACCGACCACTGCTCGTGCAGCAGCTGGGCGTCGGACGCGTAGTCGAGGAAGGCGGTGCCCAGCTCGTTCCACGGCACGCTGTGGTGCACGGCGATCGGGGCGCCGCAGGCGAGCGCCTGGGCGAGCGGGCCGTGCAGCGGCCCGCCGAGGTGGGTGGTGAGCAGTCCACCGGGCCGGACGCCGTACCGGGCGCGGAACCGCGTCCAGTTGGCGCGGTGCGCGGCGGAGGCCGGCAGGTACGCGGCGCACGGTGTACCCGGGTTGACCGCCAGTTTCCACTTGTCGTTCGGCCAGTCCTGCGCCAGCTCCTCCATCGAGACCCGGTCGAAGAGCTGCTGGGGGTGCCACGGCGGCAGCATGCCGCGGGTCGTCACGGGGATGCACGTACCGCCGCCGGCCGGGTCCTCGTAGACCGGCAGCGGATCCTGGCCCTGCTGGGGCACCGCCAGATACAGGTCCTCGCCGGCCACCGCGGCGACCTGGCCTTCCCAGTCGCCACGCGCGCCGGCCTCACACAGCCGCCGTTCCGTCTCGGTCGGCGGTATCCATCCTGGAATTCCCACGGACCAGAACCTTACGGTGGGCGGCCTGGCGGGCCGGGAGGCGGGGTGCTTTGCCGGACCGGCAAGGATGTTTGCCTTACGGCGCTCCCTGCCGGACGCTCGCACCATGACGTTCCACGACCACGGCACCACCGCCCCGGTACGCGAGCACGGCCACGGCCAGGGCGGCCACGGGCACCATCACGACAGCGCGCACATGGACTGGGAAGCGCTCGCCGCCCACCTCGAAGGCGAGGCCGAGCTCCACACACCACTCCTCGAACAGGCCACGGCCTGGCTGCGGGAGCTGCTGACGCAGTCGTCCGGCCCCGGCCCCGACGCGGTCGGCCGGGTGCTCGACATCGGCAGCGGCCCCGGCGTCACCAGCTGCCTGCTCGCCCGCGCCTTCCCGCAGGCCGAGATCGTGGCGGTGGACCCGACCGAGGCGCTCCTCGAACGCGCCCGCGACCGCGCCGCCCGCCTGGGCCTCGGCGACCGGTTCCGTACCCAGGTCGCCGAACTGCCCGACCGCATCGACGGCATCGGGGACGCGGACCTCATCTGGTCCAGCAAGGCCCTGCACCACGTCGGCGACCAGGCGGCCGCCGTGGCCGCCCTGGCCCGCCGGCTGCGGCCGGGCGGACTGCTCGCCGTCTCCGAAGGCGGCCTCGCCCCCCGCTTCCTGCCCCGCGACTTCGGCATCGGCCGCCCCGGCTTCCAGAGCCGTCTCGACGCGCTGCAGGACGACTGGTTCGCCGGGATGCGCGCCGCACTGCCCGGCGCCCGGGCCGTCGTCGAGGACTGGCCCGCCCTCCTGACCGCCGCGGGGCTGCGGTCCCCGCTCAGCCGCAGCTTCCTGCTCGACGTGCCCGCCCCGCTGGTCCCCGAATGGCGAGAGATGATCACCAGGCAGCTCTCCCGCTTCGCCGAAAAGACCGGCGACGCCTTGGACGAGCAGGACCGCGCCACCCTCACCCGCCTCCTCGACCCGGACGACCCGGCAGGCATCGCCCACCGCCCGGACCTCTTCTGGCTCTCCGCCCAGTCCTTCCACACGGCACGGGCGGCCGCCTGACCGCGCCGCCCCATGTGACGCGCCCCGACGTGCCGACGCCCGCGCGTCCCGCCCCGGGGGGGGGGGGGAGCACGACAGCGCCGGGCGGCCGCCGCCCCCCATAGAGAGCGGGAAAGAGGCGTGTGGGGGAAGAGGGTGTCCCTGCGTGTGTCGAGCTCGGTGGGGTGCGGATCA